>CANLZY010000014.1 GCA_947495685.1 uncultured Tropicimonas sp.
CGTGCGCCTCAGCGCCGCCGGTGAAGGGGGTTCTAAGGTTACTACCCGACAGCCGCAAGACCTTTTTTGGGTTTCCGTCCCGCAGAACACCAAAACCAAAATTTCTCCATCAGGTTCAGATACATAACAAAGAACAAAAACTTGACACGACCCCAAATCAATCAACGCTGCCCCTACGGCAGCACCCGGAATCAGCCAGAATCACACCCCAATACCCACACAAACCACAGACTCACCCAATCCAAAAAACTCATCGACTCACACAGACTGAGAACGCGCCTAAGATAGATCTTCGATCCTCGTGCGGAGGCGAGCATTCTCGACCTGGAGCCGGTTCAGTTCGGTCGCGATGTCCTCGATGGTCTGGGTCCCCCAGAATGACGCCTGCTGAGGATAGTTAGGTTTCTTGAACGTCAGGCCGTACGAGCGCTCGAGGCGCTCTACCTCCGGCCGCGAAAGCTCTTCGATGCGCTGGAGGAGATCCTCGGGCAGGGTGAAGGCTTGACCACGCATCGCCAGGTAGGGCTGCTCGACACCTTGCGATCTGTTAGGGTTCGGAACACCGTCCACGAACCGGGGCTCGAGGCGGTTCAGGGCATTCAGCATCAGGACGGCTTCATGACAGAGGCTCTGATTGGTGTGCGCGATATCCAACTGGCGGATTTGTTCAGCCGTCAGACCGCAGATGTGGAAAAAATCAACCACTGCATCGCTGTCTCGAAGCTGCTCCCTGTCAAAAGGACGAACCGTCAGCGTGCATTTTGCAAGGCTGGGGCCAAAGCTATCGAGCTTTTGGCTGAACCGTCGGATGTGACGGACCGGGTCGAACTCCGCCAGCGTGCCTTGCCCCATCTTAACACGTTGTTGAAGTGCGCTCACCGCCATCGCCGTTGGGTGCCGTATGTAGCACACAACCTCGACCTCTTCGGCCAGGGACCGCAGATGGTCGACAAGCCGATCGAACGGTTCGGGCCTTTCGGTCATGAACGACTCGCTCGACACCAACAGGACGTCACAGTCTGAACGCGAGACCTCTCGATCAAAAGCGGCCAAGGCCTCCATGACGTCGGACTTTACCTGCGCAGGGGCCCATCCCTGGGTGGCCATGTGTCTCTTGGCCTTGGGCTCATCGCTCATCGCCATTCCGATGCGGAAGTGGTTTCGTTCGTTTCCGGGAAATAGATATCCGAAACTGGCCAGCGCGATCTTTGAGCGAAGCGCGGTCTCCTGAATTGAAGACGTTCCGGTTTTTCCTGTTCCAATATGGAGGAAAGCCTTGCGAAGCATCAGTCTCTTCCTTGCGATTGCTTTCGTGAAAAACAATCAGTAGGGCGCTGCAATTTCAAGGCGCATGGAGCCGTGGCACACAAGCCGGTTTGCGCCTCCCGTGGCCATCCCGACCTGTTGTTGATCGCGCGTCCGGGATCTCTTCCGGGCGTAACCGGCACATGGCCGCCAAGCTTGCCATTTCAGCTTCGACACTGTGCCAGCGGGCTGCCTCTTCCACTGACCGAACCCTGTTTTCGCACGACGAACAGGCAGCGCTCAGGCGCGTCGCAAACCCGGAAGTGACCTCACTTGCCTGAAGACCAACAGCATGACGACGACCAGCAGATAGACAACCGGTTCGGTCTGCCAACCTTTGACGAGCATCACGAAGTGAATTGCCCCAAGGGTCACCGCGACGTAGGTCAGTCTATGCAGGCTCCTCCAGCGCACGGGACCGAGCTTGCGCACGGACCAATTGTTCGACGTCACAGCCAGCGGAACCATCAACAGGAATCCCGCCATTCCGATGGTGATATAGGGCCGTTTTAGGATGTCAGCCCAGATCTGCGACGGGATCTGCACGTCGAGCACCAGCCAGACCAGCAGGTGTACAAGGATGTAGAAAAAAGCCAACAGCCCAATCGCGCGCCGGTACCGGATCAGGCGCACCCCGGTCACCCGAGCCAGCGGCGTTACGCAGAGACCGGCGATCAACCACCACAGGCCCCAGAGCCCCAGTCGATGTTCGATCCCCTTGACCGGGTCCACGCCCAGCCCGCCAGTCACGCCCTGCCAGAACACCCAGATCACCGGTAAAGCTCCCAAAATGTAGAGAGGCCATGCGGGAACGTGGCGTAGAAAGTCGTTCACGGGGCGGGCAAAGATCATCTTGTTCTCCTTGAACGACCGCTTCTCTTTGCCAGATCGTTGATGGGCCACTGGTAAAACACGTCTGCCGAAGATCACACCAGAGCAACCGGTCCCGGCTGGGCACCCGCCCGGCGCAAAGGAACCCATCGGATCTGGCCAGTCCACTGTCCCGCGGACCACTGCCGGGACGCGCCTGCGGATCGACGCAGGTGCCGTCCCGTCATCGGACCGTCCGGATCAGAAGTTCTTTTTAAGATCCATTCCTGAGTACAGATCAGCCACCTGCGGTCCGTACCCGTTCAGCATCAGCGTCGGCTTGCGCTTGGCAAACAGACCGCCACCAATCACCCGTTCGCTCGCCTGCGACCAACGCGGGTGGCTGACTTCGGGGTTCACGTTGGAATAGAACCCGTACTCGCTGGCATTCGCCTTGTTCCAGCTGGTTGCCGGTTGCGTATCGGTCAGTGTGATGCGGACAATCGACTTGATCGACTTGAACCCGTATTTCCACGGCACGATCAGCCGGATCGGGGCACCATTCTGGTTGGGCATCGGCTCGTCGTAGACCCCCGTCGCCAAGATCGTCAACGGGTTCATCGCCTCGTCCAGCCGCAAGCCTTCGACATAGGGCCAGTCCAGCACCCGGCTGTTCACGCCTGGCATCTCGTCAGGACGCAGCGCGGTTTCAAAGGCGACGTACTTGGCCCCCGATTGCACCCCCACCCTGTTCAACAGATCCGACAATTCGAACCCGACCCAGGGAACCACCATCGACCACGCCTCCACACACCGGAAGCGATAGATACGCTCCTCAAGGCTCGTGCCCTTGAGAATATCGTCCATGGTGTAGGTGCCGGGCTTGTCGACCAGGCCGTCGATCTCGACCTGCCAGCCTTCGGTCGTCAGGGTATGGGCATTGCGGGCCGGGTCTTCCTTGCCCGTGCCGAACTCGTAATAATTGTTGTAGGTCGTCACGACCTCCCAACTGTCAGGTTTCTCGGCCGTCGAGTATTGCGACGGCGCGGCGTTCAGCTTGGCCAGTGCCGGCCCGGCGATCCCGCCGAGCGCAAGCGCACCGGCACCCGCCATGAGTTGCCGCCGGTTCAGCCATGCGGCCTTCGGTGTTACATCCGACCAGTTCAGGTCATTCTTCCAGCGTCCGGCCATGCGGAGTCCTCCATGCGTTTCATGGTAGATAGCGCATCGACGCGACTTGTGGGCTGGTTGACATCGAATCTCACGCGATCGTTGGAATCTGTCAGCGCGGACGCCGGATGTGATCCGACCCCTCCGAGCGCTCGATACCGGGCGGCACCGACGCGGCCTGGTGGCTGGGGTAAATGTCGTTCATCGGCACCGAACGCCCATCGGCCTGCACGATGCGCACATGCCGCCGCCGCAGCAGGCGCGGCTCGGAAACGCCCACAGAATGCGCAATCGTCTCCACCTCGTGGATCACGCTCGACGCATATCGGGCAACGCGTGTCTGCTTTTCCTCGACCACCAGCCCCTGTTGTAGCCGACGGTCATGCGTGGTGATCCCCGTCGGACAGGTGTTGCGGTTGCACTTCAATGCCTGGATGCAGCCCAGCGCAAACATGAACCCGCGCGCCGAGGTGACAAAATCCGCCCCTGCGGCCAACGCCCAGGCAATATCCCCCGGATTGACCATCTTGCCGGAGGCCACCAGCCGGATCCGTCCCTTCAGGCCATATTCGTCCCGAAGGTTCGCGATCCGCGGCAAGGCTTCCCGGATCGGCATACCCACCAGGTCGATCAGCGGCATCGGCGCCGCGCCCGTCCCGCCCTCGCCACCATCAATGGTAATGAAGTCCGGCGTTGCATCCGGACCGCGCTGGACCAGGCACTCAAAAAACTCGCGAAAATGCGTCGGCGAGCCGATGACACTCTTGAAGCCGACCGGCTTGCCGGTGACCTCCCGTACGTGGGCGATCAGATCCAGCAGGTCGCCCCAGTCGTCGACTTCGGGATGACGGTTGGGCGAGATACTGTCCCGCCCCGCCGGAATTCCTCGAATCTCGGCGATCTCGGACGAGACCTTGGCCCCCGGCAGAATGCCGCCCTTGCCGGGCTTGGCGCCCTGGCTCATCTTTATCTCGAACATCCGCACCTCGTCGTGCGCGGCGATCTGGCGGAGCCTTTCGTCTGACAGATTGCCGTGTTCGTCCCGCACGCCGTACTTGGCCGTGCCGATCTGAAAGACAATGTCGCAACCACCCTGCAGGTGATAAGGTGACAGTCCCCCCTCGCCCGTGTTCATCCAGACCCCGGCGCGCGCAGCCCCACGGCTCAACGCCAGAACCGCCGGTTTCGAGATCGCACCAAAGCTCATGCCCGAGATGTTGAAGATCGACGGCGCAAGATACGGCACTCGACAGCCAGCGCCGATCAGCATGGGCTCGGTCGTGGCAAACTGTTCGTCCACGGGCGGGAAGGCCGCGCACACAAAGATCGGCGTACCGACAACGCCGAGGTTCCGTGTGGACCCAAAGGCCACCATGTTGCTGTCACCTTGCGCGGCATGGCCAATCCACTCGCGCTGCGCCCGGTTGAAAGGCAGTTCCTCGCGATCCATTGCAAAGAAGTACTGACGAAAGAACTCGCCCAATTCGGTGAACAGCCCGCGAAACCGCCCGATCACCGGATAGTTGCGCCGAATGGCATCCTTGGTCTGAAAACGATCAACGATGAAAAAGACCACCGCCACCGCGACGATCACCCCGACAACAAGCACGAACACCAGCATCAGAATCTGGAGAACCCA
Source organism: uncultured Tropicimonas sp. (assembly GCA_947495685.1). Taxonomy (GTDB): domain Bacteria; phylum Pseudomonadota; class Alphaproteobacteria; order Rhodobacterales; family Rhodobacteraceae; genus Tropicimonas. Next base: position 4,925 of record CANLZY010000014.1, read on the forward strand.
CAAGCTCCATCCCATGAATTGCCCCATAACACCCGATCTCCCCTGAATTGATCCATGCACCATGCGGGGTTGCACCGCGTCCGGCAAGTCGCCTGCCGGTTCAGAGCGATCACGTGGCCTGACAGTTTTGTCGAATGACACCATCTCGCTCGGCCCCTCCGACCGAGCGCGCGGATCTATCGGGCAGAACACCCGCTCTACCGGCGTGCCGAGCCATCCAAGGACCGATTTGAGATGACATCTTCGTGTCTTGTTTTCACAAATGCCTGCGGCTTAGCGCGCGCCGGGCGCAAGGCAAGCACGATTGACGACGATTGCAATACATCCAGTTCTCAGCTGGGGGCGTACCCCCTTCAACGTCCAGCATCGGGCGTAGCCTTTAACATGGAGATCACCAATGTTTCGCAGAACCTTCATCGCCCTCACCTCCGCCGCCCTGCTGGCAACCCCCGCCTTTGCCGACGGTCACGGAAAGGACATCGTTGACACCGCCATCGGGGCCGGCAGCTTCAACACCCTCGTCGCGGCCGTTTCGGCAGCCGGCCTGGTCGACACGCTGAAAGGTCCAGGCCCGTTCACGGTCTTCGCCCCGACCGACGAAGCATTTGCCGCGTTGCCCGCGGGCACGGTCGAATCCCTGCTGGAGCCGGCAAACCGTGACCAGCTCGTCGCGATCCTGACCTACCACGTCGTCCCCGCCAAGGTGATGGCAGCCGACGTTGCCGGTCAGACGGTTACCGCGAAAACCGTCAACGGTGCCAAGCTGACCGTCGACGGCCGCAAGGGCGTGATGATCAACGACGCCGAGGTTGTGCAGGCCGACATCATGGCGTCCAACGGCGTCATTCACGTCGTGGACAAGGTTATCCTGCCCGGCAGCTGACGGTCCCATGCCCTCGCCCCCCGGACCGTCAGACGCAGACAGGGCGCGGCTATCGCCGCGCCCTGTTCTTTCCTTTTCCATCGTCTCAGTGGACGACTGCGTCTTTCGGCGGTTGCCGGTGCGTGGAGCCGACGCGATCGCCGATGATCAGGCCATCGGCACCGGCCGTCACCGTAACAGTCGAGCCATCCGGCAGGTCACCGGCGAGGATCAACTCGGCCAGCCGGTCTTGCAACGCCTTCTGGATCACCCGCTTCAGCGGTCGCGCCCCGAACACCGGGTCATAGCCTTCGTCCGCCAACCACGTCCGAGCGCCCGCATCCAGTTCCAGCGCGATCCCGCGCCGTGCCAGACGTTTGTCCAGCAACCCCAACTGGATCGCAACGATACCGTCCATATCCGACCGGCTCAGCCGGTCAAAGATGATGGTCTCGTCCAACCGGTTCAGGAACTCGGGCCGGAAATGCGCCCGCACCGCGTCCATCACATCCCGCTTCGCCTCAGAGGCATCAGAACCGTCCGGCAACTGGCTCAACGCCTGCGCACCAAGGTTCGAGGTCAGCACGATCAACGTCTGCTTGAAGTCCACCGTGCGGCCCTGCCCGTCGGTCAACTGACCGTCGTCAAGCACCTGCAGGAGAACGTTGAACACATCCGGATGCGCCTTTTCGACTTCGTCAAACAGCACCACCTGATACGGGCGCCGCCGCACGGCCTCGGTCAGGACACCGCCTTCGTCGTACCCGACATAGCCCGGAGGCGCACCAATCAGACGCGCCACCGCGTGCTTCTCCATGAACTCCGACATGTCGATCCGAACCATGGCCGCATCGTCATCGAACAGATACTCGGCCAAGGCCTTGGTCAACTCGGTCTTGCCGACACCGGTCGGCCCGAGGAACAGGAACGACCCTAGCGGCCGTGTCTCCTCGTTCAGCCCGGCCCGGGCCCGGCGCACGGCGTTCGAGACCGCGGTCACGGCCTGACGTTGGCCGATCACCCGTTTGCCGATCTCGTCTTCCATGCGCAGCAGCTTCTCGCGCTCGCCTTCCAACATCTTGGTCGTCGGGATGCCAGTCCAGCGTTCGACCACTTCCGCGATCTGCTCGGGGCGAACCGCCTCTTCGACCATCAGGTCGTCCTCGGCGTTTTCGCTGTCCAGAAGCTTCTTTTCAAGCTGCGGAATGATGCCATAGGACAGCTCCCCGGCCTTGGCCAGGTTGCCCTCCCGCTTGGCAATGTCCAACTCCGCCCGCGCGGCATCCAGCTGTTCCTTCAACCCGCGCGCCGATTCCAGCTTGTCGCGCTCGGCCTGCCAGCGCGCCGTCATCTCGGCCGACCGCTGTTGCAGGTTCGACAGTTCCTCTTCCAGCTTGTCCAGCCGGGTCTTGGAGGCCACGTCGTCCTCTTTCTTCAGCGCTTCGGCCTCGATCTGCTTTTGCAGGATCTCGCGATCCAGCGCGTCCAGCTCTTCGGGCTTGCTGTCCACCTGCATGCGCAAACGCGCCGCCGCTTCATCCATCAGGTCGATGGCCTTGTCGGGCAGGAACCTGTCGGTGATATAGCGGTGGCTCAGCGTCGCCGCCGCAACGAGCGCAGAGTCGGTGATCCGCACGCCGTGGTGCAGTTCGTACTTCTCCTTGATGCCGCGCAGGATGCTCACGGTGTCTTCCGCCGTCGGCTCCTGGATCACCACGGGCTGGAACCGACGGGCCAAGGCCGCGTCCTTTTCCACGTGCTTGCGGTACTCGTCCAAAGTCGTGGCACCCACGCAGTGCAACTCGCCCCGCGCCAGCGCCGGTTTCAACAGGTTGGAGGCATCCATCGCCCCGTCCGCCTTGCCCGCGCCCACCAACGTGTGCATCTCGTCGATGAACAGGATGATCTCTCCCGCCGCCGAGGTGACCTCGGACAGGACGGATTTCAGACGTTCCTCGAATTCGCCGCGATACTTCGCACCAGCGATCAGCGCGCCCATGTCCAGCGCCATCAATTTCTTGTTGCGCAAGGACTCAGGTACATCACCGTTGACGATCCGCAGCGCGAGCCCCTCGGCGATCGCCGTCTTGCCGACGCCGGGTTCACCGATCAGCACCGGGTTGTTCTTTGTCCGCCGGCTCAACACCTGCATCGAGCGGCGAATTTCCTCGTCACGCCCGATGATCGGATCGATCTTGCCCTCGCGGGCCGCCTCGGTCAGATCGCGCGCGAATTTCTTCAGCGCATCATAGCCGGACTCTGCCGACGCGGTGTCGGCGGTGCGCCCCTTGCGCACATCGTTGATCGCCGAGTTCAGCCCCTGCGCCGTGACGGCACCAGCCTCCAGCGCCTCCTTGGCACCAGAGCGGACCACGGCCAGCGCGGTCAGAATGCGCTCAACCGGCACAAAGCTGTCGCCTCCCTTGGTGGCGATCTTCTCTGCTTCGTCAAGTACACGGGCCAGTTGCTGGTCCAGATAGGCCTGACTGCCGTCGCCGGTCACCTTTGGCAGCTTGGCAAGGGAGGCATCCACCGCCTCCACCACACGTTCGGGCGCGCCGCCAGAGCGCCGGATCAGGTTGGTGGCCAACCCCTCTTCGTCATCCATGAACGCCTTGAGCAAATGCTCGGGCAGAATCCGCTGATGCTCTTCGCGCATCGCAATCGTCTGAGCCGCCTGAAGGAACCCCCGCGACCGCTCCGTGAACTTCTCCATGTTCATCCGTATTCTCCTTTTCACAAGCGCTTGCATCTGTTTCGTCGCCCGCATTCGCAGCACGTCGTTGGCGCAAGCCTCGACACCGATATGGGAGCGCGGAAGCATTCTCGCAAGCTTCACTGTCACATTTTTCCCACAGGGAACAGTCCGGCACGTGGCCGGATTTTCGTGGTCCGGCGGGCGGCCGGGTTGAAGCCGCGATCACTGCGCTTTAGGCAGGGCCGAACCAGCCAGGAGCGCCCCGTTATGTCCGATGACCGCCTGATCGTAGCCCTCGACGTGCCCAATGCCCTCGAAGGCCTGAAGCTTGCCGAAACCCTTGGCGATACCGTCTCGTTCTACAAGATTGGCCTTGGCATGCTGACTGGCGGCGGGCTGGCGCTTGCCAACGAGCTGAAATCTGAGCACGACAAACGCATCTTCCTCGACATGAAGCTGTTCGACATCGGCGCCACGGTCGAAGCTGCGGTTCGGGGGCTGTCACAGTTCGATCTGGATTTCCTGACGGTCCACGGCGATCCGCACGTCGTCCGCGCAGCACAGGAAGGCAAGGGGGGCACAGATCTGAAGATCCTCGCAGTCACCATCCTGACCTCGCTGGATCGCGCCGATCTGGATGCAGGGCTGATCAAGCCCGGCGACATTCGCGACATAGTCCTGGAACGGGCAGCCAACGCCCTGAACGCCGGCGCCGACGGCGTCATCGCATCCCCACAGGAGGCGGCCCTGATCCGAGCCCTGCCCGAGGCCGCCGGCCGACTGATCGTCACCCCCGGCGTTCGCCCAGCCGGCGCCGATCTGGGTGATCAGAAACGCATTGCGACACCGGCTCAGGCCATCGCCGACGGAGCGGACCATATCGTGGTCGGGCGCCCGGTCTGGCAGTCGCCTGATCCGCGCGCCGCCGCACAGGCTATCGTTCGGGAGCTTTCCAGCCCACAGGCCCGGACCCCGAACCGCTGACCGCGCGGCACCGGCGAACGGCACCACATCGTCGTCTGTATCGAAAGCTTGCGGCCGGATCCCTTCAGGCCTCCGGCTGCGGTGTCAGGTCAGGTCAGGTCAGGTCAGGTCAGAGCGCCCCGATCACTCGTTGATGTCGCTGTCAAAGGTCTTCACCGATCCGCCCTTCAGCCCGAACACCTGCCGAAGCACGAGCCACGCGACCAGCGACAAGAGCGCAAACACCAGCAACAGCAGCGTGACCGAGCCAGTCATTGCGCTGCCTCCAAGCCATAGCAACGCCCCGGTCAAACCCGCGCCAATGGCAAAGCCGAGAAAGATCCAGCTTGGGGCCAGCACTTCCAGAATCGCAAGGACCAGCCCCGCGACCATCCACGCCCACCACGTTGCCCACCACATCAGCCTTTGCCCTTCAACATCTTGAACGCGTCCCCGAAGGCCTCGATCGCGTTGGCGGGCAGGATGATGGTCTGCTTGCCCTCGCCCTTTCCAAGCGCATTCAGCGCCTCGACCTGTTTCAAGGCCACCTGGTACTGGGCCGCCTCCAGGCCGTTTGCCTGAATCGCCGCGGCGACCACTCCTGTCGCATAGGCTTCCGCGTCTGCGCTGACCCTGCGGGCCTTGGCGCTCTGCTCAGCGGCATAAAGCTCGGCATCGGCCTGTAGCTCCACTGCCCGCTTCGTGCCCTCGGCATCGGTCACCTGGGCGCGCCGGGCCCGCTCCGCATTCAACTGCTGCAACATGGCATCGCGGGTCTGCTGGTCCAGGTTGACGTCCAGGATCTCGGCGCGCGTTACCTCGATTCCCCAGTCATCCACCGCGTCTTCGACCAGCATCTTGATCTGCGTGATCAGTTGGTTCCGGTTGGATTGCACCTCGTCCAGTTCCATCTTGCCGATCTCGGCCCGCACGATACCGGCGACGGTCGTGGCAATCGCTGCATCCACGTCGCGGATACGATACACGGTCTTTTCCGGCTCGATGATGCGGTAGAATACGCTGGTTTCCACCTGCACCAGCACGTTGTCGCTGGTGATTGCATCCTGACTTGCCGTCGGCAATTGGCGTTCGAGGATCGAGATCTTGTGCGCGACCCTGTCAAGGAATGGCACGATCAGATTCAAACCCGGCCCAAGCACGGCATGCAGGCGCCCGAAGCGTTCGACGACGTATTTCTGCGATTGCGGAACGACCCGCACCCCCAGAAAGACACAGAGAAGAATGAAGGCCGCGACGAACAACGTCACGATTGCGCCTCCGGACATGGAACTGAGGGTGTCTTCCAACATGAGAGATTTTCCAAACAATGATACTGCCGGGAATATGCCTGCCCACGGCCAGTGCGGAAAGACATCTTTCCGGCAAATACTCAGTGTGTGCCCAAGGCGCACAATACAGGCATGGCCCGTCCGGCATGAACACGCGCCATAAGCCCCTGCTAGCTATGTCCTTCGATGATCGAGCGTCTTGCGCCACCAGATCAGCCGATCGGGTCCCACCAATGGCCTAGGGCCGCCTGCAATTCAGCCACGGCGTTCTTGTGGTCAAGGAAACGCCGAACGGGCATCATCTCCCAGCATTGGCCTTCGTCGCCGAAGACAATCGCGTCGATCAACGCTTGTGGAACCTGTGCCACCAGGAACACGGCATCGGTCAGGTGCGGCTGGAATTTGTAGTACCGCTCGGCGTGCAGGATTGCTTGCCGCGGGACATCGATTGCGAATTCCTCGCGGGTTTCCCGAAGCGCACAGTCCAGAGCGGTCTCGCCCGGTTCGCGCACGCCCCCGGGCAAGTCCCACTGACCGGGGTTGGGGATACCGACAAAGTCATCCCGCAGGTAGGTCACCATCAGATCCCCACACAGGACCGCGATCTTGGCCCCGAAAACCTCTGTCGAGGTCAGAAACTCCTCGTTCCGACCCTGCGGGATAGACGCCGCGTGAAATGTCATATCGCCGAACGCTCCGTTGCGACCTTGTCTGTATCCTGCGGAACGCGGCAGCATCCTGCGGAACGCGGCAGCGCAGCGCAACCCGTCAAGGCGGCCCAACGCGCCTCGTCAGAAGGGACATCACGATCCATCTGCTTGCCGCCCCAGAGTCGGACCGCTATTGCACGGAAAGGGCAAGGAGTGGAAATCATGGCGAAACCGGACAAGGGCGCAGCGCACGAGCGGGAAAGCTCCAAGCGCGTAGGGGCACTGCGGGCGTTGTTTCCGTTCTTCCTGCCTTATCAGAAATATGTGGTTCTGGCGGGCATCGCGCTAGTCATCACCGCCAGCGTCTCGTTGCTGCTGCCGGTCGCCGCGCGCCGTGTGGTGGACGGGTTCGACGCCGGGGCCGTGGCGTTGCTGGATCGGTATTTCATGGCCGCCATCGGCATTGCCCTGATCTTCGCGCTTGGCACCGGCATGCGCTACTACATCGTGACCCGGTTGGGTGAACGGGTGGTTGCAGACATCCGCGAGGCCGTGTTCAGCCGTATGATCGGCATGAGCCCTGCCTATTTCGAAAACCTCATGACCGGCGAGGTCATCAGCCGGATCACCACCGACACGACGTTGATCCTGTCGGTGATCGGCTCGTCCGTTTCGTGGTTCCTGCGCAATTCCCTGCTGTTCGTCGGCGGGTTGATCATGATGTTCTTTACCTCGGTGAAGCTGAGCCTGATGGTCCTTGCCATCATTCCGGTCGTCATCCTGCCGATACTGGCCCTCGGACGGCGCTTGCGCACCCTCAGCCGACAGAATCAGGACTGGATCGCCCAATCCTCCGGCAACGCCTCCGAGGCCCTTCAGGCCGCCCAGACGGTGCAGGCGTTTTCGCACGAAGACGCCAGCCGTGCGCGTTTTGCCAAGGTGACCGAAGCCAGTTACCTGTCGGCGAAAACCCGCATCACCGTCCGCGCCACGCTGACCATCATCATCATCTTCGTCGTCTTCTCGGGCATCCTCGGGGTGCTCTGGATCGGCGCGCGCGATGTCCGGGCAGACGCGATGACCGGCGGCGAACTGGTACAGTTCCTGATCTACGCAGGCATCATGGCCGCCTCGGTGGCCGCCCTGTCCGAGATCTGGGGCGAATTGCAGCGCGCAGCCGGCGCAACCGAGCGACTGGTCGAACTGCTGGGGGCCGAGGACGCCGTTAAGGACCCTGCCGACCCTCGAAGCCTGCCGGTGCCCGTCAAGGGCGAGATCGTCTTTGACGACGTGGTGTTCCACTATCCCAGCCGCCCGAAGGACGCGGCGCTGAACGGCGTCAGTTTTACGGTGTCGCCCGGGGAACAGGTTGCGCTGGTCGGGCCGTCCGGCGCGGGCAAATCCACCATCCTGCAACTCCTGCAACGGTTCTACGACCCGCAGGGCGGCAGTGTACGGCTTGACGGTGTGGCCCTGCCCGAGATGAAACGCTCGACCTTCCGCCATTCGCTGGCCATGGTCCCGCAAGACCCGGTCATCTTTGCCGACACCGCACGCGAGAACATCCGCTTTGGCCGGCCCGATGCCAGCGATGCCGATGTGGAGGCCGCCGCCCGGGCCGCTGCCGCGCACGACTTCATCCTGGCGTTGCCAGAGGGCTACGACAATTACGTCGGCGAGCGGGGCGTAATGTTATCCGGCGGTCAGAAGCAACGCATCGCCATTGCCCGCGCCATCCTGCGCGATGCGCCGGTGCTGTTGCTGGACGAGGCGACCAGTGCGCTGGATGCCGAAAGTGAACGCGCCGTTCAGGAGGCGGTCGCCGCCATGAGCGAAGGGCGCACGACGCTGATCGTGGCGCACCGTCTTGCGACGGTAAAACAGGCCGACCGCATCCTTGTATTCGAAGCTGGCCGCATCGTCGCCGAGGGCACGCATGACCAGCTGGTCGCCGAGGGTGGCCTGTATGCGCGCCTGGCGCGGCTGCAGTTCACCGAGGGGTGATCTCCGGCCAACCGGTCGCAGACGTTGGATACCGCACATGGAACGCGGCTCTCCGGTGCTGGCGCAACCTGCCTGCGCGCGCCACGCGACAGTTTGATCGCGACGTTACGGCATCCGGTCGAAAGCCTTTGGCGTTGCGCAGCGTCAGACTTGCGCATCATACTCCGAACACTCCAGTTTCCGGCCAGCGCCGGAAATGGGCGTGACCAAGGGAGGACACAGGGATGGGGTTTGCATCGGTCGCGGATCGCAATGCAGTCGAAAACGAAATGCCGTGGGAGGAACGGGACGTTCCCACCACGATGTACCAGTTCATCAGCCAGACACTCGAACACCATGGCCAACGGCCAGCGGTCTCGTTTCAGCTGCTGTCGACTCCGGGCGCACCGTCCGAGACGCTGAACTGGAACGAACTGCACGCCAAGGTGACCCAGGCCGCGAACCTGTTCCGGTCGCTGGGTGTGGGGGAAACGGATGTCGTCGCCTTTCTGCTGCCCAACGCCACCGAAACGGTGGTGACGTTGCTGGGCGGGACAATTGCCGGGATCTCGAACCCGATCAACCCGCTGCTGGAACCCGAACAGATCGGCGCCATCCTGCGGGAAACCAACGCCAAGGTCCTCGTCACCCTCAAGCCGTTTCCCAAGACCGATGTCGCACAGAAGGCCGCCGAAGCGGTGAAGCTGGCGCCGAACGTCACCCATGTGCTCGAAATCGACATGCTACGGTATCTGACTGGGCTGAAGAAATACATCGTGCCGCTGCTTCGCCCCAAGACAACGGTCACCCATCAGGCCAAGATCCTGAACTTCAACGCCGAACTTGCCCGGCACAACAGCGATCACCTCGACTTCGCGGATTCCAAGGGCGACCGCGTCGCGGCCTATTTCCACACCGGCGGCACGACCGGCATGCCCAAGGTCGCCCAGCACCTGTATTCCGGCATGGTCTACAACGGCTGGTTGGGAAACCGGCTGTTGTTTTCGGACAGGGACAACGTGCTCTGCCCGCTGCCGTTGTTCCACGTTTTCGCGGTCGAACCGATCCTGATGTCGATGATCGCCTCTGGCGCGCACGTGATCTTTCCGACACCTGCGGGGTATCGCGGCGACGGCGTGTTCGACAATTTCTGGAAGCTGGTCGAACGCTGGCGCGTGACGTTCATGATCGGGGTTCCGACGGCCTTTGCCGCGCTGATGCAGCGCCCTGTCGATGCCGATATCTCGTCTCTGGCAAATGCCTTCTCGGGCTCGGCACCGCTCCCGATCGAGCTGTACAACAAGTTCAAGCGGGCAACCGGCGTCGAGATCATCGAGGGCTACGGCCTCACGGAGGCCACCTGCCTGGTGTCGATCAACCCGGTCGAAGGTGCCAAGAAGGTCGGATCAGTCGGTATTCCGTTCCCGCACACCGACGTGAAGATCCTGATCCACACGGCGGATCACGGCGTCGTGGAATGCGCCACCGACCAGGTCGGCGAGATTTGCGTCGACAACCCCGGTGTCTATGCCGGATCGACCTATACCGAGGCCGACAAGAACCACGAACTGTTCCACCACGATGTCTATCTGCGCACCGGAGACCTGGGCCGCATCGACGAGGACGGCTATCTGTGGATCACCGGTCGTGCCAAGGATCTGATCATTCGCGGCGGTCATAACATCGACCCGGCCTTGATCGAGGAGGCCCTTGCCGGGCACGAAGCGGTCGCCTTTGCCGGCGCCATCGGCCAACCGGATTCCTTTGCCGGAGAACTGCCATGTGCCTATGTCGAGCTGATCGACGGTGCCAAGGTGACCGAAAAGGAGCTTCTGGCCTTCATCAAGCCGCTGATCACCGAGCGCGCGGCCATCCCGAAGTACCTGGAGATCGTGTCCGAACTGCCGAAGACCGCGGTCGGCAAGATCTTCAAACCGGAATTGCGCAAGATGGCAATCAAGCGGATCCTTGACGCGGAACTGCAAAAGGCCGGCATGCCCGTGCGGGTTGACGTTGTGGTCGAGAGCAAGAAACGCGGACTGGTGGCGCACCTTGAACGCACGGGAGAGGTGGACGAAGAGGCGCTTGGGCACCTGTTGGGCAACTACACCACCCCCTGGCAGTGGACGACCTGAGGGCGCGCGAACACACCGCAGACAGACAATGCCCCCGAAGCCTTCGCTTCGGGGGCATTTTGTTTCATGCAGCGGATCGGAAATCAGGTGACTCCTCGTGCAGAGTCTGACAGAATTCAATCAAACGTTTGATTGAATTCTGGTGAGTCGATAGCACTATGCCCCAGCCTGTCGCCCCCCCCGCCACCGGTCCCGCGGAACAGACCCGGCAGGCGCTCATCGCTGCCGCGATCCAGCTGTTCGGGCGTGACGGCTTTCGCGGCACCTCCACCCGGGCGATTGCTCAGCAGGCGGGAACCAACGTGGCCTCGATCGCCTATCATTTCGGCGGCAAGCAGGCCCTGCGAACCGCCTGTGGTCAAGAGATAGCGATCCGTCTGGCCAATGTGTTCAGGACGGCCGACATCACCATTCCCGAAACGCCGCAGCAGGCGGAACAGGCGTTGGAAAACGTGCTGGCGAGCTTTGCGCACTTCATCCTGCTGGAACAGAAAGACGCCGACATCGTCGGGTTTGTCCTGCGGGAACTGTCAGAGGACAGCCCGGTGATTGACGCCCTGTACGCTCAGGTCATCGCCCCCCGGCACCGCGAGCTTTGTCACATCTGGGAACAGGCCACCGGTCTGACAGCCGAGAGCGACCAGACCCGGCTGAACCTGTTCGCGATGATCGGGCAGGTGCTCTATTTCCGGATCGGGCGCAAGATCGTGAACCGGCGGATGGAATGGGCCGCCCCCACCGAAGAGACGGTGCGCCAGATCACTCAGGTGCTGCTGACCAATTTGCGCGCGTCCATCGCTGCCAACAGAGAGCTTTGACCATGGCTGATTTCGTCTGCTCGATCCCGGTTCTTGCCACCTTTTTCGCCGCCTGTACGGGGCTGCCGCCGCTGGCCACCGGATATGTCGAGGGCGAGTTTCGCCTGATCGCACCCATTACAACAACGCGGGTCGAGAGCCTGTCGGTGCGCCGCGGCGACCGCCTGCGCGAAGGCCAGACGATTGCGATCATGGAAACCCGCGACGCCGCCATCGCCTTGGCCGAGGCCAACGCCGGACTGCAACTGGCCGAAAGCCAGCTGGCCAATCTGCGCGAGGGCCGCCGCGCTGCCGAGATCCAGGTGATCGCGGCATCGCTGGCCTCGGCCGAGGCCGAAGTGCGCGAAGCCGAACGCGAGGCCCAGCGGCTGTCGGGGTTGCAGCAACGCGGAATAGCCCCTCAGACGCAGGCCGACGATGCCCAGACCCGTCTGGACATCGCCAAGGCACGGGAGGCCGAGGTCCAGGCGAACCTCGCCGTCGCGCGACTGCCCGCACGCCCGCACGAAATCGAGGCGGCAGTTGCCTCGGTGAGCCAGGCAAAGGCCCGCGTCGCGGCGGCCCGCTGGCAACTGGAGCGGCGAACCCTGACGGCACCGGCGGCCGGCGCGGTGCATGAGGTGTTGCGCACGGACGGAGAGATCGCCGGGCCTCAGGCTCCGGTCGTGACCCTGTTGCCGGACGGCGCGGTGCTGCTGCGCCTCTATGTGCCCGAACGCGACGTGGCGTCGATCACACCCGGCACTGTCCTGCGGGTCAATTGCGACGGCTGCGACGACATCCAGACCGCGACGGTGACCTATGTTTCAGATCAACCAGAGTTCACACCGCCCGTCATCTATTCACTCGATAATCGGCAAAAGCTCGTCTACCTGATCGAGGCGCGTCCGGACCCGGGGTCGGACCGCCTGAAACCCGGACAGATCGTCGACGTCCGGCTGAGGGGCGGCCAATGATGGACCCCGCGATCCAGGTAACCGGGCTGGTCAAGCGCTTTGGCGATCGAACGGTGGTGAACAACGTCTCGATGCAAGTCGCCAGCGGCCAGATCACCGGTTTCCTGGGGCCGAACGGGTCGGGCAAGACGACGATGATCCGGGTGATGTGCGGATTGCTGACCCCCGATGCCGGCACCGGCAAGGTGCTGGGCTATGACCTCGGGCGCGACACCCGTCGGATCAAGCGAGAGATCGGTTACATGACGCAAAGGTTCTCGCTCTACGAGGACCTGACCCTGCGCGAGAACCTGCAATTCGTCGCCGGGCTCTATGGGTTGCATCCAGCCCGCCGCCACGTGACCGACACGCTTGAAACGCTCGGTCTGACCAGCCGCCAGCATCAACTGGCCGGCAACCTGTCGGGCGGATGGAAGCAACGGCTGGCGCTGGCATCCTGCGTGATGCACAAGCCGCGCCTGCTGTTGCTGGACGAACCGACCGCTGGCGTCGACCCAAAAGCGCGGCGCGAGTTCTGGGAAGAGATCCACCACCTGGCCGCCGGTGGAATGACGGTGCTGGTTTCCACTCATTACATGGACGAGGCCGAGCGCTGCCATTTCGTCAACTACATCTCCTATGGAACGCTGGTCGCCTCAGGCACCGTGGAGGAGGTTGTCGCGCACGCGGGGTTATCGACCTTCCTGGTGACGGGCGGGATGGCGGAGGTTGCCACGGCCGAGAAGCGCCTGCGCGGGATGCCGGGCGTCGATCAGGTTGCGCCGTTCGGCACCAGCCTGCATGTCGTCGGGCGGGATGTCGCGGCCCTGCAAGCGTCGGTCGAGGCAGTCGTTGCGCAAACCGGGACACGGTCGAGCCCGACGGCCACCAGCCTGGAGGACGCCTTCATCCGGTTCATGGGCGACTCGGAGGACAACATGTCATGATCGGGTTTTCCATCCGCCGCCTGATGGCGCTGCTGCGCAAGGAAATCATCCAGATGCGGCGGGACCGGATCACCTTTGCGATGATGCTTGGGGTGCCGCTGATGCAGCTCGTGCTGTTCGGGTTCGCCATCAACAACGACCCAAATGACCTGCCAGCCGCGCTGGTCGCCCCCACCCAGGACCGCTATTCGCGCGCCATCGTCACCGCGCTGGAGCTGACGGGATACTACCGGTTCGATCACATCACCGCCTCGGCCGCCGAAGCCGAGGCCCTGATAGAGCGCGGCGCAGTCAGTTTTGTGGTCACCATCCCGTCGGATTTCGGACGGCGCGTGGATCGCGGCGACGCACCGCAGATCCTGATCGAGGCCGATGCCACTGACCCGGCCGTTGCCTCGGGTGCAATCTCGACCCTCGGGCAGGTTGCCAGCGAGGCGTTGCTGCACGAGCTTGGCCGCGAAGCCGAGGCCGAGGACGCCGCGCGCGGGCAGCTTCAGGTGATTGTGCACCGCCGTTACAACCCCGAGGGAATCACGCAGTACAACATCGTTCCGGGGCTTCTGGGCGTCATTCTGCAGATGACAATGGTCATGATGACCTCGATGGCGCTGACGCGCGAGGTCGAACGCGGCACGATGGAGAACCTGCTGGCGATGCCCGCGACGGGATTCGAGATCATGCTGGGCAAGGTACTGCCCTATCTTGGTGTGGGCGCGGTGCAGGTTACGGTCGTGCTTGGGACGGCAAAGCTGTTGTTCGACGTGCCGTTCGTCGGGTCGCTCTGGTTGCTGCTGACAGGCGTGTTCGTGTTTGTGTTGGCGCTCGTCCTGTTGGGGTACACGATCTCCACAGCCGCCCGAACCCAGATGCAGGCGATGCAACTGACGTTCTTCTTCTTCCTGCCATCGTTGCTACTGTCGGGGTTCATGTTCCCGTATCGCGGCATGCCAGGGTGGGCCCAGGTGTTGGGAGAGCTGTTCCCCCTGACCCATTTCCTGCGGTTGATTCGCGCCGTCATGCTGAAGGGCGCAGACCTGTCCAACGTGTCTGCACCAATGGCGGCGCTTCTGGTGTTCGTGCTGGTCTATGCAGGTTTCGCCCTGACGCGATTTCGCAGAACCCTTGACTGATTGCAGGTGTTGATGGGCGCGATACCGCATTCAAGGACGCCCCGCCGCACCTGTTTGTGCCTGTTGGCCGCCACTCCAACCACGGCCACGGAAATCCAGGGAGGCGGACAGGGCACCGCAAAGGGGCCGGGAGCCCCTCGAACCCGACAGACCGCTTGGGCTATTCCGCAGCCAGCGGCATGGCAGAGCTGGCACCGCTCTGGATGATCTCCGCCACGACGCGGCGAAGGGTTTCGCGAAAATCGGAAAACCGTTGGCTCGGCCGGATCTGCCGTTCGTCCATGTAAAGCGCCCGGTCGATCTCGACCTGCACCGCGTGCTGACGCCGTGACGGGCGGCCATAGTTCTGGGTGATGAAGGCACCGGCAAACGGTGCATTCCGCGCGACGCGAAGTCCGGCGTTGGCAAAGGCCATCTCGATCCGGTCCATGATCTCGGGCGCACAGGCGGCCCCGAAACGATCCCCCAGAACGACGTGCGGCTTTGATCCTGACCGTCCGGGAACGGCCTGCACCGCCTCGTGTGGCATCGAATGACAATCAATCAGGATGGCCGACCCGAATCGGGCCTTGCTGTCGTCCAGGAGGTCCTGCAACGCCGTGTGATAGGGGTGCCAGACTTCGGTCAGGCGCCTCTGGGCTTCTGCCAGGTCAAGCTTGCCACGATAGATGGCGCGCCCGTTTGCGACCACGCGCGGGATAACGCCCAGCCCGGAGGCCACCCTGGGATTGTGGGTCGTTCCCTTGACCCCCTTTACCAGGGCCGGGTCCAGCTCGTCCGGTCCTCGGTTCAGATCCACGTAGGCCCGCGGCGCAAGCGACGACAGCAGCGGCGCCCCCAACGCCGGGGCGGTGTCGAACAACCTGTCCACGAAGGCATCCTCGGAACTCCGAATCGACATCTCGTCCAGCATCGAACGCCGCAGGAAATCCCAGCTGTAGTCGCGCCCGCTGTGCGGCGAGGCGAACACCACGCTGCTGGTACGCACCTGTGGTAGATCCAGTCGATATGGCTTTTGACGCATGCGGTCTCCTTGCATTCCCATATAGCGACATAAAATCTCTCGTCAAAAGCCCTTGAACCTCCTGCGGGTTCCTTTTATAGCCGCTCCACCGACGCGGAATCGACCGCGTCCTTTCTCTTTCGGGAGTTTGGGCAATTGGTTGGATTTGGCGACGGGATGGGCGGTTAGCTCAGCGGTAGAGCACTACGTTGACATCGTAGGGGTCACTGGTTCGATCCCAGTACCGCCCACCATGAATACCGGGTTCAGGCATGATGCCTGTTCCCTTGTTGAAACCCAACGGCGCCCTTCAGCGCCTGCGATAGAGGAAAGGGAAGACCATGAAGGTCCGCAACTCGCTCCGCTCGCTGAAAAACCGGCACCGGGATTGTCGTGTCGTGCGCCGTAAAGGCCGCGTCTACGTCATCAACAAGACCCAGCGCCGCTTCAAGGCCCGTCAGGGCTGATCAGCGCGAAAACCAGATTCGGAGGGGCCGCGGATTTCCGCGGCCTTTTTCATTTCTCCTTCAGGCCATGGATGGCCAGACAAGTGAGCCCCCGTGATCAAGACACTCGCCGAAGCCCTCGAAGCTCAAGGTTATGACACACTGACACCGGTTCAGCAGGCCGTAACCGACGACAACGTCGGTGCCTCTGACCTTCTGGTCTCTGCCCAGACCGGATCTGGCAAGACGGTGGGCTTCGGTTTGGCAATTGCGCCGACGATGCTTCAGGACGCCGAACGATTCGGACGCGCCGGCGCGCCACTCGGACTGGTCATCGCGCCAACCCGGGAACTGGCCCTGCAGGTGAAACGCGAACTGTCCTGGCTGTATGGCCCGGCCGGAGCTGTGGTCGCCTCCTGTGTCGGCGGCATGGACCCGCGCGACGAACGCCGGGCACTGGATCGGGGCACTCATGTCGTCGTTGCGACTCCGGGCCGGCTGCGGGACCACATCCAGCGCGGCTCGCTGGACCTGTCCGACATCAAGGCCATCGTGCTGGACGAAGCCGACGAGATGCTGGACCTGGGCTTCCGCGAAGACCTGGAGTTCATCCTGGGCGAGGCCCCCGAAGACCGGCGCACCTTGCTGTTTTCCGCGACTGTTCCCCCGGCGATCGCGACGCTTGCCAAACAGTTTCAGCGCGACGCCGTCCGGGTGTCCCTGCAAGCCAGCGGCTCGCAGCATGCCGACATCGACTATCGCGCACTGTCCGTCGCCCCGCGCGACGAGGAGCACGCGCTGATCAACGTGCTGCGCTATCACGACGCCCGCGTCTCGATCGTGTTTGCCAATACCCGCGCCATGGTAACACGCCTGACAACGCGCCTGTCCAATCGCGGTTTCGCGGTCGTGGCCTTGTCCGGCGAATTGTCCCAGACCGAACGGTCGAACGCGTTGCAATCGTTGCGCGACGGTCGCGCGAATGTCTGTGTCGCCACCGATGTTGCCGCGCGTGGCCTGGACCTGCCGAACCTCGAACTCGTGGTGCACGCCGAGCTTCCGAGCAATTCCGACACGCTTCTGCACCGCTCTGGCCGGACCGGACGCGCTGGACGCAAGGGCACCAGCGTGCTGATCGTCCCACCAAAGTCTCGCAAGAAGGCCGAACGTCTGCTGAGCTGGGCCAAGTTGCAGGCCGAATGGGCCGCGCCGCCATCGGCGGAGGATGTGCGCAAGCGCGACCAGGAACGTCTGCTGGCGGATCCGGCATGGGCAGAAGCCGCCCCCGAAAGCGCTCGGGAATTGATCGACCTGCTGGTCGAGAAGTTCTCGGTCGAGCAACTTGCCAGCGCGTTTGTCCGACTACACCAGGACCACAAGGCCCCGCCTGAGGACCTGTCGGCCGTTGGCGCGGGCGCGAGCACCTCGGAGCGTCCCAATCGGGTCCGGGAAGAATTCGGGCCAAGCCGCTGGTACTCACTGTCGCTGGGGCGCAAGGACAATGCCGAGGCTCGCTGGGTGCTGCCACTGATCTGCCGGACCGGCAATCTTGATCGCGACGCCATCGGTGCGATCCGCATCCGCCAGGACGAGACATTTGTCGAGATCCGGGAGAGCGCCGCCGCTGGCCTGGAACAGGCAATCGGGCCGGACCGGGTATTGGAAGACGGCGCAATCCTGACGGCGCTCGACACCCCTCCCGACCTGTCCAATTCGGATCGCTCACCGTCTCAAGGGGGTGCCAAGCGCTCCTACAAGGACCGGGACGACAAATCATACAAGCCGAGCACACCCCGTCCGCCGCGTCCGGCGGGCGACGGCCCGCGGAAGGCCCCGGCCTGGAAATCCGCCCCCAAGGATCACGACGGCGCCGTCACACCCCGGGCAAAGAAAGCCTATGGCGACAAGCCGACCGGTGACAGACCAGCCCGGCCGTTCGGGGACAAACCGACCAAATCCTGGGGTGAAAAGCCATCAAAGCCTCGGGGCGAAAAGACTTACGGAGACAAACCGTCCAAGCCCCGTGGAGAGAAGACCTACGGCGACAAACCGTCCAAACCTCGGGGCGACAAGACCTACGGCGACAAACCGTCCAAGCCTCGGGGTGAAAAGACCTACGGGGACAAACCGTCCAAGCCGTTTGGCGACAAGTCCGCCAAGAAGCCGGGCAAACCGTTCGCCGCAGGCAAATCGGCTGCATCAGCCAATGCCAGCGACACGTCCAAAAGAATGGCCCCGCCCAAGTCTGGCGGCAAGCCCGCTGGCGCGGGCACCGGTCCACGCAAGGTTCGCATCGATCCCGCACGCGGCGGAGACGCCGTGCCGCGCAAGAAACGCACCCCAAAGACCTGACTTCACCCCGGATTCCGGGCAGGGCGCCCATCGCGGAGCGCCCTGCCACACGGAACTGCGGCATCAGCAACACCACTGCCGATAACGGATCTGCAATTCGTTGACGGGTAGAATCGCCACTGCTACCCCTTTCCCACAAGAAAGAAATCGGAGGCCGGCAGTGCAATTGCAATCCACAGGCATTGAAGTTCTCGTTGGGTCCGTCGGGCACGTTCCAAATGGCCAGACACCTGACATCGCAACGCTCAACAATGGGAACGTCGTCGTTGTCTGGGCGGAAACACTGGAGCGACCAACATCAGAGTTCGACGACGTCGATGGCGCGGTGTTTGCCCGCATCTTTTCGCCGGATGGTGAACCTCTCGCTGATGCGTTCCAGGTCAACGCCGAGCAGAAATATCATCCCTTCATTCAAGACGCGCCGCAGGTCGTGGCACGCGAAGACGGCGGTTTTGCCCTCGCATGGAACCACACGGCCACCTTTGGCGACCATCCGACGGACCTGGCGCCCTTCATTCGGTACTACGATGCCGATGGCGAGGCGCAATCCGACGAGCCTCTGAACCTGCTGTTCAACGACATCGGCCTGGACGCCCACTACCCGATGACGGAACTGGTCGCGCTGTCTGAAAACCGGGTTGGCATCATCCTGTCCAGCGGCGACATCCTGATGCTGGCATCCATCGATTCCGCCGAAGAGGAACCGCTTCTGCTGGGGGCCGACGAACGCTCCGAGAACGGTATCCTTGGGTACGCCGACATGGCCGAGATGGAAAACGGCAACATGGTCTGGGCCTACACGCCCGCAGATCTGGCATTCGTCGATCACGTCGGCGACGTCGTCATCAGCATCTCGGCTCCGGATTTCAGCACACCCGTCGGCATTGCCGGCGTGACTGTCCCGACCAAACCGGTGATCCCCGATCCGATCTCGTTCTACGTCCATGGCGAAAAAAGTCTTCCAAACGCTGACGTCGAGCTTGCCGGAATCGTGGGCGGCGGGTTTGCCGTTGCCTATTCCGAACGGGTCGACAACGACAGCTCTTCGGTGCGCGTGGACATATTCTCCAAGGACGGCACAATGCCGTTTCGCGCCACGCCAGTCGTCAGCAGGACCTACGAGTGGAACAGCGAGTACGCCGAGATCGACATGATCACGTTGCAGGGGGGCGGGCTTGCAATGGCCGTCACATCCCGGGACGACGACGGCATCGGCCATGGCATCGACATCCTGCTTCTGGACGCTGATGGGACCGTGCTGTCGCGGTTGCAGGCCAGCCAAAGCGATATTGGCGACCAGCAATCCCCAAGCCTGACCGAACTGAACGATGGCCGCATTGCGCTCACCTTCAGCGATACGTCGGGCAATGCAATCGGCGGTGAAGCGGACACGCTCCGGATGGCCATCTTCGAGCTGACCGACGATTCCGGAAACTTCGTTGGCACAGACGGCAACGACGATCTGGCCGGCATGGCCGGAAACGACAGGCTGCACGGTGGCGCGGGCAATGACAACCTGCGCGGCCACAACGGCGCGGACTCGATGTGGGGCGACGCCGGAAACGACAAGCTGTGGGGCGGCAACGGCAACGATTATGTGGTTGGCGGTACGGGCGATGACCTGGTCTATGGCGGAAAGGGCGACGACGGACTGAATGGCAAGGCCGGCAAGGACCGGCTGTGGGGCGATGACGGCGACGACAACATGAACGGTCACACCGGCAAGGATTCGCTTTGGGGTGGCCTCGGCGATGACATTCTCAGGGGCGGTGACGGCAATGATTCACTGTTCGGCGACCTGGGCAGCGACGTGCTGCGTGGTGGCGCTGGCGGAGACACATTGAAAGGCGGCTCCGGTCAGGACCGCCTGCACGGAGGCGCCGGCACCGATACCCTGACCGGCGGCGCAAGTGCTGACAAGTTTGTCTTTGCCGGAGCCTTTGGCGACGACCGGGTCACCGATTTCGACGTCACCGGGGCGGACGCGGACCTGATCCGGTTCGTATCCGGCAACAACGAAGCCGGCAACTTCACCCAGTTCATGAACAATGCCACGCAAGTCGGCGATGACGTCGTCTATGACAAGACGGCCACGGCCAACACGCTGACGCTGGAGGGGGTGGACCTCTCCGACCTGTCGGCCAGCCTGTTCCAGTTCGTCTGACACCTGATCCGCGCACTGCCGTGCCCGGCGTTTCATCCGGGCACGGGATATCCCCGCCATGACTTGATCGACCTCAAAGCAAAACTTGTCTGCATCCCCGAAACGCCCGGCAACCGCGCCAGGCAATTTCGGTGTATGTTGTCGTAGTCGGCCACGTCCCGCGCCACGATCCGCAGGATGTAGTCTGCCGTGCCCGTGGTCAGAACACATTCGAGAATTTCGTCGTACAGTTGCACGGCGCTCTCGAAGGCGTTCATGGATTCGCGGCTTTGCGAGGTCAGCGTGATGTCGACGAACACCTCGAGGTCCAGCCCCAGGGCCTTTGGATTCACCCGCGCGGAATAGCCGTCGATGAATCCCGTGCTCTCCAGCAGTTTCACCCTGCGATGGCATGCCGACGTGGACAACCCGATCCGTTCGGCCAGAACCGCTACGGCGATATCGGAGTTCTTTTGCATTTCTCGCAGAATCTGCGCATCGAACCGATCCAGCATGATTTCCGTCGTCTCCCGGATTTGTTCGTAAATTTTTCCAAGCATAGCCGAAAACTACCGCATAAAAGGTACCCTCGACAGCCCATTTTGCGGGACACTTGATCATTGCGCTCAGGAAGGAGACCCCAAGATGCTGATTGGTGTGCCAAAGGAAATCAAGAACCACGAGTACCGAGTCGGACTGACACCGGAATCGGTGGCGGAACTGGTGGCCCACGGCCACGGTGTTCAGGTGGAAACCGGTGCCGGGCTGGGCATCGGCGCAGAGGATGACGCCTATCGCGACGCCGGCGCCGAGATCGTCGGCACCGCCGCCGAGATCTTTGCCAATGCCGACATGGTCGTGAAGGTAAAGGAACCGCAGCCGGTCGAAACCGACATGCTGCGTCCGGGTCAATTGCTCTACACCTATCTGCACCTGGCCCCGGATCCGACCCAGACCAAGGCGCTGATCGCCTCGGGCGCCACGGCGATCGCCTATGAAACGGTCACCAGCCCGACGGGCGCGCTGCCGCTGCTGAAACCAATGAGCCAGGTGGCAGGACGGATGTCGATCCAGGCCGGCGCGACGGCACTGGAAAAGGCCCATGGCGGACGCGGCGTGCTGCTGGGCGGGGTCCCGGGCGTCGCCCCGGCAAAGGTCATTGTGCTTGGCGGTGGAGTTGTTGGCTTCAACGCCGCGCAAATGGCTGTGGGGCTAGGGGCTGATGTCACCATTCTGGATCGCAGCGCGGATGTTCTGGAGCGCCTCGCGACCCATTTCGAAAGCCGCGCCAAGACGGCCTATTCGACCCGCACCCGGGTCGCGGAACTGATCGCAGAGGCCGATCTGGTCATCGGGGCCGTGCTGATCCCGGGGGCCGCTGCGCCAAAGCTCATCTCGCGCGCCGATCTGTCGCTGATGAAGCCCGGAGCCGTGCTCGTGGATGTTGCCATCGATCAGGGCGGCTGCTTTGAAACCTCGCACGCCACGACTCATGCCGAGCCAACCTACGAGGTCGACGGGATCGTGCACTATTGCGTCGCCAACATGCCTGGCGGCGTCGCACGCACCTCGACCTATGCGCTCAACAACGTGACGCTGCCCCATGCCCTGCGGATGGCCGATCTGGGCTGGCGTGAAGCCTTGCTGCGCGATCCGCATCTGCGCAACGGCCTGAACGTCTGGAACGGCAAGATCACCTGCGAGGCAGTTGCCGATGCCTTGGGGTACGAGTTCACCGCGCCCGACTCCGCCCTGACAGGTGGACAAGCCGCCTGATCCGGCCAGTGTAACACCAAGCGGCCCTCCGTCAGATCGGAGGACCGTTTGATCCGGCGACCATCATCGAGGCCCCCGCGCCCTTGCCGCCAGCGAAACCGCCCCGCTCACCGGCGAGTTCTCCGCGATGCCCTCGGAGACAGCAACCCGGATCCGAACACTGATTGAGCCGACTGCGTGCCGAATTCAACCTATCGTCCCGGAATCAGGAAGCTGCCAAAATCGGCCAGCATTCGCGCGGCCACGGCCTCGTTCATGAACCCCGTGACCTCCAGCCCACGCGCCCGCTGAAACCGACGGATCGCGGCACGGGTCTCGTCGTCAAAGGTGCCATCAACGGTGCCGGGTGCCATTCGGATCTGATCCAACCGCTGCTCGACCAACATTCGCGTCACCGGCGTTAGGCCAAGCGTTGCCTCCGCCGCCAGCGCGGCCTTCTGGCTTTCACTGTCGGCTCCGGCCAGCGCCTCGATCCGATCCTTGGCCTGTGCGGCAAAGGCGCCATCGGGATGCGCTTCCAGATAGGCCCGAAAGGCGGCCTCCGTTCCGGCACTGGCGGCAACGTCCCAGTCGGTTCGGTCCTGTTGCGCCATGAGTTCCTGACGCTCGGCCTCCATGGCCGCCAGGCGTTCGCGCGCGATCGGCGAAAACAACCCCTCAGGATACCGTTCCAGATAGGTCCGCACCCCGGCTTCGTCCTCCTCACCGCCCAGAACCGCCCATGCCGCGCGATCCTTTGCCTCCAACTCCAGACGCTCGCGTTTTTCCGCCGCGGCAAGCTCCTCCTGCCGGCGTTCGGATTGCAGGCCAAGGCGGTCGATCTGCTGCTTGTTCAGGAATCCGGTGCCTGGAAACCCGTTTTTCACCTGAAACCGGGTGACCGCGGCACGCGTCGATGGGCCAAAGATGCCGTCGACTCCACGCGGTTGATACTCCAACAGGGTCAACTGTTGTTGAAGCACGCGCCGTTGCGGTCGGGTCAGCTTCAGCGCGTCCTCTTCGATACGGGCAATCCGGTTTGGCTCGTTCTGGATGGAGTCGATTGCCTCGCGGGCATTCTGCACAAAGAACCCCTCCGGATAACGTCGCAGGTATCCCTCATAGGCCTCGACACTGTCCTGCGCCGTGGTCGCCTGCCAGATTGCCCGTTCGACCTCTGCGGCGTTCGGCGGCGCGGTGGGACGCTCTTCGCCATCAGGCAGGAAGACCACGTGTTTGGACAGGAACCCCTGCCCGGTCACGCCCTTTGCGCCATCGATGGCGCTGGACAGGCTGCGGCCAGTCTGAAGCAGATCCGTCGCCACGAACCGTGCAACGTCATTGGAACTGCCGCGCGCCAAGGTCACCCCCTGCGGAACATCGGCGATCTGGACACCTGCCTTCAGGCCGATGCCCGGTTCCTGTTTCACCACAGCCTCGCCAAGCGCCACGACAGCCGCGCCCTGCACGGCTTGCACGATGCCCAGAACGGTGTCCATCGATAAGCCGACATCCCCGACTGTTGCGACATCAGGCATCCGATCCAGCGATGTCTGCAACATCCAGTTTTGTCCGGCCCCGCGCACAAAGGTGCCAGACAGGTGCACGACGACCCGTTCCTGATCCTCGACGTCCTGCATGAATTCGGACAGTGCCGCCCGCATTGCCTGCACCGACCCGGCATCCGCTGTCACCACGTCAAAGCCCGCGTCGCGCAACGCCTGCGCCGTGTCGATCCCTTTACCGCCGACAAACAGGCCGCGCCGTTCGGCCTCGGATGCCCCCAGCACCAGGGCACGGTCGGCGGTGGCTGCACTGGCGGCAAGCGCCAGCGCAAAGGTTGCAAGGGTGGAAACGAGTCTGCTCATGGATCCCCTCCGAACGGGTTGTTCTTTGGGGCCGACCCTACGCCTGTCGGATCGGTTATCAAATAGCAGCTCAGTCGTAGCTGCGCAGATCCTCGATCACGATCCCGTCTTTCGGGAGGTCTCCCGGCGCAACGACCTCGATCGTGGCCCGAAGTTTCAGCAGGTCGTGTACATCTTCTCCGTATTCGGTCCAGTCGCCACCGTCGGCCTCGATCCGGACATGCATCTTGTCCATCTCGTTTTCGCGGGTGACGATCACGCGAGCCTTGTGAACATGGCTGTGGCGGGCAACCAGCGCCGCGACCTGCTCGGGGCGCACGAACATGCCCTTGACCTTGGTCGTCTGATCGGCCCGTCCCATCCATCCCTTGATGCGCATGTTGGTCCGCCCGCAGGGGCTTTCGCCCTCCATCACGGCGCTCATGTCGCCGGTGGCAAAGCGGATCAGCGGGTAGTCGGGGTTGAGCGTGGTCACCAGCACCTCGCCCACCTCGCCGGGTGCGACCGGGTCGCCGGTACCGGGGGTGACGATCTCGACGATCACGGCCTCGTCGACGATCATCCCTTCCATCGCCGCGCTTTCATAGGCGATGTTGCCAAGGTCGGCGGTGGCATAACACTGCAGTGTCGCGATCCCACGATCCGCGTATTCCTGCCGCAACGACGGGAACAACGCGCCACCCGATACCACCGCCCGCGTGATCTTCAGGGTCTCGCCCATCTCTGTGGCGCGATCGAGCACGATTTTCAGGTAGTCCGGCGTGCCGGCATAGGCGGTGGACCCCACATCGACAGCCGCGCGCACTTGCAGGTCGGTCTGACCGGTGCCTGCGGGCAGCACCGCCGCACCGACGGCGCGCGCACCGTTCTCGAAGATCATGCCAGCCGGCGTCAGGTGGTAGCCAAAGCAGTTCTGAACGATGTCGCCCTTGCCAATTCCCGCCGCGTGCAGGAACCGACCCATCCGCCACCAGTTGTCACTGACCATACCCGGTTCGTACAGCGGCCCGGGCGACTGGAAAATATGGGCGAATTCGTGCGCCGGACGGGTGGTAAAGCCGCCGAACGGCTCGGCGTCGCTTTGGGCCGCACCCAACTCGGATTTGCGCAGCACCGGAAGGCTGGCCAGTGCGGAAATGTCAGTGATTGCCGCCGGGTCCACATCGGCCAGGCTGGTCGCATAGCCCGACAACGCCTTGGCCGCCGCGATCTGCTGCGGCAGGGCCTTGGCCAGATCGGCCGCACGTTTCTTTGCGCTGCGCCGTTCCAGCGCGTCGTATCCATCAGCCATTTCGGCAATCCTCTCCCTGAAGGGTGGCGGACCGAAGGTTCGGCGGCCCCATGCACCCGGAATTCCTGATGGCATATTCACGCCGCTCTTGTCCGGATTGCAACCGTCCGTGACGGTCCATTCGCCGCGCCGGGTCGTCGATGCGGGTCTCAGGCCTGCGCCACGCGTTCGGTCTTCATCGGTTCGGATTGCAGGATGGCCTGCACCATGTTGTGCAGCATGTCGCGCTTGAGATTGCTGCGAGCCGGGTCGTTCCACAGGTTGCAGACCTCGTCCGGGTCGGCCTTCAGATCGAACAACTCGCCATGGACACCGTCGCGGTAGACCGAGATCTTGTAGCGTGCCTCGATATAGCTGGTGACATGCGGATGCACCGGGTTGTGCCGGTTTTCACAGATCGCGAAATCTCGGGCGCTCTCGGCCCGCCCGGTCCAGACATCCAGTTGCGACACGCCTTGCAGGTCATTGGGTTTGGGGAAACCGGCGGCCGTGACGAAGGTCGGCGCCAGGTCCACAAGGCTTTGCATGGCGTGGTTGACCTTGCCGGCCGGCACTTCGCCCGGCCAACGGACGATGAAGGGCACCTTGAGCATGTCTTCGTAATGGAACGGCCCCTTTGCTACCAACCCGTGATGACCCAAAAAATGGCCGTGATCGGTGGTAAAGACGATCAGGGTGTTGTCCGCGATGCCAAGCGCATCCAGCTGGTCCAGAATTCGCCCGACCTCGTGATCGAGGAATGACATCATCCCGTAGTAGGTCGCCATGTCCTGTTTCAGCGCCTCTTCCGGATACAGGTGACTGGCGCAGCCGTGGGCCTCGAAGGGCTTGTGCCAGTCGGCAAAATCCGGCGCCTCGGTTTGGGTCATGGCAAAATGCGGCGGGTTGCGGTCGTGCTCGCCCGGTGTCAGGTGGCCCGGCACCATGTCCGCGGGGTCGTACATCGACGCCCAGGGTTCAGGCACGGTATAGGGCGGGTGCGGGTCCGGGAAACTCGTCCACAGGAAGAACGGCTCGCCCCGCGCCACGCTGCTGTCGATGAACGCCTGCGACCGTTCACCGATCCAGGTGGTATAGTGCATTTCTTCGGGCAACTTCCAATGGCGGTCCTGTCGGGCCCAATAGGGCGCATTCGGCGCCATGGCGGGGGCCTTGCTGGAGGACTCGCCCGGCACCGGTTGGAAGTATTCCTTCCAGTCCATCAGGCCGTTGTCCTCCATCCAGGCGGCATAATGCTGTCCGACATGGGATTCATCGGCATGGTTGCGGCACAGTTCGATGTGGTCGAAGCCATAGAAGGGCCCGGAGAAGTCGCGCCAGAAATCGATGTCACGCAGGATCGGCTGCTTTTCGAGCGAGTCCCCCGCCAGGGGTTGGAAATGCGCCTTGCCGATCAGCCCGGTTGCATAACCTTCGGCGGCCAGCGCCGAGCCAAGCGTCGGCGTGTCCTCGTCCAACCGGCAACCGATGGTCCAGGCCCCGTGCTGGCTGGGGTACAGGCCGGTGATGATGCTCGCACGCGACGGCGTACAGACGGGGCTGCAGCAATAGGCCCGGTCAAACCGCGTGCCCTCGGCGCAGAGCCGATCGAGGTTGGGCGTCTTGATCTTGGGGTTCACCGCGCCAAGGGCACTGAAATGTTGTTGGTCTGTGGTGATAAGCAGGATGTTCGGACGTGTTGACACGGGATCAACCTTTCACGGCGCCGGCAAGGCCGTTGATGAAGTAGCGCTGAAGCAGGATGAACAGCAGAACGATGGGCAGGATCGAGATCGTGGCCGCTGCGGCCATGCCGGTCCAGTCGATGAATTGTTCGCCCTTGAAGGCATAGATGCCGACCGAGAGCGTGCGGATCGCCGGGTTGGCCAGCGTCACCACCAGCGGCAGCAGGAAGTCGTTCCAGGCGTGCAGCACCTGCATGATGACAACCGTCACCACCATCGGGCGGGCCAGCGGCAGCATCACGTACCAGAAGATTCGCAGGAAACTGACACCATCGACCCGCGCGGCCTCCTCCAGTTCTCGCGGCAGTTGGCTGAAATAACCGGCAAACAGCACCACGAAGATCACCATGGCGTGACCCGAGGTCGCGATGGTCAGACCGAACAGGCTGGAGGACAGGCCCAGCCAGCTGAGAAGCTCGAACACCGGGATGATGGTGAAGCCTTGCGGGATGAACACGGTTGCCACGAAGGCAAAGAACAGAACGTTCCGCCCCGGAAACCGGTACCGCCCCAGGACGTAACCCAGCATCGAGGTGCAGGTGGTCACCAGAACCACCGACCCGACCGTCACGATCAGGGTGTTGAAGAAATACTTCCCCATGTTCGCTTCAGTCCAGGCGCGGCCATAATTCTCCCAGGCCCAGGACTGCGGGACGATGCCGGGGTTGGCGAACATCTCGGAATTGCTCTTCAGCGAGGTCGAGATCATCCAGACGAACGGATAGATCCAGATCAGGCAGACGATGGTCAGGACCGTCGACATCACGGCGATGCGCGTGGTCGCGCGATGCTCTCCAAAGACGATGCGAAGGGGGCTGAGGCGATGTCTCATGAGCGCACCTGCTTGGCACTGGCCCGCGCCCGACGGGTCGCGATGGCCTGAAGGATGGTGAGCGACAGCACCACGACACCAAAGAACACGCCCGCCGCCGCCGCATAGCCCAACCGCGGGATAGAGCCGTCACCAGTGGCAAAGGCCGTGCGATAGATGAAGATCTCCATCACCTCCGAGGCAAAGAACGGACCGCCATTGGTCATCGACATGATCAAAGGAAAGACGTTCAACGCACCGACAGCCGAGATCAGCAGGATCGCCAGCGCGAACGGCAGGATGATCGGCAACACGATGTACCAGATCAGCCGGGCGCCCCGGCAACGGTCAAGCTTGGCCGAATCATAGACTTCGTCCGGCACGGTCTGAAGCGCGGCCAGCCAGTAGATCAGCGTGATACCGAGCCATTTCCAGACATAGACCCCGATCACCGAGGGCATCACGGTGGCCGAGGAACCCAGGAAATCCACCGGGCGGGAGATGATACCCAGGTCCAGCAGCAAACCGTTGATCGGCCCGTTGAAGGGCGACAACAGGAAGGTCCAGATGATGCCGATGACCGCCACCGGCGTGACGACCGGCAGAAAGATCATCGTGCGGAACCAGGTCGACATCTTCAGGAGCTGGTTGTTCAGCAAAACCGCCAACACCAGGGAGACGCTCATCTGCAACGGCACCGTACCCAGCAGAAACACCAGCGAGCGCTTGAAGGCATCCCAGAAGATCGGGTCCGAGAACAGCTTCACGAAGTTGCCCATCCCGACGAAAACCTTGTCGGAGTTGAACCCCGACCAGTCATGCATCGCGTAATAACAGGCCGCGACGATCGGGTAGAAGACGAACATGCCGCCCAGGATCAACCCGGGAAGCAGCATGAGATAGTGGTACCTGTAGCGGTGCAGTGTCTCGAACACGGGCGCCAACCTGCTGGGAAAAAGGGGTGGGGCCGCCGGGGAGGGGTGGGTGGCGGCCCCGTCAGCCGATCAGTAATCGGCAGCTCCGAAATCCACATCGGGATTCCAGTTCGCGAAGACCAGATCAGACCGGTCAACCTGCGCGCCATCGGCCTTGGCAGCCGCAAAGGCCGCGTCGAGCGAGGCGTTGTAGCGGTCTTTCAGGCCCTTCATCTCGGCGGCCACGCCTTTCAACTCGCCAGCGACCAGCCCTTGCACCGTGCGGGCAAAGTTGATCTCGGGCGCCTGGAAAGATCCGATAACCTTGCCCAGCTCGGCATTGCCGACGATCGGGTTGGGGCCAACGCGGATCGCATCGTTGAAATGCTGCAGGATTGCCTTGGAGCGCGCCGACATCTCTGCGCCGTCCAGCGCCGCCGGGAAGATCGGCGGATCGCCCGCCCCGACGATGTTGGCCCAGGCGGTCTGGCCCTCCAGCGTGCCGAGATAGTGGAAGATATCGCCGGCAATCGGCCCAAGCTCGGACCCCTTGAACAGCCACATCGTGTTGGGCGCCAGCGCGCCCTGGCCGATGGTCAGCTTGCCGACCGGGCCCTCGTCCGGCACCGGTCCGGAGGACACCCCGAAGTCGAAGCCGGGGTTGTTTCCTTCCCAACCGCCGATGTTCCACGGGCCTTGCAGGATCATGCCCGCCGCACCCTGGGGCATGAAGGCCCGTGCTTGCGGTGCATTCATCGACATGACACCGGGGAAGACGCTGCCATCGGACTGCATGGCGATCAGCAGTTCGATCGCGGCGATATACTGGTCGCTGTCGAACACGTATTCGCCGGTGCGGAAATCGATATCCGCCTCGATCACGCTGTCGCCGCCCGCGCTGGCACCGGCCATCCGGCCCATGTTGCGGATCGTCTGGCTCCAGCGACCCAGCTGCGAGCCACCGATGATGAAGCCAAAGTAACGGCCCTTGCCGGCTTCGGTGATTTTCCTGGACGCGTCCCGAAATTCGCTCCAGCTCAGCGGCTTGGCTTCCGGATCGTACCCCGCGGCCTCCATGTAGGCCTTGTTGTAGAGCAGGTGCGTGCCGTAGCGCTTGTTGCTGGTGAACGGCAGGCCATAGGTCTTGCCGTCGAACTCGTTGATTCCGGGCAGGAAGGCACCGTCGGGGAAGCCGGCCTTCCACTCGTCGATGTTCGGGATGAAATCATCGTAGGGCTGCACCCATCCCTGCGCGACGGCATCCGCCGGGTTCACGTTCTGCGGCAGGGCAAACACGTCATGCGCGGAGTTGTTGCGCACACCAAGCGGCACAACCTGGGCGATCTCGTTCCAGGGCAGCGCGTCATACACGACCTCGACGCCGCGATCCTTGGCGTAGTCGGCAAAGAACTTCTTGTAGAACACGGCCTTCTGGTCGCCGCTGTCGATCCAGCGGAACGTGGTGCCCTCGGCGATAGTGTTGATCGGGGCGGGAACCGTCTGGGCGAGGCTGCGACCGGCACCCAATGCCGTGCCGGCAACAATCGCCGTGGTTCCCTGGATAAAGGCGCGGCGCGACAGTCCACTCCGGTTACGGCTTGTCATGGGTTCCTCCCTTTCATGACGACGTCCTGAATTTCTCGCCTCCAGATTGGGTCATTCCAGCGATAAAGAAAAGTTGACACTTTTTAATTTTCGATCAGAAATGTTTATCGCAATGCTTGATAACCTCGACTCCCTCCGCCGGTTCGTCGCCGTTGCCGAATCTGGCTCGGTCCGGCGTGCGGCCGATGTGGTCGGTGTGACCCAGCCCGCGTTGACGCGCACCATCCGGCTTCTGGAGGAGCAGGTCGGCGCGCCGTTGTTCGAGCGTCGCTCGCGCGGCATTCACCTGACATCACTGGGCGGGCGCGTGCTGATCCATGCGCGCCACCTGCTGCGCGAAGCGCTCCTGGCGGAAACCGAGATCCATGCCCTGCGCGAGGGCGAGCGGGGCACCGTTCGGATCGCGGCTGCGCCGGTCTGGATGTACTCGATCTTGCCGCAGGTGGTGGCACAGGTGCATGTGCAGCACCCTTCCCTGACCATCACCCTTGGCGCGATGAACTATTCGGACGCGGTTCCACTGCTGCAGAATGGCGAGCTCGACGCCTTTTTCGGTGGGTTCCAACGGATCGAGGCGCTGCCATCGTTTCTGGTCCGCAGGGCGATGTTCCCCGCCCGGTTGACGGTCATCGCTCGCGAAAGCCATCCGATCCTGGCCCACGACGGGGCCACGGCCACCGACCTGCTGAAATACAGCTGGTTGTCCTATCAGAGCGATCTGGCCTATCTCGACACGGTTCAGGACGCCGTTCAGGCCGAGACCGGGCGCCGCGTCGTTGCCGCCGTGCAATGCGAATCCATGCTGACCGTGCTTGAAATGCTGCGCCAGGGCGATTTTCTGGCGCTTTTGCCCAGCTCGTCCCTCCGATCCCATCACGGGGCCGGGCTGACAGAGGTGCCGACCCGTCTGGAGCCGATCTCGTTCCAATCCGGCCCGATCTATCGGCGCAGCCTGCAATCCAACCTGGCTTTTCGCAACCTGTTGTCACTCGCCGCAGACCGGGTCGAAACACTCGGCCTGCGCAAGAACGGCTGAGCCGTCATTCCAGCACTCAGCGAACGACCTTGCCGCCAGCCCCCTGCCACGCAGACAACGATCCGATGTTGTAGACGGTTTCATAGCCCAGCTTGCGCAGAACCTTGCCGGCCATGCCCGACCGGCTGCCCGTGGCGCAGTACAGGATGATCGGGACGTTCGTCTTCAATTCGGACGGGCAGGCCGCGTTTTTCGGGTCGGCCTTCTGACCGATCTGCCCCAGAGGGATGTTCAGGGCGCCGACCGCACGGCCTGACTGGACCAGTTCGCCGGGGTCCCGCACATCGATCAGAACCGCCTTGCCCTTCTTCACCATGCTGACCGCCGTCACCGGATCGAGGGCTTCGGCCTTTGCACCAAAGGGGTTGAGAAACGTCATCAGCATGGGGCGCGCACCTTATATTCGACTTGAGGAATGTAACCCCGCCATAGGGAAATGGCAATGAGCCCAAACCGCAAGAAAGCCCCTCACGCCCGCACCACGCGCAAGGGGTACCGACCGCTCGAAGGCATGTTTCATTCCGTCGAAATCGCTGGCCCCGACGAGCGTAATGCGCCAGTCATTGGCCAATCGGCCTCACAGGCTTTCGTCGCAACACAAGAATGACAGGGGGTCCGCCATGCCCGCAAAAGACGCACCGCAACTCGTCCGCCAGATCGGCCGATCCGAAGTTTCCTGCACCGCCGTCGGGCTGGGCACCTGGGCCATCGGCGGCTGGCGATGGGGCGGCACGGATGATGTGGCGTCGGTCGACGCGATCCGGGCCTCTATCGACGAAGGCATCACCCTGATCGATACCGCCCCGGCCTATGGTCTCGGCCATTCCGAAGAAATTGTCGGCACGGCAATTGCGGGGATTCGCGACTCGGTGGTCCTGTCGACAAAATGTGGCCTTGTCTGGAACACAGGCAAGGGGACCTACAAATTCGATCAGGCCGGACTCCCGGTACACCAGTATCTTGGCCGCGAATCGATCATCGAGGAGGTCGAACACTCTCTGCGTCGGCTGAACACCGACCGAATCGATCACTACATCACCCACTGGCCCGACGTGACGACACCGGTTGACGAGACCATGGAAGCGCTGATGCGCCTCAAGGCCGACGGCAAGATCCTCTCCATCGGCGCCAGCAACGTCACCCCAGACCTCATCCGCGCCTATGTCGGTTCCGGGCAACTGGACGCGATCCAGGAAAAATACAACATGCTCCAGCGCGAGATCGAGGACACCCTGGTGCCTGTCTGCCTGGAGCACGGCGTGTCCGTGCTCAGTTACTCGTCGCTTGCGCTTGGGCTGTTGACCGGAAAGATCGGCCCGGACCGCAACTTCTCAGGCGACGACCTGCGGATCGACAACCCGCTGTTCACCGTCGATGCCCGCCAGAAGATCGCGGATTTTGTTGCACAGGTGCGCCCGGTGGCCGAAACGCATGACGCCACCATCGGTCAGATCGTCATCGCGTGGACCTTGACCCAACCCGGCATCACGTTTGCTTTGTGCGGTGCGCGCAATGCCGATCAGGCACGCGAAAACGCCGCCGCAGGGCGGGTCCGGTTGAGCGACGATGACATCGCCACAATCGAAACTGCAGCGATACAGCACTTGACCGGCCTCTAGGCGACACTGGCCCGGAACCACGCCAATCCGGACAAGTCTCCGATGTCCGTCACCCACGTCGGCGATGCGGGCTGATCCCTCGGGCTGGCCCTTTCTTCTGACATGGTGACAGAACCTGCCCCCCGGATCAGCCCCCGCCGCCCTTGTGCGGCGTACGGGTCATCGACACCGGTACGGAATGCAGTTCGCAGCGATCACCCCGGGCAGCCGTTCGTCACGGCGCTGTTCTGCGTGGGGCTGTCACATAGGCAATTGCTGGGGTCACTGCTGGCGCAGCACGCGTCCAGCGCTATCATTTGCGCGGCGACGATCGCCTTTTCCGCATCCGTCTTGGCGACGTTCTGATAGATGTTGATCAACTGGTTCCAGGCGTTGATCGCGGGGTTGTTGTTGGTCGCAAAGCAGTTTGGAGCGCCTGGCCAACTCTGCGCCTCCGCGGTCACCGGGACCAACACCTGAACTGCAACCGCAATACCAACCACCAGAAGAGCGACTCCGCAGACGGAATTCTTCATATCACACTCGCCAACCATCTTCACAAAAAGACACCCACTTCATCGGGCAATCTCAGCTACCTTGCCACACGGAAGATGTCAATTTCGGCGGCGGGCCGGGTCAGAGTCTGCCTGCCCGCTCGCCGCCATGAGACGGCCTGACAGAGCTGATCGCCCGCGCTTCATCTGCGCCCGCCCCGTCGATGTGGATCAGACCGATACGGCACCCTTCAGGTCGTCCTTGGCGAGTTCGGATTTGAGGCCCGTCATCGAGACTTCGCCCCGCTTCATCACGACAAACCGGTCCGCCAATCCGTAGGCAAACTCGAAATACTGCTCGACCAGCAGGATCGCCATGTCGTTCTGATCTCGCAGGTATTCGATCACCCGGCCTATCTGCTGGATGATATTTGGCTGGATGCCCTCGGTGGGTTCGTCCAGCAACAGCAGCTTGGGCCGGGTAATCATGGCACGGCCGATGGCAAGTTGTTGTTGCTGCCCACCGGACAGGTCACCGCCACGACGCCCCTGCATTTCCTTGAGCACGGGGAACAGTTCAAAAATCTCCTCGGGCACCTTGTGCGCGGACTTCGGCAGGCACGCATAGGCGGTCTCCAGATTCTCCCGAACCGTCAACAGCGGAAAGATATCGCGTCCCTGCGGCACATACCCGATCCCCTTGCGGGCCAGCACATGCGCCGGCAGCTTCCCGAGCACCTCGCCATCCAGCTCCACGCTGCCGCCAGAGCGCGGATGCGTGCCCGAGATCGCCTTCAGCAGGCTGGTCTTGCCAACCCCGTTGGTGCCCATGACACAGGTCACCTCGCCGGTCACCGCCTCGATCGAGACACCGCGCAGGATCTGGCTGCCGCCGTAATGCAGGGTCAGTCCATCGGTTTTCAGCATGTCATCGCCCCAGGTAGACGTCGATGACGTCCTGATTTTTTGTCACGTGATCCAGGCTGCCTTCGGCCAGAACCGACCCCTCGTGCAGCACGGTCACCTTGCACTCCAGCCGTCGGACGAACTCCATGTCATGCTCGACCACAACGACGGCGCGGGTTTTTGCGGCCTCTTTCAGCAGGTCGGTCGTGTGCTCGCGCTCGGCCAGGGTCATGCCCGCCGCAGGCTCGTCGACCAACAGCAGGCGCGGCTCCTGCGCCAGCAGCATGCCGATCTCCAGCCACTGTTTCTGGCCGTGGCTCAACTCTCCGGATTTCCGGTCCAACTGGTCTGCCAGGCCGATTTCCCCGGCCAGTTCCTCGATCCGAACCCGGTCGTTCGCCTGCGGCCTGAAGAACAGCACCCCCCATGGCGAGCGATCCTTTTTCAGGGCCATGGCGAGGTTGTCATAGACCGACTGGTCCTCGAACACCGTCGGGCGCTGGAACTTGCGCCCGACCCCAGCCCGCGCGATCTGGCTTTCGGACATCTTCAACAGCGATTGGCTCATCTCGCCCCAGAGCACCCGGCCTTCGTCAGGGCGGGTCTTGCCGGTGACGATATCCATGAAGGTCGTCTTGCCAGCGCCGTTCGGGCCGATGATTGCACGCAATTCTGACTGGCCGATGGAAAAGGACAGGTTGTTGATGGCCCGGAAGCCGTCGAACGTGACCGATACCCCGGATACTTCCAGAAGCTGGCTCATTGCTCTGCCTCCTGTTCCCGCAGGCTGCCGGCATCAGGCCCGAGGTCGCGGCCATGCCGATTTGGAGCCCGGTTGCCCGAGAAATAGTCGAACAAGCCACCGATGCCTCTGGGCGCAAACAGCGTGACCAGCACGAAGGAGATCCCCAGCAGCACCTGCCACCAGTCGACCCAGACGATCGTGTAGACGCCCAGCGGAATGCTGGGAACCTGACCACCGGTGAACCATGTGGACAACAGCGACACCAGCGCCGCGCCGATCACCGCGCCGTAGAGCCGCCCACGACCGCCAATCGCAACCCAGACAGCAAGGTAGATCGAGGCGATCGGCGCGATCTCGGCCGGGTTGATGATGCCGGCCTGAGGATAGTAGAGCGCACCGGCGATGGCGGCGATGACGGCAGTGAGCGTGAAGATGAACAGCTTGTAGCCCTCGACCGAGTAGCCAAGGAAACGAACGCGGGCCTCGTCATCGCGGATGCCTCGGATGACCGAGCCGAACTTGCCCGAGACGACCCAGGCGGACAGGACATATCCCAGACCAAGCGCCACGGCCGAGGCCCAGAAGAACCAAACGGAGATGGTGGCCTGCGGAATGCCCTCCGCCCCCGGGATGTTCTGCAGGCCGGACAGGCCGTTGTTGCCGCGCAGGCCGGAGTCGTTCTGGAACAGGTAGAGCGCGAGCGCCAGGGTCATCGCCTGGGTCAGGATCGACAGGTAGACGCCGGTCACCCGGCTGCGGAAGGCAAGCCAGCCAAAAACCAACGCCAGAAGACCGGGAACAAGCACGACCATGAGCAATTGCAGTGTCAGGCTGTCCGCAAAGGACCAGATCGGGGGAAAGTCGCTGGAGCCCACGACGCCGAATATCTGCGTGCCGATGGCATCGATGATCTCCTGATCTGTCGGGGGGATTTCGGCATTGGCGAGCGATGTGGCGACGATGGCCTCTGTCCGGGCGTACATCAGCCACATGCCGATCATGTACCCACCGACCCCGAAAAAGGCGAAGTGACCGAGCGACAGGATGCCCGCAAAGCCCCAGACCAGATCCATCGCGATGGCGACAAGGCAGAGGCAAAGCGTCTTGCCGAGGGTCTTGACGAAGGACGTCGAAATCAGCTCGGACCCTGCGGCTTCGCTCATCAATGTGACCGCGAGCGTGAAGGCCGCAAGGCAGGCAATGAAGATCAGGACGGAAGGATTGCGGGACAGGAATGTACCGGTCATGCGCGGGCTCCTTGGTCGAGGCGAGGGGCAAGCCCTTCGCGCCCACCGGGATATTTCAGGACAGACGATGAAGGGGTTTGGGCGAAATGGAGGGCCATCTTCAATCTCCTGCCGCGCGGCCCTTGAGGGCAATGATACCCCGTGGGCGGAACTGGATGAAAATGATGATGAAGATGATCATGTAGGTCTGCGCCGCCAGCGTGTTGGAGGGGTTGAACCATTCGATGCCCTTTTGCAGGAAGCCGATCATCGTCGCGCCGAGCAGCGTGCCCCAGATATTGCCGACCCCGCCGACAACCACCGTCATGAAGCTCTGGACGATATAGTCGCTGCCAAGCTCCGAGGTGACCTTGGCATAGAGCCCGATGGCGACACCCGCGATACCTGCGATGCCGGAGCCGAGGCCAAAGGTCAGCATGTTGATGCGGTCGGGGTTGATGCCCATCGAGGACGCCATGCGGGGGTTCTGCGTGACGGCACGGACTTCGAGGCCCAGCCGGGTGCGTTTCATGATGAACAGGAAGACGCCGAGGAAGATCAGCGCGAGCACGAAGATCGCGATGCGGATATAGCTGATCGACACCACGTCGTTCAGCACCAGCGCGCCGTCAAGCCAGCCCGGCGAGGTCAGCGGGCGGGCCTGGGTGCCAAAGATGTTCTTGGCCAGCTGTTGCAGGGCGATGGAGATACCGAAGGT
This sequence comes from uncultured Tropicimonas sp., assembly GCA_947495685.1. Classification (GTDB taxonomy): domain Bacteria; phylum Pseudomonadota; class Alphaproteobacteria; order Rhodobacterales; family Rhodobacteraceae; genus Tropicimonas. The sequence continues at coordinate 41,970 of CANLZY010000014.1, forward strand.
CGCCAGCAGCGTTTCCAGCGGGCGATTGTAGAGCCAGCGGATCACCAGGCGTTCCATTGCGACCCCGGCGGCAAAGGTCACGGCAAAGGCCAGCGGCAGGGCGACAAGGATCGAGATCGTGTAATCCGGGATGATCTGCTGGACGACGTAACCGGTGTAGGCACCCATCATGATGAATTCGCCATGCGCCATGTTGATGACGCCCATGACGCCGAACGTGATGGCCAGGCCGATGGCCGCGAGAAAATAGATCGACGCGAGCGACATCGCGTCAAGCGTCAGGTCGAGGACCTGGTTCACACCGACCTTGAGGTTGATGCTTTTCAGGGTATCGGTCGCCGCGTCCGTGATCGCCGGGTTGGGGTCGGCGAAGCGGTCGAAGAACACATGGGAGGCCAGCGCGACGGACATCTCTGCCTCGGTGGCGGTCGCCGGGGCCTTGCCTTCGGCGACCAGCCCCAGATAGGCGCGTTCGCGGGCAGCGTCGGTGTCGAGCTGCGCCACCGGAACGCCGCCAACCTTGCCACCCTCGATGTTCTGTTGAAGGGCCTCGCGCCGGTCGGCAGCACTGACGCGTGCCGGCGCCAGGTCCCTGGCGACCAGAAGGGCATAGGCCTCTTCGTTGCTGAACGTCGCACTTCCGGGCTTCAGAAGGGCCGCGACATTGGTTCCCTCCGGTACGGCCCCGGCGACGGCATCGCGCGTGGTTGCCACCAGCGGGTTGAGCGCGGCGCGGGCATCGACACCCAGGTCGCCCGACAGGCTGTTGATGGCTGCAACCCGTTCGTCTTCGGTCCGACCGTATGGGATGGTGAGCAGCCGCACCAGCCGTACCTTGCGGTCGAGGATCTGCGGATCTGTCTCGCCGTCGATCGCGCCCTCGAGGGCCGGCAACTGCTCGGGCGCGAGGTCACGTTGGATCGCATCCAGTGCCTCGATCCGTTTGGCCGGATCGTCGGACATCAACTGAAATTGTACCAGGGCCGCGCCGATCATGCTTCGCACGCCCGAATTGGGCTTGAGCTGCTTCAGCTCCTTCTTGGCGAATTCGCCTGCGGCTTGGCCGTCGTCGATCCCGGTCAATCGCCACGTCTTGCTGTCGACCTTTTCGGCAAAGAAGAACAGATTGTCGGATTTGCGTTGCCACAACTCCTTGGCCTGCCATTTCTCCATCACGAGTTGCGCCTGCGGCAAGCCACTGTCACGCAGGGCGACGATTGCCGGTTCGATTGTCTGCCGGGAGCTTTTTTCGATGAGTGCCCGATGTTCCTGCAAGAGCGTCTGCATCGGGCTGTCTTGCGCCGTGGCCAGACTGACGCAGAGCATCAGGGCGGCGAAAGCGAGTGTCAGAAGTCTTGTCATGCCTGCCTGCCCAAAGGATCGGGAGGGCTTTGGCGCCCTCCCGTTGTTGTGGTCTGCGAAGTGATCCGAAGATCAGTAGTTGGACAACGTCTGGACGCAGGTCGAGGTCGCGGTGTTGTACATGCCGCAGTCCAGGTCCTTCCAGTCAGAGGTCAACACGGCCGATTCCGGCAGGAAGTCGGTCCAGGCGTCGCCCGGGACTTCAGCCGTCTGGCTGATGATGTCGAACTGGCCGTCGTCGGTGATCTCACCGATCAGGACCGGCTTGGACAGGTGGTGGTTGGTGCCCATGACAGCGGTTCCACCGGTCAGGTTCGGGTATTCCTGGCCCCACATCGCGGAACGCACGGAGTCAACGTCGGTGGTGCCAGCCTGTTCGACCGCGTTCACCCACATGTTGAAACCGATAAAGGTCGCTTCCATCGGGTCGTTGGTCACACGCTCTTCGCCCATCTTGGCCTTCCAGGCTTCGATGAATGCGTCGTTGGCCTCGGATTCCGCGGACTGGAAGTAGTTCCACGCAGCCAGGTGGCCAACGAGGTTGGTGGTGTCCAGACCGGACAGCTCTTCTTCACCCACCGAGAAGGCCACAACCGGGATGTCGTCGGCCGAGATACCGGCAGCGGCGAGTTCCTTGTAGAACCCGATGTTGGCGTCGCCGTTGATGGTCGAGATCACGCCGACCTTCTTGCCGTCGGCACCGAGCGCAACAACGTCAGCCACGATCTTGGACCAGTCGGAATGACCAAACGGGGTGTAGTTGACGAAGATGTCTTCGTCAGCGATGCCCTTGCCCTTCAGGTAGGACTCGAGAATGTTGTTCGTGGTCCGCGGATAGACATAGTCGGTGCCCAGCAGCGCGAATTTCTCGACGCCCAGCTCTTCGAGATAGTAATCGGTGGCCGGAATGGCCTGCTGGTTCGGCGCGGCGCCGGTGTAGAAGACGTTCTTGGAGGATTCTTCGCCCTCGTACTGGACCGGGTAGAACAGCAGGCCGTTCAGCTCCTCGATCACCGGCAGCACGGATTTGCGCGACACGGAGGTCCAGCAGCCGAACATCACGTCGACTTCTTCGACAGTCAGCAGCTCGCGCGCCTTTTCAGCGAACAGCGGCCAGTCGGAGGCCGGATCGACCACGACGGCTTCGAGCTGCTTGCCAAGGATACCGCCCTTGGCGTTCTGCTCTTCGATCAGCAGCATCATGGTGTCTTTCAGCGTGGTCTCGGAGATCGCCATGGTTCCGGACAGCGAGTGCAGCACGCCAATCTTGATGGTGTCGTCTGCGGCCATTGCGGAGCTGGCAAAAGCAAGAGCGCCGACCAGCGCCGTTGTGATACGAAGTGTCATGAGTCTTTGTGTCCCTGTTTTGACGGCCCGCTGCAGGCATGGAGAGGTCGTTCGCCCTCGAGCATCTTGCTCGGGGCGGTGTTCCCTGTCCGGACTGCAACACCGGTTGTCGATTCTGCGAAGGCGCTGTTCGTCTGGTTTCCCCGCATCCGCAGTTGGTAGGCAGGACCAGTCGTTGGACCCTGCGGGACGGATGAAAGGGTGGCGGCCCGAGATGCGCAAATTCCGGGCAGCCTAAATGGACACCTTTGTAGGTTTTGCAGCCATTCGCACAGAAATCAGGCTCGAATTGCAGCGTTGCGTCGCATTACTGTGCAAAACTCAATTGCTTCCGCAGCGTCAATTCAGAATCGCTCGTCCGCTCGGCGGTCGACAAGGCGTCGGCCTAGAGGTCTGCGACAAGGTCTCCGTCGCCCGACATCAGAACCGCCAACCAGCGCGTTGATGGGATATGGGCGAAAACGATCAACATGCAGACGGTGATCGGCACCGACAGGAATGCCCCGGCCACACCCCAGATCGTCGACCAGAAGGTCAGCGACAGGATGACAAGGAATGACGACAGGTTCAGCGACCGCCCCGTGATCGCCGGTTCCAGGATGTTGCCGATCGAGAACTGGACGGTTCCGCATCCCAGCACGATGATCAGGAAGGGCGTGATCGTATCGAATTGCACGATCGCCACGAGCGCCGGGAACACCACCCCGAGGATCGAGCCGATCGAGGGAATGAAATTGAGGGCAAAGGCGAGCACCGCCCACGTCTCGGCAAAGTCCAGCCCCAAGGGCTTCATCACCGCATAGCTGAACACCCCGGTCAGAAGCGAGACGAACGTCTTGACCCCGATATACCGCCGAAGCCCTGCAGATATCGAATGCACCATGTCCCGGATATCGGAGCCGGTGTGTTCATCCCGCGCGGCTATGGCGAATTTGCGCCTCATTGGACGTCGCTCGACCATCATGAAAGGAACGTAGAGCGCCACCAGAAACAGCGCGCCCAAAAAACCGCCCGCCGAGCCGAGGGCGTTGACGACCCAGGCCGAAACATCGGCGTTCTGCATCGCTTCCACCACGGATCGGGCGTTCTCTTCGCCGATCACCGACACGATGGCCGCCGTCAGCCCGTCAAAACGGGCACTGTAGCGCGGCAGCGCATCCGCCACGTCGTCGGTCTGATTGGCCAGGATCAGCCCGATCACCAACAGGCCGGACAGGATGATCAGAATCCCGATCAGATGCGCCAGCACCCCCGGCATTCGGTGCCCGGCCACCTCAACACGCCCGACGCGGTCAATCACCGCTGTCAGCAGGACAAAGACCAGCAACGCGAACGTCAGCGGAACAAGAAACCCCGCCCCCTGCACCAAGCCAAAGATCACAAGTGACAGGACCAACAACAAGTCCCGCCAGTACGCCAGAGAGCCGGCGTACTGGCCCAGACCGGACGGTTCTTCCGGGGGTGTCATGTCGCCCCCGCGCGTTTCAACCGGCGGCCTTCCGCATCCGGTCATAGGCAGCCTTCATCCGCTGCCCAAGCTCCTTGGCGGCCTCGCCGACCTCGTCAGCGCTCTTGTCGAATTGGGATTTCGTCAGGAACTTGTCCCATTCGGCGGTCAACTCGCCCCACTCGTCCTCGGCCTCGCGGCTGGCGAGATGCAGCTGCAGACGCAGTTCATCGCGGGTGCGTTTTAGATCATCCTTGAGTTTGTCGAAATCAGCCATGATGTGCTCCTTCTCCTACGTTGAAGATAAGCACGCTTGGCGATTTCGCCAGCTTGGATTGTGAAGAGTCCAAAAAGAAATTCGCGCAGGCCGGGTCAGTCCAGCCGCGCCACCAGCCGGTCACAGGCATAGCCGACGGCCCGATGCAGGATCAGCGTCAACACCGCAAGCACCAGCAGGGTGGCGAACATCAGGTCGATCTTGACCCGGCCATTGGCCAGCAACATCAGGTACCCCAGCCCCCCGGCCGCCCCGACCCACTCGCCGATGACGGCGCCGATGGGCGCATAGACCGCCGCCAGCCGCAGCCCCGACGCCAGCGCCGGGATCGCGGCGGGCACCCGCACCCGCCACAGCAACCGCCCCGGCGACGCCCCCATGGTATGGCCAAGATCCAGCCAGCCCGGCGGCGTGCGCATCAACCCGTCGAAAAAGGCTGACGCCACGGGGAAATAGATGATCAGCACGGCCATCAGCACCTTGGACCAGATGCCATAGCCCAGCCACAGCGTCAGGATCGGTGCCAGCGCGAACACCGGCAATGCCTGTGTTACCACCAGCACGGGCCGCAACAGGTAGCGCGCCACCGAAGACACCGCGAGGCTCAGTGCCGTGGCCGCACCAAGCGCCGCGCCCAACACCAGCCCTGCCAGCACCTCGACCGTCGTGATCCCGGCATGCCAGGCGATCAGCGCCCGGTTCTGCCACAGGGCGCTGGCAACCCGCGCCGGACTTGGCAGGATAAAGGGCGGCAGATCGCCCAGCGTGACGAGGGCCTGCCAAAGGCCAAGGATCAGGGCCGTTACGGCCAGGATACGCACCGCGCCCGCCATCACGCACCCTCCCGCAGGGCTTTCAACAGGCGTGCCTGAAAGGCCAGCGTGTCGGGGTCGTCCACCGGGCGAATCACCGGAACATCGGGTGGAACGGCTTCGATCATGCCCTTGTGGTCCAGCAGGAACACCCGATCGCCCAGGCGAGCGGCCTCGCCTGGATCGTGGGTCACCAACAGCACTGTTCGGTGCGCCAACGTTTCGGCGGCAAGGTCCTGCATCTCGGAGCGCAGGCGGGCATCCAGCGCCGAAAACGGTTCGTCCAACAACACGATGGGCCGATCCTCCACCAGGGTCCGTGCCAGCGCGACCCGTTGCCGTTGGCCACCCGACAGTCGCGACGGACGTTTGTGCAGGTGATCCGCCAATCCAAGGCGCTCTACCAAGGCGGTCGCGACCTCCAGGTCCGGGTTCTGTCCGCGCAACCGCGCCCCCAGAGTGACATTGCCCAGCACGTCGAGCCAGGGCAGCAGCAGGTCGGTTTGCGCCATATAGGCGACCCGTTCCGGGATAGGCCGTCCGTCGCTTGCCCGCAATGTGCCCGTGAAATCAGCGCCGGTCTCCAACCCGGCGATCAGCCGCAGGATCGTGGTCTTGCCACAGCCCGACGGTCCCAGCAGGCAGGACCACCCGCCCGGGTCGATCTCCAGCGACACCGGCGGGAACAGTGGCGCCGCGCCGAAGCTCGCCGATCCTACAAATTCAACTCCGGGGGCTGCCTTCATCGCGATCAGGTCCTGTCCAGGCCCATCTGCCAGAAATCCACTTCCAGCCGGGTTGCCGTCAAGAACCGGTCCGTCAGTCGAGGCCAGCGCGGAGCGGTTTCGAAATCGGGTCCGATCCGGCGTTCCAGCGCACTGTCAATCATCGCCCCAACATCGCGGCACAATGCCTGGTAGGCCGGATCGGCATAGGTGTCGATCCACTCCCGATAGGGCGTGTCCGGCGCCGCCGTGTTGGCCAGCCGCGCGCCAATTTCACCGTATCCCATCACACAAGGGGCCAGCGCTGCCATCAGGTCGGCAAAGTCGCCCGACTGGCCAGCATCCAGCACATATCGGGTATAGGCGAGGTTCGCGGCGCTCTCGCGGGCTGCGTAAAGCTGCTGTTCGGGGATGCCTTCGGCAGCACAGGTCTTCACATGCAGCGCCATCTCGTGATTGACCAGCCCGTCCACCGTGGCGGTAGCAGTCTTCATTTCGTCCAGAGTCTCGGATTTCACCACGGCCAGCGCCCAGGCCCGGGCGAAATGCACCAGAAAGACGTAGTCCTGCACCAGGTAGTGCAGGAACGCCTGCCGCGGCAACGAACCGTCGCCAAGCCCCGCAACAAAGGCGTGATTGGAATACATATCCCAATCGGCCCCGGCGGCGGACCGCCAGAGGCCAAAGGCGCGGCCGTAGTCCAGCGTCGTCATTGCGCGCCCAGATCCACCGCAAGCGCGCTGACCGGGCGGGTGCCGTCGATCAACCCGGACTCGGCCAGGAATGCTTCGAACCGGGCGTAGCGTCCCGAATCCAGCCCTGCGGGGGCCAGCGAGAACCGCGGCCAGGTATCGACCCAGGCCTTGGCGTTCAACTCGTCCTGCAACTCGGCCGCAGTGCTGGCAAAGACCTCCCAGCTGGACTCGGGGTTGTTGACGATGTGGTGCGTGGCCTTCTCGGTCGCCGCCAGGAAGCGCTGGATCTTGTCCGCATCCATCGTGTCGGGATTGGCGACATAGATCAGCTCATCATAGGCCGGCAGGCCTTCTTCCTCGAGGTAGAAACAACGCCCGCCGACGCCCTCGATCTCCATCTGGTTAAGCTCGAAGTTGCGAAAGGCGCCCATGACCGCATCGACCTGCCCCGCCATCAGCGCCGGCGACAGCGACCAGTTGACGTTGATCAGGTCGACATCATCCATGGTCAGCCCGCCGTTCGACAGGACCTTGGTCAGCAGCACTTCTTCGACGCCTGCCACCGAAAAGCCGACCTTGCTGCCCTTGAGATCGGAGATCTGCTTGATCGGGCCGTCCTCCAGCACCAGCAGACAGGTCAACGGCGTGCCGATCAGCGTTCCCACCCGCTTGAGCGGCAACCCTTCGGCGACCTGAAGGTGCAATTGCGGCTGATACGAAATTGCAAGATCCGCCTTGCCCGCGGCCACCAGCTTGGGCGGATCGGACGGGTCGGAGGGCGCGATGATCTCGACTTCCAGGCCCTGCTCGGCGAAATACCCCAGCTCCTGTGCGACGATGATCGGGCCGTGGTCCGGATTCACGAACCAATCGAGGATCAGGGTCATCTTGTCCTGTGCCAGCGCGGGTGCCGCAGCCAGCATGGCCAGCAAAAAGGTGAATAGACGCATCGGTATCTCCTGTAGGGTCGTCAGGCCTGGGGCCAAAGTGCGTGAAAGTGATGTATGGGGCCGTGTCCGTGGCCAATGCCGAGGTCGTCGGCGGCCGAAATCGCGCCGGTCAGCCAGCTCTTGGCGATACGCACGGCAGCCGGCAGCGTTTTTCCCTTGGCGACCTCGGCGGCAATGGCCGACGACAGCGAACACCCGGTGCCATGGGTGTTTTTCGTGTCGACTCGTGTGCCGGAAATCCAGTGTCCCTTGCCGTCGGTCGCCAGGATGTCCGGGCTGTCGGCCCCCTCCAGGTGCCCGCCCTTGATCAGGACCGCCTTGGGCCCGAGCGCGGCAAGGGCGTGGGCCTGCTGCTCCATCGCGTCGCGGGTCGTGGCAACATCGCAGCCAAGAAGCGCGGCGGCCTCCGGCAAGTTCGGGGTCAGAACCGTGGCCCGCGGCAACAACCGGTCACGAAGCGCCGCGACCGCGTCCTCTGGTAACAGCGTATGCCCGCCCTTGGCCACCATGACAGGATCCAGCACCACCGGGCCACGATAGGGAAACAGGGCCCCCACCACGGCGGCAGCGATCTCGGCGTTTGCGATCATGCCGATCTTGACGGCATCGACGCGGATGTCCTCAAGGACCGCGCGGATCTGCTGGCCGACGAACTCCGCCGGTACAGCGTGCACACCGCTGACGCCCTGGGTGTTCTGGGCCGTCAGCGCCGTCACCGCGGCCATTCCATAGACGCCACGCGCCGAGAAGGATTTCAGGTCCGCCTGGATTCCCGCCCCTCCCGAGGGGTCGGATCCGGCAATCGACAGGGCCGTGGAAATACTCATGCTTGCGCCTCCCGCACAGCTTGCACCAGATCACGCGCCGCCTGTTCGGGGTCGGGCTGCCCGCAGATCGCCGAGACCACGGCCAACCCGGCCGCGCCAGCCGCCAGAACTTCTGCCGCATGCGACACCGTCAGGCCACCGATACCGACCGCCGGAACCGGCGACAGGGCAACCAGCCGCGCCAGCCCGTCCATGCCAACCGGGGCCGCATGGTCGGGCTTGGTCCCGGTCGCGAAGACCGGACTGATACCGACATAATCAACAACAGTCGGGTCAACCGCGCGCATATGCGCCTCGCACTCGACCGACAGGCCAAGCACCATGTTGGGGCCGATGGCCGACCGCGCCTTCTTGGGGCACATGTCGCCCTGGCCGACGTGCAGCGCATCTGCCCCCAGCGCAACCGCCGCCGCGACATCGTCGTTCACCACAAGCCGTGCCCCGACCGGGTCAAGGACGTCATGCAACACCCGACCGATCTGGATCAGCTCCTCCGTGGTCGCTGTCTTGTGGCGAAGCTGCACGGTGCGCACACCGCCAGCCGCCGCCGCCCGCGCCGTTTCGACCATGCCAAACTCCGCACACAACTCCGGGTCAAGCACCAGGTAGGCGGACAGGTCCAGTACCGACTTCATAGAATCCGGACCCGGTCGGCCCCGATCGTCTCGGCCGTCACCGCCGCCAGCGCGTCGAGGAATGCCGGGGCGAAACTGCCGGGACCAAGTGCGCGCCCGGCGGCCATTTCGCCAGCCGCCGCGAAGTGAGCGAGCGCCCCGACGGTCGCGTCGAACGGGTCCGTCACAGCTGCGGCATAGGCTCCGACGAGGCAGGTCAGCGCACAGCCGGTTGCCGTCACCTGCGGCATCAACGGCGATCCGCCGGTGATCCGCACTGCCCGGGTGCCGTCGGTCACAAAGTCGACCTCGCCGGTGACGGCAATGATCGACCCCGCTTTCAGCGCCAATTCGCGGGCGGAGGCCTCTGCCACCGAAACACTGTCGCCCGAATCCACCCCCTTGCCGGAGGCGTCCTGCCCCGCGATCGCCAGGATTTCGGACGCATTCCCACGCACCACGGTCGGCCCCATCTTCATCAGCGTGGATGTCGAGTCGCGCCGCAGACCAGTGGCGAAACAGGCAACCGGGTCCAGCACCCAGGGCGTGTTCGTCTTGTTGGCAACGGCGGCGGCCTCGACCATGCCGGCCACCCAGCGTGGGCTGAGCGTTCCGATATTGACCGTCAGGGCACCAGCGATGGCACAGAACTCTCCCGATTCTTCCACATCATGCACCATTGCAGGCGCGGCACCGGCGGCCAGCAGGACATTGGCGGCAAAATTCATCGCGACATAATTGGTGATGCACTGCACCAAAGGCGCAGCGGCGCGCATCGACTCGAGCGAGGTGGCGGGAGTGGACATGGTCGGGTCTCCTTGGGCGGAGCCGCCGGGGTGCCAGGTTGGGTGTTTTCCAGCCACGCCCCGACTCCCTCCGCCAGCATCATCTGGTTCAGGTTCAAAGGGTGCTTCTCAGACTGTCTGCGACAGACGCCCCCGTCGATGAGCGACCACAAATCAGATCACGACGGAAATGTCACGGCACATTTCCATAGATCCGATGTGCCGCGCAGCGGGCTTGTCCTGTGAGCGCCGGTCCGGCACCGCCCGATCCCGGGTCAGACAGCCCCGGGCCTGCGGGTGCTTGCACGATGGGTCACCCTGCGCCACAACGCACCGAGACGTGGAGGAACGCCATGACACCGCTTGCCGGCCTGAAGGTCGTCGAACTCGCCCGCATTCTTGCCGGTCCCTGGATCGGTCAGGCGCTGGCAGACCTGGGCGCAGATGTGACCAAGGTCGAGGCGCCCGAAGGCGACGACACCCGCCGCTGGGGCCCCCCCTTCATCACTCGTGACGGTGATACGACGGCGGCCTATTTCTATGCCGCCAACCGGGGCAAACGCTCGGTCACCGCCGATTTTCGCACCCCCGAAGGGCAGCAGAAGGTCCGCGCGCTGGTGGCTGAGGCCGACATCCTGATCGAGAACTTCAAGGTCGGCGGGCTGGCCCGATACGGGCTCGACTATGAACAACTGTCTTCGCTCAATCCCCGGCTGATCTATTGCTCGATCACCGGCTTTGGCCAGACAGGTCCCTACGCCACCCGCGCCGGCTATGATTTCCTGATCCAGGGCATGTCCGGGTTGATGTCGGTCACCGGCGAACCGGAACGCCAACCGCAAAAGGTCGGTGTGGCGGTCACCGACATCGTCACGGGACTGTACGGCGCGGTGGGGATCCTGGCCGCGGTCGAACAGCGTCACACCACGGGGCGGGGGCAGTACATTGACCTGTCGCTGCTGGATTGCGCCACCGCCCTGATGGCCAATCAGGCGATGAACTGTCTTGCCACCGGTCAGGCCCCGAGCCGACGCGGCAATGCCCACCCCAACATCGTTCCCTACCAGGTCTTTCCGACCGCGGACGGCCATATCATCGTGGCGGTCGGCAATGACGGGCAATTCCGCCGCTTCAGCGAGGTGCTGGGCCAGCCGACCCTGGCAGATCACCCGAACTATGCCACCAACCCGTCACGGGTGGCGAACCGTGACGCCCTGACGGCCTTCCTGGAGCCGCTCACCGCCACCTGGCCGCTGGCATCCCTTTTGTCGGCGTTGGAACAGGCAACCGTGCCCGCCGGGCCGATCAACGACATGAACGCGGTGTTTGCGGATCCGCAGGTACAAGCACGTGGATTGCAGATTTCGCCCGAGGGCATCCCCGGCGTGCGCGGCCCCTGGGTTTTCTCGGATGCCGATCTGGCGCTGGACCGGTCGGCCCCGACGCTTGGCGATGCCGATTGACCCGGAGCACCGGAGGCAGGATGCCGCGATGGCAGGGCTGCTTCGGGCTGGCGCCGCGCCGCAGCGCCCACTAGGCTCCGGCCCATGATCCACTACGCGGCCACACGTCTGCTGTCCCTGACCCTGTCGCTGATCGCCGCCAGCGCAGTGATCTTTGCGGTGGTGGAGGTCATCCCCGGCGACCCGGCGGCGTTCATGCTGGGCATGAATGCCTCCGAAGACACCGTCGCCGCCCTGCGCGAAAGCCTCGGCCTGACCGGGAGCCTGTTTCAACGGTACCTCGCATGGGTCAGCGGAATGCTCGTGGGCGACTTCGGCATTTCCTACACCTATCGGGTTCCCGTGGCCGACCTGATCGCGGCGCGGCTCTGGGTCTCGGTGCCGCTGGCACTGTACGCACTGGTGCTGTCCACCGTGCTGGCGCTGCCGGTGGGGATGCTGGCAGCGGCGCGGCGCGGGCGGCTGACCGACTATGGCATCATGGGGGTCACCCAACTTGGCATCGCGGTGCCGAACTTCTGGTTTGCCATGCTGCTGGTCGTGCTGCTGGCGATCACCTGGCCGTTTTTCCCGGCAGGCGGTTTCCCCGGATGGGACGACGGCGCCTGGAAGGCGATCAAGGCGTTGACCTTGCCCGCCGTGGCGCTGGCGTTGCCGCAGGCCTCCATCCTCGCCCGCGTGATGCGGTCCGCCCTGATCGAGACGCTGCACCAGGATTATATCCGCACCGCGCGCGCCAAGGGGCTGACCGAAGGCCAGGCGATCCGCAACCACGGCATGCGCAACGCGATGATCCCGGTGCTGACCATCATCGGGCTGCAATTCTCCTTCCTTTTGGCGGGCGCGATCATCATCGAAAAGGTCTTCTTCCTGCCCGGCCTTGGATTGCTGATCTTTCAGGGCATCACCCAACGCGACCTGATCGTGGTCGAATCCGTCGTGATGCTGCTGGTCTTTGCGGTGATCCTTGTCACCTTCCTCGTCGATCTGGCCTATGCCGCCGTCGACCCGCGTCTGAGGCACTCGCGATGAGGCTCCCGGTCCAGTTGATCCTTGGCGCGGTATTGTTCGCGGTCTTCCTGGGCGCGGCGCTGCTGTCGCTCGTCTGGACCCCGCACGAGGTGACCACGCTGAACATCCCGGCCAAGCTGTCGCCCCCTGGTGGGGCCTACCTGTTGGGCACCGACCATCTCGGGCGGGATATGCTGTCGATGCTGATGGCGGGCGCGCGGACCTCCATCGCCGTGGCGCTGGTCGCCGTGGGGATCGGCATCGTGCTTGGGGTGCCACTGGGGCTGGCCGCCGCCGCCAATCGCGGCACCCTGCTGGACGAGATCATCATGCGCGGCAACGACCTGGTCTTTGCCTTCCCGTCGCTGGTCATCGCCATCCTGATCACCGCCGTCTTCGGCCCCTCCGCGCTCAACGCCATCCTCGCCATCGGCATCTTCAACGTGCCGGTCTTTGCCCGTGTCGCGCGGGGGGCCGCCCTGTCGATCTGGCAACAGGAATTCATCCTGGCCGCCCGGGTGGCCGGCAAGCACCGCGCGCTGATCTCGCTCGAACATATCCTGCCCAACATCGCCAACCTGCTTGTCGTTCAAGGCACCATCCAGTTCTCACTCGGCATCCTCGCCGAGGCCGGCCTGTCCTATGTCGGGCTGGGGGCGCAGCCGCCGACGCCGTCCTGGGGCCGGATGCTTGCCGACGCGCAGACGTTTTTCTACGGCTACCCGCGGCTGGCGATCCTGCCGGGGCTGGCGATCGTGCTGACGGTGCTGGGCTTGAACCTGATGGGCGACGGGCTGCGCGACATGCTGGACCCGCGCCTGCGCAGGTCGGTCCGATGATAGATGTTTCCGGTCTGGACCTGACGTTCGGCCACATCCCTGTCCTGCGGGATGTGTCGCTGCGGCTGGAGGCCGGGCGCACGCTGGGGCTGGTGGGTGAAAGCGGCTCGGGCAAGTCGATGACGGCACTGTCGATCCTGCGGTTGCTGCCTCAGTCCGCGCGGTTGTCGGGAAGGGTGACGCTGGAAAACCGCGACCTGACCGCCCTGTCCGAACGCCAGATGTGTGCCGTGCGCGGCGCCGAGATCGGCATGATTTTTCAGGAGCCGATGACCGCCCTGAACCCGGTGCAGACCATCGGCGACCAGGTGGCCGAAACGCTGCTGGTCCACGGGGCCGCCAGCCGCAGCGACGCCCGCGACATCGCCCGCGAACGGTTGATCCGCGTTGGCTTGACGCCAGACCGCTTCCCGCTGGACCGTTACCCGCATGAACTGTCGGGCGGCCAGCGCCAGCGGGTCTGCATCGCGCTGGCCATCGCGCTGCGTCCCAAACTGCTGATCGCGGACGAGCCGACGACCGCGCTGGACGTCACCACCCAGGCGCAGATCCTCGATCTGATCCGCGAACTGGTGCGCGACGAGGGCATGGGCTGCCTGTTCATCACCCACGACCTGGCCGTCGTTGCCCAGATGGCAGACGAGATCGCGGTGATGAAGGCCGGCGAGGTGGTGGAACACGGGCCCACAGACCGGCTGATCCGCGACATGCGCCACCCCTACACCCGCGCCCTGTTCGAGGCCTCGCGTCACCAGCCCGTGCGGGCAGCACAGACCACCGACACCCCGTTGCTGCGGGTGTCAGGCGCTGTGCGCGACTATACGCTGAAGCGGCGCCACCTGTTCGGGCCACGCCCGTCGTTCCGGGCGGTGGACGGTGTCGATCTGGAGCTGATGCGGGGCGAAAGCCTCGGGCTTGTGGGCGAATCAGGTTGCGGCAAATCCACCCTGACCCGGGCCATTCTGGGGCTGGAACCACTGCAGGGCGGGCAGATCCTGCTTGATGACCAACCGGTCGGCCCCGCCATGCCCGCCGAACTGCGCCGCCGGATGCAGGTGGTCTTTCAGGACCCCTACGGTAGCTTCAACCCGCGCCACAAGGTCGGGCGGCTGGTGGCAGAGCCGTTCCACCTGACCGGCAAACCACCCGACCTCGACGCCCGCATCGCCGAGGTGCTGGACAATGTCGGCCTGCAGGCCTCGGATGCCGACAAGTACCCGCACGAGTTTTCCGGCGGTCAGCGCCAGCGCATCGCCATCGCCCGCGCCCTTGTCACCCGCCCGGAACTGATCGTGCTGGACGAGGCTGTTTCGGCGTTGGACGTATCGATCCGGGCGCAGATCCTCGACCTGCTGGCGGATCTGCAGACCCGCCACGGGCTGACGTACCTGTTCATCTCGCATGACCTGACGGTGGTGCGGGCAATCACCGACCGGGTGCTGGTGATGAAATCCGGTCGGATCGTGGAAACCGGCCCGACCGAGCAGGTCTTCAACACCCCCCGCGACGCCTATACTCGGGCGTTGCTGGCCGCGGCCCCGGTTCTGCCAACCGCACCTTCCGCCACGACGCCACTGCCGGTGTGATTGCCGCGCCCTTGGAAGCGCTTGCCTTTGCCCGCGACAATGCGAAAGTGGCGCCAAATTCAGGAGACCCCTCATGAGCGACGCAACCGCCGGCTGGTTTGACAGCACTGAAATGTTCATTGACGGGACGTGGTCCCGCCCCGCCGCCACCCTGCCGCTGGAGAACCCCTCCGACGGGACGGAAATCGGCGCCATTGCCCGTGGCGGCGCAGCAGAGATCGACCGCGCCGTATCGGCTGCCCACACCGCACTCGACGGGGAGTGGGGCCGCGCCACTGCGGTGGAACGTGGCCGTGTGCTGACCCGCATCGGGCGGCTGGTACTGGAACGCGTCGAGGACCTCGCCCGGCTGGAAGCACAGGATGTCGGCAAGCCACTGACCCAGGCCCGCAACGACGCCATCGCGCTTGCCCGTTACATGGAATTCTACGGTGGTGCGGCCGACAAGATCATGGGCGAGACGATCCCCTACATGGACGGATACACGGTCTACACCCTGCGCGAACCGCTGGGCGTGACGGCGCATATCGTTCCCTGGAACTATCCGATGCAGATCATCGGACGGTCGGTCGGCGCAGCGCTCTGCATGGGCAACGCCACGGTGTTGAAACCGGCCGAGGAGGCCTGCCTGACGGCACTGGCCTTTGCCCGCATCGCCGAGGAGGCCGGTCTGCCAGCCGGCGCGTTGAATGTCGTGCCGGGCCTCGGCGAAGAAGCCGGCGCCGCGCTGTCGGCTCACCCCGGCATCGACCACGTGTCCTTCACCGGCTCGCTGCCGGTCGGCAAGATGGTCCAGCAGGCGGCGGGCGAAAACGTCGTGCCGGTGACGCTGGAACTGGGCGGGAAATCCCCGCAGGTGGTGTTCGAGGACGCCGACGTGGACGCCGCGCTGCCGTTCCTGGTCAACGCCGGCATCCAGAACGCCGGTCAGACGTGTTCGGCGTCGTCCCGTATCCTGATCCACCGCAGCCGGTTCGACGAGGTCGCCGCCCGGATGGCAGAGCGCTACGGCGCGCTGCGGGTCGGCCCTGCGATGTTGGATCTGGAGGTCGGCCCGCTGATCTCGGCCCGCCAGAAACAGATCGTCGAAGGCTACCTGAAGCTGGGCAGCGATCTGGAGCAACTGGCCGTCGGGCAGATCGTCGAGGATGCCCCTGCCGGTGGCCACTACGTTGCGCCGCACCTGCTGTCTGGCGCAACGCCCGGGCACGTTCTGGAGCAGGAAGAGATCTTCGGCCCGGCGCAGGTCCTGCTGACCTTTGATGACGAGGACGAGGCCGTGGCGATTGCCAATGGCACCGGGCTGGGGCTGGTCGCGTCGGTCTGGACCGGCAACGGCGCGCGGCAGATGCGCATGGCCCGAAAACTGCGGGCGGGGCAGGTGTTCGTGAACAACTACGGTGCCGGTGGCGGGGTCGAATTGCCCTTTGGCGGCGTCGGCAAATCCGGCCATGGCCGCGAAAAGGGTTTCGAAGCGCTCTATTCCTTTTCACAGGTCAAGACCGTCGCGGCGCTGCACGGGTAACGCCACGCCAGCGCGACATCAGCGGGCGCGGGGCGCGCCTTCGGGCGGGCGCTGCAGCAGTGCTTCGATGTCGGCCATCACCGTTTCGGGCAATGGCCCGAAGTCGAGCGCCCCGGCGTTTTCCTCGGCCTGAGCGACCGTTCGAAAGCCGGGAATCGGACAAGTGTTGGGGCTGCGCGCCCAGATCCAGCCAAGCGCCCCCTGCACGACACTGCGCCCGCCCGTCTGCAGCAGGTCGCGCACGGTGTCGAGCATGTCCAGCACCTCCGGCACCACCTGCCCGCCCTGGAAATATTCCATCCAGTCAAAGCTGTTGGTGCGGATGTCGGAGGATTGAAGCTGCGTGGTCGCGGTGTACTTGCCGCTGAACACTCCCATCGCAAGCGGCATCCGGTTGACCGACAGCAGGCCCAGATCCTCCGCCGTCGCCAGCATCTGGCTGGCCGGGACCCACAGGTTCATCGTGTGCTGCACCGCCACGAACCCCGGCCGGTTGGCACAAGCCCGTGCGGAGGCCGGAAAATCCGTGCTCCAGCCATAGGCCCCGATCTTGCCAGCGGTTCGCGCGGCCTCCATCGCGTCAAGGATCGGCATGGCGTCCTCGGATGGCATCTCGTTGAGGTGCAGGAACACCAGGTCGACATGTTCGCGCCCCAGACGCCGCAGGCAACCGTCGATCTCGTCCGCTGCCTGCGCCGCCGTTTCGACCGTTCCGGTCACCTGCCGGGTCGACTCGTCAAAGCAATTGCCGATCTTGGTCGACAGTTTCACCTCGTCCCGCCCGGCCAGGGCGGCGCCCAGAACCCGTTCGGAATGCCCCGCGCCATAGACGCTGGCGGTATCGAAATACCGGACCCCGCGATCGATGGCCGCATGGATCGCGCGGGCAGAGACCGCGTCGTCCACCTCGCCCCATCCCAGCGGCGTTTCGTCGGTCCAGAACGGACCACCAATCGCCCAGCATCCCATGCCAAGCCGCGGATTGTGGTTGAGATCAAGCGCCATGAGGTGTCTCCTGCGGGTGTTCGCGAGGACCATAGGGAGGATCGCCATGCGACTGGAAGGAAAAACCGCAATCGTGACCGGCGGCGGGTCTGGCTTTGGTGCCGGCATTGCCCGCAAGTTCGTCTCCGAGGGCGCGCGCGTCATGGTCGCCGACATCAATGCCGATGCCGCCCGCAAGGTCGCCGAAGAGATCGGCGGGATCGCCCAGTTCACCGATGTCTCGTTCTCCGACAGCGTCAAGGACATGGCCGAGGCAGCGTTCAAGGCCTTCGGCACCCTCGATATCCTGGTCAACAACGCCGGCATCACCCATCTGCCCACGCCAATGGAAGAGGTCACCGAGGCCGATTTCGACAAGGTCATGGCCGTGAACACCAAGTCGGTCTACCTGTCGGCGGTGCATGTCGTGCCCCACATGAAGGCCAGCGGCACCGGCGCGATCCTGAACGTGGCGTCGACGGCGGGCGTCTCGCCCCGGCCTCGGTTGAACTGGTACAACGCCTCCAAGGGCTGGATGATCACCGCCACCCGCGCGATGGCGGTCGAACTGGCACCGTTTGGCGTGCGGGTGAACGCGATCAATCCGGTCGCAGGTGAAACGCCGCTGCTGAAGAGCTTCATGGGCGAGGATACGCCCGAAATCCGGGCAAAATTCCTGTCCACCATCCCCATCGGCCGGTTCTCCACCCCCGAAGACATGGGCAACGCCGCGTGCTTCCTCTGCTCGGAAGAGGCCAGCATGATCACCGGCGTCGCGATGGAAGTCGACGGCGGCCGCTGTATCTGACGGGAGACGCCGATGCACCCAGGGCCCTTGAACCTGATCACCGACGTCCCCGGCCTGCGGGTCGGCAATGCCGGCGACGACAGGCTGAAATCCGGCGTCACCGTGGTGTTGGGCGACGTGCCCTTCACCGCCGCTGTCCACGTGATGGGGGGCGCTCCGGGCACCCGCGAGACCGACCTGCTGGCCCCGGACAAGCTGGTGCAGCAGGCCGATGCGCTGGTGCTGTCGGGGGGGTCTGCCTTTGGGCTGGACGCGCCATCGGGGGTGGCCGACGCGTTGCGCGCGGCCGGGCGGGGCTTTGTGGTGGGCGACCAGACAGTGCCCATCGTGCCGGGCGCGATCCTGTTCGACCTGTTGAACGGCGGCGACAAGGGCTGGACCGACAATCCCTACAAGGCGCTTGGACGCCGGGCGTTGGACACCGTCGCGCGGGAGTTCGCGCTTGGCAGCCACGGCGCTGGCACCGGCGCGACCACCCGGACATTGAAGGGCGGGCTGGGCTCCGCCTCGCTGGTGCTGGACGAAGGCATCACGGTGGGGGCGCTTGTTGCGGTGAATGCCCTGGGCGATGTGGTTGGCGACGGGCCGGAGTTCTGGGCCGGGTCATGGGAATTCGACGATGAGTTCGGCGGGCTGGGGCCGGTTTGCCGCCACAGCCCCGGCGCCGAACCGTCGCTGAAACTTGGCCAGGCCACCACCATCGCGATCGTCGCCACGGATGCGATCCTGACCCAGGCAGAAGCGCAGCGCATGGCGACGGCGGCGCATGACGGCATGGCACGCGCCATCGTCCCCTCGCATACGCCGCTGGATGGCGACCTGGTGTTCGGCGTCTCGACCGGCCTGCGCCCACTTGCCGACCCTTTGCTGACACCCATGGCGCTTGGTCATGCCGCTGCCACCTGCCTGTGTCGGGCCATCGCGCGCGGGGTCTACACCGCCCGGTCCGCACCGGGGGATCCGGTACCATGCTGGCAGGACAAGTTTGCCCCTCAACCCCGACCGGAGACCTGATCCGGATCATCGCCCGGCCAATTGTGTATACACGTCAATCGCAGGAGTTTTCATGTCACGGTTTCCCCTCTTGCCCGCTCTTGTGGCTTGCCTCGGCGTTTCTGCCGCGACCGGGCATGCCGACGAGATCCTCGATACGATCGATGCGGCACGCGCCGCCTACGAGGCTGGCAATATCCAGGACACGACGGAAGAACTGGCCTATGCCCAGCAACTGGTGCGCGACCTCAAGACGGCGGGCCTGTCGGCGTTTCTGCCGGGCCCGCCGGATGGCTGGTCCCGTGAAATCGGCGCCGACATGGGGGCCGCGATGGCCATGCTCGGCGGCGGGGTCGGGGCCGAGGCGACCTACACTCACGGAAGCGACAGTTTCAGCGTGACGCTGATGGCCGACAACGCCATGGTTCAGGCGTTTGCCGGCATGTTGGGCAATGCGGCGATGCTCGCCGGGGGTAAGCGGGTCCGCATCGGCAGCGAAAAGTTCATGAACCAAGACGGCGAACTGACCGGTCTGGTCGACAACCGCATCCTCGTTCAGGCCAGCGGTGCCCCGGTCGAGACGATGCTACCATTGCTTGAAAGCATGGATTTCGAAGAAATGGCGGGCTTTGGCCGCTGACCCCGCCGCGCCGTCAGGGCTGGTCGGACGCCGCCATCGACAACATGTGCTGCACCATGCGGCTGGCGGGGTCCGTCAGCGGGTCGATCACATCAAAATGGTGGCACCCTTCGGCGACTGTCAGGTCCGATTTCAACCAGGCGTCGGCAAGCCGGATCGCCTGATCGACAAACGCCGGACGTTCCGCTGACCCCACTTCGACCTGCACAATGCAGGCCGGTTCCGGGTAGCGGATCGGGCTTTCGGACTCCGCCTCGTCGGCGTCGATCCGCAAGAACTCGTTCATCGGCAACATCACCAGCGGCGTCAGATCGGCCAGTGGCGAAATCGGCAGGATGCCCACAAGGCGGGCCCGCACTTCGTCTGGAAGCTCGACATCCGGGCAGACCATCCGAAGCGACAGGTGGCCACCGGCAGAATGCCCCCCGACGATCAGCGGCCCGGGCACGCGCGCAGCCATGACCGGCAACGCCTGTGCGATGGAGCGAGTGATCTCGGCGACATGGACATCTGGCGCCAATGGGTAGGACGGGATCGCGACAGCCCAGCCGTTGCCAAGCGCGCCCTGCGCAATGTGCGACCAGTCCTTGCGGCCGCTCAGACGCCAGAACCCGCCGTGGATGAAGACAAAGAGCCCGCGCGGCGCCGTGTCACGTGGCAGGAACAGGTCAAACGCCTGCCTTGACCCGTCGCCATACGGCTGATCCAGAACTTGCAGATCCTCCGGCCAGCTGTCGCGAAACGCCGCTGCCGCAGCCCCCCAGCGGTCAAAATAGCTGTGACCGTCGAGGATAAAATCCGCATTGTCATAGGAAGTCGGGTCGATCTTCATCTTGGCGCCTCACATCCGGTCCCAAGCCTCAGATATGCACTGCGAGTTGGGTGTTCCAGAGCCCTCTTCCGACCGGGACAGAACCTGCGGGTATCAATCTCGATTTCCGCAGCCTGCCAGACGCCGGACCCAGCGTTATGCCGGGTCCGGATCTTGCCATCCAACAGGCCGAACGTCAGGCGATCAGCAGCAGGTTGTCGACGGAGAAGTGGATCCAGTCGGTATCGGTTTCGTCCGATGGATTACCGCCGAAGCTGGTGAAGTGAACCTCGGTCACATAGTCGAAGATGTCGTCATTGAACGAGACCTTCTTTGGCGCTTCCGGGCTGACGGTGAACTCTTCGTAGCCGACCAGTTCGTCCCCCAGGTAGCCAGACACCACAACCCGCAGGTCGTCGCGCCAAGCCGCCGAGAAATAACCGGACTCCAGATCGAAGGGCGTATCATCGCGCCAGACCGAAACGGTGTTGCCACCACCGTTATAGGCGACGTTGTCGCCAGACCGTGGGATATACCCGGAAACAGAGGTGTCTTCGTCTGTTTCCAGGACGCCGAAGCCCTGAGTGCTGAAGCCCTTGTACTCGGGCTGCGCGGCATCGAGATCGATGTAGTAGCCCACGTCGCTGTCAAACTCGTCGAAGGTCATCGGATCGACCGCCTTGAAGACGAAGTCATCCGCGTCGAACTGATCCACCGTGGCATTCGAGACCACCAGTTTTTCTTTACCGGCGGTGATCAGGACCTTGCCACCCCGTTGTTCGATCTGCACGTCATCGAACGACTTAACGCCAAGGCGCGACAGGTCGATCATATCCTTGCCGTCCTGGAAATCCTTGATCTTGTCCTTCTTGCCGTCGCGAACAAAGCTGAAGATATCCTTGCCGTTGCCGCCGTACAGGATGTCCTGCCCATTGCCGTCAACGATGAAGTCGCTGCCCTTGCCGCCATAGATCGTGTCTGCGCCGCCCGACCCCAGAAGGAAATCGTTGCCAGCATAGCCATAGATCGTGTCCAGGGCAGATGTCCCGAAAAGGACGTCCGCATCACTGGTACCTTTGAATTTCGCCATTTGAATATTCCCCGCTACTTCGTACTCGATACTATCTCAGGCGCCCACAAACCCGTCAACGCGGGCAGGAGTCAACCCGCCCCGCCCCCGAAGGCGGATCGCTGCGCATTCAGCCAAGGTAATTATACCCTGAGCCTCGCGCGAACCCAATCCCGTGTTCGCGGGATATCCAGATGCGACGACCATGGCAATGTGCCCTGCGACGGAAGCATCGAGCGTTCAATGCGGACGTTTGCAAACGCAACCGCTGCAGGGTCGAGACGTGTCTATTCCGGCCACGCGGCCTGTCGCACAAATTCCAGCAGGAGCGAGGGCGATTGGCTCGATGGCCGGGTTCATGGAAGCCCCAAAATGAGTCGATAGTGTCTCGGCAGGATCGCGCGCCCAGAGTGCAAACTCCCATGCCTCGACTTTCCGTTCTTCTTCTAGCCAGTACCCCCATGCCCCCCCCGGTCGACAAAATCCGACCGGGAGAGCTTCCTTGCACGAAAGACTGCCCGGGCGGTCACGGCGAAACCGCCGAGGGTGACGACGATGCTGCGCCCAACATCCGTGGGGCCAACCGAGCGATGATGGGCCGGGCATTTCCCGGCTTCGATCAGATGCCCCAGTTCACCTTCACCGAGGATGAGATCGCCGCGTTTCAGGCATATCTGAGGGACCTCGACACCTGGCCTGCCTCCCCCGAGAGTGCGGCGGTGGGCCTCTTTCTTGCAATCGGAGGCCATCTGCTGCCGAGTCTGGCGATCCCAGTTCAAGCGATTGTCGTGGCGATGGCAGACCTCTGGCGGCAAGGTCGGAGCCGTCTGGTCGTCAACATGCGCGTGAACGTTCACCGGAGATATGACGGTCGCGGCGCGGCGAAACGGAAAACTCTGTTCAGACACCAGCACTCGACAGGCCTTGTTCGGTCGCAGGGCGCGTTCGCGCGACGGCGTGATCAGGTCGTGGACGATCTTGCCCGGCATGGCCTCGATGTCTTCAGTGCCATCTTCCCGGAACAAACGGACCTGCATCTCGTCCTTGGAGCGGAACTCGTCGCCGACATTCGGCACATCTGTCCGCAATTTCAAATCGATATATCCCGCGCCGCACCGGACATCGCGCTGAAAGGCCTGGGTTTGATCGATATTGGCCCCCGCCGAGGTATGGCTGCCGCGGCTGAAAGAGATCTCCTCGTTGGTCTGGCGTTGCTGGCTCCCATCTTCCGCCACGATCGAGGCCAGCAGCGTCCAACCCATGCCGTTGTCCATCCACTTGTCGTCGATGCTGACTTCGCGCACGGAATGCAGGAAGTCCGTCTTCGCCGGGTAATTCATCCGCCGGACCGGTTCGCCCGAGGCCGCGCCAGGGATGTTCTCCCGGCGCAGCATATCGGTCGCAGCACGCCGTCGCCATCGACGTCCAGGCCGAGGATCGATTCATCGGCAGCGGGCAGGCGGGTCAGCATGTCATCGGTGGAGCCCTTGGTGGGCCAGAAGGTCGAGGGCTGCGGCTTGTGGTTGAATGCGCCCCACCGAGAGCCATCACGCGCCAGCCCGTCCCGGTCGAAAGCTTCTGCCGGGTTCTCGCAATCGACGAGATCGGGAAGCCACCCCTCGACCGCCTCGGCCTCGAGGCGCTGCCGAGATTTGCGTGCTTGTCGCTGTCGACCCAGCCTCGGAGAAGGCACACTCCGACTGCAGGTCGCAATCCTGCACGAAGTTGATCCGGGTCCTGTCGGTGTTGGACTGGTGGCAGACATAACAAGGATGACGCGGCCCCTCGATCCGGGTGTAACCTTGCGGCGGGATCGGCGCCTCCGGGTTGTAGAGTCGGCTCGCAGCGTCGAGCGCACCGGACGCGGGGCGAAGCGCCATCAACTCTGTCCCGGTCAGGATCGAGAGATCCCGAGCTGTGGCCGCCAGCGGCAACATCGTCAGGGCAACAAGGGCGAGGCGTTTCATGGTCGTCCCCCGCAAGAGAAAAGGGGGCAACGCGGTCGTCAGCGGCGTCTCCGGCAGCCCAGGCAGCGATGTCCTCGCCCGAGATGCAGCTGGTCGCATCGGCGGTGTAATCGTCTTGCGTGATGTCATCGTCTTCGGCGATCCAACCTTCGATTTCGGCATTGTAGCCGGAGGCGAGTTCGATCCACTCGACATCAAAACCTGTCTCAACGGCAGAGGCTCCTTTGTCGCCCAATTGGGTCATCTTGGCGCCATAGAACGTGCTGGCCGTCAGATCACCGACCATGTCGGCGACGTCTTTGACGAACACCATGTTGGTGCCGTCGTCAGCCAGGTGAACGGTTTTGTCGTCAGGCATGGCAACCGAATTCTCGTCGGAGGAACGGCCCACGGTGAAAGGCTTCATCGGGGTCGCCGCGCCGGCGGGATCGGCGATCTCGACGATATTCCCATGGCGATTGGGGTTGGGGTATTCGCCGACATAGGACGTCAGATCCAGAACTCCACTGATGTACCTGCACTCGGCGTTGTTCCAGTCGGCGGTACCGTCGAAGAAAAGCTCTCAGGAAGTCAAAGAGTTGCTCCAGGGCGCAAGCGTGCCGAAGCAGTTCACCCAGGTGCGCTTGACGGCCATGACGGCCATGACGGCCATGACGGCCATGACGGCCATGAAATCAACCATCATCGCGCCGGTCTTGTCGACGGTCCACATGCCGTCGTCGGCGCGGAACACCATCACGCGGGACATACCGCCGGGGCGGATTTTCAGGTGGTGAAGGGGTAACCGGCAGTGTCGGAGGTCGGCACAAAGGCGTTGAAATCGGGGGCCTTGTCGGCGGGATACTTGCGACACCGGTGTGACGCGGTCGTGCTGTGGCCGATCAACGAGATGAATGAATCGGCCCCGGGACACCGCCGTCAGTGATTGAACGCAAGCCTGAAGTTCGGGCATTTCACAGAGGGTCAGCAGGTAGGGACAGTCATCCCGCATGGGCTCGCACCTTTCCGACCACGGGCAAGCGCGGCACTGTCGGCCCGCCGGAACAGGGTGGTGGGAACGGACATTTCCATCCGTTCATCCGTCAATCACCGTTGAACTCACGGCCGGGCATGGAAGCTTGATCAGCGCATGGGATGGTCGTTACATGCGACGGCTGGCGACCCACTTGCCGATTGTCAGCTCAAAACAATCGGTCCGCCCGCTGCCGTTGCCTGTCGGTCACTGCGGGGCCACCGGAAGACCCCAAGAAGGAGTGCGGACGATACCTGGACCGAAACGCCGAGTGGCCTGCCTGACGATGACCAAGGACGAGGAGTTTTTCCTTCCCATCTGGTACCGTTATTATTCTGCGCAGTTGGGTGCCGAAAACGTCTTTGTCATCGACCATGATTCGAACCAGCCGGTGCAAACCCCGGGAGCGCCCGGTGTGCCCCTTCCCAACGTCCTGCGATTGCCCTTTTCGGACGTGCCGCCCCCGAAGGGCAAAAAGAACACCTTCGACGCCAACCGCTTCTCGTTCCTCTCCAGCATCGTCAACGGGCTTCTGGTCTACTACGATACCGTGATTTTCAACGACACGGACGAGATGTTCGTCCCCGACCCCGCGCGCTTTTCCAGCCTGCGCGCCTATCTGGACGATCCTCGGAACCGTTTTTCGGCGATCGCCGGAATGGGTCTGGAGATCATTCATGATCCCGAAACCGAAGCACCGCTTGACGTGAACCGGCCGGTGCTCTCGCAACGGCGCAACTTTCTGTACGACGTCTATTACGCCAAGCCGCATGTGATCAGCAAAGCCTGCCGACTGGGCGCCCATGGTGTCTCTATGCCGTTCCGGTTTGATCCGGATCTTTACTTGCTGCACCTGAAAAACGTCGACATGCAAAACGTCGTCGCCCGGCAGGCTCGTCTGCATGCGGCCTACGAACAGGGTTTGGGCGGCAAGGACTCCGACTGGCAACTGACCCCGGAGCAGAAGGAAAAGCAGTTTGGCCGCTTCATGGCCCTGCCCGAGGCCGGCCAGGAGTTGCGCCACCACGCACTCATGCCGCGCTTTCTCGACGGCAAGGCTGACAAGCTGATTGGCGCAGTCGACGGACCGCCACGACTGCGCTCCCGCAAGAATGACAAGATCCGGCTGGATGATTTCGTGTCGCAAGAAAACATCAAGCTGCTGCGCAGTCAGCGCAACGTCCTGCCCAAGCGTTTTATCGAGGTCGAATAGGGGCTGCGCGTGGAAACATTCACACGCCGATCCTCATGGCCCTCAGGACCAGCTTCGACCCACCTGTGTCATCGACCGCCGGATCGGATTTTGCGACACCTCGCGGCCACATAGCCCTTGAAAACAAAACACCAGACCACGCATACTTGGCCCCGACACCCCAGACCCAAGCGGCGACATACAAACCCGGCTACACCTTGGCAAAGTCGCCAACCTGCCAGACACAGCGGGACCACTTCGCCTTGAGAAAGCCTGACCCGATGACGAACGCCTCTGAAGTGCAACTCCCCTCCCAAATCGGTGACTCGGCCTCCGGAACATCATCGCACCGCCATTTTCCGAAGCGCGGCAGGCAAGCTGCCGCCATCGCACTCCCTTCACCTCACCGCGCCTCGCTCGCCGTTTGCACGCAGCCGCAGAAACCAAAGACCAACTCATGAGCACGCTGACCATTCACATCGGGTCCCACAAGACCGGGACCACCTCGATCCAGAAAGCGTGCCGTGTGCACCTGGCCAAAGGTGGCGCGACCGATCTGCGGTATTTCGACGTGCGGCCCACCGGGATCAGGGTGGTTCGCACGTACGGCAAAGGGAAAGATTTCGGGGCAGAGGTGTTGCCGGAGATTGCGGACCAGGTGTTTCGTCCGGAGCAGACAGGGAAACCCGTGTCCGAGAACACCCGGTTCTTCACCTCTGACGAGGGCTTCTTCTGGATCAATGAGCCCGAAACGGTGCACCTCCTGGCGGAAATGCTGAAAGAGCGTTTCGCGTCGGTCGGCATCGTCTGCTACCTGCGCCGCCAGGATCGGCTTGCGGTTTCCCATCGCAAGCAGGTCTTGGGAGATCGCCTGCCCGCGTCCCGTTTTTATGGCATCGATACAGGCCCGCTGCCCACTTACCGCGACCATCTCCACAGCTATTTCGACTATGCGACCAAGCTGTCGACGATCTGGGCCTCGGCATTCGGTCGGGAGAATATCCAGGTGATCCCCTACGAACGCAGCGCGCTGGAAGGCGGCGATGTCGTGGAAGACTTCGCGCATCGCTCGGGTGCCCGGTTCTCGTTGAAGAAACCGATGCGATCGAACATCGCCCTTGATGGGGACAAGGTCCTTGTGGGGATGAAGCTGGCGGAACTGAACGTTCCCAAACCGCTACGTGACAAGATCATGGACACCTTGCCGGGGACCGGTCGTTACCTGCCAACACGTGCTGATGCGCAGGCGTTTCTGGCCAATTTTGCCGACAACAACGAACGACTGGCTCAGGACTGGACGTGGAAGGGCGAACCCTTCCGGTTTGATGATTCCTTCGACATGTACCCCGAGACCACGGACGCACAGTGGGGAAACAGCGATGTCGAGCGGATCCTGGACGCCGTTCTGCGCGCCAAGCTTGCCGCCAAATGAGCGGCAAGTGCATGGCGGTCACCGGGCGGCCCGCATTCGAACCTGATCGTGGTGATCCCGGTCAATAGGACCCCACTCTTGCAGGCCGTCGCCAAGGACCGGACGGCTCGCTCCTCACGCAATGCAGAGTCGAACAATGCGGTCCTTGGCTGGGGTCGGAATGGCGTATCGATCAGACCTCGACGGTCAGGTCGAGGCTGATATCCGCGGACAGGGATCGCGATATCGGGCAGCCAGCCTTGGCCAGTTCGGCAATTTCGCGCACTTTGGCCTCGTCGGCACCGGGAACCTTTGCGGCCGAGGACAACTTGATCTGGGTGATCGCGAACCCGTCGCCTTTGGGCCCGAGCGTGGCGATTGCGGTGGTCTTGACCGATTCCGGGCTCAACCCTGCCTTGGCCAGTTCGTTCGAGAAGGCCATGGAGAAGCAACCAGCGTGCGCAGCCGCCACCAGTTCTTCCGGGTTCGTTCCCGGCTCGTCCTCAAATCGGGTGCGAAACGAAAACGGCAGCTCGGAAAAGGCCCCCGAGCTTCCCGTCATGGAGCCGTTGCCCGAAGCCAGATCTCCAAACCATTCTGCGGATGCCGTTCGATCCATGATGAACTCCTTCTGTAAGGTTGCGACCGGAAACGTTGCGCGGTCGTGTTGCGGTAATTTCGATAGCGGGTCGTGTGCGGCCTGTGTTGGACCGCGTTCGTGAAGCCGCCCGGTGCCTGCCAACCGAACAGGTCAATCTCCAGGCACTAGCCGGAGGAGCGGGCCACCGCCACCGAGCTTTCTGTTTGCGTCGTCGGACCTTCCCTCCAGGGAGCAGCAGGGCAGTGCCCTTCCAGCGTGGCCTCGTCCAAAATGACGAGGGAACGTCGAGCCTAGCAGAGCCGCCCAATCAGGAAAAGCCACCCGCGCGTATCGCGCAAGCAACGCCTCGCCCGTTTTGCAGACAAGCGAACCGGCACGACCTGATGTTCCATCAGACTCGTCGCAGTACCACGCACTCGGGTCGAGGTCAGTCCCCGGGGCGTGCAGGATGCGCCGGATTTCTCAGGCGCCCGATTCGATCATGTTTGCGAAAAGCGAAACCGCGTGACCTGCTCCCAGGGTTGGCCCGGATCGAGGCGTATTGACGGAAAGGCCGGGTGGCTTGGCGCGTCGGGCCAGTATTGCGCTTCGATGGCGAGTCCGCCGCGCGGACCATAGCGCCGTCCGTCGTGTCCGGTCACACCTTCGGCAGCAAGGTGTCGGCAATCGTAGATCTGAAGCCCCGGTTCCGTGGTGTCGATTTCCATGCAAATCCCGCCCGGGCCGGTCAGGGAGCCAACCTTGCGCAGGGCAGCCCGGTTCTCCGACAGGCAGAAGTTGGTGTCCAACTGGTCAGCCTCCGTCAGCGCCCTTGGCTGGCGAAAGTCCATCCTGTCTCCGTCGACATCATGGATCGCGCCGGTCGCAATGGCATCATCGTCGGCAGGCAGATAGCGGTCTGCATCGATCTGAAGCTGGTGGCCGTGGAACGTCGCCTCTCGGCCAAGGTTCCAATAGCTGTGATTGGCGAGGTTCATCAGCGTCGGCGCATCGGTGTGGGCCCGCAGCGTCAGGGTCAGGACCGCCCCCTCGCCCAGCTCGAAGATTGCCTGCCAGCGACGGTTTCCGGGAAATCCCCCCTCGCCGTCGACCGCCGTGGTCGACAGCTCTACGCGGGTATCGCTCACCGCGTCGACCTGCCAGATCTTGTGATGCAATCCGGCAGCCCCGCCGTGCAGGACGTGCCCGCCGGCACCATTGGGCTCGAAGGTCAGCTCGCGACCGTTCAGCGTTGTGCGGGCGTCGCGGATGCGGTTGGCCACCGGGCCGCAGATCGCCCCGAAATAATGCAGCGCGCCACTTGCCTCGTAGTCCTCCAGCGTGTCGCTGCCGAGAGTCAGGCTGGGACCGACGCTCCCCAAGCGCAGATCCTGAAGCGTCGCGCCCAGCGTCAGCACGCAAACATTGATCTCGCCGTTGTCCAGGACGATCTGGTCGACCATGGCACCTGCGGCCGTGCTGCCAAAGGGAATGCAGTTCATCACAGGTCCTTCCAGACAACCCCGGCAGCCGGCACGGTGACGCCGTCATGGGTCACGGGCTCGGGGTTATAGTTGATGTAGAAGCGCTGCGTCGCTGTTTCGCGCAGGCGCAAGCCGTCCGGCAGATCGGTGATTTCGATGCCCTCCTCGGCACAGGCACGGGCAAGGATACGCCGCAGTGCATCCGGGTCGGGCCAACCGGCCAGATAGTGCAACCCACCCGCACGTACCAGCACAGGCTGTCCGGCGACCGTGCGTTCGACCACTTCAGCGGTGCCTTCCAGACGCTCCAACCAGCACCCTATGGCGCCACCAGCCTCCAGCGGCTCGTCGGCAGACGGTGGCAGGCTTTCGGTCAACGAGATCGTTGCATCCAGCCCCGGAAGCGCCGGCGGCAGGGGGACGGGAATGTCGAATTCCGGACCACGGGTGCCGCTGCGTGGGCCGACGATGGCCGTGCCACCGAAACCCTGCAACCGTGACTTGAGCGCGTCGGACATCGTGAACAGACCCGGTGCCAGCACCAGACCATAACCGGACAGGTCGGATGTCTCGACCGGCAGGATATCGATGTTCAAACCCAACGTGCGAAGGCCACGGTAGACCTCCAGCACCAGCCGGAAATAGTCAAAATCGGCGCCCTGCGGTTGGGTTTCCCAGGCCCAGGCCGACGGGTAATCGAACAGGATCGCAACCTTGGCCCGCCCGGGCGCGATGTCCGGCATCCCGGCCAGTTCCGCCGCGACCGTCTCTGCCTCGGCCAGCGCGGGTGCGGCGCCGCTGTCGGGACGCAACAGCCCGGCGTGCATCTGCTCCTGTGCAAAGGGTGCCTGCCGCCAGCGGAAATAGCAGACGGCCTCCGCGCCATGGGCAATTGACTCCCAGGCCCAGAGCCGCGCCATGCCCGGCAGAGGCGCAGGATTGTAGGGCGCCCAGTTCACCGGGCCGGGTTGCTGCTCCATCACCCACCAGCGCCCCCTGCCGACAGACCGATAGAGGTCATGGTGCAAGGCCTGCATGTCCGGGTCGCCCTGGCGCAGGAAGCGCCGCTTGTGCTCGGGCGTCTCGTCCAGCCGGTCGGACAGAAACCCGATGGGATAGCTGTCCCAGCTTGCAATATCGAGATCCGCGCCAACGTCGAAATGGTCGAATTCCAGCACCGCGCCCATGTAGTTGTGGATCAGCGGCGCATCGGTCAGGGCGCGCAAGGCAGTCGCCTGCGCGGCGTTGAAGGCCACCACCATGTCAGAGGAATAGCGCCGCCAGGCCATCACATGCGCCGGGTTCGGCTCGGTCACGGTCAGGTTCGGCGGGTCGATCTCGGAAAAGTCGGCGTATTCCATCGACCAGAAGATATTGCCCCACGCCCGATTCAGTGCTTCGGGCGACTGGTACCGTTGCGCCAGCCAATCCCGGAACCCATCGCGTGCGGCGCGGGAATAACTGACAGTGGTCTCGTGACAGGCGTATTCGTTGTCGATCTGCCAGGCCTGCACGTGCGGGTTGCGGCCGTACCGCTCGCCCAGAACACGTGCAATCCGCGTGGCCTCGGCACGATAGCCAAGATCGCTGAAGCAATAATGCCGCCGCGAGCCGAACTTGCGGGGCCGACCATCTGCGTCCACCGCCAGCATCTCGGGGTGGCGTTCCAGCATCCAGCGCGGCGGCGTCGCGGTGGGCGTGCCCAGCACCACCTTCAGCCCGGCGGCGCCCAGCGTGTCGATTGCCCGGTCCAGCCAGTCGAAATCGAAAATACCGGGCGTGGGCTCCATCCGGGACCAGGCGA
Source organism: uncultured Tropicimonas sp. (assembly GCA_947495685.1). Classification (GTDB taxonomy): domain Bacteria; phylum Pseudomonadota; class Alphaproteobacteria; order Rhodobacterales; family Rhodobacteraceae; genus Tropicimonas. The sequence goes on from CANLZY010000014.1 coordinate 72,990, forward strand.
ATTCGCCAATGCGGACCCAGCGAAGACCGGTTGCCGCCATCCGCGCGGCATCTTCGGCCCATTGGGTTTCCGGCCAGTGCTCGGGGTAATAGCAGACTCCAAGTTCAGGTTTCATGGAAGCACCTTCGGTTCGGCAACGCCAGTCGCCACGTCCGGAATCCGGAAGGTCATGCCGTTGCTCGGGTTGCGGTCCAGTTCCTCTGCCGGGACATCGGCCCGGGCAGACGTGCAGAAAAGGGTGCGCATATCGGGGCCGCCAAAGGCCGGGCAGGAGGCATGCAGCGCATCCACCGGCAGGGTCCGCACCAGCGCGCCCGCGCGGTCATAGGCACCCACGCTGGCGTTGCCCCACTGCGCGTGCCACATCAGCCCATCACGGTCGAACACCGCGCCATCCGGTCCCCATCCGACACCGGACAGGTCGATGAACGGCTCCGGCGCGCCGATGGGCCATCCGTCGGTCTCCGACAGGCGTTGCTTTTGGATCACCTTGACCGCGGTATCCACGTAGATGGCAAACACCCCGTCGGGATCAAACGCCAACCCGTTCGGAATTGTGATCCCGGGCACCAGTTTGCGCAGTTCCCCCTTGTAGTAGCGATAGAACGCACCGGCCCCGGGCTCGCAAGCCCGTCCCATCGTCCCGATCCAGAAGCCCCCCCAGGGGTCGGCACGGCCATCGTTCGCCCGCGTCTGCGGCGTGTCAGCCTCCAACGCGGCAAGGTGTTCCCGTGCGCCTGTCTCAAGGTCAAAGGTGAACAGCGCCCTGTCAGAGGCCAGGAACATCCGGGTATCGTCCACCCAGCCCGCCGCCGACACGTTTTCCTCGAAGTGCCACACCGTCGCGGCGGCGTCGCCCTCCTTGCGTCCAAGCAGCTGCTTGCCGTCGATATCCACCCACAGCAATTGCTGCCGGGTCGGGTGCCAGATTGGACTTTCGCCCAGTAGGCACGCCGTGGCGTCGAATACCTCGGTCACCGGATCGCCTCGTCAAAGGCTTTCACGATGCGAGCGGCCCGCGCCAGCACATCGGCGGCGTCCATGCCCGGTGTGTAGAGTGCCGTGCCGATTCCGAACCCGTCCGCACCGGCGGCCATCCATTCGCCAAAATTCTCCGGGCCCGCACCACCGACCGCATAGACCTGCGTGGTTTTCGGCAGAACAGCGCGCAACGCCTTCAACCCGCCCGGTCCGGCCATGTTTCCGGGGAACAGCTTCAGCCCGTCAGCCCCGGCATCCAGCGCCGCAAAGGCCTCGGTCGGCGTGAAGATCCCCGGCCAGGACTGCATGCCAAGCGCCTTGGTCGCCCGGATCACCTGCGGCACACAATTGGGCGACACGATCAGCTGACCGCCAGCCTCCGACACCTGCGTGACCTGCTCCAGCGTCAGCACCGTTCCGGCCCCGATCAACGCCCGGTCGCCGACCGCCACAACCATCTCGCGGATGCTCTCATAGGGGTCGGGCGAGTTCAGCGGCACCTCGATCCGGTCGATTCCCGCATCGACAAGCGAGAGGGCGGCAGCGGCGGCCTCGGACGGCGAGATCCCGCGCAGGATGGCGATAATGGGGCGGCTCATGAAGTGACCTCCGAAGTCTGGGCCCTGGCAGCGGCCAGGCCTTTGAGAACCATGGCATCTCCATCGGCAATCGTCGCTGTGACACCCAGCCCCGCCAGGGCGTTGGCATAGCTTGTCGACAGGCTGCTGGCGCCGATGATCGCGATCGCCTGACCCAGCCAATAGGGCCGCGCGGCGGCGAGTTCCGCGCCGATCAACAGGCCAGACAGGCGGGCGCGGGCCGTTGCGGGCGGCATGCCGTGCAGCAATCCCTCGGCCCGCAGCGAAAACAGCCGGGCGGCCAGTTTTTCAGGGCGCGAGACCGCGTCGTCCACCCCGGCGGTGAAGGCTTTCGCGTCCCACCCATCCGTCTGAACCGAATGGCGCAGAACACTGTGCGCGGACAGAGCGGCAAACATGTCGCCCGTCATGAAGGTCTGAAAGCTGACGACCTCGCCAGCACTGACCTGCACCCATTTGGTGTGGGTTCCGGGCAGGCACAACACGCCGTCAAAGGTCGGGTTCAGGGACTGGAAACCGGCGATCTGGGTTTCCTCGCCGCGCATCACATCGGCGGGCGCATCCTGGCACAGACCGCTGATGATGCGGAACCGCAGACGCGGATCGTCGGTCGGGGCACGGGTCATGTCGGGGTCGAGCGGCAGGCAGGGCACGGCGCGATAGTTCGCCTCCACCCACCCCTGTCGGGCACCGACCATCCCGCAGGCGATCACGTCGATCTTTCCTGTCTCTGGCAGGTGCTGCCCGACCAGTTTCAGGAAGGCCGGTTCAAAATCATCGACCGACAATCCGCCCATTCCGTCAGCGGAGTGTTCGGCCCAAAGGACCGCGCCGTTCCCCCCGATACCCCAGGCCCGCAGGGCAGATGTGCCCCAATCTACCGCAATCCAGTCCATATCGCTCATCCTGTCGTGACCGTTCCGCCGTCGATGACAAGCGCCTGGCCCGTCATTCCGGCCGAGGCCTTGGAGGCCAGGAACAGAACGCCCCCGACCATGTCATCCGGTTTCAATGTGTCTTTCAGGCATTGCCGCTCTAGATGCGCGGCGATGTCTTCGGGTGTCACCCACTTTTCCAACTGCCGCTCGGTCAGGACCATACCCGGCATGACCGCGTTCACCCGGATCCGGTCCGGTCCGAACTCTCGCGCCAGCGTCCGCGTCAGTCCGGTGATGGCGGCGTTGGATGCGATGTAGGGAGCATATCCATAGGTCGCCATCATGTAGCTGATCGAAGACATGTTCACGATCGCCCCGCCCCCGGCCGCCTGCATGCCAGGGATGACCGCCTGCGCCGCAAAGAAATAGGGCTTCAGGTTGATATCCATAGAGGCATCCCAGAACGCCTCGTCGATCTCCAGCGTTTCCTGCCGCTGGTCGTTGGCTGCGTTGTTCACCAGAACCGTGATCGGGCCATGCGCCTCCGCAGCGGCTGCCAGCGCCGCCTTGAGCGCCACCACGTCCGAGATATCGCAATGCAGGTACAGCGGGCGGCTGCCGGTTTTCCGCTCCATGCGATCGCAGAACGCCGTGGCGTCCGACCGCTGCACAAGGGCGACCCGGCATCCCTGTTGCAGGAACCCCTCGGTCAGCGCGGCGCCAATGCCGGAGCCACCGCCGGTGATGAACACCGATGCTCCGGCGAGATCGGGAAAAATGGGATGATCCGTCATCCGTGCCTCCGTTTCGACACTGTGGATTCCGTCACCGGGGTGACTGTTCGGGTGGCCCGAACGCAAGCGCGGCAACGGTTCATTCTGTCAGATTCTCTCGCCCTCGACGACCCACATACGGTCGGGAAAGCTCCATGGAAGTGTAACGCCCTGGGTCATCAGATACCGCCCGCTGACCTTGATCGGCCCATCCTTGAGCCCCTGCGTGCCGCGCGACAGCCCGGTGATATCTTCGCGGTTCGCCAGATCGAGCCGATACTGCGCCGCCGGATCAAGCCCTGTCAGCCGCAACGGTCTTGGCGACACCTGTGCCGAGGTGGCGGCCTTGCCCGCGAACACGACGAACCGGGAGCCGTCTACCGCCATCTGCTGTTCGGCAGTGACGGCGGGGTCGGTGCTGTCCAGCCTCAGGATGTCGCCGCGGGTCATCCAGTCGCGGTTGTGTTTCCACCAGGTGGTGACCTGTGTGAGCACTTGCGCTTCCTCGTCGGTCAGTTCCCGAGGGTCCATCTCGAAGCCAAGATGCCGTTGCGCGGCAACCCAGGCCCGGAAACGAATATCGAGCACCCGGCCCGACGTATGACATTCGCGCGGGCCCACGTGGCTGCCGGTGATCGCCAGCGGCAGGAACAGCGCGGCGTTGTGCTGGATCTGCAACCGTTCCAGCGCGTCGTTGCTGTCGGACAGCCAGACACGTTGCGTCCGTTGCAGGATGCCAAAATCGATGCGACCGCCACCAGAGGCACAGCTTTCGATCTCGACCTTGGGGAAGGCCTCCCGCAGCCGATCGAGCAACGCATAGGTGCCGCGCGGCTGGTTGGCGTCGGGCATCGGCAACACGCGGTTATGGTCCCACTTGATATAGTCGATGTCGTTGTTGGTCAGCAGGTCGGAAAACTGCTCGAACAGGTAGTCGCGCACCGCCGTGTTCGACATGTCCAGGCACATCTGTTGGCGGCCAAGGATCTGGTCCCGGTAGCCTAGCGCCCAGTCGGGATGCAGACGGTAGGTATTGGAATCCGGATTGATCATTTCGGGTTCCAGCCAGATCCCGAATGCCATGCCCACGGAATGGACGTGGTCGATCAGCGGGCCCAACCCATCGGGATACTTGCGAGGGTCGACCTGCCAGTCCGCCAGCGCGCGCGTGTCGTCATCGCGCATTCCGAACCAACCGTCGTCCAGAACGAACCGTTCGGCGCCAAGGGTGGCGGCGCGCGCGGCGATATCCTTGAGAACAGGCAACTGGTGGTCGAAATAGACCGCTTCCCAGCAATTGTAATGCACGGGCCGCGGGCGGTCCGGGTTGGGCCACTTGACGATCCTGTCGCGCAGATGCCGTTGATAGGCCACCGCACAGCCGTTCAGGCCGGTGTCCGAATAGGTCGCATACAGCGTCGCCGTATCGAACCGGGTGCCGGGTTCGGTCTCGGTGCCGTTGGCGTGGCCGAACTGCACCTGGCGACGGCCATCCGGCAGTTCTTCGGCAACCATGCGGTGCCCGCCGGACCAGCCGTAGTGAAAGGCATAGGCCTCGCCCTGGGTGTTGGTTGCCCCGCGGCACGGCACGATCAGGCCGGGAAAGGCCTCGTGCCCCGTCCGGCCGGTGCGGTTGTTGCGATACCGCCCCCCGGCAGACCACTGGGTGGTCGCGGTCTGGAACTCGCCACACCAGCGTCCAGTGAAATCGATCAGCTCGTCCGAGTATTGCGGCGCTGGCAACACCGGCGCCGCCAGCCAGTGCAGGCGGACCGGGCGGTTGGCCTCCAGCACGGCCTTGGCTTCGAGAATGTTCGTGACCGGGTCGATGACAAAATGGGCCGTGTAGACCAGCCCGGTTTCCTCGTCCGAAAAGGTAAGCGACAGGTGGTTTTCGCCCAGCACTTCGCTTTCGTAGCCAAAGCGGGCGAACAGCGGCGCGCCGTCGCCATCGGCCACCACCAACCCAGGCTGTCCGGGGAAGGTGCGGGAGCTTTCCGGGCAGATCGTCAGCTCCGGGTTGTCGTCGAGCATGCCCCCGGTCACGTCGATCTTGTGAGCATCGTAGATGGTGCCCATGTCCTCGTCGTCAGGCAACCGCGGCCCCCAGTAGATCACCCGTGCAAGGCGATTGTCCCGGGAGCCCAGAGCCAGCGTCTGACGGGGACCGTCAAGCCGCCAGGTTCGGATCATTTGACAGCTCCCAATGTCAGGCCGGCGATGAAGTGTTTCTGCATCAGGAAGAACATGGCAACCGGCGGCAGGGCCGCGACAATGGCGCCGGCCGAAACGAGCTGCCACTGGGCGATCCACTGACCATTCAGCGCATAGAGGCCGGCGGTCACGGGCTGTGTCTCGGCCGAGGTCGTCAGAACGGTTGCCCAGAAATAGTCGTTCCAGATGAAGGTAAATATCAGCACCGACAGCGCGGCGATTGCAGGACGCATCAATGGCAACACGACGTACCAGAAGATCCGGATCTCGCTGACGCCCTCGACCCGCGCGGCCTCGATCAGCTCTCGTGGAAGGGCACGGATGAAGTTGCGCATGAAAAGCGTGCAGAACCCTGTCTGGAAGGCGATGTGGAACAGCGCAAGACCGGTCGTGGTGTTGTAGAGGCCCAGGTTCACCGTCATGTCGCGCACCGGCACCATCAGGATCTGGAAAGGCACGAAATTGCCCGCCACGAACATGAAGAACACCAGGATATTGCCCTTGAACTTGTAGATGCCAAGCGCAAACCCGGTCAGGCAGGACAGGACCAGCGTGCCGATCACCGTCGGGATCGTCACCTTGAAGGAGTTCCAGATGTACTGACCGATCGGCGACCCGGTGAACACGTCTGCATAGTTGGAGAACGCCAGCGACGACGGCATTCCGAAGTAGTTGCCCGACGCAAGGTCGGAGGCCGGCTTCACGCTGGTGATGGCCACCCCGATCAGGGGCAGCAACCACAGGATGAGCGCGATGGGCAGCAAGACCTGGTAGCCGACCTGTGCGACCTGGGATCGTTGCTGGATTGGACGCGGGAACATATCAGGACCCCTTCCGTTCGTCGTCGATCATCTTCCAGATGAAACCGGAGATGAAGACCATCATGATGAGGAACAGGATGACCGCGATCGAGGCGCCATAGCCCATCCGGTACCCGTATTCGGAAAGCGCCTGTTCGTACATGTAGAACGACAGCACGCGCGAAGAGCCGAACGGACCGCCGTCGGTCATGATCGAGACGAGGTCGAAGGAGCGCAACGCACCGATCACCGTGACGACCACGGCAAGGAAGGTGGCGGGGCGCAACTGCGGCAGGATCACGTACCAGAGCAACTTCAGCCCCTTGGCACCATCAAGGCGCGCGGCTTCGATCTGCTCGGGGTCGACGTTGTTCAGGCCGGTGAGATACAGGATCATGCAATAGGCGATCTGCGGCCAGAGGCCGGCGGCGATGATGCCGTAGGTCACCATGTCCGGTTCAGCCAGAATGGCGATGCCGGAGCCCGTGGCCCATTCAATGATCTTGTAGAAGAGACCGAAGTTCGGGGCGTAGAACCAGGCAAAGATCAGGCCGACCACCACCTGGGAGATCACGAAGGGAAAGAAGAACAGCGATTTGTATGCCCGGATGCCGGCGACCTTCTGGTTGAGGAAGATCGCGATACCAAGCCCGGCGGGAACGGCGAGCATGTAGAGCACCAACCAGATGATGTTGTTCTTGAGCGAGGTATAGAAGGCCTCGTCATCGAACAATTCCTGGTAGTTGGCAAAGCCGACCCACTCTTTGTCGCCCAGACCGTCCCAGTCGAAACCGGACAGCCAGAAGCTCTCGAAGATCGGGATGATCACGTAGACCATGAAGAAGATGATGCCCGGTATCAGGAAGATGTAGGGAGTCAGCTTTTGCTGGTTCTCGCGCCACCAGGACCGGGTCTGGGCATTCGTGCTGACGGTGCTCATGCGCGCAACCCTTCCACTATTTGTTCGGGATTGGGCCCGTCGTGAAAAAGGCGGATGCGGGCCGGTAAGAAACGAGCGGCCAGTGGAATTCCGGCCGCTCGTGAAGAGTGCTTACTTGTATACCCGCTGACGGGCTTTTTCGAGCCGTGCGAGGATATCGTCAAGTTTCTCAGGCTGGACCATGAACTGCTGGAAGCCTTCCATGCCCATCTTGGCCATTTCGGCCGGTGCGTCGCGGTCAAAGAATTGCGCGATGCCGCCCGGAGTGGTCGACAGAAGCTCGAAGCCGGCGACGATGAACGGATCATCCTCGTTGACCTTGGCGTCCTTGTTGATCGGCAGCTGGCCCATCGCCGCGTTCATCTTGGTCTGGGCTTCGGCGCCGGCCATGTAGGCCAGGAACTTCTTGGCGTCTTCGACGTTCGTGGCGCCCGACGGGATGTGGATCGTGTCGGTCGGTGCTTCTTCGGCGCGCGGCACGTCCGGGTTGATGACCGGGAACGGCAGGAAGCCGAGCGTGTCGTTCGTCATGCCACCTTCCTTGAAGACGGCGACGGCAAAGTTGCCCATCACGTAGTTCGCGGCCTTGCCCTGAACCAGGAGCGCGGCGGCGTCCTGCCAATCAAGCGCGGCGTGGTTCTTCGTGATGTAGCCCGGCTCGACCAGCTTGGCCCAGTTGGCGAACGTCGCTTTCACGCGATCGTCGGTCCACTCGACCTTGCCGTTGGCAAGATCCATGTGGAACTCGTAGCCATTGGTGCGCATGTTCATGTAATCGAAGATGCCAGCGCCCGGCCACAACGCCTTGGTCCCGGTGGTCAGGCAGTCGATACCGGCTTCCTGGAACTTGGCGCAGTTGGCGACGAATTCGTCATAGGTGGCAGGCACTTCAACGCCGGCGGCGGCATAGGCCTCCTTGTTGTAGTAGATGCCCCACTGATAGTAGGTGTAGGGAACGCCCCACTGCTTGTCGTCGATCGTCATCGACGGCAGCGCAGATGCCAGGGAGTCCTTCAGGCCATTGGCTTCCCAGACATCCGAAACGTCCATGAACTGACCGGAATTGACGAAGGGTGCCATGCGGTTGCCGGCGTACCAGTTGGCCAGGTCCGGTGCTTCGGCTGTCAGGAAGTTGCGGATCGAGGTCTTGTAGCCTTCGTGGTCGAAGTTCTGGAACTCGATCTTCACGTCCGGGTTCGCAGCTTCGAAGTCCGCGATGATCTCTTTCATCGCTGCCAGCGGGGCCGGATCGTAGTCGGCATAGTACTTGACGGTGCGCTGTTCCGCGAAAGAAGCGGAAGCGGCGACCACGGCAAGTGCCGAGATCGTCACGGTGAGCATTGAACGCATGGTTTCCTCCCTAGTGCGCTTCACTGCACGTTGTTCCAATATTTGAAACGACGTTTTGAATATTGAAATCATAACTGCGAATCGCCTACAGTTGTCAACAGCCGAGCGAGCAATCCGGAAGACCAGGACGCCGCAGCGGCCGGGAGGAATGAAACATGACGGCAGCGGGAGACGGGACCGTTGGAAAGGCGCTGGATGTGCTGGACCTGGTTGCAGCGCAGGAGCGCCCCGTTCGGTTTGCGGATCTTCACAGGATGAGCCCCCTGCCCAAGGCGACGCTCTATCGTCTTGCCCAGACGTTGGTGAGCCAGGGGATGCTCGTTCAGAACACCGAGAACGGCACCTATTCGCTGGGCGTCAGGCTCGTCCGGCTGGCCCACGCGGCCTGGCGGCATGCATCGCTCGCGCCAATCGCACGCCGCCACCTTGATATCCTGTCCCAGTCATCGAAACTGACGGTGCACCTGGCACAGATGGAGGCGGGGCACGTTCTGTACGTCGACAAGCGCAACCTGCGCGAGTCCGTTCAGATGTTCAGCGAGGCTGGCAAGGTCGGGCCGGCCTATTGCACCGGCGTCGGCAAGGCGATGCTTGCCTACATGAGCGTCTCCCAACTTGACCGCACCCTGCGCTTGCAGAGCTTCCACCGATACACTCCAAAGACCGTCGTGGACGAAGCGGCGCTGAGGTTGCAGCTTGAACGCATCAGGTCCCGCGGGTTTGCCCGAGACCGGGAAGAGCATGAACCCGGGATCATCTGCGTCGCGGTTCCGATTTTCACCGCAAACGACCGGGTTCTGGGGGCGGTGAGCGTAAGCGGCACCGTGATCCAGACCGATTTCAAGACTCTGGAGGCCCAGGTGCCGGGCCTCCGGCAATGTGCAGATGCAATCGCCGAGGACGCGATGCATTGGGATTTCCCCGCCGACCACATGGCGGAATTTGAAGGGAGACAAGGATGACCGGTGTCGTTCTGAACAACGTCGTCAAAAGATTCGGGGACGTCCAGGTGATCCATGGGGTCGACCTGGAAATCGAGGATGGCGAATTCTGCGTCTTCGTCGGGCCGTCTGGCTGTGGCAAATCCACGCTGCTGCGCATGGTGGCGGGCCTGGAGGAAACGACCGAAGGCAGCATCCAGATCGGTGACCGCGATGTCACCAACATGGACCCCTCCGAACGTGGTGTGGCGATGGTGTTCCAGACCTACGCGCTCTATCCGCACATGACGGTCGCCCAGAATATGGGATTCGGCCTCAAGATGACGGGTCATCCCAAGGCCGTCATCGACGAAAAGGTCGGCGCCGCGTCCAAGATCCTGAAACTCGGCCCGTACCTTGACCGGACGCCCAAGGCGCTTTCGGGCGGCCAGCGGCAGCGGGTTGCGATCGGTCGGGCCATCGTTCGTGGCCCCGAAGTCTTCCTGTTCGACGAGCCGCTGTCCAACCTGGATGCCGAGTTGCGGGTCGAGATGCGGGTCGAGATCGCCCGCCTGCACCACGAGATCGGCGCGACGATGATCTACGTGACCCACGACCAGACCGAGGCGATGACGCTTGCCAACAAGATCGTCGTGTTGCGCGACGGCAAGATCGAGCAGGTCGGCAAGCCGATGAACCTGTACCGCGATCCGGACAACAAGTTTGTCGCGGGCTTCATCGGGTCTCCGGCAATGAACTTCCTCGACGGCTCCGTCGCAAACGGCCAGGTCACGGTCCCCGGGCTGGCGCAGGATCTGGCAATGGATGTCAACCTTCCGGCCAACGGGCGCAAGGTCTGCGTCGGGGTGCGCCCCGAACACGTCGACCTTGACCCCAACGGCGACACCCACAAGGTCGAGCTGACCGAGGCCCTCGGCGGTGTGTCCTTTGCCTATCTGGTTGCCCCCACCGGCGAACGGATGATCGTCGAGGAACGCGGCGACTATCGCACCGAGAAAGGCTCGACGGTCAGCTTGTCGTTCCCGCTCGACAAGACTTACCTGTTCGACGACGAGACGGAGATGCGCATCCGCTGATCCTGCCGAACACATGGCCAACCCGCCATGTCCCGAACTTCAGGGCCGCATCGCGTCACCATCGCGATGCGGCCCTTCGAGTCTTCGCCCAACGTCACAAGAACAGGCCGGTTTGCGGGTTCACCCACAGACTTATCCACAGATTCGGATTGGCATTTTGCGCGAGGTGTTGCGTGATGTTGCCTATTGCCGCCCCCATTTGCAGCCCATAACGCAACGCATACACAGTTTTTACCTACAATACAGATAGATAGACCCACGAACGACATACATCAAACAGAGCATCTTCGAACCGACCCGCTGCGTGGAATTTCTGGAGTGAACTCAGAACGAACCCTGCGTGAATTGGCCGCGAGTTATTCACAGTTGACGTAGGGACTCCTGCCGCCGTTAACCACACGGGTGGAAATGCTGCAATTCCGCCACTCGCAACCGCCGATTGAACCGACCCGTGTCAAAACATCACCCGCGCCTTGCCGAACATGCGGGGCCCGAGATTTACATGCCAATGCGCCTGCGATACCGTCGCATCGGTTGGTGGAATCCTCCTGTTCAAGCAAAAAGTCCGAGAGTGCCGTTCATGATTTCATCCTCCACGTCGGACAACGCCGAGCGCAACTTTCTGATTGTTTTTCTGCTGCTGGGGCTCGGCGCGTTTGCCGCCCTCTGGTTCGTCTTCTATCAGGACAAGCTGCTCAGCCATGACGACATCGCGGTATTCCAGTCGGCGATCACCGAAACCCTGCGTCACTGGTTGACTGTCGGGTACAGCGGCCTGTTCGACCCCTATCCCTATTTCGAGGGCGGACCGAACTACAACTATATCCGGCCTGTCTCGCAGATGCTGATGCGGGCCAACGCGGCGGTCTTTGGCGATGCGTACGGGCTGCATTTCCTGCCGTATTTCCTGTTTCTGGCCATCGGCGCGTCGGCCATGGCGGCCATGGCACGCCTTCTTGACCTGCCGGTGGTCGCAGCCCTTTCGCTCGGGCTGTTTGTCATGATTCAGCCAGGGGCGGTCGGCCCGGCGCTGCTGTATGTCAGCTTTCAACAGGACACGATCGCCGGGATCTTCTGCCTGACCGCCGCATGGATGTGCTTGCGCGGTCAGTGGTTCGGAGCGGCCCTTTTGCTCACGCTCGCCGTCTTCACCAAGGAGACTGCCGTCTACGCCCCCATCGCTGCGGCGCTCTACGCCCTGTTCGGCGCCGGATTGGGACGGCGGCGGTGGGGGCGCGCCCTGCTGGTGCTGGTACCGCTGGCACTGTGGATCGGCGTGCGTGTCGCGGCCTTTGGCTCGGTCATGGGCGGCACCTATGCCAACGAAGGCGGGTTGGAAGGGCTGATCCTGAAGGCGGTCGGAGGGCTGGCCATGTGGCCGGCCGGGGCGGTCGAGATTTCTCAGATCAAGGGCCTCGCCAAGGAGTTGCTGTCGGGCGACATGATGGCGGTGGCCCGCTATCCGGTTGTGGTCGCGGCCCTCGTGGCCAACCTCATCATCGACCTGACCGTGCTGCTCTACGCGATTGCGGTTCTGCGGCGGCTTGGCGGGCGGCCCGATTGTCCGACGCTTGGCAACGACGTTTTGTTGCTGGCCTTTGCAGCGGGCGGGTTCGGAATCATGGTGCTGCAAGCCTACAGCCTGCGGTTTTCCGGGCCGTTCTTCCCGATCCTCGCCCTTGCACTCTGCTATGCCGCGCTGCGATCGGACGCCGTGTCGCGGCCCCTGAAATCGCTGGCAGGGCTGGCACTGACCCTGTTCGTCGGCTTTGCCCTTTACGGGTCTGCACTCCAGTTCCGCTCTGCCTTGACCGAGCAGGAACCCGTTCGATTGGAGGCATTGCGGCAGGCCGTTGTTGCCGCCGAGGCCGACGGCGCGCAACGCATCCTGGTGTTGAATGCACCGGCCACAACTTCGGCGCCGACATGGCTGGAGCGTCATTGGGGCGTCGCCGCCGATCTCGTCTATATCAATCAGGTGCACGGATGCATGGAGCCTAGCCCGGCCCCGGCCCAGCTGGAACAAACCGATGCGGAAATGAACATCGACGTGACATTGCCGGACTGCGCGATCTTTCTGTTTGCCGGTCAGGATCTGAAGACAGAGGTCGCCCTGGCCACCGGCACGGGCGGTCAGACGCTGCCGGACGGCAAGCAGATCCGCTATGCCTTTCCCGATGCGACGATGGACGACAGCGCCGCCGCCGGTCCGGTGCCCGACATCGCGCTTGGAAAACGGATGCGGATAACCATGCCTGCCGACGCGGCTCAGGCGATCCTGATCCGGGACCCTGACAGCAGCACCTTTCGCCGGTTGAAATAGCTGAAGACCCATCCCTGCACATGCGACAGGTCCTCGGAGCGAACCGAAAGGCGCTCCCGGGTTACCTGCCGGGAAACCGTTCCACCCCCGGAATTTGGGGACCTCGCGGATCTGGCGCGGCGATGCGACCCGCCCGATTAGAGCTTGACCGTCTTGCCCTCCGGGCAGGCGCGGGGGTAGGTGGTTCACAGGAGACTTCAGAGGCCCGCCGATGCCAAACCCACTGTACGATGCCTTGTTCGCCCCCCATCTGGACAAGGACACGACCTTCCTGATCATGCCGGACGGTACGTCGTTGACGCACGGGGATTTCCTTCGCATGGCAGCACGCTTTGCCCATGCCTTGCAGGACGCGGGTCTGCACCCCGGCGACCGGCTGGCCGCACAGGTCGACAAGTCACCACAGGCGCTGGCGGTGTATGCCGCCTGTGTCATGGCGGGCGTGGTCTTCCTGCCGCTCAATACCGGTTACACGCCGCGAGAGGTGGACTACTTCATCGAAAACTCTGGCACCTCGCTGGTGCTGGGCCGCGCCGAAGCCCGCGAGGAACTGCACCACGATTGCGATCGGATGGGCGTGCGGTACGAAACACTGGAAGCCGACGGAACCGGCAGTTTTCCGGATCTGGCCGCCGCCAAGCCCGACCATTTTGACGCGGTTGACCGCGCGCCCGACGATCTGGCAGCGTTGCTCTACACGTCGGGCACCACCGGTCTGTCCAAGGGCGCGATGTTGAGCCACGGAAACCTGCTGTCGAACACCAGGGTCCTGCGGGATGTCTGGCAGTTTGGCGCCGACGACGTTCTGATCCACGCGCTGCCGATCTTTCATACCCACGGGCTGTTCGTGGCCACCAACATCCTGCTGCTGGCCGGTGGCGCGATGATCTTCATGCCGCGGTTCAACCTGTCGGCCGTGCTGAAAGCGTTGCCGCAAGCGACGACGATGATGGGCGTGCCCACATTCTATACCCGCCTGCTGGACGATCCGCGCTTCACCCGGGACCTGACGTCCAACATGCGCCTGTTCATCTCCGGTTCGGCACCGCTGCTGCCCGAGACCCACAGGGCCTTCGAGGATCGCACGGGACACCGGATTCTCGAACGATACGGCATGACCGAAACCAATATGAACACCTCCAACCCCTTTGATGGGGAGCGGCGGGCCGGGACGGTCGGCGTGCCACTGCCCGGGGTGGAACTGAGGATCACCGATCCCGACACCGGCGCGACAAGGGCCCCCGGCGAGGTCGGCATGATCGAGGTGCGCGGCCCCAACGTGTTCCAGGGCTACTGGCGGATGCCGGAGAAGACAGCCGAAGAACTGCGTCCCGACGGGTTCTTCATCACCGGCGATCTGGGGGTTGCGAGCGACGATGGCTATGTCAGCATCGTCGGGCGCAGCAAGGACCTGATCATCTCGGGCGGGTTCAACATCTACCCGAAAGACGTGGAGATGGTGCTGGACGAGGAAGCCGGTGTGTTGGAAAGCGCCGTGATCGGCGCCCCGCATCCCGATTTTGGCGAAAGCGTCGTGGCTGTTCTTGTCCCCGAACCGGGTGCCGTGCTGGATATCGCCGAGATCGAGGCCGAACTTGGCGGTCGCCTCGCCCGGTTCAAGCAGCCCCGCCACTATGTCATCCTTGACGAGTTGCCGCGCAATTCCATGGGCAAGGTTCAGAAGAAGAAGCTGCGAAATGCCTATCGCGAAGTCTTTTCCGACTGATCCATAGGCGTTTTCAAGCAGATCCGGGGCCAATGGTTGCATCGCAACGGCAGCGCGGTTTCAAGGCTGGCGCGCCGGATGAAACGCTGGCATTCTGACCTCGGCCGGGGCGATGGCGTCGCCCAGACGCAGCCTTTGCATGTCCTGAACGCCGGGACCTTTCTTGCGAGGGGTCCCGAAACATCGACCCCCGAATCGGAGGTCGACATGACCGGACTACAACGCCCTGACTCCTACCGCTTCCACAATGGCACAAAGGCCCCCCTGCCCTTCGCGGCAGAGGAATACGAGGCACGACTGGCCGGCCTCCGCGCCATCATGGCCGATCACGGAGTGCAGGCTGCCATCTTCACCTCGATGCATGGCATCGCTTACTATTCGGGCTTTCTCTATTGCAGCTTTGGACGGCCCTATGGGCTGGTCGTCACTGCCAGCGATTGCGTGACGATCTCGGCCGGGATCGATGCAGGCCAGCCCTGGCGTCGCTCCCACGGCGACAACATCACCTACACCGACTGGACACGCGACAATTTCTGGCGCGTCGTCGCGTCGGTTGCCGGGACAGGAACGACCGTGGGCGTGGAAGAGGATCACCTGACACTGGACGCCGCGGCAAAGCTGCGTGCCTTTCTGACGCCGACCTCGGTTGCCAACATCGCACCGGCCTGCATGCAGCAGCGGATGCGCAAGAGCCCGGCCGAAATCGCCCTGATCCGCGAGGGCGCCCGGGTGGCCGATGTCGGCGGCTATGCGATCCGCGATGCAATCCGCGTGGGCACCCGCGAGATCGACGTTGCCATTGCCGGCCGCGACGCGATGGAACTGGAAATCGCGCGCGCGTTCCCGGATGCCGAGTACCGCGACACCTGGGTCTGGTTCCAATCGGGCCTCAACACCGATGGCGCCCACAATCCCGTCACCTCGCGCGCCCTGGAACGCGGCGACATCCTGTCATTGAACACCTTCCCGATGATCTCGGGCTACTACACGGCATTGGAACGCACGCTGTTTGTCGGAGAGGTGGACGATACCTCGCGGCGGGTCTGGGAGGCCAACGTCGGGGCGCATGAATTCGGCATGTCGCTGCTGAAACCGGGCGCATCCTGTTCCGCGGTGACCGAACAGATCAACGGCTTTTTCGCTGAACGTGACCTGCTGCAATACCGCACCTTCGGCTACGGTCATTCCTTTGGGGTGCTGTCCCACTATTACGGCCGCGAGGCCGGGCTGGAGCTGCGCGAGGATATCGACACGGTGCTGGAACCCGGCATGGTCATCTCGATGGAGCCGATGCTGACCCTGCCACAGGGCGTTCCGGGGGCCGGTGGATATCGCGAGCATGACATCCTGATCATCAACGAGGACGGCAACGAGAACATCACCGGATTTCCCTTTGGGCCGGAGCACAACGTGATCGGCTAGTATCAGAAGCCTGGCGGGCATCCCACAATACCGGATGCCCGCCGCAGCAAGTGCGGGTTTTGCTTTGGAACCGCGCCTCTGCGGTGATAGGGCTGGCACCCAGATCACCCTTCCGGCCCGTCCGGTGCGCGTGCCCTTTCCGGTGGTACCTGCCCGGCAGATCGGCAACAGTCGAAACCCGCAATGCGCATTCTCTATGTCTCTGCCGACACGCCGTTGCTGCCCAAGGGCGGCATTGCAACCTATCTGTCCTTCATGGTGCCGGCGATGCGCGCGGCGGGCCACGACGTGTACCTGTTCAGCTGGACCGAAACTCAAGGCGTGGACCTGCCGCAGGATACGGCGCCGTTTGCCCCGGACCATGTGCACGTCGAAACGTTCGATTTCGCGGAGGTCCGGCGGTCCGCCCCGGTCACGGACGTGAACCTTTCCCGGGCCCTGCATCTGCAATCTGCCTTGCAACGGCGGGTGCGAGAATGGGAGATCGATGTCATCGAGGCGACGGATTTTCAGGCCCCCGCGCTCAGCCTGTTCCAGCAGATCCAGACCCGGGCGGGCAATGCGCGCCAGCTCTGCGTGACCTACAACCACGGCTTCATCGAAGACTACCTTGAAGCGGACTATATCGTCCCGCCCGCAGGCCAGCAGCTCAACGTTCTGGGGGAACGCCAGCAATGTCGTGTCAGCGACCTGGTGCTGACTCCGTCCCGCCACTCGCAGCGCAATCTGGAAAGCTTCGGCATCCGCGACAACGTCATCGCCGTGCGCGAACCCTATCGGTTTACCAGCAATGCGCCGCTGGAGCAGGTGCGCCCCGATCTGACCTATATCGGCCGCGCATCCCTCTCCAAGGGTGTCGACAAGATCGTCTATTGGGCGAATGCGGTGCATCCTGTTTTTCCGCTCGACCGTGTGCGGCTGATCGGGCGGTTGGTCGACACGCCGTTCGACCCCGCCGACCTGGCCACCTATGTGTCTGGCCGATTGATCCCCGGGTTGCGCGACCGGCTGGAGCTGACCGGGATGCTGCCCCGCGCCGAGGCCTTGGCCCTACTGGAACCCGGCGCCCTTTGCCCCAGCCTCGGCTCTGCCGAAACGTTCTCCTATGCCTGCGTGGAATCGATCGACCACGGCCTGCTGCCGGTCCTGCGCCACGATACCCCGATGGTCGAATTCCTGCCCGAGGACCTGCATCACCTGGTTCTGGACGCCAGAATGGGCAGCGTTCGAGAAATGCAGCAGGGATTGGCGCAGATGATCGACGATGCCGGGCCGATCCTGAAGCGGATCCGCGAGCATTGTCAGGAAACCCTGGCCCCGGAGCGGATCGCCAACCACATTGCGGACCTGTACGCCGATGCGCTGGAGCGCAAGGCCGATCACCGGCGCACGTCCGCC
This sequence comes from uncultured Tropicimonas sp., assembly GCA_947495685.1. GTDB lineage: Bacteria > Pseudomonadota > Alphaproteobacteria > Rhodobacterales > Rhodobacteraceae > Tropicimonas. Next base: position 90,411 of record CANLZY010000014.1, read on the forward strand.
CGCGCCACCACCCCGGCCAGCATGAAGGACGTCACGGTTCTGGTGACAGCCAGAGATCCGGGCCCGGCTTTGCGCGGCACACTTGCGTCCTTGGCCGCCCAGACCGCTGGACCGCCAAGGGTGCTGGTCTGCCACGATGAACCGGGCGGCGCGCTGGACCTGCCCCCACCCGATCTGCCGGAGATCGGCGTCCTCGACCAGCCGGGCGTCGGGATCTGCGCGGCCCGGAACACCCTGATCGACCTCTGCACGACCCCGCTGGCGATCCTTCTGGACGCAGGCGACTGCCTGACCCCGGATGCCCTGCCCCGAATGCTGACCGCCTATGCGGCCTGTCCGCGCCACGCCCACGCAATCATACCGCAACGTCGACCGCCACAGGACGGCGCCCGGCAGGATCGCCGCAACCTGCTGCACGATCATTTGCACCTGCTGGACAACGACTTCCTGTGCACTGCGCTGATCGAAACGCAGGTGCTGCGGGCCATCGGCTTCGATGGCACTCGCCGCAACGGCGAGGACGCGGCCTGGCCATTCTGGCTGGAATTCACCGCGCGTGGCTACTGCGGTGCCATGCTGCCGGAACCGGTGCTGATCCACACCCCCGTCGTGACGCCGACCAACGCCGCACCGATGGTGGGCACCCGCAGCCTGCTGCGCCGGGCCGCCGATTTTTCGCCATCACAGGGTACCGTGCTGTTGACCCGCGCGCTTCAATCCCTTGCACATCGGGCCGGAACCCAGAAGAAGTGACACAGGCTTCACCCGACCCCACGGACGAACGACAGGAGGCACCCTTGGTGCGAAAGGTTTTCATCATTGGCGCTCATCGGTCCGGCACGTCCAAGCTGGCCGCCTATTTCAAGGAGGAGCTGGAGTTTGCCGGCTACGGTGAAAGCCACGTCTACCGGATGCTGTCCTATGCGCAGGACGGGCGCCGCGACATCATCAGCGACATTCCCAAGGACGCCTTCGAGGTGAACCGCATCGGGTTCGGTCCGATCATGCGCAGCATGACACGCTCGCTGGACCGGCTTGTCAGCCAGCACCACGGCGATGCAGATCGGTTCGACAAGACCCCCGGCTGGCGGATGATCCAGGCCGCGCCTCTGGTGCACCGCTATGTCAAGGAGTCGACGTTCATCCACCTGCAGCGCAACGGTATCTCGAACGTGCGCTCCAACATGCGGCTCTGGCCGGATCGGACGTTCGAGGACGCCTGTCAGATGTGGGCGGCTTGCATGAATGCCTATGAAAAGGCCCGCCCGCGCCTGGGAAAACGGTTGCTGGAACTGGACATGAACGACCTGATCCAACGCCCTTGGGAGAGCCATTGCCGGATCATGGACCACCTGGAGATGGAAAGCCCCCTGAGCCAGGACCAGGTCGAGGAGTACTTCGGGCGCGGCAGCACCACCAGCACCGCAGCGCTCGATACCACGGGCGTGCCGCCGAGGCTTCAGGACCAGCCCTGGACAGACGCCCAGAAGGCACAGTTCATCAAGATCTGCGGCCCGGCGATGGATAGAATGGGCTATCCCTATCGCTGACGCCGTACCAGCACCCCGGCGGACACCGAGATCCCTATCGCCAGCGCCGCCAACAGCGCAAAGGCCAGCCGGAGCGAGGTCGCCTCTGCAATGAACCCGATTAGCGGCGGGCCCATCAACAGCCCGCCGTACCCCAGCGTTGCCACGCTGGCGATGGCCTGCCCCGGCGGGACGTCCGGATCATCGGCGGCCCGGCTGAAGGCAAGCGGCATGACCGCAGCGTAGCCGATGCCCATCAGGACAAAGCCCAGCAATGCCGCCGGAAGCGTCATGAAGGTCACCGCGATCAGGATGCCGGTCGCTGCGGAGATCCCGCTGAGACGGGCAATCGCCACCGGGCCGAACCGCGTCACCAACCGGTCCACGACCAGCCGCATGGCGACCATCGTCACCGAAAAGACGGTATAGCCCAACGTCGCCCGTGCCTCGGTGGTGCCGACATTGTCGGTCAGGAAGACCGCGCTCCAATCGGCAATGGCGCCCTCGCCGGTCGCCGCCGCCAACGCGATGAACCCAACCAGGACCAGCGCGCCATGCGGAATAGCAAAGACCGGCGCGTCCGGGTCATGGGGTCGGGTGTTCGACGTCCACGGGATCGTCAGGAACGGCAGGAACAGGGCGCTGGCCAGCATCGCCGCCGCGATGAAATGCACCGGCACCGAAACTCCCCAGGTCGTCGCAAAGAAGCCCAGCCCCGCTCCGAGCCCGGCCCCGAGGCTCCACATTGCGTGAAACGACGACATGACCGACCGGCCCATCTGTCGTTCGACCTCGGTGGCCCAGGTGTTCATGACAACGTCCATCGAGCCGTGGTGCATGCCGAACACGAACAAGGCCGCCGCCAGCCAGACGGGCGTCGGGGCCAGCGCCACCAGCACCATCGACAGGACATAACTGACTGCGATCCAGCGCGTGACGGTGACGGCCCCGATGCTGTCGGTCAGCCGCCCCGCGATGGGGAAGGACACCAACGCCCCGCAGCCCATGAACAGCAACAACAGCCCAAGCGACGATGGCGTGAGATCGTGGATCTGCACGATTGCCGGGATCCGGGAGGCCCAGACCCCCAGCAGAATGCCGTTCAGGGCAAAGGCCGCGGCGATGGCCCGCCACGGAGTTCTGATGTCACGCATGTTGTATCTCCATCCCGGCCTCGGCCAGTTCCCGCGTGTCCGAAGGCAAGGCATCCGTCACCAGCACGTCCAGTTCGGCGCAAGGCACAACACGATGACGCGCTTTGCGTCCAAGTTTTCCGGCCCCCGCCAGCACAACCGACCGGTGGCTGGACGCTACCATGGAGCGCTTGACCGCCGCCTCGTCCAGATTATCCGCGCTCAGGCCAAAACCGGCCTGCAACCCACACGCACCAAGGATGCACATGTCCGCAGCCGTCGCCGACAGGTCCCGCTCGGCCGAATACCCGACCGCGACACCTCCGAACGGTGACAGGCGTCCGCCGATCAGGACCGTCTCGATGCCGCGCGCCAAGGTCTGCAACGCCACCGACGGTGCCGGCGTCACCACCAGGCTGCGCGGCAGCGCCGGAAGGAACCGCGCCAGCCGCGTAACGCTTGTTCCGCCATCCAGCATCAACACCATTCCATCCTCGATCAACGCCAATGCGGTCGTGGCAAGCCGATCCGCCAATGGCCCGACGGTGGCCTGCCTTTCCGGCAAGGGGGCCATAGGATGCAGGACCGGCAGGGCCCCGCCCCGCACCCGTTGCACGGATCCTTCGGCCTCCAGCGCCAGCAGGTCGCGGCGAACGGTATCTGGCGAAACATCGAACTCTGCAGCCAATGCCGACAGGATCAGCGGGTGGCCATCGGCAATGCGCAACCGCAACACGGCTTGTCGTCCGTCGGGTGAATTTGGGATGGCCGCCAAGGGGGACTCACAGACTTGCAGAGCATTGCAGTATTGTGCAAACTTTTGCGGCAATTTGAGGGTAGATGCAACCCCACCCGGCCCCACAGGCGTTACCAACGCACGCGTTCTGCCCCGCCGAACGGAACAGACACGTTTCAGAGCAATGAATTCAGACCTGAGGCGTTTGCGAAACCGTCACCGACGCCGTCGACGGGCCGCGCCAAGAACGGCCATTGCGCCGAGCAACAGCCCCCCTGTGGCCGGTCCCGGAACAGGCGTCGTTGCGAGATCTACCCCGAATGCGAGAAATTGCGTCGACTGGAACGTCGGTTGGAAATTGTTGTCCGACACCAGGAACAGAGAGTGCATGCCAGCGCCAATGCCGGTGTCGATCACGTCACCGAAGGCCATGCCTTCGAGGTTGTCCAATCCGATCCCGAGGGTTCCCAGATCCAGTATCAGCTCCTTGCTGACCGGCGCGTAGAGGCCCGGCAGCGTGTCGAAGACACTGACGTCCGTCGCGCCCGCAACGTCGATCTCGTACAATCTGGCTCCGAAGATTGGCAGAATTCCTGCAACCAGTGAAAATGACCGCTCCAGCGCCAGAAACCGCCCCAACGTCGGCAATGCCACCAGTTCGACAAGGCCGTTCTGCTCTGCTGCGCCGGAAATTGGAACCGGATCTACCTCGTAGACATATTCCGCGCCGGCCACCCCGCCCAGCAGGTCGTAGGTCAGGATGCGGGCCGAGCTTCCGTTGCTGCCGGTGGCCAAGGGCCCGTCCTGCACCAGGGCTTCCTCGGCGGCGGTGACCAGTGTGGTGCCATCGGGTGTGGTGGTCAGGCTTTCGAACCCGCGATTGTTGGCAACGCCGTTCCCGGCGGAGGGTGCAAATTTCGACGGCAGCGGCAGCGTTCCTTGCTGCTCCAGACCGGCATCGAAGGACCGCACCGCAGGCGGTTGCAGCGAACTGGCGAACCCTTCATCAGCGATATAGATCTCGCCCGATCCGGCGATTGCGATCCCTTCCGGGTCGATCGACCCGGCCGCCAGCGGGGCTCCGCCGGGTTGGGTCATCGTCGTGACGCCGGTCACGGTCACGTCGCCCGACGTGAGCAGCCCATCCCCCGACAGGTCGATGTCGATGTCATAGACCCGCGGCGGGACGCCGTCCGGCCGGTCTCCCTTGTCGTCCGACACCGCCTTGAACCCGGCGCCCGCGACATGCGCCATGCCCGACAGGCCACCGACCTCGGTGCCACCATACATGGTCCCGGTGGCGAAGCTGTCGGCCCCGAGATACGTGATTCCAGTGATCGTGCTCGCCCCGGAAGCACTGCTGAAAGCAATCAGCGCGACCGCGGCGCATACTGGTGGTGACAAGACGGATGGGAAAGTCATGACAATATCCAATGGGGCTTTGAAAAATTGCGGGTGACGCCCCGGCCAACATCTCGACAGACCGGCCGGGGCATGTGTTGATCAATTGGTCCAGCGGACTCCGGTCAGATCATTGGCCTGCGTCGGGGCGTTTTCCCACAGCCCCTCGATCTTGCTGTTGGCCACGCCGGTCTTTGCCAGTTGAAACAGGAACCCATTGACGTAGTCATCCGCGATCATCTGTTGGGCGGCGTGCAGAATCGCCGTCCGCTGTGCCGCGTCGGAGGTGACGTTCAGGTCCTCCATCAGCGCCTGGAATTCCGGCTTGTCGTACTGGAAGTAGTACTCGGGCCGGGCATAGATGTTGATATCGGCGGGTTCGGTGTGGCTGACGATGGTCAGGTCAAAGTCCTTGCCCTTGAACGCCTGCTCCAGCCACTGCGCCCATTCGACGTTGCTGATTTCAGTCTGGATACCGACATTGCGCAGTTGCGCGGCAATGATCTCGCCGCCGCGACGGGCATAGGCGGGGGGCGGCAGCGCCAGGCGCAGCTTCAGATCCGATTGACCTGCCTCGGCCAAAAGCTGTTTGGCCATTTCCGGATCGAAGGCGGATTGCCCCGTCAGATCCAGGTAATCCGGGTTGTGCGGCGCAAAATGGGTACCGATCGGGGTTCCAAAGCCGTGCATCGCCCCGTCGATGATTTCCTGCCGGTTGATCGCGTGGGCAATCGCCTTGCGCACCTTCACATCCGCCAGCGGGCCGGACTTGTTGTTGATCGACAGGATCGTTTCTCCCTCGGTCGACCCGACGATGACGCTGAACATCGGGTTGGCCTCGAATTGCATCAGCGTCTCGGGAGCCGGGAAATTCGGGAAGGCATCGACATCACCGGCCATCATCGCAGCAAAGGCGGCGTTGGGGTCGGAGATGAACTTGAACGTGGCCTTGGCCAATGCGGGTGCATCCCCCCAGTAGGACTCGTTGCGTACGATCTCGACCGAATCGCCCTGCTTCCATTCCGAGAAGGCAAAGGGGCCGGTGCCGACCGGGTTCGTTGCGGCGGTCTCGATGGTTTCGGGCGCCACGATCACGGCATCACCCCAGGCCATCTTGAACGGAAAGGCCCCGTCGGGTGCCCCCAGCGTGACCTGCACCGTCATCGGATCAACGACGGTGACGTCCGTGATCCCGGCAAACAATGCCTTTTGCGCGTTGGTCGACTCCTCTGCGCGGGCGCGGTCGAGCGAAAACTTGACGTCTTCACCGTCCATCGCCGTGCCGTCGTGGAAGGTCACACCCGACCGCAAGTTAAAGGTATAGACCGTCCCATCCTCGGAGATGTCCCAGCTGCCTGCCAGACCCGGCACAATCGACCCATCCGATGCAAATCGGGTCAGCCCCTCAAAGACGTTGGCATAGACCACCTCGTCGATGGCCGCCGCAGCGCCACCCGTGGGGTCCAGGTTGGGCGGCTCCAGTGCCATCCCGATGGTGATGTCGTCCTGCGCGGCCAGCGCGCCGGAGGCTGCGAGCGCCAGCACGGCGGCGCCGTGGAAAAGGCGGTTGAACATGATCAAGCTCCCTGTTGTCTTTTGCGGCAAGACTACAGCCAAGTTTGCCATTTTGTTAAAGGTTTCTTTACGACAAACCGCGCGATGAGTGTTTCAGCCCGCAATCGTCCGGGTCGCGATCTGTCAGCGTGGGCAATAGGCCGCACCGGGGTCAAAACTGCCAGCGACGCGTGCATACCGCCACCAAACGACGGTTTTTGTCGGTTTTCCAAGCCAATTCCGCCCGAGACCGTGGGCATGGCGCGTGGCGCAATGACCTGTGGCACCTTGTCGAGGTGAAGAATCTTCCAAATACGGCTTTGATTGGGTCCGAATCTGTCGGGGTCCCGACCAAGCAACCCATCTCAATCGTTTTCACACCGCCATCGGGACGCCAGATACAACCGCTCGAATCGACAATGACACAAGACATGATACCAGCCTGGGTCGACGGGACCCTGCAACCGGTCGAGAAACTGGAAGTGCACCGCAAGGGGCTGCGCCACAAGGCTGTATCCGTCTTTGTGCTGGATGGCGCAAACGTGCTGTTGCAACGGCGCGCGTTGGGCAAATACCACACGCCGGGCCTGTGGGCGAACACCTGTTGCACGCACCCTCGCTGGGACGAACCCGCCGCCGATTGCGCCGTGCGCCGCCTGCGCGAAGAACTGGGCATTACGGGGCTCTATCCCGCGCACCGGGATCGGGTGGAATATCGCGCCGATGTCGGTGGCGGCATGATCGAGCACGAAGTTGTCGATATCTTCACCGCAATGGCAGAGCGCAAGATGAAGGTGGAGCCCAATCCAGATGAGGTCTCACAGGTGGAATGGGTCGGGTTTTACGACCTGACCGCCGAAGTCGCCCGTCGGCCGGCGCGTTTCACCCCCTGGTTGCGGATCTACCTTGAAGAGTACAAGGACCGGATTTTCGGCACCCTTATGAAGATGTGACACGCGACGAGCCAGCCGTAACCCATTGTGCCTCAGCAGCGTTCCGGCAACAGTTCGGCCAGGGTCAGTGCCATGACAGTGGCACTGTCCACCATGTCCTGCACGCCGACCCATTCGTCCGGCTGGTGTGCGAGGTCCAGAATGCCCGGACCGTAAGCGATGCAGTTCTTCAGCTTGCCGATCCGATCGATGTGCTTTTGATCGTAAGTGCCCGGGCTGACCACGTATTCCGGTCGCCGCGACAGCACCTTTTCGATGGCATCCGTCACAGTGCGCACCACCGGGGCGTCTTCGGGGGTCATAGTCGGCTGGACCTCGAACAGGTCGCGGATTTCATAGTCAAAGCTCGGGCGCTGTGCCTTTACCGTTTCCAGCATCGCCGACACCTCGGCCTTCACCTCGTCGATGTCTTCCTCGATCAGGAACCGCCGGTCGATGGTAATGCGGCAACGGTCCGGCACACAGGGCGCAGGCAGGCCGGTGTAGCCTTCCTCCTGCACCGGTTCGCCACCGTGGATGGCATTGATATTCAGTGTCGATTGCCTGGCCCCGTCGGGCACCACCGGCATTTCGGTGCGCTTGGTCGCCAGCAACGGGAACAACGTCGCCTCCATCTGGGCCAGAACGGCCCCCATGTGGCGCACGGCGCAATCGCCCAGAAACGGCATCGACCCGTGTGCGATCCGCCCCTTGGTCTCGATCTCGGCCCACCAGACACCGCGATGGCCCAGGCAGATACGATCCTTGTTCAGGGGCTCCGGGATGATGACGTGCTGCACCCGGGACGGGTCGAACCAGCCCTTCTCAGCCAGATAGGCAACCCCGCCAAAACCGCCTGACTCTTCGTCCGCAGTGGCCGAAATCTCGACTGCGCCTGAGAAATCGGGGCACACCGCCAGAAACGCTTCGGCCGCGATGATCGACGCCGCCAACCCACCCTTCATGTCGCAGGCGCCCCGGCCATAGACCTTGCCGTCGATCAGATCGCCGCCGAACGGATCGACCGTCCAGCCGTTGCCGACCTCGACCACGTCGTGATGGGAGTTGAAATGCACCGTGTCGCCGCCATGCGCGCCCTGCCGCCGGGCAACGATGTTCCAGCGCGGATATTTGTCGCTGTCCGCCAGTGCGCCCTCGGCGCGGACGAGTTCCACCATGAACCCCGCGCCGGACAACCGACCGTCGAGGTAGTCACAGATTTCGCGATAGTTCCGCCCGGGCGGGTTCAGCGTCGGGATACGGATCAGGTCGCGCGTCAGTCCAACCAGTGCGTCGCGACGCGCCTCTACGGCTGCCGCAAGTTTCGTTTCGATGTCATCAGCCATGCGCAGAGGCTAGTCCTGCGCGCGCACGGGAACAATGGGGTCAAACAGTCGCTCCACGCTTTTTTCGGCACCTCCGCGACAAGCTTGTTCCGGGCGGTTTCAATGTGTTGTCTCTCTGCCCGGTTGTACCGCCCGTGTCGGCCACCGATATGAAACGGCAGCCGCGGGCGAAGCCACCGCTGCGTTGGGGGCGGCGTTTACGAAAACCGGATGACCTCGAACGGAGAGGGCGCTATCGTCGCAAATGAATTTTGTTGGTAAATTGTGAGGAGTCAGAATGGCCAACTTTGAGACGCAGATCCGGGAATCGCAGGCCCAGGTGGCCGCGGCCCAATCCAAGATGGCCGATGTGACCGGCCGGATCGAAGCCGCGCGCGCCAAGATGGCCGCCGGCGAGGACATTGCCATCGACATCGAGAACGCCACGCTGGAGGACGTTCACGCCCACACCGAGGCGATGAACGCCAACATCGCCGAGCTGATCATGGGGCTGGACGATGTGACATCCGCGTTCTCGAAGGATTTCGACGAGATGCGCACCAAGACCGGTTGGGAGAGCCTTGTCGGCGTCTTCGCCCGTGGCAAATCCGAATCGATGCGCCAGGAACGTCTGCGCACCGCCAATATCGACGACAAGCTGCAGGACCTGATCGGCAAGTCGGACGTGATCGTGAAGTTGCTGCAGGGACAGCTCGAGATCCTGAACGGCGAGGAAACGAAGGTCAGCGCCAACCTCGGCGAAACGCTGGAAGACCGCGAGGCCACCGTGGCGGAACTGGAGCAGTTGCGTGGCGAGATCATCGGGATGGACCCCGATATCATCGGCCTCGAAAACAAGATCAGCGTCGAACAGGACGCCGCCGCCCGGACCCAGTTGGAAACCCAGTTGGCCGAGATGAACACCAAGTACAACGATCTGGTCCAGCAGGAGCAGGTGAAGCTGGCCAAGAGCCAGACGTTGGAACGCTACATCGAGAAGGGCAAGACCTGGGTCGACAGCCTGCAGAACCAGGCCGCCACCCAGATGGTTCTGATCAACAAGCTGCAAACGGACACCAAGCAGCGCGTGGTGCTTTACGATGCCCTGTCCAAATCACTGAAGACCGCCCAACAGCAGGACGTGGCGCACCGGATCAACGAGATCGGCGTCAAGACGGATCAGGAGGCGCAGGCCGCCATGGCCGCCATCGGCAGCGCCACCAACGACCGGATGGCCGACATGATGGAGGCCCACGAAGACCACATGGTATTTGCCCGCAAAGTGCTGGAACAGAAGCAGAAAGCAGATGAACGCTTTGCCCGCCGCTTTGGCCAGATCGTCGAGAAGCACGACAAGAACCTCTACGGCGGATGACCTGGAAGCAGAAGCTGCTGACCGGCCTGATGACCGCCGGGTTCGCCTTGCGCTGGTTGGCCGGTCGCAGCGCGTCGGAGGATGCGGCGTTGTTGCAGAAGGTCGCTCAGGCAATCGACCGCGCCGTCGGCTGGGCACTGGCCGTGGGTCTGATCGTGTTGGCCGGGATGGCGCTGTCACGCGTTCATCAGCGGTTTACCAGAACTGGAACCGGACATGACTGACCCCACCGGCACCCTGACCCGCGACCATGTCGGCCTGACCGACACCTGGGCCGCGCGGCGCTATTTCGAAAAGTTCGCCGCGATCACCGGGCACCTGACTCGCGTCGCCGCGACGATGGAGGTGGACGGATCGCTGTCCCGGACAGATGTCACGATCCTGGGCCGCTACCTGACGGCACTGACCGGCACCTTCCACGCGCTCTCGGACAAGTACCTTCTGACCGGTCGCGACACCGGCACCTTTTTCGGCTCGCTCACCTTTGACGCGCACGAAAGCGGGTTCCCGGTGTTCGAAGAGCTGCTGACCATGGCCAACGATGCCCAGCAGGCGCCCCGCCACCTGAGCAACATGCCCTCTGTCGAGGCGCTGAAAGACCAGATGGTGCGCAGCATTGTCGGTGACCTGGAGATCCCGACCAAGCTGCAATTCTCCCTGTCTCAACGGTTGTATTATGAGCAACTGGCCCGCGGAAACCTGTTCTGGGCCCGCAACGACCCGGAAGCGCTATGGCAGGGCAAGGCCGGGCATGGCGCCGAACGCAATCGATACCTGGTGCACTGGGCGGTCTATGACAGTCAGGTCAACCTGCCGACCATCTACCTGATGGATCTGGAGGACAGTGGCCGGGCGGCCCTGCCCAAGGATCAGTGGCGCTGGCCGCAGGTTCAGTCGCACCTGATGGCGCAGAGCGTCGCGGGGCTGAAGCTGTTGACCATCGCACAGGGATTCGACCGGGATTTCGACGACCTGCACCCCAAGCGGTTGCGACGGGTCCGGCTGGGTCCGATGTATTCCAGCGCCTTCACCCAGCAATCCGGTCCGATCTCGAAGGTTCTGGACGGGGCGCAGGCACCGGCCGGGCAGGATTGGGCCCTGGCCTGGACCAGCGAGGACCTGTCGTCGGAGCGGGTCGAGTGGGAAAAGACAGGCTGGTTTGCCAAGGCGGAGCGCGAGATCTTTGCACTGGACCCTTTTTCCGCCCGTGGGGCCGAGACAGGGGCCACGGCGACGGAGCGGTCGATCATCCTGCCGGAGCGGCAATATCAGGTCCTGGCCGAGATGAACCCGCCGGGATTCGGCGCCGTGCGCAAGTACGTGGTGAGCGCGGGCGGACGGGTTCTGGGGTATCGCTGAGGTCTGGAGTGCTTGAGCGGACGTGAGCCCCCCCGACGGGGATATTTGAGAACAGACGGTGATCCGGGACGGAACAGGAGAACAAGTGTTGTGAGTATGCCGGCCGATCAGATGGAACTGCGGGAAGAGGCCATTCGCGAGCACTACGCTGCGGCGGCCACACTGCTGGAAGGAATGGACCACACGCCGCGGGTTGCGACCCCGAAGGTCGCGGCTCCTGTTGTGGAGCGGTCGCCCGGGATCGGGCGGGTCCGTCGGTTCCGGTCAACGACCCCGGGCATGGTCACCCGCTCGACGGCGCGCCCCGAGGGTGTGCGGCTGATCGAACGGATCGAGGCAACCGATGGTGGCGATCCGCTGGTGTCGCCGGTGCAGGCAACTGTTCTGCAAGCTCTGCGGCGGGGATTGTCGATTGCACTGGCGGTCGGCGAGACCTTTTCGGAGGCGACCGGCCTGACGGAAATGAAACGCGAGAACCTCGAAGGGCGGCTCGCAAGCACTGCGCGGCATGCGTTTTCGGAACTATTGGCCGCCGAGGCGCTGGCCGTCATGCACAGCTTTGCCAATGCCACCGGGTTTCTGCTGGCCCCGTCGAGCACCGAAGTGACGGTGGAGATCGGCGCCGTCGAAGAGGTCCTGACCGACAACGCTCAGCTGGCGCTGCATGGCTGCCTGTGGGAGCTGGATCAGGAGCTGGCTGCCTTTGCCAGCGACGAAACACGCCTGGTGGCGGTCGTGATGGCCTATACCGAACAACTGATGGAAAAGGTCGCGCTCCGGGCGCAGAGCGCGCCGCGCGCTGGTGCCTTTGCCGATGCCGATTTCCGGGTGGAGGCGGACGACCTGTCGATCCGCGGCTTCACGCCCGCGCGGCGTGGCAAGGGCAGCACCTTGACCATGACGTTCAAGGCCCCCAACGAGGTCGTTGGCAACCACATCGCCAAGTATCAGGCGATGCGCCTTTCCAAGATGCTCATGGCCTATGATTTCGAGCGCAAGCTGAACCCCTTTGCCGAGCTTGGTGGCTTCATCTTCACCTTCATGGGCGATGGCAAACCCGGTACCGGCAAGACGACCCTGATCCAGATGATGGCGGGGTTGATCAACGGCTATTGCCAGACCGCGGGCTACCCGTTCCGCTACCAGAACCTCAGCACCGACAATATCGACAGCTACCAGGGCAAGTCGGGCCAAAACGCCAAGGCCTTCATCGACGCGATCATCGACCCGAACGTGATCGGCTTTGGGACCATCGACGACATCGACCAACTGGCCGGAAAGCGGGGCGACCGGCAGTCGAGCGCCGGGCAGCTGGAGATCACCGCCGTGCTGATGGAGAGCTTTGCCGGGGCCAACACCGTCGTGCGGGGCAATTGCACCTTCGGGATGTTCTCGAACTATCCCGAGAACGTCGATGATGCGCTGCGCCAGCGGGCCGGCGCGCGGTTTCTGGTCGACGGTCCGCAAACCCGCGATGATTACATCGACATCCTGACCCTGCTGATGGGGCGCAACCACGACATCCCGCTGGGCGACCATGATCTCTACGAGGCGCAGGCGATCCAGAAGGCTGTTTCCAAGAGCTTCGAAAGCCACAGCCGCCCCAAGGAAGACGGGCTGGTACGGGTTTACGAGCGGGTCGAGGGGGAGCTTGGCCGGCTGGACACGCTGGCCAAGCTCGGCACCTACCTGAAGGGCATTCAGGAGGCGGACGAGCGGTTCACCGGACGGGCGATCAAGAACATCACCGACGCCGTGAAGGTGCGGGCGATGGATTTCGAACTGCCCGACGAATGGATGGAAGAACCCGACCTGTTCCTGTTCCGCGATTATGACACCAAGCGGGGCATGATCGAGGAACTGCGCCGCCCAATCACGGTGGACATGGTGATCCAGGAGATCAACCGCTACGCTGACAGCGAGTTCCGCTACGCCGACAAATCCGACGAGGTCGCCATCGAAAACGCGGTGCGCGACATGAGCCGTATGGAAGAGGCGCGGCGGCGGTATGCAGCGGGGGATCGTGGATGACACGCTGTATGCGTCAATGGTCATCGACAGATGGGATCGGACTGCAAGGGGGAGGCGCTCCGACGCAGGAAATGGAAGACCACCTTCGACGCGGCGATCATCGCATCGACTTGCGTGACGCGTCGACTGGCGCTTGGGTCATCAAACACGATATCGAAGCCAACATTCTGTCAGTTCAGCGGAGGGTCGCAACATGATGCGTCTCATCGAAAAGGGCCTGATGTTCGGGAACCTGATCCCGATTGCCTCGCCCGCATTGGTCGAACGCTACAACCGGGCGATGGAAAAGCTGACCGGCCGCAAGACCGCGCTGACCGATTTTCACGTCGATATCTCCGGCTTCTCGCCCGAGATCGCCGACGAGCTGGACGACTGGCTGTATCTCAACCCGAATGGCTGCAACCGCCAGTTCATCCTGCTGACCACCGAGCAGAAGACCGCGCCGTTGCTGAACGCGATGTTCTCGATGTCGCGTTCCATCCTGCGGCAGTTCATCGAAGCGAACGAGGCGCAATTGTTCGCGTTGACGGCCCGGGATGCGGTGTTGGGAGAGCTGGAGAACTCGGTGTTCGAGCTGTCCAGCCCGGCGCGGCTGTTCGACATCCGCCGCATCACGGTGCAGGCCGACACCACGCGCGGGCACGTCGCCCATGCCGAGGACCTGCACGACAAGATCGAGCGGTTTCGCCACACGCCCGACGCCTGGTGGGATGACGTTCTGATTGCCGAAATGATCGGCCTGGCCAAGCAGACCGGCGATATCACCCGCAACCCGATCCGGTTGCAGCACCCGGACTTTACCCAGGCGACCTACTGGACCGCGCATTTCGGTGGCCTGTACCTGTTCCGCGATCTGCCAACTCCGGGTGTCATCTCGGTCCCGCCGAAGGCGGGCCTGGGTCCGATGCCGGTGGATGTCGTTCTCGACCTGGAGGACCGCAACGGCATCGCGCGGTTCCTGGAGGTCAACGACCTGGTCGAGCCTATCGTTACCGCCAAGGGGGCCGATGCTGTCACGATCCTGCGGCAAAAGATGGACTTCATCCTTGTGGATGCGGCCGCGACGCTGGGACAGGATGTGGCCGCGCGCGACCGGCACGAGCTTCGGCGGCTGGCCCGCGCGCTTGGCAGCGCGCTGCCGGACGAGTTCAACGCGCTGGCCGATCTGGTCCGCTGGGCCGAGGGCGGCGGTGGCTGGCCGCGGATCACATCGGACCACCCGGCCTATTTCTACACGCTGCGCGCCCGCCCCCACCCGGACCGGGATATCGTGAACCAGTTGTTGTCGGAACTGTCGCGCAAGGATGTCCGGCAGCTTTTCATCTGTCACAAGCAACTTTTCTACAGGCTGTATGCGGATTGGCCCGACAAGAAGAAATCCTTTGTCGCGGATTTCCTCGAAGCGGAGTATCAAATGGACAAGGCTGGTGCACGTGCGGCATTGTTTGGCTCCGCCGAACCGGAAATGCAGGAACCTCCGGTGCGCGAGCCCGAAGATATGATACCGCTGGTCGGCCCTTGGGGGGCCGTGCGGCGCTGATACGAGTGAACGGAGGGCCGCATGGCCGCGCTTGCAAGACTTCTTCTGATGCTGTTCGTGGTGCTGACAGTGGTCTACGTCAGCCTGTCGCTGTATTCCCGGTCTGTCCGGCGAGGCAAGCTGGAACAGGAATGGGACGAGGACGTTCAAGACGGCGACCGAGAGGCCTTTGTACGCGAGGGCCTGCAGGACTACGATCAATCGCTGCGCCGGAAGCTTATTCTTGGCGTCTACATCGTGCCGCTACTGCTGATCGGTACCATCATCTATCTCACCAACTTCAGGTAAGGACGGGTCCATGTGGGACATCATCAAGTGGACATTCTGGATCACGGTCTGGGTGCTGATCGCAGCCTTTTTCCACTACACGCTGCCGCAGAACGATATCGTGCGGATCACCGACACTCTCGAAAAGCGGGTGGATTTTGGCGACAACTCGATTTTCTGGGCACATCCTGATACCGGCGAGGTTGCGAACACCACCAACCGCGATGTGTTCTTCATCCAGGCGATCCGACCAAACGGGCGCCCGATGGTCTATCGCAACGAGGACACTGGATGGGGCTGGCCGCCGTACTTCAAGTTCCACACGACCAATCTCCAGACCCAGGCCTCCGACATGAAGTCGACCAAGGACACACCGCAATGGGTGGCCGTGAAGCACTATGGTTGGCGAAACGAGTTCATCTCGATTTACCCCAACGCGATCAGTGTGAAACCTGTTGACGGGCCAGACACCCGGATCATTCCATGGATCGCCATCACCGTCTGGGTCCTGTTTGGGTGCCTGGCACTGGCAATCTGGTCGCGCTGGCGCAAGTTCCGCGCGAACAGGGTCGATCCGCTGCTGGATGGGGTGGAACAGGGCTGGGACGACACGAGTTCCAAGGCCAGCAAATGGTGGAACAGTTGGCGTGGCCCCGGGAAGTAAGGTCCTTCGTTCACCATATCGGACAAACCCGCCCGCCGCAGGCGCCGCACGCCCAGCGTGCGGCTTGGCCCAACGGAGGTGGTCACATCTGTGATGTGGCAACGTCGGGCGGGAGCGCCCCGGCCCAAGTCGACGACGGTCGCGCCGGGCGAACAGAGATTCGGCGCGACCGTGGCACGGGCCTCCGGCAGGGATGTCTCCGGACAGAAGAAATGTTTGCCTTGGCGCCAAGAACCCTGCGTCCGGGAACGTCCTACCGGTCGATATGCGAATGACCACATCGGATGAAGACTTGGCCACGGCGGCGGCCCACGGCGACCAGAGCGCCTTTGGTGCCTTGCTGGAGCGGCACTACGACCGGCTGTTTGCCTTTGCATTTCGCCTGACGGGCCACCGACCGGAAGCCGAGGACCTGACCCAGGACATCTGCCTTGCACTGCCGGGAAAACTGCGTGGATTTCGCGGCGAATCCCGCTTCACAACCTGGCTCTATCGGGTGGCGGTCAACGCGGCGCACGACAGACGGCGCCGGGCAGCAACACATGCGAAAGCCGCCGACGCTTGGGGAGATTGGGAGATTTCCCGACGGGCCGCAGACACCGAGACACGCGATGCGCTGGACTGGCTGACCGAGGCCATGAATGGCCTGAAGCCAGATCTGCGAGATACTGCCGTCTTGATCCTGGCCGAAGAGATGACACAGGCGGATGCAGCCAACGTCCTGGAAATCTCGGAGGGAACGGTCGCCTGGCGCATGTCCGAGGTGAAGAAATACCTGCGTGCCCGCGCTGCGGAGGATCTGCAATGACCGACGATCTGAAAACCCTGCGTGACGCCCTGAGATCCACGGCCGCACCTGATGCCGCCCTCAAGGCACGCAACATGGCGGCCGCGACGGAGTGCTTCGCTCAGGAATTTGCAGCCTCCCCCCAAGAAACCGGCGCACCGGTGCGTCCTATTCCTGACCGCAGCATCTGGGCGCGGTTGAGAACAGGAGGCATTTCGATGATGACCCATTTGACGAGCCGGGCCGGGTTGGCCATGACCACAGGGTTGGTCACCGCCGGACTCGCGCTCGTGTTGGTGCTGCCCCGCGATGACCTGTTCGGGCCGGGACATCCGGCAGATCAGCCCCGGCAAGAGGCAAGCACGCCCGTCGTGACTTTGGCCGAAGGTACGGAACCCGATCTCAGGATGGAAGACATTGCGGCGGCGCCCGAGGCGCCCCAAGCCGTCCCGGAATTGCAGGGCCAACCCACCGTGCGGGCTGTTGCCGAAGACGCCCCGTTGACCGAACCCGCACCTGTCATCGCCCGCAGCGCCAAGATGGCCGCGCCCCAAGGACAATCCGAAGGCATGACGTCCATGGTGACCAACGCCGGCGATGTCCCGATCACTGCCTTCGCGCCGCCAGCGGAAAACACCGAGCGCTTTTCCAATGCCGACGAGAACCCGGTTAAAATCGTAGCCGACAGCCCGGTCTCGACCTTTTCGATCGACGTGGATACCGCGGCCTATGCCGTTGTCCGATCATCCCTGATGTCGGGACATCTGCCACCCGAAGACGCCGTTCGGGTCGAAGAAATGGTGAACTACTTTCCCTACGCCTATCCCGCGCCGGACACTGCAGGCCCGCCGTTCCGGCCAACCGTTTCGGTCAGCCAGACCCCATGGAACACCGGCACAAAGATCCTGCACATTGCGTTGCAGGGGCAAGTGCCGGAGGTGACCGCGCGGCCGCCGCTGAACCTTGTGTTCCTGATCGATACCTCGGGCTCCATGCAGGACCCGGACAAACTGCCGTTGTTGAAACAATCCTTCCGTTTGATGCTGGGCCAGTTGCGCCCCGAAGACCAGGTTGCCATCGTCACCTACGCGGGCAGTGCCGGCCAGGTCCTGGCGCCAACAACCGCAACAGAACGGGCAACCATCCTGGCTGCGCTGGACCGGCTGCAGGCTGGAGGCTCGACAGCCGGTCAGGCCGGGCTGGAGCAGGCCTATGCTGTGGCTGCCGGGATGACCGAGGACGGCGAAGTAAGCCGGGTTCTGTTGGCGACCGATGGCGACTTCAACGTTGGCATTCACGATCCCGATGGCTTGCAGAGCTTTGTCGAGCGAAAACGTGACAGCGGCACCTACCTGTCGGTCCTCGGCTTTGGCCGCGGAAACCTGAACGATGCCTTGATGCAGATGCTGGCCCAGAACGGCAACGGCCATGCGGCCTACATCGACACCATCGCCGAGGCGCAAAAGGTGCTGATGGACCAGTTGACCGGGGCACTATTCCCAATCGCGCAGGACGTGAAGATCCAGGTGGAATTCAACCCGGCCGAGATCGCCGAATACCGGTTGATCGGGTATGAGACCCGGGCGCTGCGGCGTGAGGACTTCAACAATGATGCCGTGGACGCCGGAGAGATCGGCGCCGGGCACCAGGTGACCGCTCTTTATGAGGTTACGCCGGTCGGGTCCGATGCGGTGCTGAACGATCCGTTGCGGTACCAGGCCGAGGCGCCGACAGGCACATCCAATGGCGAATTGGGCTTGCTGCGGTTGCGCTACAAGGCGCCGAGCGAAACCGACAGCGCGCTGATCGAGGTGCCGATCCCGGTTGATGCGCCACCCGCGAAGGACGAAACCAAGTTTGCAACCGCGATCGCAGGATTTGGTCAAATGCTGCGCGGATCCCCCTACCTGGGCAATTGGAGCTATGCCGAGGCCATCGATCTGGCCAACGGCGCGCGCGGCGAGGATGCATTTGGCTATCGCGCCGAGGCAATCCGGCTGATGCGGATTGCCGAAAGTCTGTCCGACTGACGATCAGGTCCGGACCGAACCGGACTTTCCACGATGGTGACCGTGGTGCCATCGAGAGTGCGATACCGTGCCTTGTGCCCACTGAGGCTAACAACGGACAAGCTATTCGACCCGCTTTCATCCATCAGCATGCCGGACGGACGCTATTGCAACGGTCGTCACCATTCAGGCATCTCCGGGAGAGTTCTTCGATGGCAAGGTCGTTTCGAGAGTTTCCAAGTCTGATATGCAGCACCATCGCTGCGTGCCTTGATGATTTGTTGCCGGCCCGGATCAGCAAGCAATTGGTCCGGGGTCGGAAGGACATCTGAGGCGACATTGGCCACGGGACGAAATCTACCAGGCGGGCAATCCTGAAGTTCGACTGGCTGGATGACGCCCGCTGAAGAGAGTCAAGCGCTAGAGAAATGTAAGGGCCGCCCGCCCGGCGCGTTTGGCTGGGACGACGCCGAAGACCAGAACTGCAGACTCTCGTTATGAACGAGGGACAAGCGGGAGGGGCAGGTCAATGCCACTGGCGGCATACCCACGATGCCGTGTCGTTCGTGCTGTTCCGCAGTCCTTTTGCACAAGCCAGATTTTTGCCCTCGATCGGCCGACCGCTGCAGTCATGCTTCGGGAGATCAGCTTCCCATATCAAGCGCGGCCTGTATGGCTCGCCTATCTCTTTCACTATCAACAACAAGCTCCTTTATTCTGGACAATCCGATGTCCACATGCGGAGCTTGAATTCCAGTTTCAGGGGGCGCGGAGCCTGGCGCCGTTTGGTCCATTGGGGTGTCTTGACGCGCGCGTTCCAGAAAATTCACAACGTCCGGCTCGATGTCCGGCCTCAGAGCTCGGATTTTGTCCGCATCTCTCGATAGCCAGGCTTGTTGCCCTGCCTTCTCAACCTGTTTGATGTCGTCAAACAGGTTTGCCGACATCTTGTGGTCCCCCTGTGCTGCGTAGGCCTGTGCACGGATTTCAATGCTGAGTGGATCTTCCTCCCCGGCGAGGACTGCCAGCGCCAGCGCCGGGTATTCCATGGCCATGGCGACCTTGGCGCGAATCTGCCGAACATCGACTTGATCTTCGAGTTCGAAAGGTACCAACAACTGGCCGGCTTCCGCAGGGAGGCCGTTCCCGATCAACCAATCTGCCAAGGAAAGCACTGCCAACCTCTCGAGTTGACGATCCCCAAGTTGGAAATGGCTTGAATGCAGCATCGACATGATCCCGACCTCGTCGTTTGTCTC
Organism: uncultured Tropicimonas sp.; assembly: GCA_947495685.1. GTDB lineage: Bacteria > Pseudomonadota > Alphaproteobacteria > Rhodobacterales > Rhodobacteraceae > Tropicimonas. Next base: position 110,312 of record CANLZY010000014.1, read on the forward strand.
GATCATTTGTTCAACAAGGCGCGACAGGACAGGATCTGGAACAGGCTCGGTTTGGCGTTCGCCTTGCAATCGAGCGAAGGTGGACCGGGCGGTATCCATGTCTCCCGCATCGGCCCAAGTCAGGACCGCTTGTTCCAACAGTGCGAAACCAACGGTCGTCCCCCGGTTTTCAAGGGCCATTGCCTCGGCAAGGATCGCCAAGTCGGTATCTTCCTGATCCAGAATTCTATTGGTCTCAAGAAGATGGACGAGAGCTTCAGGGGAAAGGTCGTTGGCGTCGGATACAATCTGACTTAGCTGCTTCGCCGCCAATTCCGTCTTGTGACCTGCAAGCGCCGACGTTGCCTCAACCAACGCCATGTGGGACGTAGGCTTTGACATGGACCTCAAGGCGGCATCCCGGATCATCAAGGCCACCTCATCCTGGTGGTTAAGCTGCAGTCGCTCGGTCAGGACCGAACCCAAGTGATTTCGCAATCCGAGCGGGAGCTTCAGGTACCACTCCTGGATCGATTGCAGGTTCGGGCTCTCGGTGTGCTGCTGTTTGGACAGGAAAGCCCACATCGCGGTTGGACCCGCACAGTCAAGCCCTGCAGATAGGATCGAGGGATCACGTGCAACGCCCGTGTCAACGATGTCTGCCATTGCGGTCAGAAGATCGGCGTGTGGCACGTCACCGCGAAAGGCGCCCAGGGTTGCGATAGCTTCGGCCCCAAATCCCAATGCAACATAGGTCTTTGCCAAAGCGGCGACACTGGCCGGGTCAGTCTCCGGTCGATCGACTGAAACACCGATGCGGCCGAGGGCAATCGATGTTGCTGGATCTGCGTCCGGCAACCAAGCCGCGACATCAAGGACCTCTGCGCCGAAACATCTGGTTCCGGCGTTGTGGCGCGTGGCACCGTGATTGATCGACAACCCGACCCGATCGAAGGCAGTCTCCGTCGCGATATGCGAAACGCCGTCAAGCACCGCGCCCGGCGTCGCAGTCATGGCGGATCGATCAGTGGACTCTGAATGGTCCGGGAGCGTTGTGGAGATCTTGGCCAACCCTTGAGTGGCGGCACGTCCAAGCTGCCTGAGCAGGTCTTCTTCCATTTCCTTCGCAGACGCCAACTCTTGCTCTGATGAAGGTTGCTCGGTGGCCTGGAGGGCGAGCGATCGCGTTGAATGCCCACTCTCGACAGCGGCGTCTGCCCAAGACGACGAAGATCGACCATATCCGAACGGCAGGATGGAAGATACGATTCGGGGAGTGTCCTTTGGCGGAAGGTCCTTCGTTTGGTGCGGTTCAGTGGAAGATTTGACATCGATCGCGAGTGTATTCTTGCCGGCAGAAAAGATCTCCAGGTCGCAATTACACGAACTCTCTATGGTCAGAGACGCAGTTCCCTCGTCAAAGGTCACATTTTCGATCCGGTCTCGCGGGATCAATTGAAAGACGCGACTCAAGTCTACGGATATATCGTTCCTGTCGAAGCTCACGACAAAGCCGTCTGATGTCCTGGATTCCTTCCAATTGATCGCGTTTCGAAAGACCATGACGATCCGGGAAAAGTCTTCGTGTTCTCCGGAGCGAACGCGCACGGCTTCGGCTTGAACCTGACTGGCAGACAGGATCACCATAAGCAATATGGGGGTGAGGCGCATCAGGCGGCTTCCTGCTGTTTGACTTCCTTCAAGGCCTCTTCGAGGTCCGAAAAGCTCGGCCGAATGTGGCTGGGAGTGTTCTGACGCCCGACCTCGATACAGATGTTCGTTGCGTGGCTGTGCAAGTTCGCGACCAGCACTTCGCGAATGAGCAGGTAGAAATGGCCATCTTCGTCCGTCACGTCCTTGACCTTGGTGGCGAAAGGCCCAACCAGACCATAGGCAAGGAACACGCCAAGGAAGGTGCCAACCAAGGCGCCGCCGATAAGTTTGCCCAGGATTTCGGGCGGTTGATCGATCGACCCCATTGTCTTGATGACGCCAAGAACAGCGGCGACGATTCCCAAGGCCGGAAGACCATCCGCCATTGTCTGCAACGCATGGCTGGAGTGCAACGCATGTGCCTGATTCGCGTCCATGCGCTTCTCCAGAACCTCCTCAACCTGATGGGGATCATCATAATTCATGGAAGCGGAGCGGAGCGTGTCGCAGATCAGGTTGATCGCTTCGGCATCGCCTAGAATCTTCGGATACTTCGAAAATATCGGAGATTCGGAGGGCGCCTCTATGTGTTCCTCCAATCCGACCGGATTCTGGCGGGCAAGTCGAATGAGGGCGAACAACAAGCACAACAGGTCCCGATAGTCCTCGGGCTTCCATTTTGGGCCCTTGAAGACCTTTCCAACATCCTTGAGCGTATGTTTTATCGCCGACATGTCGTTGGAGATCACGAAAGCACCAATTGCGGCTCCACCGATCATCGTGAATTCGTATGGAAGCGATTTCAGGATGATGCCCATCTTGCCACCCGCGGCGAGGTATCCGCCAAAAACCATCACGAAAATGATGATGATTCCGATGATTCCGACCATCTGAAGTCTCCAAACCCGTTAGTAATGCCATGCGATCATGCGGCCAATCCGTTAAGAACCGCTGAGCCGCGCCGTGCTACTCGATAGGAACGCCGGTGTTTCGCCCGGCAAGAACGACGCTGACCGTGTAGGCCTTTGTCGGGGTCAGGCCCGCCATGATCGCCGCCGCTGTGTCAGGGCGCATTCTCGCAAGGAAGCCCGCAGAAAAGCTCGGATCCATTTCCTCGAACAAGGCTGCGGCATCCTTGGGCTTCATGTTCTGGTAGACTTCTATCAACTTGCCGATATCCGATTCGGCGGCTCCATCGGCCAAGGCAATCGTCGCCTTCAACGACTCCTCAGCCTCTATCAGCGCGGCCATGTTCGTCCTGATCTCGGACTCCGCGAGTTCCAGCGCGACGGACCGAGCTTGAATCTTCTGGTCACGACGATCCAATTCCACGGCACGGTCCCGCAGGGATTTCAATGCCGCCCTGATCTCTGGTTCAGGATCGCAACTGTCGGCAAAGTCTGCTTGGCCCTCGGTGACCTTGCTCTCCGGAAGACCGAAACTCTCCATTTCCTTGGCGATCGCCACGCCCGTCCCGTCCAGCAGGCGGATGGCACCCGACGCAAGGAAAAGCAGCCCGATCATGAAGAGCGCGCCGCGTCCGGCCCGCTTCCTTCTGCTCTTGCTGCTCATTGCCGTTGCTCCGAACCCGGATGTGTGCGGGCGCGCCGACTGCGTTTGACGCTGCGCCCCGAACCATTCGGGTCTGTATCCGGATCTGCGTCGGAAATGTCGTGCATGGAGGCAAGAATGAGTTCGATTCTCGACGCAGCCGCCTCCGCCCGCGTGGTGAGTTGTTCCAGGGATTCGGCGGACCCGCGAGACGTTCTCTGGGCCTCCTCCAGGGCCTTGGTCATTTCGTCCACCTGGACGGACAGGACCGCAACCGCTCCCCCCATTCCATTTTCCAGGTTGGTAAAACGACTCAGTCGGCGTGACAGGATGAAACAGTAGAATGCCGCCGCAATGGCGCCGGCGATAAGCAGAATGTCGGCGATCAAGGACATCGCAGGCTCCTAATTCAGGACAAATTCGGTGACGAGCAGGTCGCGAACCCGGTCTTCCCCCACAACCAGCTGAATCCGGCGGAGCATTTGAGCTCTGATCCGGATCAGGGATGTCGGTTCTTCCAGGTCGGCAACATCGATGGCGCGGAGATAGCCGTTCAGGACGTCCTGAACCCGTGGCACAACGGCCTCAACGTTGGATTTCTCGGCAGGGTAGACATCCAGCTCGGCGCGAAACCTCAGATGCCGGGCCTTGCCGTCCGGCGATAGCGACACGAGGATCGGCTCGATCGGAACAAAGGCAACCTCGGGCGCCTCTCCAGCGTGCGCTTGGGGTGCGGGCGAACCCGATCCATCAAGCAGCCCGGAATAGGCGACAAAAAAACCAGCCCCAGCCGTAAGAACGGCCAAAGCCAACCCAAACAGAAGCGGCTTTTTCCCTGATTTTTTCGCTGTTGCTTCGACGTCGCCGTTTTCGTCGGACATCGGAAACTCCTTTTCGTCTGTGCCGCCATGATTACTCCGTCGAGGGCTAACCGATTGTTAAGCGAGATCGCACAAACATGCGCTCAGGTCAGAAAGGCCGGAAGTAACGGAGGTTGTCGCGTGCAGAATGTTCTCGGTGCCTGGGCTGCGCTGGATACGCGTCGCCGGGTCGTAGTTGTCGCTGCAAGCGTGCTGATGTTCATCTCGGTCCTAGTGTTGTCCCAGATGGTCTCAAACACGCGGATGGAGCTGTTGTATGCCGGGCTCGAGGGACGATCAGCGGGTGAAGTTGTCTCCGCACTCGAGCAAAGTGGTGTCGTTCACGAGGTTCGCGGCAATTCCATTTACGTCGAAGAAGGGTCCCGGGATGAACTGAGAATGGTGCTGGCGGGTCAGGGTCTACCCTCCAACGGCAACGCCGGCTACGAGTTGCTCGACAATCTGTCCGGGTTCGGGACGACCTCACAAATGTTCGACGCGGCCTATTGGCGGGCAAAGGAAGGGGAGTTGTCGCGGACCATCATCGCGAGCCCTCAGATCCGCGCCGCCAGGGTCCACATTTCAAAGTCGCCCTCGAAGGGGTTTCGTCAGGACCGGGCAGCCACCGCGTCGGTATTTGTCACATCCTTGGGCGGTAGCCTGTCCGAGGCACAGGCCAGGGCATTGCGTTATCTTGTGGCGTCTGCCGTGACCGGTTTGAAACCGGATGATGTCTCGGTGATCGATGGCGACAGTGGTGTTGTCCTGGGCTCCGGCGACGGGACCGCCATCTCCGCGAACAAGCGCGAGGAGGTTCTAAAGCACAATGTCGAACGCCTGCTTGAGGCACGCGTGGGCCCCGGAAACGCTATCGTCGAACTCAGCATGACAACGGTGACCGACCGGGAATCGATCGTCGAGAGGCATTTCGACCCCGAAGGGCGCGTGGCGATCAGTTCCGAAACCGAAGAACGGACGTCCTCTACCAATGGATCGTCCAGCGGCGCGGTGACGGTTGCCAGCAACCTTCCCGATGGCGACGGAGGGGCAGATGGCAGTTCAAGCTCGGGACAGGACAACGAGACTCGGGAGCGCACAAACTTCGAGGTTTCCCAGACACAACGTGAAATTATTCGTGTACCGGGCGCAATCAAGCGCCTGACTGTCGCTGTTCTGGTGAATGCCACACCAACAATCGACGCCAACGGCGCGCCTGCCATGATTCCACGTCCCGAAGCGGAACTGGAAGACCTGCGGTCTCTGATTTCCGCCGCCGTCGGATATGACGAAGCCCGTGGAGATCAGATCACCATTCGGTCCCTGGAATTCCAACCTTTGCCCGAGGCGGGGGCGTTTCCAGAGCCGGGACTTCTTGACGGCCTCGACATCGTGACCATGGCCCAGATCGCAGTACTTTCGATTGTTGCACTGATCCTGGGACTGTTCGTTGTGCGCCCCATCATGACAAATCGCGTGACACCGCAGGTTCTGGAACTGTCCCCGCCGCACGACGGATTGCCACCGGCGACCCTCGAAAGTGTGGCGACGCCGTCCTCGCCCGGTGGGCTGGGAGAGCTGTCAGCCCCGATGCAAGTCGTCAGCGACCTTGGTATGGGCGACGCCGAAGCCGGCCTGCCTGACCTCGGTCAGTTCACACAAGACCCGGTCGAACGGCTACGCCAACTCATCAAGGAACGTCAGACCGACACCGTCGAGGTTCTTCGGACCTGGATGGAAGAGGACAAGGAGAAAGTCTGATGGGCCGACCATTGAAACTGGAAGTCTTTGATCAGCCTGGGTCCGGCGACCACGCACCCATTGTTTCAACGAACTCCGCGATCGAGGAAGGACGGTTGCAGTCGTTTGAAAAAGGATACGCAGCCGGCTGGGACGACTCGACCAAGGCTCACGAAGAAGAACAAGGGCGCATTTCGGCAGAACTGGCCAACAACCTTCAATCGATGTCGTTCACCTATCACGAGGCGCGAGGGGCTGTTCTGGGAGAGCTGGAGGGCATTTTGCGCGGGATGGTGGCCCAAGTTCTACCGCGAACGCTAGTCGGGTCTTTGGGCGAGACAATCATCCAGATGATCTCGGAGCTGGGCGATGACGCCTCCAGGATCGGTGTCGACGTCGTTGTTTCGCCGGAGAATGTCGATCTGGTCACCTCGCTTGTCGAAGGCAGGGTCGCACCGCCGCTGAGAATCGTCGCAGAAGACACGCTGGGAGCAGGGCAAGCGTTCCTCCGCTTCGGGGGGAGCGAGCACAAGATCGATCTTGAAGCCGTGCTCCAAGAGCTTTCCGACGCCGTCACTGAATTCTTCGAACATTCCGGACATCAGGAGGCACAACATGCCTGACACCAGCCGAGAGGCAGAGCACCCGTTTTCGCAGGTTCCTGTCGAAGTCATCGTTACTGTCGGGCGCGCAAAGCCAAAGATCGCCGACCTGCTTCAACTGCAAAAGAATGCTGTTCTGGTTCTGGATCACCGGGTGGACGATCCGGTCGAACTCTACGTTGGCGAAAAGCTGATCGCGCGCGGCGAATTGGTGGAGCAGGACGGGCCGAACGAAGGTCAACTGGCCGTTCGGCTTACAGAAATTGCAGGCCTGAACGAAAGCATCATTCCATGAGACCGAACCGGTCCAGGACGGCTCTGAGCGTGTCAATGGTTGCGCTTTGCCTGTTTTGCCTGCCCGGTGTCGCGGGCGCACAGGAGTTTTCGCTGTCGCTTGGTGAAGACGGGTCACTCGCCGGGTTGAGTGTCCAGCTTTTCCTGTTGGTAGGCCTGATAAGTTTTGCTCCAGGCCTGATCATCATGGCAACCTGCTTTCCTTTCATCGTGACGGTCCTGTCGATTCTGCGCCAGGCAATCGGGCTGCAGCAATCGCCACCGAACATGTTGATCGTGTCGCTGGCCCTCGTGTTGACCTACTACGTGATGGATCCGGTCTTCACGCAGGCATGGACCGACGGCCTTCAGCCGATGATGCAGGACCAGATCGACGCCGAGACAGCGATCAGCGAGGTGATGGAACCCTTTCGCGTCTTCATGATCAATCGCGCCGACCCGGAAACGTTCACCCGCATGGCCGAGCTTCGTGCGGACACGCTGCCAGCCGGTGTCAGCCCGGGGGAAGCGCCGCTGTCAGTGCTGATCCCGTCGTTCCTTCTGAGTGAGATCTCCAACGCCTTTCAGATCGGGTTTCTGATCTTCCTTCCGTTCCTGATCATCGATCTTGTCGTGGCCGCCATCCTGATGTCGATGGGGATGATGATGGTCCCTCCTGCGCTGGTATCGCTCCCCTTCAAGCTGGCATTCTTCGCCGTCGCAGATGGGTGGACACTCATTTCAGAGGCTCTCGTGCGGGGATACATGTAGGTCGGGCGCAGTCAATTTCGCTTGGAGCATTCCGGCGTCCACTCTCTGCGTGGGCGCCGATTCAACCGATAAACAGAGGTTCCCTGGGGGCACGAGGGTCAATTCAATCTAAACTGCCCGGATGTCGTAGAACCGTGCGGCGGTATCCCCGAGGATTGCCTGCTGATCGACGTCATCGCAGCCGCAGATCAACTCCCGAACGCAGTCAAACCATTGAATGTACGAACCGACGTGCTCCAGTACAGGCCAGTCGCTTCCCCACATCAGACGTTGGGCGCCAAAGGTGTGCAACAGGTGATCGGCTACAGGTTGCAGACCCTCACGGGTCCATCCCTGCCCCTGTTCGAAGGCGATCCCGGACAGTTTGCAATGAACGTTCGGGTGGCAGGCAAGACGCGACATTCCCTGCTTCCAGTGATCGTCGGGCCGGGCGTGAGCGGCGATCAGCGGCTTTGCAGCATGATCGACCACGATCGCGAGGTCAGGCAGTCGGTCGATCAGCCGGGCCATCGTGTCGAGGTGGCGCGGCACGATCAGCGCGTCAAAGCGCAATCCAAGGCCGGGGAGGCGCGAAAGCGCGTCAAGAACGGTGGATCGCAGGATCCAGTCGGTCTCTTCGATGCCCTGCAGGACCGGGCGAACCCCCTTGACCAAGGGCATCTGGGCCAAACGCTCCAGCTGGGCAACGGCATCCGGTGAAGCCAGATCCACCCACGCGACGATCGCGCCGACCCATTCAGCCTGATCCGCCATTGTCTGCATGAAATCGTTCTCGGCGAGCCGCTCCGACGCCTGAACGAGCACCGTTCGGTCAACACCGGTGGCGGCGAGATAGTGCCCGAGATGATCCGGAAGAAAGCTTCGACGCAGACCGGCGATAGAGGCGTCGATCCAATCGTGCACCAGCGGATCGTAGTTCCAGAAATGCTGGTGGGCATCGACGATCATGTCTTGCCGTCCCATCGAACCGACTGCATCAACGTTCGTCTGGCAGAACACAGGTGAGTGTGAAATGCAGCACTGGCCGCCGTCATGTCCCCACTTTCTACGGCGCCGATCACCGCGAGGTGCTCTCTGGTGGCCGTCAGGTTTCTTTCCTGTTCGTCGGACTTGTTCCACCGATAATGGTAGTGGAAGATCATCGACACGATCTGAAAGAAGTCATCGACAAAGCGGTTGTCCAGCAGGTCGATCACGATGCGGTGGAACCGCTCGTCCAGCCGTGGAAAGCTCATGAACTCCGTCTCGATTGCATCCCCGAGGCGCTGAAAATCGGGTTTCATGGCAATCAACGCCTGATGGCTTTCGCTCTCCGGGCCTTCGTTGCAGAACCGAGCAAAGGCACGCGTCTCGAACATCTCGCGTACGTCGAACAATTCTACCGCGAATTCCTGGGTGAACCCGCGCAGAATCCAATGTCGGTTCGGCTCCTTTTCGATCAAGCCGAACCTCGAGAACCGGATCAGAAACTCGCGCACCGCCGAGGGGCTGGCGCCGAATTCGCGTGCAAGTTCGCTCTCTCTCAGGATCGTTCCCGGGGCAAGGTCTCCGCCCAGCACGTATTCCATGAATGCCGCCTCGACCTTTTCGGCCGTGGTCTGCGTTTCGTCGGCGGAATAGAAGTCGGTCGCCACCGGCAACCGCAGGATCGTCTTGCGCCGCCCCTCCCAGTCGATCAGGCCGGTGTCCTTGAGGTGTTCCAGAACCGCCCGAACTGTCGTGCGAGATATCCCCCAACGTTCGGCAAACGCTGTCTCCGGCGGCAGGCTGCCATCCAAGCCGATTTCCCCGATGAAATCGAGGCACCGGTTGTACGTTTCCTTGTAGACGGCGTTGCTGCGGGACACTGGGTTCTCGTCGGGCTGTTGTCTGATCGCGGCTATATATCACATATGTCGGTGGATGCATTCCGGAAGGACGAGTGGACTGTCGCCCCCTCCGGGAGTGTCAGGCCTCCGGCAGTTCGACCAGAACCTTCAGCGTCTCGTTGCGATTGGCTTCCCAATAGGCAAAGGAGGCATCGGCCTCTTCCCAGCTGAACACCCGCGAGATCAGCTTGTCACACAATTCTGGATTGGCGGCCACGAACTCGATCACGGCCTCGAAATCCTTGCGCGTGGCGTTGCGCGAGCCGAACATGTCCAATTCCTTGAGATTGAACAGCGACGTGTTGTACGACACCTCCTGTTTCGCATAGCCGACGTAGACCACGCGACCGGCGAAACAGGCCATGTCCACGGCGGCTCGAAACGTGTCGGGCAGGCCCACGGCCTCGACGGTAACGTCGGCGCCATCGCCGCCGGTCAGGTCGCGCACGGCCTGCAACTGGTCAACCTGCGTCGGGTTGATGACCGCCTCGACGCCAAAATCCAGCAATGACTGGCGCTTGGCCTCGGAAACCTCGACCGCAATGACACGGGCACCCCGCTGGCGGGCCCCCAGCATCGCACCGACCCCGATCATTCCGCCGCCAAGGACCACGACCGTGTCGCCTTCGGCCACCGACCCGCGGGCCACGGCATGGAAGCCGACCGACAGCGGTTCAATCAGTGCCAGGTGCTTTTCCGGCAGCGCGTCATTCAGGATCAGTTTCTGCCACGGAACGGCGACAAAATCGGACATCCCGCCGTCCCGTTGAACGCCCAGCGTGGCGTTGAACTGACAGGCATTGACCCGACCCTTGCGGCAGGAACTGCAGGTGCCGCAATTTGTATAAGGCACCACGATCGCGTTGTGTCCCAGGGCAAAGTCGGTCGGAACACCCGAACCCATCTCGACAATCCGGCCGCCGATCTCGTGCCCGGGAATGCGCGGCAGCTTGGCCAGCGGGTTCAAGCCGCGGAAGGTGTTGAGGTCGCTGCCGCACAAACCGACGTAGCGCACCTTGAGCAGGACCTCGCCGGGTCCGGGGCGCGGGGTCTCGATGTCTCGCATTTCGGCCTTGCCGATTTCGCTGATGAGCAGTGCCTGCATGGCGCGTCCTTTCGGGGGTCTCGTCCGTGGCGAGCCGGGTCTGCCGCCCGCCGGAGGTTTTTCACACATAAGGATCGCTTTTTGTTGTCGTCAATGTTTATTTTGAATAAAGAGCAGAAAGCCGCAGCAATACCGTGTCATCGGAGAGGAGCCACGCCAATGCCCACGCCCGCAACGCCCATCATCCAGTTCGGAACCAGCCGTTTCCTACAGGCTCATGCCGACCTGTTCATCGGCGAGGCATTGGCGACCGGTTCTGCCGTCGGCCCTGTCACTGTCGTACAAAGCTCGGGCAGTGCCGAACGGGCCGGTCGGGTGGCCGCACTTGTCCGCCCCGAAGGCTACCGGGTGCGCATTCGCGGCTTGCGCGACGGCCAAGACGTGGACAGCCTGCAACAGGTCACCAGCCTTCAGCGCGGCCTGTCGACCGCCACAGACTGGGACGAGGTAAAACGGGTCTTTGTCGAAGAGGTCAGCCACGTGTTGTCGAACACCGCTGACACCGGCTTCAACCCGCAACCGCAGGACACGGATGCCGTGTTCGACCAGAACATGTCCTATCCGGCCAAGCTGCAATTGCTGCTGCGCGCTCGTTTCAAGGCCGGCGCGGCACCGCTGACCATACTTCCGACAGAGTTGATCGAACGGAACGGAGAGGTGTTGAAGGCCCGCGTGCTGGAACTGGCCGGGACTGACGATGCCGCCTATGCGAACTGGTTGGCCGATGACGTCACGTGGGTCAATTCGCTGGTGGACCGGATCGTATCCGAACCCATCGAACCCGCCGGGGCCGTGGCCGAGCCCTATGCACTTTGGGCCATAGAGCGGCAACCGGGCCTGGTCCTGCCCTGCGAGCATCCGTGCATCGAGGTGGTCGGCTCGCTCGACGCGCCGGAATCGCTGAAACTCTTCATCCTGAACCTCGGGCACACCTATATGGCCGACGCGTGGCAAAAGAACCCGCAGGGCACGGAATCGGTCAAGGACTATCTGGATATCGACAGCGTGCGTGCGGACCTGCTGGACCTGTACGACCGCGAGGTTCTGCCCGGCTTTGCTGCCGCCGGGATGGAAGACGAGGCCCGTGCCTATGTCGCCACCACGTTGGACCGGTTCCGCAACCCCTTCCTGTTCCACCGCATTGGCGACATCGCGGGCAATCATCAGCAGAAGATTTCCCGGCGCATTGCCGCCTTCCTCGACTGGTCCAGGGCGCAGGGCGGCACCCAATCCACACCGCGGCTTGACGCCATTGTGGCCCAACACTGATCGGAGGATTTCATGTTCCCGACGCGCAAGATCGGCACCACCGATGTTTCCGTTTCCAGTGTCTCGATGGGATGTGCCAGTCTCGGCAACCTCTACGTCGAGATCAGCGATGCCGAGGCCGGTGCGGTGTTGGAAATCGCCTGGGACAAGGGCATCCGCTATTTCGACACGGCCCCGCATTATGGTCGCGGCCGGGCGGAGGTGCGTCTTGGCAGATTTCTGAAGGACAAGCCACGCGATGCGGTTACCATCTCGACCAAGGTTGGCCGTGTCCTGACCCCGGGCACGCAGCATGATCGGCTCGACGAATACGTGAACCCGTTGCCCAACGACGTTCACTATGACTATTCCGCCGCCGGTCTAGAGCAGAGCCTTGCAGGCAGCCTCGAACGCCTGGGCCTGGACAGGGTGGACATTGTGTATGTTCACGACATCGGCGTGATCACCCACGGCAACAGGAACGGTGCACATCTCGACACACTGATGTCGTCGGGATTGCCCTACCTCGAACAGCTGAAGCGGGACGGCACGATTGGAGCCTACGGCCTTGGCGTCAACGAGAACGAGGTTTGCGTTGAGGTGATGAAAACCCACCCGCTCGACGTGATCCTTCTGGCAGGGCGATGGACATTGCTGGACCGCACCGCTGAAGTCGAGCTTGTTCCCCTATGTCGGGAAACCTGCACCAGCCTGGTGGCGGGGGGCGTTTTCAATTCTGGCATCCTCGCAACAGGCGCACGACCCGGCGCCCATTTCAATTATGCTCCCGCCTCCGACGAGATCCTGTCGCAGGTCCGGGCCCTGGAAGCCAAGTGTGACGCGCTCAGCGTGGAAATGCCCACGGCTGCGCTCCACTTCTGCCTGTCGCGCCCCCAGGTGGCGAGCGTTCTGATGGGCACCGGCAAGGCTTCGTCCCTGGAACGCAACCTTGATGCATTGGAGGCCACTCTCGCGCCGGAGGCCGCCGGCATTTTGTTCGGCTAGGGCGAACAGCGTTCCACCAGAGTGAGCCGATGCTTCATTCTGAAACCAAAAGTTGGGAAACCCCCATCAAGGGTGTGCAACTGGATAAGCGGGGACCTCGGAACCTGCGGTTGGCGCCCTGTCATTGGACAGAAAATCAAACATTTGACCGGCTGAGGTTTGGCCATACAGTGATCCCGTCAAGCGGATTATCCTAGATGGTTATTTTTGTTCTCCAAAACCTCGCGCTGCTTCTTCTGGGTGGCCTTGGTGTATACGTAGTGCGGGCGTCGGTGAGGTTGGAGAGACAACCGTTCGCCCAGCGTCTGCTCGTGGGCGTCGTCTTGGGCGTGGTTGTGTTGCTGCTCGCAACTGGCTCGTTTATGCTGCCCGTCTTCGATGTCCCTTTGGATGCAAAGACCGGGCCGCTGATCCTGGCGGGATATCTTGGCGGACCTGCCGGCGGCGCAGCGGCGGCGATCATCGGCAGTATCGGTCGCGCCTGGATCGGTGGGCCGTATTCGGCCCTGGGCATTGGGGTCGGCGTCTCCTATGTCGCTGCAGGCGTCATCGTCGGATACATTCGCCCGCCAAGGCGGTGGCCCGATATTTCCCGGACCGCCATCATCCTGTGCATTTCCGCCTATCTGATCATCGTGTTCGGGACAGTGCTGCTGGCCTACTCACAGCTGCCGATCAATGCGCCCGTTGCCACGACGCCACTCGTGATCACCGTCGGCCTGTTCGGGATTTTCTCTATCATCGTGATGGCATTCTTTGTTCGGTCGGCTGATCGATTTGCAGAAGACGCCCGACAGGTTCGGGAACTTGGGAACCGCCTGAGCCTTGCAACCCGGTCTGCCGGCCTGGGCGTGTTTGTGCGGGACGTCGGGTCGGATCATGCCTATTTCGACGAGGGCATGGTTGCGCTGTATGGCGTGCCACGAAAACCCGGGATGGTGCGGGTCTCCGAATGGTTGTCGGTCATTCACCCGGATGACCGGAAACGTCTGACCGAGAGCCTCAGCGCGGTATGGTCCGGCCGAGCGTCGCCGGCTTTTCTTGAATTTCGAAGCATTCGGGAGGACGGAAGCACACGGTACATCCGTGCCACATTGACGATCGAGCGTGATCGCGACGGCGAGGTCCTACGGGTCGTCGGTATCCATGCGGACATGTCGGATATCCGCGAGTCCCAATCCCGCCAACTGATCGCCGAGGCCCGCCTTGCGCGGATTGCCGCCAACATTCCCGGGGTCCTGATCAGCCTCGATATGGAAGAGGGTCAAGATCCGAAGGTCGTCTACATCAGCGAGCGGTGCCGCGACCTTTGGGAGTATTCTGCCAATGAGATCATCGCCGATACCAACCTGTTGGTGCAGGCACACGACCCCGAAGACTATCCCCAGATGCTCGACTTTCTGAAGCAAGCCGCACGAGACCTGACCCCGTTTTCGCGCCGGTACTGGATCACCACGCCATCAGGCGTCGTCAAGTGCCTCGAAACCCACAGCAGCCCGACCAGGTTGTCGGCAGACACGGTCCGGATCGACGGTGTGGTCCTGGACGTCACCAGCGAGGTCGAAGCCCAGAGACAGCTTGAAAAGCAGTTCGCCGTGGCTCACCGCGCTCAAAAGCACGAGAGCATTGGCCAGCTGACCGGGGGCGTCGCGCACGACTTCAATAACCTGTTGGCCGTGATCATGGGAAATCTGGAACTGCTGCGCGACGAACTGGAAGACGAAGACCAGATCGAACTGGTCGATGCCGGGATCAACGCAACCCTGCGGGGGGCCGAACTGACCCGCAACATGCTGGCATTTGCCCGCCGAGCCCGCCTGGACCCCAAGGTCGTCGACCTGAACCTCATCGTCCGGGAGACCAAGAACTGGGCCGGACGCACGTTGCCCGCAAGTATCGACGTCGAGACGTCGTTGCTCGCCGGGCTCTGGAAGATCAACGCGGATGTCAGCTCGATCGAAAGCGCCCTGTTGAACCTTTTCCTCAATTCGCGCGACGCCATGCCGTTGGGCGGCAAACTGACCATTGAAACGGCAAATGTACGGATCGACGAAGACTATGTAGACGCGCGACAGGAAGAGCTTCTTCCCGGTCGTTACGTGTTGCTGGCCGTCAGCGATTCCGGCACGGGAATTCCGCGTGAGGTCATCCGCAGTATCTTCGAACCATTCTTCTCTACCAAAGGTCCCGGCAAGGGGTCAGGCCTTGGCCTGTCGATGGTTCAGGGGTTCATGCGACAATCCGGGGGCACGGTTCAAGTCTATTCCGAACCCGGGATCGGAACGACGTTCAAACTGTATTTCCCTGCCCACGCGGACGTTTCAGAACCAGGAACGGACGACCGAACGAGCGGCTTCCGTCCAGATGCCGACGGTCGTCGGATTTTGTTGGTCGAGGACGAGAAAGATGTGCTGTTGGTGCTGATTTCGATGCTGGAGCGCGAAGGATACTCTGTCACCGCGGTCGGGTCAGGCGATGAGGCCCGGGTTATTTTCGAAGCGGATCCAGACTATGATCTGCTGCTGACCGATATCGTCATGCCAGGTGAGCTGCAGGGGACGACGCTGTCCCGGGTCCTGCGCGAATTGCGCCCGGACCTGCCTGTCGTGTTCATGTCCGGATATGCCAGCGAGGCGACCGTGCATGGCAACGGCTTGCGACACGAGGACATCCGCCTGATGAAACCGGTTCAGCGGGCGGAGATTCTGGCAGCCATCGGAAAATCTCTGATGCAGGCCGGCAAGAAAGGCAGATAGGTTATGGCGCCGGCAGCGATCGTGCGTCCTACAGGTCCTGGTCGCCGTGAGATTCCGCAAAGTAGTCCGGGTGTTCGGACTGGATACGCCCGATCTGTTCGGACAGCCGGGACAGATGGGACCGCATCAGGAGCACGGCCATGTCCGTATCCCGAGCAACGAGCGCGTCGAACAGCCCGACATGCTCCCCCAGAACCAGTTCCATGTTGAACGACAGCGACAGCAACCGGGCGCGGTCGAGATGTGACTTGCTTTCGCTGATAGTCTGCCAGGCAAACGGGTGCCCCGAGATGGCGCAAATCAGTTCGTGAAACCCGTCGTCGAGCCGGTGCAGGGATTTGCGGTCGTCGGCCTTCACGGCCGCGGCCTGCTGGTCGAGGTTGGCGCGCAGCAAGGCATAGCCTCGGTCATCGATTTCAAGGCAGGCCTGACGGATGATTTCCACCTCCAGCGCCGTGCGGACGAACCGCGCCTCCATCACCTTTTCGGTCGAGATCAGACTGATCGTCGTGGCACGCTGCGGACGAATTTCGAGAAACCCCAGCTTCGACAGCCGAAAGAAGGCATCCCGAACAGGTTGGCGGGAAGTCCCGAGCGCCTTGGCCACTTCACCTTCGGACACCCGCGCGCCGGGGGGCAACGACAGGGAGACAATCTCTGTGTGAAGCTTTTCGAACACCCGGTCAGCCACGCTTGGGCGACTGATCGGGTCGAGTGGCAGAAGATTCAAAGTGTCGGTCATGGGTTTCAACTACGTTGACTGTTCTTTTAATCTAGCATATTAGTGACCGCAAACGCAATGACTTTTGGACGTCGTCGATTCCGCAGGGAGGCGGTAGAACGTTGGCACTACTTGACGAGAATCGGCTCTTTCCGATTGAACCGACGGCGCGGAACCTGGCTGCCGCCCTGTATGAAACGGTAAAGAACCTGCCGATCGTTAGCCCCCACGGGCACACAGATCCGCGGTGGTATGCCGAAAACGAGCCATTTCCAGACCCCGCGCAACTGTTCGTGACGCCGGACCACTATGTGTTTCGGATGCTCTTTTCACAAGGCATTCCCCTTGAAGACCTGGGTGTGCCGCTGGCCGACGGCACCCGGCTGGAGACAGACGGACGCAAGATCTGGCGCCTGTTCGCAGAAAACTATCACTTGTTCCGCGGGACCCCTTCGCGCATGTGGCTGGATCATTCCTTTCAGGAAGTGTTTGGCCTGAACGCGCGGCTGTCGGCAGAGACGGCGGACGATTTCTACGATCACATCGCCGATTGCCTGCAACGTCCAGAATTCCGGCCCCGCGCCCTGTTCGACCGGTTCGGGATCGAAGTCATCGCCACCACCGACAGCCCGCTGGACGATCTGCGCTGGCACCGGATGATCCGCGAAAGCGACTGGAACGGCCGGGTCGTCACCGCCTATCGCCCAGACGCCGTCGTTGACCCGGATCAGGCTGCCTTTGCCGCGAACATCGAACGGTTTGGCGAGATCGCCGGAACGGACGCCACGACATGGGACGGCTACCTTGAGGCGCATCGCAACCGGCGCGCCTATTTCAAGGAATTCGGTGCCACCTCTTCGGACCACGGCCACCCCAGCGCCCGAACCGAGAACCTCTCGCGGGCAGATACCGTGGCCCTGTTTGAAAAGGCTCTTGCGGGCACCTGTACGCCGGACGAGGCCGACGCCTTCCGCGGTCAGATGTTGACCGAAATGGCGCGGATGAGCCTCGACGACGGGCTGGTTCTACAGATCCACCCCGGGTCGCGCCGGAACCATTCCGACACGATGATGGCGCGGTTCGGGCCCGATAAAGGTCTCGATATCCCCGGCCGGACGGACTACGTCGCCGCGCTGAAGCCGCTGCTGGAGGCCGTAGGCCTGGAGCCCGACCTGTCGATCATCCTGTTTACACTGGACGAAACCGCCTACTCGCGCGAACTGGCACCGCTGGCCGGGGTTTATCCCAGCCTGAAGCTTGGGCCGGCATGGTGGTTCCACGACAGCGCCGAAGGGATGCGCCGCTTCCGGGAGCTGACCACCGAAACGGCAGGCTTCTACAACACGGTCGGGTTCAACGACGATACGCGCGCCTTCTGCTCCATCCCGGCCAGGCACGATGTCTCACGCCGAGTGGATTGCGCCTATCTTGCAACGCTCACAACCACTGGCAGGTTGGCAGAAGACGAAGCCTACGAAGTTGCGCAGGACCTCGCCTACCGGCTTGTGAAACAGGCCTATCGCCTCTGACAACCCTACGATGAGAGACGAGCAAGCCCGATGCCCGCAACCGGGAAGACGATCTTGTTGGTTGCGTTGCGATGGCCACCCCGGCCATCGCCCATGGGGTGGTTTTCTTGCTGCCCGTGCCAAACCCGACAGCCCGCCCGCTGACGCCGAAGGTTCCGCAAGTTGAGCCGGCGCATCTGCGAAGGACCCACACGTCGCCAGCCAAGCCCACGCAAGACCGCGGATCCGAATGCCGGGCCCTTTCTCAGGAGGTAAAGCATGACTGAAAATAGCTATCCCGTCGTCGAACTCGAGGGCGGCATCCGTCGGCAGGTTCGGTCACAGACGCCCGAAATGATGGTCGTTGCTGTCGATTTCCCCAATGGGGGTGTCGGCGGGCTGCACAGCCATCCGCATGTCCAGTCCACCTATGTACGCGCCGGCCGGTTCCGGTTCAGCGTGGAGGGCGCGGAGATCGAAGTGGCGAGCGGTGACAGCCTGATCGTGCCGCCCAATGCCATGCATGGCTGTGTCTGCATCGAAGCCGGACAACTGATCGACGTCTTCTCTCCACGCCGCGACGATTTTCTCTGAAGGAGCCCACCAATGCTGACTGTTCGTACGATCCACGCCGTCGATGCCGAAACCGCCAAAACCTACGACACCGCACGACTGCGCGAAAAGTTCCACGTGTCGGACACGTTCGCCGACGGCGAAATTCGTCTGACCTACACCCACTACGACCGCATGATCGTGGGTGGCGCAGTTCCCGCAGGCCAGAATCTGGTGCTGGATCACGTTCCCGAAACCGGCACCCCGTCGTTCTTGGATCGGCGCGAGATGGGCATCTTGAACATCGGCGATGCCGGCACGGTGTCGGCTGGCGGTGAAACCTACGAAATGAACCGCGGAGAAATCCTGTACCTGCCGGTCGGTGCCGGGGCGATCACCTTTGGTGGCAACGGTCGCTTCTACGTTACCTCGTCCCCGGCCCACCGGGTCACGGTGGCCAAGCTGATCCGGCAGGAAGATGCCCGCAAAGTCGAACTCGGCAGCGCCGAAACCGCCAACGACCGCACGATCTATCAGTGCATCCACCCCGACGTCGTCGACAGCTGCCAATTGGTCATGGGTTACACCCAGCTGCACAACGGCTCTGTCTGGAACACCATGCCGGCCCACACCCATGATCGCCGCATGGAGGCCTACCTCTATTTCGACATTGCCGAAGGTCAGCGGGTGTTCCACTTCATGGGCGAGGCCGACGAGACCCGGCATATGGTGATGTCCGAAGAAGACATCGCGATTTCGCCGCCCTGGTCGATCCATTGCGGCGCGGGCACCGGCAGCTACACGTTCTGCTGGGTCATGGCGGGCGACAATGTCGACTTCACCGACATGGACATGATCCCGATGGAAGATCTGCGATGATCTCTGGCCGGGCTGCCAAGCATCGTTCGACCCAGTCACACCGGAGGTGAGCATGACCAGGAACCGCCTGAACCGTCCAGAGGGAGCACGACCGGGTGTCGGTATCATACACTTGGGCCTTGGTGCCTTTTTCCGGGCCTTCGGCGTGCCGTGGATTGCAGAATCCATGCAGGCCTCGGGCGGGAACTGGGGGGTTGTGGGGGTCTCGCTGCGGTCACCCACCGTGCGTGATGCGCTTCAACCTCAGGGCTTCGCCTACACAACGGCGGAGCTTGCCCCCGAAGGCGAAAACCTGCGGGTGATCGATGCCTTGCAGGATGTTCTGGTTGCGCCCGAAGATCCGGAGGAGATCCTGCGCCGGATGGCCGACCCCGCCGTCCGGTTGGTGACCCTGACGGTCACAGAAAAGGGATACTGCCACAATCCGGCAACGGGAATGTTGAACCCGGATCACCCGGACATTCGGGCCGATCTGGCCGGTGATCTGCCCAAATCCACCCTCGGGTTCATCGTCCGGGCGCTGGAACGGCGGCGGGCGGCGGGGCGCAGACCCTTTACGATCCTGTCCTGTGACAACCTGCCAAACAACGGCCGTTTGGTTCGGGGCGTGGTGCTGGATCTGGCCCGGCGAATCGACGCCGATCTGGCCGCGTGGATCGAGGCCGAGGGTCGGTTTCCCTCAAGCATGGTCGATCGTATCGTTCCGGCCACGAAGCCAGAGGATATCGAAAAGGTACAGGCCCTCGCGGAATACTATGACGCCGCACCGGTGATTCACGAGCCGTTCCGCCAGTGGGTGATCGAAGACGATTTTGTTGATGACATGCGGCCAGACCTCGGAGCCGTCGGCGTGCAGATGGTCGACGACGTCACCCCCTACGAGCACATGAAACTGCGCATGCTGAACGGGGCGCACAGTTCGCTGGCCTACATCGGCTATCTGTCCGGGCACGAGACCATTGCCGATGCCACCGGCGATCCGGTGCTGGCGGCCTTCGTCAACCGCCTGTGGGTTCAGGAAATCATTCCGGCGCTGACCCCACCGCCAGGGGTCGACCTGACCGGGTATGCCGACCAGCTGCTCGCCCGGTTCCGCAATCCATCGATCCGGCACCGTACCTGGCAGATCGCGATGGATGGCAGCCAGAAACTGCTACAGCGCATTCTGTCCACCTTGTCCGAAAACCTCGATGCCGGGCGCCCTTCACCTGGACTGCACCTCGCCGTGGCGGCCTGGATGCGCTATGTTGGCGGAGTGGATGAGTCAGGCAACCCGATCGACGTGCAGGATCCGCTGGCCGAAATGCTGCGGGCAATTTCCGATGATCATGCCGGAGCAGAGGTTGCCAGAGCGCTTCTGAATGTGCGGGAGATCTTTTCCGCCGAGCTTGCAGGTCAGCTGGAACCGGGAACCGTCGCCGCGTTCGGAAGAACGTTGTCATTGGGCGCGCATGGCGCCGCAGGAGAAATCGGATGAAGGAAAGCTGGCGCTGGTACGGACCGTTCGACAACATCACGCTTTCGGAAATCCGCCAGACGGGTGCGACAGGGATCGTCACTGCCCTGCACGAGGTTCCCTATGGCGAGGTCTGGACACGCGGCGCAATCGCCGACCGCAGACGCGAGATCGAGCGCGCCGGACTGAAGTGGGTCATGGTCGAGAGCCTGCCGGTGCACGAACGCATCAAGCGCGGCGACGGGGACCTGTCTCAGCTGTTCGCGAACTATCGTCAGTCGATGGCGAACCTCGCCGAAGAAGGCGTGACCGCGATCTGCTATAATTTCATGCCATTGCTGGACTGGACTCGCACCGACCTGACTGCGCCGACGGCCAACGGCGGCACCTGCCTGCGGTTCGATGCAACCCGGATGGCCGCCTTCGAAATCCACATGCTCGGACGGGCTGCAGCGGCAAACGATTATCCAGCGGAGGTACAGACAGGGGCCGCGGCCTGGTTCGAAGCCTCCAGCGACGCGGACCGCGAGGCCTTGCTGGGCTCGATCATGTCGGGCCTGCCGGGGGCATTTGACCGGTACGACATCTCGGGCCTTCGCAAGGCGCTGACACTGTACGACGGGATCGGGCGGGAGGAATTGCGCGCCAACTATCGCCGCTTCCTCGAAGAGGTCGTGCCGACGGCGGAAGATCTGGGAATGCGCCTGTGCGTACATCCCGACGACCCGCCGCGCGACATCCTGGGCCTGCCGCGGATCGTGTCCAACGCCGAGGACATCGCCTGGATTCTGTCGGCGGTAGACAGCCCGGCCAACGGATTGACGCTGTGTTCCGGCTCGTTGGGGGCCAATCCGACCAATGACGTGCCCGCAATCGCGCGCCGGTTCGCCGACCGGGTTCATTTTGCGCACCTGCGTAACGTCGCCAAGGAAAGCGACGGATCCTTCGAGGAAGCCGAACACCTGGAGGGTGACACCGACATGGTTGACCTCGTTCGCGCCGTTCTTGAGGAAGAACAGCGCCGTCGTGGCGCAGGCCGGGCGGACTGGAACATCGTCTTCCGCCCCGATCATGGACAGGAACTGTTGTCCGACGTCGACCGGCAGAACCCGCCCGGCTATCCGCTGGTCGGGCGCCTGCGTGGGCTGGCCGAACTGCGTGGCGTCGCCAAAGCATTGTTATCCATCGCCCCGGTAGCGGCTGAATAAGCGCGTTCCATCGCTCCATATTCCATGGCCCGGACTCGCCGTCCGGGCCTTTTTTTAGTCGCTCAAGTGGCCAGAAACTGATCGAACACCTGCGCCTGGAGCTTTTTCCCATCCGGGTCGAGATCCGTCTTGAGCCCGCAGAAGGCCTCTCCCCACTTCGAGGTGCGGGTCCGGATCGGCGGGGTCTCCGACGCCACGCATTCCATCACGACCTTGGCCACCTCGTCCGAGGTCTGATAGATGTCACCACCGCCCTGCCGCCGTTGCGCTCCGCCGATATACGCCTCCAGGATGGGCCGGTACTCGTCATCAAGGATGCCGCCGGTGCCTTCGATCTGACGCAGGGCGTTCGCGGCAAATTCCGACGCAATTCCGCCCGGCTCAACCACCGTGAAGTTGATGCCGAAATTCGGCGTGATGTAACAGGCCATGGCCTCCATCATGCCTTCGACGGCGAATTTCGCGCCGCAGTAGATCTCGTTGAAGGGTTGCCCCACCAGCCCGCCAACCGAGGAGATCGTCACGATATGTCCGCTGCGCTGCTTGCGCATCTGCGGGATGACGGCCTTGGTGCATCGCACGACCCCCATGTAGTTGACGTCCATCACCCACTGGATCTCGTCCTCCGTGGCCTGTTCGACGGTGCGGACAAAACCGGCCCCGGCGTTGTTGACCAGAACGTCGATGCGGCCTTCGCGGGCGATGACCTCGTCCACTGCGGCGGTCACGCTGGCCGTGTCCTGCACGTCCAGTTGCAGGACTTCTATCGCCACACCAGCGTCTTTGGCTGCCGCATCAAGGGCGTCGCGTTTGGCCAGGTTTCGCATGGTTGCATAGACCGTGTGGCCGGCTTCGGCCGCCTGTACGGCGATGCTGATGCCCAGACCGGTGGAGGTGCCGGTCACGAGAATGACCTTTGACATGGGGATGATTCCTTTCGTTGGCCGGAGGCGGGCCGGATGTGTCAGTGCGTCCGCAAGCATGCCCAGAGGCGGGCAAAGGTCTGATCGACCTCTTTGCGGTTGGGGGGCGTCCCAGCCATGGCGGCCTTGCGGGCAAGGTGCATCGCGGGCCCGATGAGAAGATTGACAGCGACGCCCAACGGCATGTCGTCCAGCGTGCCATCGTCGATGGCCGTCTGGATCAGCGCGTTGACCTCGGCTTGCAAGGGCGCAACAAGCGCCTTCTGATCCGGCGTCAGGACCTGCGCGGCCCCGGCATATTCGAGAAACAGGAAATGGTCGGGCCGCTCCTGCAAGAACGTCAGGGTGTTCTCCCACATGGCGCGGATCACCACCTCGGAACCATCGGCCTCTGCCGCCTGCATCAACCTGGCGTGAAAGTCCTGCTTGATGCGCAGGTAGGTGGCCTGCAGCATGTCGCCTTTGGTGTCGAAATGCAGATACAGCGTTCCGGCCGAGACCTTTGCGGCCTTGGCGATATCGGCCATCCCGGCCGCGCCGATCCCCTTGTCCACGGCCACGCGGACAACGGCATCGACGATCCGTTCAAGCATTTCTTTCTTGGTCGCGCGCGTCATGGCATCCCATTTCAGAAATGAATATTCATTTCTGAAATGGTCATTAGACCGACGTGCACAGAGCGTCAATGACGATCCCTGACCGCCCATCGGCCATCACAGGCACCGCGCCGCGGCATCGTCAACTGAAGAGGAACGCACCGTCGTCGTGAAGCGTGCCATAGGTCGTCGATGGATAGCCCTGCCCGAACACCGCGGAATGCTCGGACCCGACCGACAGATAGCTCAGTCCGTTGTAGCTCTCTGCCAGCGGCCCAGTGCCTTGATTCGAGAACCGGAGCGCGACGTCGTTCAATCCGATTTCGGCAAACAGGATCCGGTCGATATCAAGGTCCGATGCGGCGGTGCCCTTCAAAATGACCCGGGCGCCCCCCACGTCGATCTCCAGCCCCTTTGTAGTTTCCCGGAACCTCAACGGACCACCGCCGTCGCCCAGATCCGCGAGGGTTTCCGCGCCGGACGGATCAGGCAGGTCACTCGCTCCGGGAATGTCCGTGAACAGCAGCAGGTCATTCAACGGATCGAAGTCCCGTATCGTGGTCTTGACGTTCGGGGTGCCGTCCGGCTGGCTTCCCTGCCCTGTTACACCGAAGATATCCCGCCCATCGCCACCAACGGCGACCTTTGTGCCAGCGTCGAACAGAAGCACGTCATTTCCCGCGCCACCCTCGGCGCGATCTTTGCCGACGCCCGTGTGCAGCAGATCGTGTCCGTCACCGCCGTACATCCTGTCATTGCCCTTGCCGCCCGCGGCAACATCCTTGCCATCCTGACCATAGACCTTGTCGTTGCCGTTGCCACCGGCGATCACATCCTCACCCGCGCCGCCGCGCAGGATGTCCTTGCCACCCAGTCCCTTGATCACATCGTCACCGGTGCCGCCCTGCATGCTCTCGCCCAGCGTCGTGCCTGTCATGATGGCACCTCCCCGGAGTACATCCGCCGCTGTTAACGGAAGCGCCTCCGCCAAATCCACTTCGGTGCCATCCTCGAAGGCCAAGGTCTCCACACCGGGCGTTGGCGTGTCGTTCTTGTAGTGACCCTCCAGCACGATCTTCTGACCGGATCCGGGTCCGCCGATATGCAATTCCAGCGCCTTGCCGACCTTCAGGAAGGTAACATCATCCGGGGTGAACCCATCTGCCAGAACCACACGGTCGTTTCCGCCGTTGCGGGTCTCGGCAACCGTTTCAACACCGATACCGGAGGATGCGAACACATAGGTGTCGTCGCCCAGCCCGCCGATATACGTGTCGTCCCCGGCGAGCCCCACAAAGGTCTCATCCGCCGCCGTGCCCTGCAGCACGTCGTTGCCCTCCGTTCCCACGATCGTCGTCTCGTCAGCTGCCGCGATGAAGATCGCGGTGTCCAGCAGGCCATCTCCACCGTCCGCAACGATGAATTCGACCGTATTGACCCCGTCCACAAGCGGCCCGGAGACTTCAAGGACCGTTGTGTAAGAATCCGCCCGCAGAACATCGGCATGCCTGCCGCTTCCCGCCAGGTTCATCGACAACGCGTCGTTCGACACGTAGCCCGGGGCTGCCATCAAGGCGTTCAGCGAAGCCTGGGTGCCATCGGGCAGCACCAGCGCCGAAACTCCGTTGACCTTGATATCGATCACGTCGGCATCAGCCTCGCCGCCAAATTCCGGCAACTCTTCGCTGACGATCACCACCCGGAACAGGTCCGCCGTCACGTGTTCGGCACTCACAAGGTCGACCGAGAATTCGGCCATCAGCGCGGTACGGTCACCGTTGGCACCGGGGGCACCCAGATCGTCGTTCAGATCACCGACGCTGGTAACATCGCCCGACGACGCTTCGACCAGCCCGCTCAGCGTCTCGCCATTGGCAAATGCCTCGGCGACGTACAGGTAGAGCGGCTCTTCGGTGGAGACGCGTTCGGTCAACTCGAACGTCACCGCTCCGCCATTGCCCATCGACATGCCGCCGCCCGTCTGCGCGCCCTGCTCGTAATCGAAGGCCCCCAGGCGCGTCCACCCTTCGTCGATCATTCCGTTGATCGTCCCGTTCAGGTCGCGATCGAGGCCGGGCTGTATCTGCGCCCCGGCGTCGAGATGGGTGCCTCCAGCGGAAAAGTCGAACACGTCCAGCGCATCCGGATCGCGTTTCAACACGCCGTCGGAATCGAATTTCAGCTTCGCTCGTGTCAGGACAACGCCATCCAGATCAAAGCCGGTGAAGATCCCGTCCGCACCTTCACCATTGCCACTGTCCGCGATGGTCAGAGACTGGATGCCGCCGGCAATTGACGACAGGTCGGCAAAGAAGATGGTCGACCCTGTCCCGGTAGACCCGACAGAGGTGAAAGTCAGATCCGATGCGGCTCCGGCCAGTTCCCCCCGCGCATCGCGTCCATCCTCGACGTTCTCACCCGGCAGGCGGGCAACCTGCCCGGTCGACAGAACATAGCCATAGGACAGGCCGAAAGGATCGTCCTCGAACGTGCCGACAGCATCAAGCGAGCCCTCGAACGTGCCACCAATCAGCGTGATGCCCGACCGGGTGTAGTCCTGTACCGCGCTGTCGATAAAGTCGGCCAGTTCCTGAATGGCGCTTTGCGGTTCGGCATAATCGGAGATCGGCCGCACGGTGAACCCGCCCAGCCCGATCCCGGCCGAGATCGTCTGTGCCGCCAAGGCAAACGGATCGTTGTTGGGCTCGAAGACCGCGCGGACCTGAAGATCGGACAGCCGGGGGCCCTCTGCCACTTCGGTGGCAATGTCTATGGACTTGTGATTGAGCGACAGCTGGGACACGCCGCTGAGGGAAGCAACGACATGACCTGTCTCCGCCCAGAGGATGTGGGTCGTCGCGCCGCCTGTCGTGATGCTGTAATTGTCGACACTGCCGTGCAGCATCAAAGTGTCCTTGGATTTGTCGAAATCGGTGATGGCCGCAAAGTCCGAAGCGAACTCGCCGTAGAGGGTGCCATCGACAGACCCCAGCACGAAAGTATCCCCCCCCTTGCCGCCGGTCAGGATCTCGGCCCCATCGGCACGCCCCGCCTGACCGCCTTCCAGCCAGTCCGCGCCATCGCCGCCGATCAAGGTATCCTGGCCGCGACCGCCAAACAGGTCATCTCTGCCGGACGCGCCACGCAACACATCGCGGCCAAGGCCCCCAAGCAGCGTGTCGTTGCCGCCACGACCGTTGATCGTGTCGGCCCCACCGGCGCCATCGATATAGTCACCCGATGTGACCGAGCTTTCGTTCGCGGTGATTCCGACGATGTCGTCGCCGTTGTCCGTCCCGATAAGGTCCATTCTCTCGAAATTGCGATACGTGCTGGTGTAGGTTGCCCCGCCCAGGGTGCCGCCGCTGATGAGCATTCCGGCCTTCAGGGCGTTCGCCGCACCCGTTCCGAAGGAAGTGATGTCCAGCTTCAACAGGGTTTCGCCGGAATAGTTCAATCGCAACGTGTCGGTGTCGGTGATGCTGCGCAGGCCGCTCTCCCCTGCATCGACATCGTTGCTGCCATAGTCGAGCTGAACAATGTCCTGCCCACCGCCGGTCTCGAAAGTGTTGTCCACGGCGCCCAGCTGCACCAGGTGGTCGCCGCCGTCGCCGGTCTTGACCACCTGCAGCCGTTCAAAGCCGCTCACCGCGCCACCGTCGACAAAGGACACGGTGTCGTGGGTTTCCGAGACGGAATCGCGCACGATCATCTCGACCCCGGTGTCGTCATAGGAGACGTCGATTTCAAGCGTGTCGATCCCGGCCCCACCGTCGAGAAAGAACGTCTCGGCAATCGTGTCGTCCTTGATCCGGCTGACCAGATCGTTGCCACTGCCGGCCAGCACCTGGTCGCGCCCGGTGCCCGCATGGATCGTGTCGTTGCCGGCACCCGTGTTGATGATGTCGTCGCCAAGGAAATAGTTGTGCTCGGGCTTGTCCTCGGCGGCCAGGTCTTCATGCGAGGCGATCACATCGTTGCCGCTGCCGGTGGTCACATGCATTCGTTGCACGGAATCGAAATCGACGTAGGTTTCGCCGCCGTCGGCACCGCGGACGACGCCGTCGATCTTGTTGATCTTGACGAGTTCCAGACCTTCGTCGATGGCGCCCCAGTCGAGTCGCAGCGTGTCCTTGGCACCGCCGCCCTTGACCGTATCCATCTCGCCGCCAAAGGCACCGGGGTCCAGGATGTTGTCCTCACCGTCGCCCTGTATCGTGTCTCCGAGGATCGTGCCGACCACGGCCTCCACGCCGCTGATGGTCTCTTTGCCAAAGTGGCCACCGCCGGTCACTTCGCCGACCTGCAGATCGATATCGACCGCCACCAACAGGTCCGAGTAGTCGGCCCAATCGTACCCGAGCCCACCGTTCAGCGTGTCACGACCGTTGCCGCCCACCAGCCAGTCGTTGCCATTGTGCCCCTCGATTTCGTCATTGCCGTTCAGGCCGCGCAGCACGTTGTCCGTTTCGTCCCCCAGGATATAGTCCCGATAGGCCGAGCCATCGACATCCTCGAAGGAACTGTCGCCGTGGATGTCACGTGCGATGCCGTGCTGGTCCACCTCGTCCGCCCGCATGATGATATCAACGCCACCCGTGGTGCGACCGGTGGCGGTTCCGTAGGCCGGGGGCCGGAGAGAGCCCAGGCTGGCCAGATCCACGTCAACGCCCTCGTCCGACGTCTCGTAACTGAGCAGGTCACGTCCCTGGTCGAGATCGTCCGCATAGACATCACCACCGCCGTCCAGCGTATCGCCATCGACGCCGCCATGGACCACATCGTCGCCGCCACCCGCCAAAACCGTGTCGGCCCCGTCGCGCCCGTCGATGACATCGTTGCCTTCGGACGCCTCGACGTGGTTGTCCGCATCGTCGCCGACAAAGCTGTCACCGTAGAAGGTCAGCAGATAGCCTTCGATCCCGGCCACCGTATCGCCTTCGGCGTCGCCACCAAAGAACGTGCCTTCGTCGAGATTGATTCCGACCGCCGCGGGCGAGAACGCATAGGTGGCATAGTCGAACCCGGTGCGGCCCCGGATGTCGTCAGCGCCCGCGCCGCCCTCGATCAGGTCATCGACAGTGCTGCCCTTGAGAAAATCGTCCCCGTCCCCGCCCTGCAACATGCTTGCATAGGCCTCGGATGCCTCCAGGTGATCGTCGAACCGAGATCCGCGCAGTCGATCCACACCGGACAGGATGTCGCCTTCGGCATGGCCACCCTCCCCGACAAGATATTGAAAGCCGCCGTTGGACAGGAACTGGCGGGTGATGGTCACAGCCTCGGGACTGTCGGAATAATCCGCCTCGTCAATGCCGCTGGTGCCATAGAACGTGTCGGCGCCCGGACCGCCGATCATGATGTCGTCGCCCGAGTGGCCGACGATGAAATCGTCACCCCTACCACCGTCCAGAACATCGTTGCCGGCCATACCTTCCAGCACGTCGTCCATTGCGCCGCCGATCAGGATGTCGTTGCCGTTGCCGCCGTTGAAGTCCACGGCAACACCAAAATCGGTGGCAACCGACATGCGGTCAGCGGCGTCGCCGGCCTCTGCCACGATCCGGTCAAAGCCGCCTTGGCGCCAATGGCTCTCGACAAAGCCGAACGCCATGACGTCGAGCTTGTTGGGAAGTTTGTCGCCGTTTTCCTTCAGCGCATAATCGACGTGGAAGACCTCGCGCGCGATCCGCAACTCTGCGTCCGAAATCTGGTCGGGCAACTCGATATGGCGGTATTCCTCCTTGAAATCCACCTGACCCGGAAGCTCGCGCAGCGGCGAGCGGGCATCGGAGACGTTCAGCACCAGATCGCCGTCATCCTTGCTGGCAAGGTTGATCCCATCCATCCGGTGACCGCGTGGTCCCAGCGTCGATGTCACCGAGCAGGGATCGAAATTGAACTGCGCCAGCACCGTTTCGGCCAGCCGGACACGCTCCGTCACCGACAGCTTGCCAACGCCGACCTTGACCTCGATGTCGAGCCCGGCCAGCAACTCCCCGGTGATGGGGTCAAAGAAGCAGTGGCCCAGATCGCCCAAACGCGCCTCGCCGTCGCCCCCCGCGAGTTCGAGTCCCAGGGTGCCCTCGACTCCGCCCACGGCAGAAACCTTGACCAACCCGGCGCTGAGGCCACCACCAACCTCCAGGCCGAAGGTCAGCTTGGCAAACGGATCATCGGGCGTGGCCGTCGACACGTAGAGGCCATCCAGCAGGTCAACCGAGCCCAAAGACAGGCCCGCCGTGTCATATCCAACCGCAAAGTCGGTGCTTGCCCGCATGTTGCCGCCGACGAAGAACGCGATCGGGCCGACGCTGAACGGCACCCGCGGGCTGGCCCCGACAGACAGTTCGGGCAGGTCATAATCGAGGATCGTCACGGGATCGGCAAAGAACCCGTTCAGCAGCAACGCCGCCGCAGTGTTCAACGGATCCTCGATCAGCGGAATCGTCAACCCGCCTTCGGCCTCCAGCGAGCCGTTCAGGATGGAACCAAACCCGGTGCGCCCGACAAGTGCGGCAAGGTCGGTGTCGATGCTGGCCACGATTCCATCGACGTCGCCATCGAACCCGGTGCCAAAGCTGCCTTGCGCCTCGGCCCCAACGGTCAGGTCGCCCAGGTTCACAGCGCCATCCAGCCCCGACAGGCTGTCGATCACCTCCAACGCGTCATCAAGCGCCGTGACCGCGCGCACGAACCCCATGCCTTCGTCGCTGCCATTGGCCCGGATCAGCAGATCCACCACGGTGACCTTGTCATCGCCGTCCCGATCCATGCCGGGGGCAACGTCATCCACCACCGGCAATGTCAGCGACAGGATGTCGACGATGGTGCCCAGCGGGAAGGTGTTTGCAATGGCGGCGATCTCGCTCAGGGGGCCGGTCAGCAGGTCCGCCAGACCGCCAGCGTCAATGGTGATGTTCTCCAGCCCGATTTCGGCCTCAACGGCAATGGTGCCGCCAGAGATATTGGCAGCGCCGTCGAAGCCGAAGCCAAGGACCAGGTCGGCGCCCAGTTGCGGCACCAGTTCGTTGTTCGCGGGGGTCTCGATGTGCCGCGCAAACACCGCGTCACCGGAGATTGTTGTTTCAACGCCAGCGCCATTGGTGAAATCGGCGGCGAACGTCAGGTCGATTCCGCTGTTGGTCGGAACTTCGCCGCCAAAAGCGGCCTCGAGGAACCCGAGATCCATGGCGCCATCCGGCAGCACGGACCCTTCCAGCGAGATGCCGAACTCTGCCCCGGTGATCGCCTCAAGCGTGACCTTGCCACTGACAGGGTCAAGCTTCAGGGTCAGCCGGTTGGCCACGGTCGCGCCCAGCGACAGCGCCCCGTCAAGATTGATGCCCGCCCCCAGGTCACCGAGGTTCAAGGCGGCGGCATCCAGAAATGCCGGAATGCCATCGTTGTAGGCGATATCGATATAGACCAGATCGCCGTCGACACGCGGGGTCAGGATCGGGATGGCCAGCCCTTCCGCCATGACCGGGGTCACCTGCTGGATCAGGGTTTCCAGCGTGGCCGCATCGACTCGCCCGTTGCCTCCGACCCCGGACAGCGCATCCGAAACGGCGTCCACGAAGCTCAGAACCGTCTCGGCCTGATCGGCCCATCCCGTCCCGAGGATCGGCAGATCGTCGCGAAAAATCTCTTGTGAAAGGCGGCTCTTATAGGTTTCCAGAGCGCGACCGATCTCGTCGGAAAGTGCATTGGTGGCAAAATCAACCATGGGTAAAAGGTCCTCAAAACCGAAATGACACTACGTAAGGTAGAGTGCGGGACGCACCCCCGTCCTGTCAACGGAGCAGGAATCCAGCGATTTGGCGGCTCGCTTTCCGGCCAAAACCGTCTAGGATCTGGCCGACAAAGTTCGCCCAACTGATGCACCGGAGGTCGCCGAGCGATGAATGTACCCGAGACGATGCAAGCCATGGTCCTGGTCGGACATGGTGGGATGGACAAGCTGGAGTGGCACGAGAATTGGCCCACCCCCAGACCCGTGCCCGGGCAGGTGCTGATCCGGGTGACAGCCTGCGGGTTGAACAACACCGACGTGAACACGCGGTCTGGCTGGTACTCCAAGGCGGTCAGCGAGGCGACAACAGGCAGCGAATACGACGATGTCGGCAAGGATGACCCCGCCTGGGGCGGCGCTCCGATCGGCTTTCCGCGCATCCAGGGGGCTGACGCCGTGGGTATCGTCGCGGCTCTGGGGGACGGGGCCGACCCGGAACTGATGGGCAAGCGGGTGATGATCGATTGCTGGCAGCGCGACTGGAGCGACCCGCTGAACCGAAATGCAGCCGGCTATTTCGGCTCCGAGGTCGATGGCGGGTTCGCGCAATACACCGTGGTGGATGCCCGGAACGTTGCGGCGGTGGACAGCACCATGACCGATGCGGAACTGGCGACGTTTTCCTGTTCCTACACGACCGCCGAGGGCATGCTGGCGCGTGCAAATGTCGGCCCGGACGACCGGGTTCTGATCA
Organism: uncultured Tropicimonas sp.; assembly: GCA_947495685.1. Lineage (GTDB taxonomy): Bacteria > Pseudomonadota > Alphaproteobacteria > Rhodobacterales > Rhodobacteraceae > Tropicimonas. The sequence continues at coordinate 142,052 of CANLZY010000014.1, forward strand.
CCGGGGCCTCCGGTGGAGTCGGGTCTGCCCTGATACAACTGGCCAAACGGCGCGGTGCAACCGTGGTTGCGATGGCCTCGGTCACCAAGCACGATGCGGTTGCGGCCCTCCAACCGGACGCGGTGCTGGATCGTGGACCGGCCAACCTGAAGGACGCCCTGCGTCAAGCGATCGGAACAGACACCGTTTCGGTCGTCGCGGACATTGTCGGCGGCCCGTATTTCGGCTCCTTGATTGATGTTCTGGAACGTGGCGGTCGCTATACCTGTTCCGGTGCAATTGCCGGCCCCATTGTCGATCTCGACCTGCGGACGCTGTACCTGAAGGATCTGACCTTTACCGGGTCGACAGTCGTGCCCCCGCAGATCTTCCGCGATCTGGTCGGATATATCGAACGCGACGAGATTCGCCCCATCCTGGCGGCCACTTATCCGCTGAAGGACCTGCACGCGGCGCAATCAACCTTCATCGAAAAACAGCACACCGGTAATATCGTGGTTCTGCCGTGAGGATTGCGACCGAAACAGATGGCACGATGGACGCCGGTGGTGATCCTGAACGCGACAAGGGCTATTCCCTGCGGCACGGCCACCGGTGTGGCGGCACCGTCTAGTGTCGCAGGTCGGACCTGTGTTCGAGGTACCACTCGAACGTTTCCTGAACCCCACCTTCGAGCGGAATTCCGGCCGTCCAGCCCATGCTGGAAAGCCTCGACACATCCATCAGCTTGCGCGGAGTTCCGTCCGGCTTGTCCCGATCAAAGGCTATGGTGCCGCCAAAGCCGGTGACCTGTGCGATCAGCCGCGCGAGGTCGGCGATGCTGATGTCGGTGCCGGTTCCCACGTTGATATGGGACAACATCGGGTCGGTGTTGGCGGCATAGCTTTCTTGATCGAGGTCGAGCACGAACAGCGACGCCGCCGCCATGTCGTCAACGTGCAGGAATTCGCGCCGGGGCGTGCCAGTGCCCCAGATCGCAACCTCTTCCTGCCCTGACAGCGCCGCTTCGTGAAACCTGCGCAGCAACGCCGGGAGCACATGGCTGTTCTCGGGGTGGAAGTTGTCGCCGGGCCCGTAAAGGTTCGTCGGCATCACGCTGCGATAGTCGACCCCGTACTGGCGGTTGTAGCTCTCGCACAGCTTGATCCCGGCAATCTTGGCAATGGCATAGGGTTCGTTGGTCGGCTCCAACGTCCCGGTCAGCAGCGCGGTCTCGGCCATGGGTTGCTCCGCCATCTTGGGATAGATGCAGGAGCTGCCCAGAAAGAGGAGTTTGCCGACGCCAGCCTTGAACGCCTGGTGGATGACATTGGCCTCCATCATCAGGTTCTCATAGATGAACTCGGCCGGGTAGGTGTTGTTGGCATGAATGCCACCAACCTTTGCGGCGGCCAGGATCACCTGGTCAGGCTTTTCGTCCTGCATGAACCGCGCAACCGCAGACTGGTCAGTCAGATCGAGCTCGGCATGCGTCCGGGTGACGATCGCGTCAGCCGGCGTCCCTTGCTTCAGCATTTGTCGATGAATTGCAGACCCAACCATACCGCGATGGCCCGCGATGAACGTTCTCATGGTTTCGCCTCTCAGTTTTCTTGCGATACAGGCAATTCCAACCCATGCTCCTTGAGCAATGCATGCCGTCGGGCGACCTTGAGATCATCGGCGACCATTTCGGCGCACATCTCCTGCGCCGTGATCTGTGGAACCCACCCGAGCCGCTGTTTTGCATAGGAAGGATCGCCCAGAAGCGTCTCGACCTCGGCCGGGCGGAAGTATCGCGGATCGATGCGGACGATGACGTCGCCGGGTTTCACAGAAGGCGCGTTGTCGCCGCTGACGGCTGTCACCGTGCCAACCTCTTCCAGATCGGTTCCGGTGAATTCCAGTTCGATGCCCAGTTCGGCTGCCGACCAGTGAATGAACTCGCGAACCGAATACTGCTTGCCCGTTGCGATCACGAAATCTTCGGCCTGGTCCTGCTGCAGCATCATCCACTGCATGCGCACGTAATCCTTGGCATGGCCCCAGTCCCGCAGGGCACCGATGTTGCCCATGTACAGACAGGTATCGAGCCCCTGGGCGATGTTGGCCAACCCGCGCGTGATCTTGCGAGTGACAAAAGTTTCCCCGCGGCGTGGGCTCTCGTGATTGAACAGGATGCCATTGCAGGCGTACATTCCATAGGCTTCGCGGTAGTTTACGGCGATCCAGAACGCATAGAGTTTGGCGACGCCATACGGGGAGCGCGGATGGAACGGGGTCTTCTCCGTCTGCGGGGTCTCGCGGACCTGGCCGTAAAGTTCGGAGGTCGAGGCCTGGTAGAACCGTGTCGAGTCTTCCAATCCGAGAAAGCGGATGCCCTCCAGCAAACGCAGGGTGCCGATCGCATCCACGTCCGCCGTGTATTCGGGGGCCTCGAAACTCACCGCGACATGGCTCTGGGCGCCAAGGTTGTAGACCTCGTCAGGTTCGGTCTCGCGCAGGATCCGGATCAGGTTCGACGTGTCGCTGAGGTCGCCGTAGTGGAGCTTCAACCGCGGGTTCGGCGCGTGCGGGTCCTGATAGATGTGGTCGATCCGCTGGGTGTTGAACGATGACGCACGCCGCTTGATTCCGTGAACCTCGTAGCCCTTCTCCAACAGGAACTCTGCCAGATAGGAGCCGTCCTGGCCGGTAATTCCTGTGATCAGTGCACGTTTCGTCATCCGATGACTTCCTCTAAAAAAACTGTCCGACCTTGCTGAGGTTCTTTCGGGCGAGCGCGCCAACGCCGCCGATGCCGTTCTTGCGCAGCGCGCGATAGTCCTCTCGTGTCTTGAGAAGGATCCTCTCGATGGACCGATTGCTCTCGCCACCGACCCGCATCTTCACGAAAACCTCGGGAACGTAAATGGCCGTGAAGCCGGGCTCGCTGAAGTACCGCAAGATGGAGTCGTAGTCTGCCGCGATGGAGAAACTGGTATCATAGGCTCCCCGGCGTTCGATCACCGAACGGCGCAGGAACAAGGCCGGGTGCGGTGGCATCCAGCCGGTCTTCAGAACGGCGGCGGAAAACGTGCCCGACACCCAGTTTCTAACGATCTTGTCGGTGTCGTCCTTCGATACATAGTGCAGATCGCCATAGACCGCATCGACATCGGGATCTGCGAACGCGGCCGCAACCTGCTCAAGAACCGAGTCGCTGGCAAAGAAATCGTCCGAATGCAAAAGCCCGATCACGTCGCCTGTCGCGCGCGCGGTTGCCCTGTTGAGAGCGTCGTAGATCCCTGAATCCCGTTCCGAGATCAGGTGCGTTCGGTCATCCGACATCTCCTGCACGATGCTGACGGTCCTGTCAGTCGACCCGCCGTCCTGCACCAGGTGCTCGTAGTCCTCGAAGGTCTGGGCGCGAAGGCTCTCGATTGCATCGGCGACCGTCTCCTCGCGGTTGAATGTGGCGGTGATGACGGAAATCTTCATTTTCGGATTCGGGCTCAATGCATCAAGTCACTTCAATTGTATTCTATCGTGGAATCCGTCCACCAATCGACCCGAGATCGCAGCGAACCTAGCGTCACCCTGCGGTATCACGACCCATTTGAAATGCCCGAAATCTTGAATGGATTCAACGTTATTTCGGCCTTTGGGGCGCTGTGATATCCCTGTTCTCGTGGACGATCCGGTACGCGTCAGGGATCTGATGATATTTGCTTTCATTCCGGTCGACAGGATCTTTCTGACGCCGAATGGTTTATGTCTTGAAACCAGCTTCTCCGTCGCTGTTCCCGGGTCGTCAAACAGACACCACGCCACACGGGGCGTTGTTTCCCGCTCTATCAGGCCATGCGGAAATCGAGCAGACTCACCGCGCTCCGAACCCGGTGAGCATTACAAGAAATGTACGGTATGCGATGTACACATCAAGGCGCCCGGACGATGTCTGGACATAGATCTGGTCATAATGCGCCTTGATCGCAGTCGCCTCGACGCCCTCGGCGTACCCGCTTTCGATCTGTGCGAGCCCGGTAATCCCGGGTTTCACCAGAAATCGGTAGTCGTAGTGATCGATAACCCGCGAAAAATGCTCGGCATGATGCAGCGAGTCAGGCCGCGGGCCGATAACGCTCATATCTCCGAGAACCACGTTGAAGAAGTTGGGAATTTCGTCGATGCGGAATTTTCGAAGACTGCGCCCCAGCCGGGTGATCCTGTCAACTTCCAGAGCATCCGTCGCAGATCGAGCCGTCTTGGGGTCCGCCGGCAACATTGTCCGGAATTTCAGCATCTTGAACGGACGCTTGTTCTTTCCCAAGCGAACCTGGCGGAAAAAGAGAGGACCGGGGTTCAAGAATGGGTTGAGGCACAACAGAATCAGGGCAATGAAAACCGTAAGGATTACCCCTGTGACCGAAAGGATCTTGTCGAACAGGAATTTGTATATGCGAAACCGCAAGGTCCAGTGAGTGACCTGGCCGTCTTCTACCTTGTAAAAATGCTGTTCACGGCCTTGAAAAAGCAGCGGAACAGAGACATCGACAGCATAATCTTTCATCTGGTTGATCCAATATATTTGCCTTCTATTTGATCAAACCACGTCACTCGTTATCACCTTAATACCCGATGACCCTACGGAAGCGGAACACTCAGGTAAATGATTCGGCCGAACTCCGGTCGAAACGGGCCCTGCGATCCCACCCTCTATGCCCATTTTTCCGGCAGCCAAGGCGACGTGCGATGAGAGTTTCAGTTTAGTTGTCAACACCGATCGTCCAGTCGGCCACATAGTCTGCCGGAATTGGGATGAAGGTCGAGAGCGCCTCGAAGGCATCTTTGACGCTCGTCGCCAGGTAGAGGATGTCGCCATCGGTCACCTCGAAGGATTTCGCGGCGAACAGGCTATCCGGTTCGGTCAGATCGAACCGGTATACTGCGGGAACGGTTTCCCCGACAAACGATTGCGTGTTGACGCCAAGCTGGGTGAGCGCGGACTTCCGTGTGTCTCTATACACGAACACGCCAGCGCGATCGGCTTGGCGGTTGGCAAGGCCCTGACCCTGGCCAAGCACATCAATCAAGGTGGAGTCCGGCTTGTTCAGCAGCAGCGTCTGGTTTGTCGTACCGCCGGACCCAAGGATCGTGACCCGGTTTTCAGGCGTTTCCACCTCGATCACATCGCCGGTCCGGACATAAATGTTCAGGTTCGGGTTCGACAGGACATCTTCCAGCAGCGCCCGATGCGTGACGCCATTGCGACTGACCTTGACTCGAAGGTTTTCCGACCGCTCGGCGGGACCGCCCGCAAGTGAAATCAGATCCAGAAGCCGCAGGTTGGTTTCGTCAATGCTGTACTTGCCGGGTGCCCCAACCTTGCCGACGACCGAAACCTTGGCGCTTTCCCGGTTGGAAATGCTGACAATCGCGGATGGATCGACCAGGACTTCTCCCAGAAGTCGGGTCAGGGTGTTTTCGAATTGTTGAACGGTCAACCCCTGCGCGCTGACGCGCCCCAGCGGGGGCACACGAACCTTGCCATCGCTGCTCACGGTCTGCGGCACGAGGGCGGTCTGGGAGATCGGCGCGATGGAGGCGGTCGTGAAATCCATGAACCCGGTTTCGCTGGTGCTGACGATGGCGATTTCCAACACATCGCCCCGCCCGATCACGACACCGCTTGGACTGCCGACTCCGTGAAACGTATTTGCGTCGTACTCGCGCTTGAACCGCGTCATGGCGCTGGCAATGGCCCGATCGACATTGACGAGAACATAGGGCGTGGCGCCCGTTGCGACGGTTGATTCTGCCCGTCCGACAACAAGGTCCGTTCCGTTTACAATCGCATTCGACGTGGGCCCGCCGCCGCCGCACCCGGCGAGCGCCAACACGCCCGTCGCGACAAGAAGATTTGCTCGAATCACCGCAACGCCCCTCGATAGGAAATTTTTTGTTTACATCACCGTACCTTGACGTTTCAGGCAAGTGTTTCGACGATTCGCGATTGAAACTGCGCCATTGTTGCATCATTTGACTTGATAGCGTCGGCCAAACAATTTGGCGTCCCGCCGGTCGCGTTCGCGATTGTGATCCGTTGCGCATTGATATGCGACGGGTGTGCGATCTAGACAGTTCCATGGTCAGGTCTCGTCATTCCAGATTCGCCGCTGCCGCTAGCCTGCCCGTGCTTGTCTTTGCGGTTGTGCAGGCAAGCGCGACATTGCAGGACACTCCGGCCTTCAACCGGGACTTGCAAGTGCAGGGCCCTGGCGGGGCACCGCGGCCACTGCTGACGCGCGCAATGTACGATCAGGGCGAGTATTACTATCAGACGGCCTTTGCCTATGCCAATTACACGGCATCGCTGCTGCTGAAGGGCATGGACCCAACCGACCTGACGGTCGAGGACATGAGGGAACGATCCAGGCTGGCAAGGATCAATGGAGAACGCAGCCTCGAACACAATCCCGGAAATGTGCACGCGTGGATGCTGCTGGCTTCGACCTTCCGGTCAACCGGAGAGCCTGAACGAGCTTGGGATGCAATGAGGATTTCGACAGAGCTTGCACCCTACTCGACAAGCCTTGCCTATCGACGGATCCTGTTCGTTGGCGGAGACCGTTCCGGGATCGAGCAAGGCGAGTGGCTTGAAGCTGCGATCGAACGGGATATCCGTGTGTTGCGCAATTTCCAGCCCCGCACAATCGGAGTGATCGAGAGCCGATACCCGGACCTGTTGTCCATTGGCGAGGACGCTCAGTAACGCTCCAGGGGATGGCTGGTGTCAAACGCCGCTACAGGAGGTCGTGAGCGGGCTGATCACATCGGGACTGTCGCAAAGGCAATCAGATGTATTGCTGCTGGTCACACAGCACGTCTCAAGCCAGGCCACATTTGACTGAAAGAGCTCCAGCAAGGCCTGATCGCCTCTGAACCACGCAAAAAGGGAATAGAAATTCAAGGTCCTGATCGTGCTGTTTATGGTTTGATCTGAACACGCCTGCTGTGCCACGCCATCCTGGGCGCACACGGCAAGGGCGACCGACAGCCCGAGAACCCGGAGTTGTCGAGACAGTGCAGGAAGAAACTGTTGGATCACACAGTACATGCGCCTCTAGCCTGGTCGTTGACAGCCCTGTGTTTACTCGTCGGCCGCAATTTCCCGCAAGCGTTGCATCAACATTAGCTTTCATTGGTAAGGCACTGTTGCAAAAGAGCTTCCGTTTGCGCGGGCTGGAAGGATGCACCATTGTTTGAAACACTCGTTGTCGTATCAGCTCAATTCCCGAGCATCATTCGAACCTCGACATCGCCAGCAATGGTTCGGCGACCAGGTTCGATCCCCCATCGGCGTTGTTGCATTACCCACTCTTGAGGCGTGAGTTCCCCTTGCCCCACAGACGTCATGCCACGCGGGCTATCTCGGCGGTGCCGAGGTCGTTGAAACGGTTCATGAGAGCGATGCGAATGTGGATTTCGGCGGTCTGGCGGTCCGGGTCTCTCGCCATGATGCGTTCACCGAATGCCTTTAGGCAGCGCATCCACTGCCCGGCAGTGGTTTGCTTGCAAACCATGAGAGGGTCAGCCTCGATCCGGCTGCGGGCATGGTATCCGGTCCAGCGCTTCCAGAATGCCCGACCGTCGTGACGGGTGGCACGCAGTGTCTCGTTGCGGACTCGTGCAGCCGGGCAATCTTCCTTCCACGGGCGGCCGGTCTGGCGGATCGGGATGATCGGAATGGCTTGCCGCTCAATGATGGCGGTGTGGCAGCGGCGCGTGTCGCAGGCACCGTCGGCGGTGACCGTTCCAATCCGCTCGTCCGACGGGATCTGATCGAGCAGGTCCGGCAGCACAGGAAGCTGCGCGGGCACGATGCCGAGACGCTCGGTGCGGTCCTCGCCGATCCGGTGCATCCGGCCGCAGCCACATGGGCAATCAAGGCTCGCAGGCTCATGGACGCGCTCGATGCGCGGCAAATCCGCGGGCAGATGGCCGAGGTTGTGCTGCCGTGTCCGTCGCGGTGTCGTGGCGGATGGCGCGGCTTGTTCCTTGCCGGTCTCGACCTGGGCGACGGCTGTTTCCAGATCCTCGACGGCCAGTTGCCGGCCGTCATCGCTCAACGTCTCGGACCGTTTGCCATGCACGACATGGTTCAACGCGGCCACGAGATGTTCCAGGCAACGGTTGGCTTCCTTCAGCGCACCGTTCTCCTGCAGCAACGCCAGCACGGCGGCGCGCTGGCTCTCGGGGATCGCGGA
>CANLZY010000015.1 GCA_947495685.1 uncultured Tropicimonas sp.
CTTGGGTCTCTTGATCGTCATCTATGGTCCTCCGCTTCCTAATCATAGGGGCGGACCACTTCATTGGGGGAGGCTCACCCGCAGGGTTATGCCCCGGGGGTTCTGGATGGCAGCGAGGTTTTTGCCCTTCAGAAGGCTGATATCGATCATGATCTTGGGTGGGCGCAGGGCAAGCTTGGCCTGCTGGATGGCAAATTCTTCCGATATCTGGGCCGGGGTGATGGCATGTGGTGCACCGACCGTTGTGGGATGGGCCAGCAGCGTGGATCCGGTCGGATGCGGCACGCCCTCCGGCACGAATCCAGGGGCTGCAACAGAACTCGTTCCGGTATGTGTCGGCTGCACCGCGTCGAGAGGCATGGTTACGGCGACGGTAGGTGCAAATATCGTGGGCGCTGCCTGCATCATGCTTGCAGGGGTGATCTGTGCTGGTGCTGATGCTGCGGCGGCGGGGAGGGACGGCGTGGATTGGCACACGGGGTGCGCTACGGAGGCCTGGTTCGCGACATCAGCCTGGTTGCTCCCCATCCAGGCCGGCATGGACGCAGCCGGCGCGGCCACGGGCATCGTAGAAGGGGCGCGATGGCCAATGCGATCTACCAGGGCTCGAGCCGACCGGAACCAGGGTGTTGTCTCGGAGGTCTCGCCGCGGTCCCGACGCTCGCATTCCTCGCTGACATCAATCAGGAGCTTGGTGGCTTCGATGGCGAGGTTCAGCCAGTCCGGCCCGTCCTCGTCGAGCGTGATGCCCAGCCGCAGGGCCGTCTCTCGAAGGGGTGGCCGGACGATCCCGCGGTCCCGGCAGAACAGGGACTGCTTCAGGGATGTGCGCCAGGCCTGTTCCTGCCGCAGTTCTTCTTCGGCCACCGCGAGGCTCCGGGTGGGTGCCAGGGCACGCTGACGATCGAAGGATTCGATCAGGAATCTGGCCATGTCGACCAGGATCTGTTCTGCGATTTCGGGCGCGATCGGCATCGTCTTCTCCGTCATTACGGCGAAGACCTGGTCGCTTATGTCGGTGAGACGAGCCGCGACAGCCTTCGCTTCTCGGAGGACCTGTGTTCTCAGGGAGAAGACGAAAAATTTTTCCTGCCCCGGGGACGATTTTTTTTCTGCGGCCTGGTTTCGGGGACTACGGCGTCTCCAGAAGTAGCCGGTGGGGCGGGATTCGAGGTGGGTTTGTCCGGTCTGTCGTCTTGGCATGTCGCGTCTCTCCCGTGCACGCGGATGTGCACCGGAATGTGACGAGAGATGTGCACGTGTGACGTGACCTCCGATTCCAGTCAGAGGTGTATTTCCAAAACCCGAACGTTTTCAACGCTGTGTGAGGATTTTGGCTCCGGCGGTAGGGATCGAACCTACGACCAATTGATTAACAGTCAACTGCTCTACCGCTGAGCTACGCCGGAACACGAGGGGGCATATAGCAATGCGGTTCAGTGGCGTCCAGAGCGATTTTGCCTTTTGGGAAAATTCTCTGTCAGGGCTTTGCCAGTCGCGTGATCAACGTCGTTCGCGTCAGCGGCGGGGTGAAGCCGACAAGGGTCCGGGCGTGCAGATCTATGACGTGCGCCAGCACGTTGCGCTCTGCCGCCGGGAGCAGTGCAGGTGGGGTGTCGGTGTAGATCTGTCCCGTCAGACCGGAAACAGTGTCGGGAGAGGCGTCGAGCTGCGCGAGGATCTGCGCCTCACGCGACAGACGGTGCGCAACCAGCCAGTTGATGCGCTCTGCTGGTATCGTGACGGGGGCGCCGTGACCGGGATAGTAGATTCGGTCGGTCCTGGCCTGCAGCTTGCGGCACGAAGCCATGAAGGCCGTCAGGTCTCCGTCCGGCGGCGAGACGAGGGACGACGCCCAACCCATCACGTGGTCCCCGGTGAACAGGGCCCCATTCCAGGCAAAGCTCAGGTGATTTGCAGTGTGGCCGGGGGTTCGGATCACGTCGACCTGCCAGTCGTCGCCGGTGATCCGGTCGCCTTCGTCAATCCGGTGGTCCGGGGCGAAGGCGTGGTCGATGCCTTCGCCACCGCCTGTCAGACCGTCGCGTACCAGGCGGTCCATGACCGCGCTGCGCCCGTCGAGATGCGTCCCGAAGGCCAGAACCGGTGCTCCGGTCGCGTCGGCCAACGGGCGGGCCAATGGCGAGTGGTCCATGTGTGAATGGGTGACGAGGATGTGCGACACTGTTTCCCCAGGGCCGAGCGCCGTCAGGATCGCCTGCAGATGCGACCGGTCATCGGGGCCGGGATCGATGATGGCCACCGTGCCCGTTCCGACGATGTAGGTGTTTGTCCCGCGAAATGTCATGGGAGAGGGATTGGGGGCCAGGACCCGCCGAAGTCCGGGTTCAAGATCGGTGACTGTCTGGGCCATTTCCGGCATTTCCCTCGTCGGATTGCAACGATAGCCTTGTGCCATGAATTTCGATTGGCTCAAACGTTCGATGCCGCGGGGGCTCTATGGTCGCGCGGCGCTCATCGTGGCGATACCGGTCGCCGTTTTGGTGGTCGTGGTCTCGCTGGTGTTCATCCAGCGTCATTTCGAGGACGTTACGCGGCAATTGACCCGTGGCATGGTGCTGGAAATCCGAGAGATCGTGGAGGAAATCGAGGCGGCGCCAGACCTGAACGCCGGGTTGATTGCGGTGATGCCGCTGACGGAAACGCTCGATATCAAGGTGAACGAGGTCGTCACGCGGTTGTCGGGCGACCAACGGGTTTTCTATGACGTTTCGGGGCGCGCTGTCATCGACACGCTGCGGACGGGGTTGTCGGGGGTTCAAGGCGTCGATCTGTTGACGTCGGGGCGCCACGTTCTGGTGCAGATCGACACGGCGCATGGGGCGGTCTTGATTGATTTCAGCCGTCGGCGGGCGTCGGCGTCCAACCCTCATCAATTCCTGGTTCTGATGGCCACGATCGGAGTGCTGATGACGGGGATCGCCTTTTTGTACCTGCGAAACCAGTTGCGGCCGATCACACGGTTGGCGGAGGCTGCCGAGGCCTTTGGCAAGGGGCGCGTGGAGCCCTACAAGCCCTCGGGGGCGCTGGAAGTCCGCGCGGCAGGACGGGCGTTCCTGGACATGCGAAACCGGATCGACCGGCAAATCGAACAACGGACGCTGATGCTGTCCGGTGTCAGCCATGACCTGCGCACGCCTCTGACCCGCATGAAGCTGGCGCTGTCGATGATGCCGCCCGATGCGGATGTCGCCGCCATGCAGCGCGACGTGACGGATATGGAAAACCTGATAGCGGCCTTTCTGGACTTTGCGCGCTCTGACCAGTTGGACGATCCGTTGCCGGTTGCACCCGCGGGGCTGGCTGAATCCGTGGTGGAAAAGGCGGTGCGGGGCGGCGGGGCCGTCTCGCTGACCATGGATGACGAAAGCGATACCCCGGTGGTTCTTCGCGGAATGGCAGTGGAGCGGGCGCTCGGGAACCTGGTCGGGAACGCATTGCGGTACGGGACGCGGGCGGACGTGACGGTGACCATGCTGCCCCGACAGGTCATCTTTACTGTCGAGGACGATGGTCCCGGCATCTCCGAAGGCCAGCGCGAGCAGGCTATGTCGCCGTTTGTGCGGCTGGATCCGGCGCGCAATCAGGACCGGGGCAGCGGCGTTGGCCTGGGCCTGTCGATCGCGCGGGATATCGCGCAGGGCCACGGTGGCACCCTGAGGCTTGATCGGAGCCGGTCGCTTGGCGGATTGCGGGCCGACCTGGTGCTGGCACGCTGAGCGCCGGTGGCCGAAGGGGCACGGCACCGATCAGGATTATATCCGAAAACGTCATCAAAGTCGGTTGGTTGCGGTAACAAGTGCACTGCAAAGCGGTTTGGGTGGGCAAACCATCCCGAATTTTGCATTCCTGACGTGTTGCCATCGCCGTTGACGTGATGCAGTCAATGGATCAGGCACTGCGATGCGACCCGGCATGATATCCGGGCCACCACCACAACGAGGGTCGAATACATGACATCTCTGATCCCGAGCCTCAACGAGGTCTCTCTGACCGTCATCGCCATTTCCATCAGCGGCGCGCTCGGCCTCCTGCTTGGGCGGCTGGAGGTTCGCGGGATCCGGCTCGGCATTGGCGGAGTGCTGTTCGCCGGCATTGCAATGGGCGACATTTCGGCCCGGCTCGGGCTGCATTATTCGGCCGAGATGATGGAGTTCATTCGGGAATTCGGCCTGATTCTGTTTGTCTTCACGATCGGCATTCAGGTGGGGCCGGGATTCTTTGCCTCGCTGCGCAAGGCCGGATTGCAACTCAATCTTGCCGCCGCTTGTATCGTGGCCCTGGGGGTTCTGGTGACTACCGCCATCCACTTTGCCTTTGGCGTGCCGGTGCCGGTTTTGGTGGGCCTCATGTCCGGGGCGGTGACCAATACGCCGGGACTGGGCGCGGCGACTCAGGCGCTCAGCGATATGGGGGCAGGGGCGGCGGCAGTTGCGCAACCTTCGCTCGGCTATGCCGTGGCCTATCCCTTTGGCATAATCGGCATCCTCATCACCATGCTGCTGATCCGTTTCGTGACCCGCGTCGATATCGAGGCCGAGGCCGAGGCCTATGACACCGCGCGTCGCAAGGGCGCCGCAGCCTTGCCATCGCTCAACGTCGTGGTGCGGAACGCCAACCTGGACGGGATGACGCTGGGCGAGGTGCCCGGGTTGTACGACGACGGTGTCGTGGCTTCGCGAATGAAGACGGGGGGCGACCTGATCCTGCCCAAGCGGGACACGGTCGTGCACAGCGGCGACATGCTGCACATCGTCGGCCCGCAGGACAAGATCAAGGGGATGCAGATCATCCTTGGCGAGGCGGTCGAAACCTCGTTGTCGACTCAGGTGTCCGGCAGCAAGCTGAAGTGGGCCCGCATGGTCGTGACCGAGAAGAAGGTCCTCGGACACCGGCTGCGCTCGCTTGGGTTGGAGGAAAGTCAGGGTGTGACCATCTCGCGGATCTCGCGTGCCGGGGTGGAATTGCCGGTGATGGCGGACAGCACGCTGGAGTTCGGCGACATCGTCACGGTGGTCGGCGGCCCTGCCGAGATCCGAGAAACCCGCGGCATTCTGGGGGATCAAAGCAAGCGGCTGGACGAGGTCGATTTTCCGGGCGTCTTTGTCGGCATCGCGCTCGGCGTGTTGCTCGGGTCCATCCCGCTGGCCATTCCCGGCATGCCAGCCCCGCTGAAGCTGGGACTGGCGGGAGGGCCGCTGGTGGTTGCGATCCTGCTGGGACGGCTCGGCAGCTTTGGCCCGTTCCAGTGGTTCATGCCGCCGGTTGCCAACCACGCCTTGCGGGAGTTCGGAATCATCCTGTTTCTTGCGGTGGTCGGTCTGAAGGCGGGCGACCAGTTCCTCGACACGCTGCTGAACGGCGACGGGTTTGCCTGGGTCGGCTATGGCGTGCTGATCACGCTGATCCCGCTGCTGATCGTCGGCTTTGTCGCCCGCGTGATGCTGAAGTTCAACTACCTGAGCCTGTGCGGCGTGCTGGCCGGGTCGATGACCGATCCACCGGCATTGGCCTTTGCCAATGCCCAGAGCGCCTCTCCGGCGGCGGCTGTCGCCTATGCCTCGGTCTATCCTCTGGTCATGGGGCTGCGGATCTTTGCGCCGCAGCTTCTGGTGATCTTGCTGCTCTAGGTGGGGCCGTCCGGCCGTGAAATAAAAGAACGCCCCCGCGCCGGATAGGCTGCGGGGGCGTTTGTATCAGCGTGGTCTGCCGTCGGTGCGTCAGGGGCGGTTATCGGTCAGGAAACTGTCCATCCGGCTCAGGGCGCGCTCGATGTTCTCGCGCGAGTTGGCATAACTCAGCCTTATATAGCCTTCGCCCAAAACGCCGAAGTCCGGCCCGCCGATTGTGGCCACGCCGGATTTTTCGAGCAGCGCAGCGGCGAGCGGCTTGGCCTTCCAGCCGGTCTGGCTGATGTTGGGAAAGGCGTAGAACGCGCCCTTGGGCGTGATGCAACTGACCCCCGGCAGGGCATTCAACAGGTCCACCACCAGGCGTCTGCGGGCATCGAACTCTGCCACCATCACGCCGACCGCGTCCTGTGGCCCGGTCAGGGCCTCCAATGCGGCGTACTGGGCCGGGGCGTTCACGCAGGACCAGGCGTTGACCGCGAGCTTGCGCGCCTTGTCATAGAGGTCGTCCGGCCAGATCGAGTACCCAAGCCGCCAACCGGTCATCGCATAGGTCTTGGACCAGCCATTCAACAGGATCAGCCGGTCGCGGATCTCCGGATAGGTCAACAGGCTGACGTGTTCTTCACCGTCATACAGCATCTGGTCATAGATTTCGTCCGACATGATCGCGACATGCGGGTGATCGGCCAGCCCGGCAACCAGCTTGTCGACCTCGGCCCTGGGGGTCACACCGCCGCAGGGGTTGGCGGGCGAATTGACGATCAGCAGCCGCGTCTGCGGCGTGACCAGCGACAGCGTTTCCTCGGCCGAGAAGCCAAAGCCGTTTTCCTCGCGGATCGGCACCGGAATCGGGCGCGCGCCGGTGAACTCGATCATCGAACGATAGATCGGAAAGCCCGGATCGGGGTACAGGATGTCCACGCCGGGTTCACCGAACATCAGGATGGCGGTGAACATCGTCACCTTGCCGCCCGGTACCACCAGCACGTTGTCAGGCGAGACCTCGACGGTGAACCGGCGGTGCAGGTCGGCGGCCACGGCCTCGCGCAGGGCGGGAATGCCGACCGCGGGGGTATAGCCGTGGTGGCCGTCCCGCAGGGCCTTTATCGCGGCATCCACGATGTTCGGCGGCGTCGGGAAATCCGGTTGGCCGATCCCGAGGTTGATCACATCCATGCCCTCGGCCGCCAGTGCGCCCGCGCGCGCCAGCACCGCAAAGGCATTCTCCTCGCCGATCCGGTCGAATCCCGCGATGGTCTGCATTGCCTGTCCTTCTCTTTCTTGTCGTCTGTCGCGTGCCCGATGGTTGGTCATGTTTCCCAGGCGCGCACAGCCTGGGTCTGTTCGCCCAGCCCCGAAACCCCCAGGCGCACGGTATCGCCGGCGCGCAGGAATTGCTGTGGTTTCATGCCCATGCCGACGCCCGGAGGCGTCCCTGTCGAAATCACGTCGCCGGGCTCCAGCGTGATGTATTCGCTCAGGTGGCTGATGATCTCGGCCACCGAAAAGACCATGGTACTGGTGTTGCCGGTCTGGCGGCGTTCGCCGTTCACATCGAGGAACATGTCCAGCGCCTGCGGGTCCGGCACCTCGTCCGCGCTCACCAGCCAGGGGCCGACGGGGCCGAAACTGTCGCAGGACTTGCCCTTGACCCATTGGCCGCCACGTTCGATCTGGAAGGCGCGTTCGGACACGTCGTTGATCACGCAATAGCCG
Source organism: uncultured Tropicimonas sp. (assembly GCA_947495685.1). Classification (GTDB taxonomy): domain Bacteria; phylum Pseudomonadota; class Alphaproteobacteria; order Rhodobacterales; family Rhodobacteraceae; genus Tropicimonas. Next base: position 7,371 of record CANLZY010000015.1, read on the forward strand.
GCAACGTGGTTCAGGGCCGTCTCGACGCTGACATGCTGCGCCCGCGCTCCGATCACGACGCCCAGTTCGACCTCCCAGTCGGTCTTTTCCGAGCCCTTGGGCAGGATGATCGGATCATTGGCGCCGGTGGCCGGGCAGACCTTCATGAACAGGATCGGGAAATCGGGCAGCGCCATGCCCGCTTCGGCGGCGTGGTCAGAATAGTTCAGCCCGATGCAGAAGATCCGGCGGATATCCGACAGGATCGGGGCGTAGTCACGGTCCGTCACCTCGGGCAGGTCGCTCAGCACCAGCCCGTCAAGCGGCGCAAGTCCCCCATAGGCGATGGAGTGGCTGCTCAGGTCCGCGATATGCCCGGCCAGGCTGCGCAGGGTTCCATCGGCTGCGACGGCGGCAGGGACGATTCCGTCCGCGGTTCTGACCCGGCAAAATTTCATGGCGATGGCTCCTGTCTGTCCGGTTTCGGGGCTGTTGAATCTGGAATGAGGCGCAGAGAACTCCGTTTTCCCGGTAGGGACAAGGGGCATCAGGCGCGTGGCGTCAGGGACCCTTCTGAACCAGGAACTCCTGGTGCCCGTCGGTCTCGACGTGTTCCAGCAGAGTATGCCCGGCTTCGGCGCAGAAATGCGGCATGTCGATCAGCGCTGCGGGATCATCGGTCTGAACCCGCAACTGCGCGCCGACGGGCATGGGTTTCAGCGCCTTGCGCGCCTTCAGAACCGGAAGCGGGCACAGCAGCCCGCGGGCGTCCAGGATCGTTTCTTTGCTCATGGGCGTGATCTAGGCGCTTGCCGGCGTGGCGTCCACACCCCATCAACGGGATTGTGACGCCGCGCCCCCGTGACGCGCCCGGCGACAGCCGCTAAGCGGGAACGGAAAGGAGCGCTCATGCTTGGACTGGATCTCATCGACGCCGGATTGCTGCCGGCCATGGCCATCGCACTTGTTGCGGGGCTCGTCAGCTTTCTCAGCCCTTGCGTGCTGCCGATCGTGCCGCCGTATCTGGCCTATATGGGCGGGGTGTCGGTGACGGACATGTCCACGGGCGAGGCCACCGGGCGGCGCAAGGTGATGCTGACGGCGCTGTTCTTCGTGATGGGCCTGTCGACGGTGTTCCTGTTCCTGGGGTTCACGGCGTCCGCCTTCGGGATGTTCTTCCTCAAGAACCAACAGCTTTTCAATGTTCTGGCGGGCCTTCTTGTGATGGGGTTCGGGATGCACTTTCTCGGCATCTTCCGCATCCCCTTCATGGAACGCGAGGCCCGTCTGGATGCGGGGGATCGCGGTGGCTCGGCCTTTGGCGCCTATGTGCTCGGTTTGGCGTTTGCGTTCGGCTGGACGCCTTGTATCGGTCCGCAACTGGGGGCGATCCTCAGCCTTGCCGCCTCCGAGGCGAGCATCGCGCGGGGCACCCTGCTTCTGGCGGTCTATGCGGCGGGACTGGGCATTCCGTTCCTGCTGGTGGCAGCGTTCTTCCCCCGCCTGACCGGTGTCATGGCGTGGATGAAACGCCACATGGATCGGATCGAGCGGGTCATGGGCCTGCTGCTGTGGACCATCGGTCTGCTGATGCTGACCGGTGGGTTCTCGCAGTTCTCCTGGTGGCTGTTGGAGACCTTCCCATCGCTGGCCAACCTGGGCTGAGAATCCAGTCCGACCTGCGCCAGCCGGTCGAATGTCGGGTTCCGAACGTATAACAGCCCGTACCCTAGGTGCGTGGGCCGTCCAGCGGACGAAAAACGCACAGGATTTGACGCAAACTTGTCGCGATTTTGACGTTGTTTCCGGGCATCTTCCACATTGGTCCGTCGCTGTGATGGATTGGTAACAAGTGGATCCGTCTCATGCGTACATTTCTTGTCGCTGCTTCTGTCGCCGTGTTTGGCGCGAGCGCTGCACAATCCCTGGTCGTTGATTTCGAGGATCTCGGCACCGGAGCCGATCTGAAGATTCTCGATGGCCAGGAATATACGGCCTCGCACGGACTGACGTTCTCCTCCAGCGACGCCTTGCGGCTGGTGAAGGTCGGAGGGGCGGTGCACGGCTTTTATCCGGGCGACACGCCAATCGTGACAGGGGCCCTGGGCGATTACTTTCTCGCCACGGATCTGAAAGGTTTCACCGACCTGACGATCAACTGGACCGGATCGGCAACCTCGGTCAGCTTCGATATCATCGACATCGATGGTCCCGAGATCTTTGACGTTCTGGTACGGGATGCCAACGGCGCCGTCCTGGCGGAGCGGCAGCTTCTCGGGAAGAAAGACCTGGATGACGTTACCGGCGATCAGGTCATCACCCGCGTCGCCTTTGGCGGCTATTCCAACGCCATTCGCAGCATCGAGATCGTCGGGACTGCAACCAAGGCGCGAAACATCGGGATCGCCTTTGACAACTTCGAGATGAACCTGCTCGACACGTCGGGGATTGGTTATCAGTCGGAGTCGGTGGCAGCCGTGCCTTTGCCTGCGGCGTTGCCGCTGATGATGATCGGCCTTGGGGGGCTTGGGCTCGTCGCCCGCCGACGCCGTCGTTGATCGGGCGCCACGAGCCCGATCAAATCCATGGCATTTCTGCAGGGTCGAGCATTCGGCCTTGCAGCCGAAATTGTACCCCTGCGTCGGCCTGATCAAACGCGACTTGCGATTGATCGACTACGGCGCGCCACCGATTGCTCACGTGCGCCGACGCCGGACAATCGCGCCGATGGCCAAAAGCCCCGAGATCATCAGCGGCAGGCCAGCCGGAACCGGAACGGGGGCTGTCAGGGGCTGCAGCGAGACCGTGAGCGCCGGTGACGCGGTATCAACCGACAGCGGGTCGGAGTACCGCCAGCGTGTGCCTTCTGTGAAGGCACCGCTTGTCAGGCCGGTTGGGTTCGTGTCGGCATAAATGTTTGCAGAATACATTATGTCGATATGTCCGCCTTGGGGCACCACGCCGAAGTCGAAGTTTTGAAACGTGGTCGGAATGTCGATCCGCTTGCCGCTGCTGTCCACGGTCATGCCGATGTCGTCTCCGGTTATCATCGTGGTTGCAACACCGGACGCATCGTATGTGATCTCGGCGGTCGCGCCGTAGCTGGTGACTGAAGACGAAGGAGTCGGTGGATTGTAGGCATTCCCGTCTGCTCCGAAGACGAACGCGGTGGTGCTCATGGAGAAACTGATGGACGACCCCGGCGCGCTGTCGATCATTTCGATGAAACCGCCATCCACAATCACATTGGCCACTGCGCGAAACGGCACCCCCAGCGGATGACGGATTTCATCATCCCTGATCATGACCCCGGTGTTCATCACCGCGGGCAGGTTCAGGTTGCCCTCGATTGCCAGCGCCCCGTTCGGCGCGATATAGGACAGCCCATTGTAACCGATTCCGCCGACATTGGCCTGCGCCGTTGCCGGGCTGGTGCTGCCCGGCGCCGTTTGGTGTGCGATGTCAAATTCGTCAGGCAACACGGCCGGGTCGAACGAATTGCCGAAAAAGGCCTGGGCTTGATGTGTCGTCAGGGCATGTGCGGTTGACGCAACCGACGCGCAGAGCAGAGCGGCAAGCACCAGCAATTTTTTATGTCGGGTGGGTGAAAAAGTCATTCAATTTCCTTTCACTTGAATAAGTTGGAGGACGGTCGCCCAATTGCAGCCGGACCCTCCAGGGCACTCAACGACGAACCGAAAACGCCGAAAAAAGGCGGAAACCTCCGATTCTGCGTCAAGTTTGCCATGAAACCTGCAAATCTCACAGCGTTGGGTGTGTCCGTCGCAGCGCCGTACGGGGCCGTTGACGTCCGCGACCGCGTGAAACGTCCCCGGCGGATGGCGCCGAGGACGGGCCTTGGCGCCGCAATTTGGCAGCCTGCCCGGATGGCCGGTTCGGCCTGTTCAGATGGTCCAAATGAAAAGGCCGGCCCAAACGGACCGGCCTTTCACATACCTCAGAGGCGTGTCGTGTCAGGCCGACTTGGCCAGGTTGCGCAGCACGTAGTGCAGCACGCCGCCGTTTTCGATGTACTCGATTTCGACCGCCGTATCGATCCGGCACTTCAGCGTGATCTCCTTCACCGACCCGTCGGGCGAGGTGATGGTGCAGGGGACGTCCTGCAGCGGCTTGATCGTGTCCAGACCGCTGATCGAGACCGTCTCTTCGCCGGTCAGGCCCAGCGATTTGCGGGTGTCACCGCCGGTGAACTCGAACGGGATGACGCCCATGCCGACCAGATTGGAGCGGTGAATACGCTCGAAGCTCTCGGCGATGACCGCCTTGACGCCCAGAAGCGCGGTGCCCTTGGCTGCCCAGTCTCGGCTGGACCCTGCACCGTACTGCTCGCCACCAAAGATCACCAGCGGTGTGCCGGCGTCCTGGTAGGCCATCGAGGCATCGTAGATCGAGCTTTGTGCGCCATCGGGGCCCTTGGTGTAGCCGCCTTCAACGCCGTCCAGCATCTCGTTCTTGATGCGGATGTTGGCGAAGGTGCCGCGCATCATGATCTCGTGGTTGCCGCGACGCGAGCCGTAGGAGTTGAATTCGCGCACCGGAACCTGGCGGTCGATCAGGTACTTGCCGGCCGGGGTGGTGTCCTTGAACGATCCGGCGGGCGAGATGTGGTCGGTGGTGATCATGTCACCCAGGATGGCAAGAACCTTGGCATCCTCGATGTTCGTGATCACGCCCGGCTCCATGCCCATGCCCCGGAAGTAGGGCGGGTTCTGGATGTAGGTGGAGGTCGACGGCCAGTCATAGGTCTCGGCGTCGGTGATCTCCACGGCCTGCCACTTCTCGTCGCCCTTGAACACGTCGGCGTACTTGCTGAGGAAGGCCTCGCGGGTCACGGTCGCTTCGACCATCTCGGCGATTTCCTGGCTGGTGGGCCAGATGTCCTTCAGGAACACGTCATTGCCATCGCGGTCCTGGCCCAGCGGCTCGGTCGTGATGTCGATGTCGAGCGACCCGGCCAGCGCATAGGCAACAACCAGCGGCGGCGAGGCCAGGTAGTTGGCGCGCACGTCGGGGCTGATGCGACCTTCGAAGTTCCGGTTGCCGGACAGAACGGAGGTCGCGACCAGGTCCCCTTCGGCGATGGCTTCGGAAATCTCCGCCTGCAGCGGGCCGGAGTTGCCGATGCAGGTGGTGCAGCCGTAGCCGACCAGGTTGAAGCCGATCTTGTCCAGGTCTTCCTGCAGGCCGGCGGCCTCCAGATAGGCCGACACGACCTGCGAGCCCGGTGCCAGCGAGGTCTTCACCCAGGGCTTGCGGTTCATGCCGAGGGCCGCGGCCTTGCGGGCCACCAGACCGGCACCGATCATCACGTAGGGGTTCGAGGTGTTGGTGCACGACGTGATCGAGGCGATCACGACCTTGCCCGATTCCATCGTGTAGTCCTCGCCCTTGACGGGAACTTCCTTGCCCATCGGACGCTTGAACGTCTCGGCCATCTCTTTCTCGAAGGCGGCCTTGGCGTTGGTCAGGGCAACGTAGTCCTGCGGACGCTTGGGGCCGGAGATCGCGGGAACGATGGTGCCCATGTCGAGCTCCAGCGTGTCGGTGTAGATCGGGCTGTAGTCCGCATCGCGCCAGAAGCCGTTTTCCTTGGCGTAGGCTTCGACCAGGGCAATCCGGTCTTCGTCGCGACCGGTGTTGCGCAGGTAGCGCAGGGTCTCGTCGTCGATCGGGAAGAAGCCACAGGTGGCGCCGTATTCGGGGGCCATGTTGGCGATCGTCGACCGGTCGGCCAGCGGCAGGCGGTCCAGACCTTCACCGTAGAACTCGACGAACTTGCCGACAACGCCCTTGGCGCGCAGCATCTCGACGACCTTGAGCACGAGGTCGGTGCCGGTGGTGCCTTCGAGCAGATCGCCGGTCAGTTTGAAGCCGATGACTTCGGGGATCAGCATGGAGATCGGCTGACCCAGCATCGCGGCTTCGGCCTCGATTCCACCAACGCCCCAGCCCAGAACGGCAAGGCCGTTGACCATGGTGGTGTGGCTGTCGGTGCCAACGAGCGTGTCGGGATAAGCGACTTCGTTGCCGGCTTGATCGGTGTCGGTCCAGACGGTCTGGGCGAGGTATTCGACGTTCACCTGGTGGCAGATGCCGGTTCCCGGGGGCACAACGCGGAAATTGTTGAACGCGTTCTGGCCCCACTTGAGGAAGGTGTAGCGCTCCATGTTGCGCTCGTACTCGCGGTCCACGTTCATCTGGAAGGCGCGCGGGTTGCCGAACTCGTCGATCATCACCGAGTGGTCGATCACGAGGTCGACCGGGTTCAGCGGGTTGATCTGCTGGGCGTTGCCACCCAGGGCGACAATGCCGTCGCGCATGGCGGCGAGGTCGACGACGGCGGGAACGCCGGTGAAGTCCTGCATCAGCACGCGGGCCGGACGATAGGCGATCTCGCGCGGGTTCTGACCACCCTTGGCGCCCCATTCGGCGAAGGCCTTGATGTCGTCGACGGAGACGGTGAAGCCGTCATCCTCGAAGCGCAGCATGTTTTCCAGCACCACCTTCAACGAGGCGGGCAGCTTGGAAAAGTCGCCAAGGCCGGCGGCTTGTGCTGCGGGAATGGAATAATAGGAATAGGTCTTGCCGCCGACGGTAAGATCCTTGCGGGTCTTGGCGGTATCTTTTCCGACTGTGATAGGCATGAGTTGGCCTCCCTTCCAGGTCCAGGGGTTCGCTGGCATCGCATTTGCCTGAGGAAAGCGCTGCAATCAAGGTAGAAACGCGGGGTGCGGCATTTTTTGTATACCAAGGTACACCGTTTGGGGCGCCGATTGCGGTAACGGCGGGGCTGTCGGGGCCCTTTGCCTGCGTCACCGCAGATACGCGCGCACCGCGTTGGGGGATTGCCTGTCGCGCGTGCCTGTCCGAAAGTCGTTTCAGACGGGGGCGCGGCGGTCGTCCCGCGCTCAGCGCGGGGTGAGTCGACGTCTCCGCCCCCAGGATAGGCCGGGAAGAGAAACATGACGGACGAAAATGAAGAGACCCCCGAGGCACGGCTGGCAAGCATCGAGGCAACGCTGGCGCGGCTCGAACAGAAGCTCGATCGGATGCTGGGGCTTTACGATGCACTGGGCAGCATCGCCGCCGGGGTGCCACCGCGGATGGTTGCGGCGCTGCACGCGATGACTCCGGCCGAACACGTGGCCCTGCAGATGGTGCTGGACGGAAGGATCAATCGCGAGATTTCCGTCTGCCTGGATGTGCCCGAGGACCAGGTCAAATCCTGGGTCGAATCCATGATGAGGAAGCTGGATCTGACCTCGCGCGCTCAAATCCGGACCAGGATGTTGCCGGTAATGGCAGCGGTTCCCGCAGTCGAATACGAAAAGGCCAGCGGAGGAATTCCGAAGGACTGGAACGACAAGTACGGCGTCCCGGGCGTTCCCGATCCCTATCGCAACATCTATCACCCTGAGTGAGCGCAACGACGTTACCAAAACCCCACAGAGACTTGATTGGTTGTTGTGGGGGGCGGAAGGTATGACTGTGCGGGCAACGAAACCGAAAGACAGCCGATGAAACCGAATGTTCTGATTGCCGGCCTTTTGGCGGGCGCCGCTCTGATGGGGCAGACTCTGGCAGCCCGCGCGGACGCCGCCAACCTTGTGGTAGTCGAACTGTTCACCTCTCAGGGCTGTTCCTCCTGTCCGCCGGCCGATGCGCTGTTGAACAAGTTGGCGCAACGCAGCGATGTCCTGCCGCTGGCGCTGCATGTCGACTATTGGGATTACATCGGCTGGGCCGACAGCTTTGCCCGCCCGGAACACACGACCCGGCAAAAGGCCTATGCCCACGTGGCAGGCAGCCGGACGATCTATACTCCGCAGATGGTGATCGGCGGCGACGATCAGATCGTCGGAGCCCGCCCGATGGACGTGGCCGATGCGGTCATGAAGCACCTGCACGAAGGACCGGGTGTCGCGATCACGCTCGAACCGCTCGACGGCGGGATGCGGGTTGTTGCCACTCCGACGCAGGCCCGCCTGGGGTCAATGCTTGTGCAACTGGTGCGGTTTGTGCCGATCCAGACCGTTTCGATCGAGCGCGGCGAAAATGCCGGAAAGACGGTCACCTATTCCAACGTTGTCACGAACTGGGAAGTAGTCGGTGAATGGGGCGGCGGTGCCCCCCTGGATCTGGAGATCCCGGTTCCAGGAGACGATGCGGCCGCCGTCGTCCTGCAAAAGGTCGGCAACGGGCGGATCGTTGCGGCAAGCCGGCTTCGCTGACGGCTATTTCGACTTCTTACGGGGCAGGGCAGCTGGATGAAGCCCGGGTTCCATCCCCTTGCCCTTGTTCCATTTTCGTTTCCAGCGGCGGTGAATCCAGAACCATTGTTCGGGCTGCGCGGTGATGCGCGCCTCGATCGACCGGTTGAAGGCTGCGGTCATTGTCCCGGCATCGCTGGCCGGGATTTCCGCCTCGACCTCGACCGCAAACGTCAGGCCATCCGGCTGGCGGATGCCGTAGAACGGGATCAGTGCAGCGCCAAGTTTCAGGGCCAACTCCGCGGCTGACAGGCTGGTCATCGCGGGACGTCCGAGAAAGTCCATATCGATGCCGTTGCCAACATAGAGATCGTTGAGGATCATCGACGCGCCGCCACCTTTCAAGTGCCGCAGCAATTGCCCCATTCCCTGCCGTCCTTGCGGAAACAGCGGCCCGCTGCCCAACGACTCGACCGAGGCGACGTAGTGGCGGTTGATGTAGGGGTTCTCCATCGGTCGATAGAGCCCGCCAAGCGCGATACCCTGCGCGATCAGGCAGACACGTGCGGCCTCGTAGTTTCCGAAATGACCGGTCATCAGGACCACGGGCCGTCCGTCCGCCTGGCATCGGTGCAACAGGTCGACCCCGGGGCCGGTGGGCACAACCGTCGCCATCCGGCTGGCGAGTTCGGGCATCGAGTAGTGCTCGATCAGCGCCCGCCCGACGTTGTCGGCAGCCGACGCAGCAATGGCACGGCGTTTCGGTTCCGGCATGTCCGGCCAGACATAGTCCAGATTTTCCAGCATCCGGCCATTGAACGCAGTGAAAGACCCGATCACCCGTCGGGCCAGCGCGCCAAACGCCGGCACACGGCGGTGATATGGCAGGCGGCGCGCGGTCCACAGCGCGGATCGCAGCGCGCGATCCTGCAACCACTCGGCGGTGGTGCCCCTCAACTCTGAGTCGGATCTGGGTTTGGCCGGCATCTTCCCTCGCTTGCGGGGCACACATATGAAACCGCAAACCGGACCTCAAGCCTGCTTGCTCCGCGCGGCGCTTGTCCGCGACCCATCGTGCCCGTTGATTGATGGAAGGGAAAGCGTTTGCGGGGCTTTCGTCCAAGTATCGCGTGCCAATCTCGTGTGGCCATGCCCAAGGGGCCGCCAACAGGATGGCCACCCCGGTCTCGACGGACATGGCGGGGCATGAACGATCCGACCAATTCTGAAGAGGCAGGCAAATGCCGTCAGCAAGTGACGACGACGACCCCAAGTTTTTGGTCCCGGGAATGCACTTCCATATGAGGGGACGTTGACGAAGCGAACTTGGTCTGGCCGCCAATTCGCACCGAAGAGCCCTTCTTGGTCTGACGGGCCATGGGCGCGCGACTGGTGTCGTCATTTGTCGTTTTGCGACGCTGGCTGAGACCTGAATCGCGTGCCGTTTTGGGGGCTATTCGTCCTCGGCGATCAAGAGCAGTTCGCCTTCTTCCACAAGGCGGCGGATCTCGCTGACGACGGCGTTCATTGCCTCTTCACCGACCGTTTCGCTGATCTTGCCGGCTTCGTTGATCTCTTCGCGCAATGTGTCGGCCATGCGTTTGGACATGTTTTCGAGGATGTAATCCCGCGCCGTCTCCATGGTCGAAACGCCTGTGCAGAAGCCAAGGGCAGACACGAGCATTGGCTGGTCGATCCCACGGACGACCCTTGGAATGTCGCGTTGGGTGATCCGGGCCGGGATGTTGGCGAAGGTGAAAATTGCCCGACGCACCTCGGCCGCGAATTCCGCGTCGGTCTCGTCCAGGCCGGCCAGAACGTCGTCGCGGGTGGCGGCGCGGCTGAAATTCAGGATGGCGCCGATGCGCTCGACCGGGCCGCTCTCGAAGGCACGGATCGGTTCGGCATCCAGTTGGGCGGCCAGCGACAATCCGATTCTTTGAACTGTTTCCGGCACGACCTTGCCGGTACGCGAAATGGCATAGGACAGCTCGCGGGCTTGCTGGCCAGGCAGCATGCCCAGAAGTTCGGCGGCCAACGACACGGTCAGCTTGGACAGCATGACGGCGCCGACCTCGATGCTTTCTTCTTCAAGGACGCGAATCAGGCGATCCGCGGACAGGCCCGCGATCCGTTCCCACGGGTCGCCGCGCGCCGCCACGCCGGCCTCGCGGCGCAGGCGCGCGGAGGTTGCCGGGCTTATGTGCCCGTCCATCACGCCAAGCGCTCCGGCAATGTCGCCGGGGAAGGTCAGCCCGATCGAGTCCATGTCGTCGACAAATTCGCCCACCACCGAATGCAGGGTGTCTCTGTCGATGGTGCGCATTTCGCCCAGTTGGCTTGTCAGCGCGGCTTGCAGGTCGTCCGGAAGCGCCTCCAGCGGGATTTTCTCCCCCTCAGACAGCAGAAGCTGCACGATCACTGCCGCCTTCTGGCGTCGGTTGAGCACCATGCGCGGTTGCGCAGGAGACGCCGGGACAGACATCGCCCGACTCGGGCCTGGCGTCGAAGAGACACCGCCCGGCAAGGCAATGGGTAAGGGAGTGATGTTGGTATCCAATTCAGGCTCCAGCACGTCGATGTGCCAGAGCCTAGGGCAGGGGGTTTAAGGCAGGGTTACCGCGTGCCCCTAGTAATTGGGTGCCGTGCCGGTCTCGATTGTTTTCAGCAGGGCGAGTTCCGGCCAGCTGCCTTTGCCGCCGCGGGCGCGGATTTCCAGCAGTTGCGACCGCGCGCCCAGAAGGTCGCCATCCATCAGCAAGCCCTGTCCCATATAGGACCGCGCCAGCAGGTTGTCGGGATTGCGGTCCAGCGCCTTGCGATACCACTCCATGGCGACCGTGGTCTGGCCCATCTTGCGATGCGCGAAGCCTCGATATGTCAGCACCCGGTCGTCGGCTTGATCCGGCATCGCGTCCAGAACCGTCAAGGCCTGGTGATACTGCCCATCATAGGCCAGCTCGCGCGCGGCCTGATACAGGGACTCGTCACTCAGGCTGCTGTTCTTCGGCGTGACGCAGGACTTGCTGGATGTGTCCCAGACCTTCCCATTGGTACATTGGGCGGTTGTTTTGGTCGTCGCGGGTGGTGAATCGCTGTCACTGGCCGCTGCAAAGGCGCCGCCGGACAGGATGGCCAGGCAAAAAGCGGAGGTCGTCAGGAGGTGCATTGGGGGCTCCGGAATATGAAAAAACAACATTGAAAACGTGCCCGCCGAAGAACGGCGGGCCTGCATGGCCAACGGGTCCGGTCAACGTGACGGCACCGGACAGGGTCTGGCGCGGCCTAGCTTGTGGTCTGTTTGACGCAAGCGCCGGAGGTCTTGTCATAGGCGTGCCCATCGGGGCACTGGCTGGCGGTTTCGTTCATGTGCTGGAAGCCGCAGCCTTCGGCAATGGCCATCGCCGGAAGAAGCATCAGAGCGAGGGCGGCAAGAGGTGTCTTGAGGTTCATTTCTGTATCTCCCTGTTCGAGCGTGTCCATAAGGTAGCACGAAATCGCGGTCGGCCCAAAAATCTTTCCGGCGGATTCGGTCTGGCACTGGTGCAGTCACACCAACGTGATCGCGTCCGGGGCTGGTGTGTGGGTTGGAAGGATGGTGCGAGATACGTGACGGCAGACCGGATTGCACCGTGCCGGCTCGCCAGCCCCGGCACGGTGTTTCGTTGGCATTGGCGTGTTCATTCCGCCGCGAGTGCGGGCGGTGACCGATCCAGCAGGGCCTGAAGCTCCGGCTTGCAGGACCCACAGTTGCTGCCAGCCTGAAGGGCGGCGCCGATCTGGTCGACATCGGTCAGGCCGCCGATCTCGATTGCCGACAGGATGGTGTTCAATCCGACATCAAAACAGGCACAGACCGTGGCGCCGGGGTCTGGAATGTCGGCGCCCGGGCGGCCTGACAGGATCGCGCCATCAGCTTCGGCACCGAGGCGCGCTGACAAAAAGCTGCGAGACACCCCAACCGGTCGCGGCCCGGCATAGAGCGCCGCCACCAAACGACCGTTCTGCAGAAACGCCAGCCGCGCCAGACCACGCGAGGGGTCGATGAGCGTGACTGCCGGAACCTCCTCCGACAGCCCGAACAGGTCTCGCGCGGTGGCCTCCCAATCGTCGGGGTTGGTGTCGCCGGCCAGTTCCACGCGCCAGCCGCCCCGGGTCTGTGCCTTTGCCCAATAGGCGGTGTCTGGCCGGACCGGTCCCGCAGCGATGGCAAAGCCATACCAGGCGGCGGCAAAGGGTCGGATCGCCACGGTGCTTGCCTTGCTTTCGGGCTGGCCGCTGATTGGGTCGGTGACGGGGGCAACAAGCGCATCCACCCGCCCGCTGGGGGCGGTTTCACCGGTCCAGTGCATCGGCGCAAAAACCTGCCCGGGCTGCATCCGGTCCGAGATCAACACGCGCAGCACGGCCCGGCCCAACGGGTTGCTGACCTCGGCGAGGGACGCCGGTGCCAATTCCAGGGCCGCTGCATCCGTTGGGTGGATTTCGAGGAAGGGCTCGGCGATATGCTGGCTCAGGCGCGGAGACTTTGCGGTGCGGGTCATCGTGTGCCAATGGTCCCGAACCCGCCCGGTGTTGAACAGGTATGGCGCATCCTTGTCAGGTACCGACGCTGGCGCGCGGTGGGTCAACGGCAGCATCCGGGCCTTGCCGTCCGGGGTGAAGAACCCGCCATCGGCAAAGAACCGGCCGCCCTGTCGGTCTGCGGTCATGGGCCAATGGAACGGGCGAAGGGCGTCATACTCGGCATCGGTGACCCCTGCCACGCCGGAGATATCGAAATCCCGTCCCAGCCCGCCGGCGATGCCCGACAGGGCGGCATGTTCGCGAAAGATCGCCGCCGGCCCGGAATAGTCGAAGGACGCGCCCCATCCCATCCGGGCGGCGACATCGCAGATGATCTGCCAATCGGGGCGCGCGGCCCCCGCCGGCGGCAAAACCGCCCGCTGTCGGCTGATGCAACGTTCCGAATTGGTAACCGTGCCGTCCTTTTCGCCCCAACCCGTCGCCGGCAACACCACGTCGGCCAGCCGGGCCGTATCGGTATTGGCGGTGACATCGGACACGACGACAAAGTCACACCCCGCGATGGCGTCCCGGACCCGGTCCGCGTCGGGCATCGACACGGCCGGGTTGGTGCACATGATCCAGAGCGCCTTGATCCGCCCGTCTTCGACAGCGCGAAACATGTCGACGGCCTTGAGCCCGGCGGTCTCCGGCATGGCCGGGGCATCCCAGAATGCCTGCACGGCGGCCCGGTGGCTGGCGTCTTCGATATCGAGGTGGCAGGCGAGCATGTTCGCCAGCCCGCCGACCTCGCGGCCACCCATGGCATTGGGTTGGCCGGTGACCGAGAACGGTCCCATGCCGAGTTTGCCGATGCGCCCGCTCGCCAGATGGCAGTTGAGAATGGCGTTGACCTTGTCCGTGCCCGAGGACGACTGGTTCACGCCCTGGGAATAGACCGTCACGACCCTTTCGGTGCCCGCCCAGAGGTCGTGAAACGCCTCCAACTCGCCGTGGCTGAGGCCGGAGGCGGCAGGGTCGTCGGCGCGGGCCGCCTCAAGCGCGGCCTCGAACCCGGTCACATGGGTGCCAACATACTCGTCGTCGATGCGGTTGGTGTCTGCGAGGTGGCACAACAGGCTGTTGAACAGCGCCACATCGCCACCGGGTGTGACGGACAGGTGCAGGTCGGCGATGTCGGAGGTGGCCGTGCGGCGAGGATCGATATTGACGACCTTGAGGCCTGGGTTGCTCTTCTTTGCAGCCGCAAGGCGCTGGAACAGGACCGGATGACACCAGGCAAGGTTGGATCCGGTGAGCACCACCAGTTCGGCCTGATCCAGATCTTCGTAGAGGCCCGGAACCGTGTCGGTGCCAAAGGCCCGTTTGTGTCCGGCGACGGATGAGGCCATGCACAGGCGGGAATTGGTGTCGATATTGGCAGAACCGATGAACCCCTTGATCAGCTTGTTGGCGACGTAATAATCCTCGGTCAGAAGTTGACCGGAGACGTAGAAGGCAACGGAATCGGGGCCGTGGGTCTCGATGGTCTTGCGGAATTTCGTGGCGACAAGGTCGAGCGCGTCCGACCAGCCAGCGTCGCGACCGCGAACCTGCGGAGCGAGCAGGCGGTCGTCGAGCGAGGTGGTTTCGCCAAGGGCGGATCCCTTGGAGCAGAGCTTTCCGTTGTTGGCTGGGTGGGTGGCGTCGCCGGTGACGGTCAGGCCGCCAAGCCCGTCAGGCTCGGCATTAACGCCGCAGCCCACGCCGCAATAGGGGCAGGTCGTGCAGGTTGCCAGGCGGCCCTCGGCCCGGGTGAACGCGGTCGGGCGCGTGCCGCCGTCCATCAGGCGGCGCTCCGGTCAGAGAGCTGCCCCGAGAGCTGGGCAGCGTCGATCAGGATACGCCCCGAGTCCACGCGGGCCGAGTAGCTGGGGACACTTCCCTCGTCGGCACCCTGGGCGAGGCCGGTTTCAAGCGAGAACACCCAGTTGTGCAGCGGACAGGTGACCGAGGCTCCGTGCACGATGCCCTCGGAAAGCGGGCCGCCCTTGTGCGGGCAACGATCGTCGAGGGCGAAGACCTGATCATCGCCGGTGCGGAAGATGGCGACGCATCCGTGCGCCGTGCGCACCACGCGGGCGCCGCGCGGGGGGATGTCGTCGAGGGCGCCGATATCGATCCAGTTGGTCATGGTCCGGTTCCTTGCAGGGCTCGGGAAAGGGGCCTTGCCCCTGTCGCGGCCGTATCGCGACACCCGGGTAATTTGGGACAGAAGACGCCTATTCGGCGGCCTGGAGGGTGAGGTCGGCGACGGGCTGATAGGTCTCGGCACGATCCTTGGCGTGTTCGGCCCAGGGGTCTTTCTGATAGACGCTCTGCGAGATTGCGAAGCGGTCAATCAGGGCCTGTCGCATGTCGAGGTCGTCGATGACCCGTTCCTTGACCCAGTCGAGGCCGACCTTGGCGATCCACTTGTACGGACGGTCGAGGTATTTCGCGGTCTCGCGGTAGAGTTGGTAGAAGGCGATCGTGATGTCGATGGCCTCCTGTTCGCTGGCGACCTGTGCCAGCGGTTCGGTCTGCTTGAGATCCATTCCTGCGGCACCGCCAACCCCGATCTGGTAGCCGCTGTCGACGCAGATCACGCCGAGGTCCTTGCAGGTGGCTTCGGCGCAGTTGCGCGGGCAGCCAGAGACGGCGAGCTTGAACTTGTGCGGCGACCAGGCGCCCCAAAGCGTCTGTTCAAGCTTGATGCCGAGGCCGGAGCTGTCCCGTGTGCCAAACCGGCAATGATCTTTGCCGACACAGGTCTTCACGGTGCGCAGCCCCTTGGAATAGGCGTGCCCGGAGACCATTCCAGCGCGGTTCAGGTCGGCCCAGATGGCCGGCAGGTCCTCACCCTTGACCCCGAGCAGGTCGATACGTTGCCCGCCAGTGACGTGGATCGTGGGCACGTCGTACTTGTCGGCGGCGTCGGCGATGGCGCGCAATTCGTCCGAGGTGGTCATGCCGCCGAACATGCGCGGAACGACGGAAAAGGTGCCGTCCTTCTGGATGTTGGCGTGCTTGCGCTCGTTGATAAAGCGCGATTGGGGGTCGTCCTGGTATTCCAGCGGCCAGTCGGCCAGCAGGTAATAGTTGATGGCGGGGCGGCAAGTGTGACAGCCGTCCCGGGTTTTCCAGGCAAGCTCCTGCCAGACGGCGGCCTGCGATTTCAACTCCCGTGACTTGATCAGGCGGCGGATGTCTTCGTGGCTGTGATCGCTACAGCCGCAGATGCTCTGGGCAGCGGGGATGACAAAGTCGTCCCCCAGCGTGACGCCCAGCACCTGTTCGACGAGGCCCGTGCAGGTTCCGCAGGAGCCGGATGCCTTGGTGGTGGCGCGCACAGCCGCCAGATCATTGGCTCCGCCCTGGATCGCGGCGACGATGTCGCCCTTGGAAACGCCGTTGCAACCACAGATTTCTGCGTCAGCCGGCAAGGCTGCAACGGCCGCCGTAGGGTCCAGCGGGTCACCCCCCTGGTAGGCGGGGCCAAAGATCAGCGTCTCGCGCATCTCCGCGATGTCCTCCTCGTCCTTCATCAGGCCGAAGAACCAGGAGCTGTCGGCGGTGTCGCCATACATGACCGCCCCGATGATCTTGTTGTCCCTGAGGATCAGGCGCTTGTAGACGCCGCGAGCGGGGTCCCGAAAGACAATGTCCTCGCGGTCGTCGCCGTCGCCGAAATCGCCGGCCGAGAACAGGTCGCAGCCGGTGACCTTGAGCTTGGTCGAGACTTCTCTCGGCACGAAATGCGCTGGTTCGCCAAGCAGCGTCTGGGCGGCGACCCTGGCTTGATCATAGAGCGGGGCCACGAGGCCAAAGATGGCGCCGTTGTGCTCCACGCATTCGCCAACAGCGAGCACATCCGGGTCGGAGGTGAGCATGTGGTCATCCACGTGAATGCCTCGACCGGTGGCCAACCCGGCCTCGGCGGCGAGCCCGGTATTGGGGCGAATTCCGACCGCCATGACAAGGATGTCACACGGCAGCTCGGTGCCGTCTTCCAGCATCAGTGCCGTCACCTTGCCGTCCCGGCCGAGGATCTGTTTCGAGTTGGAAGAGCACAGCACGTTGATGCCCCGGTCCACCAAGGCCTTGCGCAGCAGATAGCCGGCGGCCTCGTCCAGTTGGCGCTCCATCAGGTGGCCCATCAGGTGAACGACCGTCACATCCATCCCGCGCAGCTTGAGGCCGGCGGCGGCTTCGAGCCCGAGCAGCCCGCCGCCGATGACGACTGCCTTGCTGCCCGGTCTGGCGGCGGCTTGGATCATCGCGTTGGTGTCTTCCAGGTCGCGATAGGCGATGACGCCGTCCAGATCGTGTCCCGGAAGGGGGATGATGAAGGGGTTGGAGCCGGTGGCCACCAGCAGCTTGTCATAGGCCAGCGGGGCGCCCGTTTCACCCGTCACGGTTTTGGCCGCGCGGTCGATATGGGTGACTTTCTCGCCAAAGCGGCAGGTTACACCGTTTTCCTCATACCATGTGTCGTCATGGGTGACGATCTCGGGGAAGGCCTTTTCGCCCGACAGAACCGGCGAGAGCATGATGCGGTTGTAGTTGCCACGCGGCTCTGCGTTGAAGAGCGTGACATCCCATCCATCGCGATCTGCGGCAAAGAGGTGTTCCAGCGCGCGGCCGGAGGCCATGCCCGCGCCGATGACGACGAGTCTCTGTTTCATGTCTTTCACTCCGCTGCGATCGCCTTGGGGGTGGCTGGCTGTTTCGGCTTGGCCCCGTGTTCGTATTCCTCAAGGAAATCCAAGACTTCCTGGCGATAGTTGTAGTAATCCGGATGCTCCAGCAGCGCCTTGCGGGTGCGCGGGCGCGGCAGGTCGACCTTGGTGATCTTGCCGATCGTTGCCTGAGGGCCGTTGGTCATCATCACCACGCGGTCGGCCAGCAGGATCGCCTCGTCGACGTCATGGGTGACGCAGATCGCGGTGACCTTGGTGCGTGACCAGACCTCCATCAGCACTTCCTGAAGCTCCCAGCGGGTGAGGCTGTCGAGCATGCCGAAGGGTTCGTCGAGCAGCAGGAGTTTCGGGCTGAGGGCAAAGGCACGGGCGATGCCGACGCGCTGTTTCATGCCGTTGGAGAGCGAGATGGCGGATTTGTCCATGCTGTCGGCCAGCCCGACCCGTTCGAGGTAGTATTCGACCACGTCCTGACGCTCCGCCTGAGAGGCGCGGGGATAGACCTTGTCCACGCCGATCGAGACGTTTTCCTTGGCGGTGAGCCAAGGGAAGAGCGAGGGTGACTGGAAGACCACGGCGCGTTCGGGATCGGCGCCGACAACACCGCGCCCGTCAAGGTTGATCACGCCCTTTGAGATCCCGTTGAGACCGGCGGCCATTGTCAGGACGGTGGACTTGCCACACCCGGAGTGGCCGATCAGCGAGATGAATTCGCCCTTGTCGAGCTTGAGGTTGAAGTCCTCGACCACGGTCAAGGGGCCCTTGGGGGTCGGGTAGATCTTGTGAATCTGGCTGAATTCCAAATACTTGTCTATTCTTGTTGATCCCTGGGAGCCCTTTAGCGCCGCCGGCACCTCGTGGTGGATTGCGGTGACATTGGGCAGCAACCGTGTTTCCTCGGACTTGGCCTGGATCCCGACATCCATGAGGTACTTGGTGACGTCGGCGCGCAGGCGGTGGAACTCCGGATCGTGGTTCATCTCCGTCCGCTCGCGGGTGCGGGGAATGGTGACGCGGAACTCCTTGCCCAGGGTCCCCTCGGGCGTGAGGGCGATGATGCGGTCGGCCAGCAGGATGGCCTCGTCCACGTCATTGGTGATGAGAACGCAGGTCTTCTTGTCGGCTTCCCAGATGTGCTCGATCTCGTCGGCAAGGTTGGCGCGGGTCAACGCATCCAGCGCCGAGAGCGGTTCGTCCAGCAACAGAACCTCGGGGGACATGGCCAGCGCGCGGGCGACGTTGACCCGCTGGCGCATGCCGCCGGACAATTCCGCCGGGCGGCGGGCGGCGGCATGGGAAAGGCCCACCATCGAGACGTATTTGGCAACCTTTTCGGCCTTTTCCGCCTTGGGCATGCGGGGAAAGACCGTGTCCACCGCCAGTTGCACGTTTCCGGCCACGGTGAGCCACGGCATCAGCGAGTAGTTCTGGAAGATCACGCCGCGTTCGCGGCCCGGCCCGGTGATCGGCTTGCCCTTGAACGTGACGGTGCCGGAGGAGGGGATTTCGAGGCCCGCCATCAGGTTGATCAACGTCGTCTTGCCGGTGCCGGAGAAGCCGAGCAGGACAAGAAACTCGCCTTCCTGCACGTCGAGGTTGATGTCCTTGAGGACATCCGATTTTGCCGTGCCTTCACCGAAGGACTTGGAGACGTTTTCGAACTTGAGGATGCTCATGCGGATCACCGGTTGTTCGAGAATGTGAAGAGCGACTGCAGCGCATACATCAGCCGGTCCAGCAGGAAGCCGATAATGCCGATGGTGAAGACCGCGACCATGATCTTGGCGAGCGACTGGCTGGAGCCGTTCTGGAACTCGTCCCAGACGAATTTCCCAAGGCCGGGGTTCTGTGCCAGCATTTCGGCGGCGATCAACACCATCCATCCGACCCCGAGCGACAGGCGCAGGCCGGTGAAGATCAGCGGCAGGGCCGAGGGCAGGACCAGCTTGGTTATCTTGGTCCAGGTGTTCATCTTGAGCACCTTGGAGACGTTCACCAGATCCTTGTCGATCGAGGCGACCCCGAGCGACGTGTTGATGAGCGTCGGCCAGAGCGAGCAGAGCGTGACGGTGATGGCCGAAATCAGGAAGGACTTGCTGAACATGCCGTCATTGTTGGTGACGGTGGCCGAGACGATCATGGTGACGATGGGCAACCAGGCCAGTGGCGAGACGGGTTTGAAGATCTGGATGATCGGGTTGAGGGCGGCGTCCCCGACGCGGGAAAGACCGGCAAGGATCCCCAGCGGGATGGCGGCCAGGGACGCCAGCAGGAACCCGAAGAACACGGTCTTGATGGAGGTCCAGATCTGGGCGTAGTAGGTCGGCTTGCCGGTGTAGTCGCGGTGCTTGACCTTGTCGGCCTTGCCCGCGGCAGCAAGCTTGGCGTTGCGTTCGTCCTGGCGGACGTAGAATTCCTGTTCCTTCTGCCACTCGCGTTCGGCATCGGCGTGCAGGTTCTCGACCTGCTCCCAGACCTGCGCGGGACCGGGAACCGCGCCGAGCGACGTCTGTACCTTGGGGGCCAGCGCCGCCCAGAGGAGCAGGAACAGAACGATCGCAGTGAGCGGGACACCCAGCAGCAACCAGACTTCCTTGAGCTGTGCCTTGGGGTTGTCACCGGCAAGGGCCTTGAGCAGCGGCGTCATGAAGCTGAGGCCAAGAACCTTGAACCAGGAGTCGGCCTTGTTGATGCGGGTGAAGCGCCGGGCCTTGCGGGCTTCCTGTGCCTCGGCGGCGCTCAGGCTGTCGGGGTCAATGGCGGTCATTGGATCTGATCCTCGATCTTTGTCGGTGCTGGATGGCGGGTCCGTCGCTCGCTCCAAGTGGAGCATCGCCCCGCCCGCCATCCCGTCAGGGGCAATTCGCGGAGGAGCGGACCCCGGTCCCGCGTGTGGCGGAACCGGGACTGTATTGCGGGGGTCAGCCCTGTACCTGGTTCCCGACGACGGTCTGGGCACCCTTCAACCCGATGGGCAGGCTGTCGAGATAGGTGTTGGGGGTGCGGCCGTCATAGGCGATGCCGTCGATGATATCCTCGGCCGGGGTCGGGGCCTTGTAACCGTCGGTTTCAAAGTCGAACATGTCCCTGGTGGCCAACCCATCGTCGATCAGGCTCTCGGCGGCGGCGAGGTAGATTTCCGGCTTGTAGACCGACTTGGCGACCTCGTCGTACCAGCTGTCGGGCTTTGCCTCGGCGATCTGGCCCCAGCGGCGCATCTGGGTCAGGTACCAGATCGCGTCGGAATAGTAGGGGTAGGTTGCGTGGTAGCGGAAGAACACGTTGAAATCGGGAACGTCGCGGGTGTCGCCCTTCTCGTATTCGAAGGTGCCGGTCATCGAGTTGGCGATCACGTCGTAATCGGCGCCGACGTATTCGGAGCGCGACAGGATCTCCACCGCCTCCGGACGGTTGGCGTTGTCGTTCTCGTCGAGCCACATGGCGGCCCGGATCAGCGCCTTGGTGACGGCGATGGTGGTCTGGGGGTTCTCTTCCTGGAAGGCGGCGGAGATGCCGAAGACCTTTTCCGGGTTGTTCTTCCAGAGCTCGTAATCGGTGATGACAGGCACGCCGATGCCCTTGAACACGGCCTGCTGGTTCCACGGTTCACCAACGCAATAGCCGTAGATCGTGCCGGCTTCCATCGTGGCGGGCATTTGCGGCGGCGGGGTGACGGAGAGCAGCACCTCGGCGTCGATCTGGCCGGTCACGTCCTCGGGGGAGTAGTAGCCCGGCTTGATGCCGCCGGCAGCGAGCCAATAGCGAAGTTCGTAATTATGGGTGGAGACCGGGAAGACCATGCCCATGTTGAAGGGCTTGCCCTCATCGGCGAATGCTTCGACGACCGGCTTCAGCGCGGTGGCCGAGATCGGGTGAACCGGTTTGCCGTCCTCGTGCGGCACGTGTTCTTTCATCATCGCCCAGATCTCGTTCGACACGGTGATACCGTTGCCGTTCAGGTCCATCGAGAAAGGCGTGATGATGTGGGCCTCGGTTCCGAAGCCGATGGTCGCGGCGAGCGGTTGGCCGGCGAGCATGTGGGCGCCGTCAAGCTGGCCGCCGATCACGCCGTCGAGCAGGACCTTCCAGTTGGCCTGCGCCTCCAAGGTGACGAACAGGCCTTCGTCCTCGAAATAACCTTTCTCGTAGGCCACCGCGAGCGGGGCCATGTCGGTCAGCTTGATGAAGCCGAAGGTCAGTTCGTCCTTCTCCACGTCCAGCATCTCGGCCAGGGCTGGTGTGCAGAGGGCGGTGGTGGCGGCAAGTGCCAGTGTAAGGGTCTGTTTCATTTGCTGTCTTCCTCGTCTGTCGGTGGCGCGTTTCGGGGAGGAGAGGGCGCCGGAATACAAAAAGCCGCATGATCCGGACTGTGCGGGAGGATGCACACTACGGTTCAAGCGGCTTTGCTTGGGTGACCCACGTCATCGGGGTGCCTGTCGGTGGAACGCCCTTGTTCCGGAGACACCCCGAGTTATGCCGCAGCTGCAAAGTGGGTCAATGCCGTGATGCAGCGGGCGCGGTTGAAATGGGGCGTCGGTGCGGGAACAGCCGCCGCACTGCCTCATTTCTGGGCGTTATCGCGCGTGAGGGTCAAATACGCATCCGTCGAAGAACCGGTCCGGGTGCAGAATCAACGTGCCGGTCTCGGAGGCGACTTCTGTCGGATGTGCCAGTGCGCCTTCGAGTTTCTCGGACGCGCCTGGAAGATCTGCCAGGGTGCCGGCCAGGGCGGCACGGTAGAGGTCGGACCGAAAGACCCCCTGAGCGGCGCGTTGGGCGCCCGACCGGTCAAGCCCGGTCCGGGCCGCGAGGCGGGCCGCCATCCACCCGGCTTGCGAGCGCCAGGGAAAGGTGGCGGCCCCGGCGTGGAACTCCAGAAACCCGGGGGTGTGGCGGTGTTCGCCCCGCGGAGAGATAACGAGCTGCCCTGTCAGGGCGCGCTCCAGCAGTTCGGAGCTGAGATTGAGGTAATCGGGGCGGGCCAGGATATCTGATGCCGTCAGCCGGTTGTCCCGGTCAGCCAGCCAGCGCCCCGCCCGCCACATGGCGCGGATCAGGCGCGCCGTCAGGTCCGGGTTTGCCTCGGCCCAGTCATGGCGCACCGTCAGCACCTTTTCCGGCGCAAAGGCCCAGATTGCGGACGTGGGCAGCAACAGGTCCGCGACCCCGTTCTCGACCGCGATGGAACCCCAGGGGGCGCCGACGCAAAAGGCGTCGATCTCTCCGGCGGCGAGAGCCTCGGCCATCAGCGGTGGGGGGACCGTATGCACGTCAAGCGATTGCGGAGCGGACATGCCAAGCGCGCCAAGCCAGTAGTACAGCAGTTCGGCATGCATGGAGAACGGGAACGGGACACCGATCCGCAGGCGCTCTCCGGCGGCGGCAATCAGAGCGTGTCCGGCCGCAGCGGCATCGGCAAAGTCGAACAGGTGACCAGCATCGCGCATCCGCCGGCCGAGGTCGGTCGAAACCCCGACGACGTTGCCGTTGACCGAGAGCACCGACAGTGCGTCGAGCCGGGTCGGCATTCCGCCAAGGCCAAGCGCCATGGCCACCGGGACGGGGGCCAGCATCTGGGCGGCCTCGATCTGGCCCAGGCACACCAGGTCCCGCAGGGTCGACCAGGATGGCGCGGCGCGCAGGTCCAGCGTCAGGCCCTCCTGTTCGGCAAAGCCGATTTCGTGCGCAATGATCAGTGGCGCGGCATCGACAAGCGGGATGTATCCCAGGCGCAGTTGGGTATGCTTCATGACAGCAGCGCCGCGGCGGTAACCAGCGCCTCCGCCACATCGACCAATTTCTTGCCCTGGGCCATCGCGGTCTTGCGCAACAGCGCATAGGCGGCATCCTCGTCAAGCCCGCGGGCCTTCATCAGCATCCCTTTGGCCCGGTCGATGATCTTGCGTTCTTCCAGCGCCCGCTTGGTGGCGGCCAGTTCGGCCCGCATACGCTGGAACATGTGAAACCGGGTGATCGCCGCGTCCAGCACGGGTTTGATCCGGCCCGGGCCAAGTCCATCAACGACATAGGCTGACACGCCGGCCTCGATCGCGGCGCGGGTCAGGCTGTCGTCGGAGCGGTCTACGAACATCGCCACCGGGCGGTCCAGCGGCGAGGACGCCAAGGTCAATTCTTCGAGCATGTCCCGCGATGGGCTGGCCACGTCGATCAGCACAACATCAGGGGCGTGTTCGGTGATCCGTCGCGCAAGCCCGGCCTGTTCCGAAATGACATGGATTTCGTGATCGCCCGACGCGCGTAATCCGTCGACGATCAACAGGGCGCGGTCTCGGTCTTTTTCGACGACGACGATGGACAGGCGTTCCGACATCAGGCTTGCGAGAGGCTCCAGGGGATCGGGCGCGTCAGATTCATTGGCCCCTCGGTCGGCCAGAACCGTCGCGGCTTCAACCTGCAAGCGAAGCGGCGCCGGCACGGCCCGTTGGTGTGCAAGTTAATTGGGCGGCGCGTGTCGGGTGTGCCGATAAATTAATCAGGCCTCGGCCGTCTGACTCTGGCACCACGCGAGCAATGCGGGAACGTCGCACGGCAGGGGAGACGCGAAGGGGCCCGCGAACTCCTCGAAGGTGGCCAGTTTTTCCGACGTGACGCCGACGACAACCGGGACCTCTTCGACCAGGGCCATGGCGATCAGATCGCGAAAGCCGCGCCCTTCGGCCTCGTGTCCACCGAACTTGTTCACGATCACGATGTCGGCACCGCGCTGAAGCCGTTCCGAAGACGCCTGCACGGCCTCCGCCAACCGTCCGGTGTCCAGGCGGCAGCCCGTGGACCCGGCCCCCAGCCGTTGCGAAATGCAGACGCGGGGCCCATCCGGCAGCAAAATCAGGTCCATGTCGCACAGGCTGTCGCTGTCGGCATCAATGTTGATCTGAACCGCGCCGACCGCACGCAGGTTGCAGCCAGCCAATTGGTCCGCGAGGCCGCGCAGCGTGGCGTTCATTTCGCCCGGAATGTCCGAAGTGATATAGGCAATCTGCATGGCTGGTCCCGTCGTCTGGCGGTTTCCCGAGACCTATCACAGGTAGCCCGGTAAGATGAAGGCCGGCGTGCATTCAGGCCCTTGGCTCGGCGAGCAACGCCAACAATCGCAGCCTCTGAGCTCGGAAACGGTCTGCCAGATGTGGCAGCCAGGCCTGGTACAGGCGATAGCCCAGGTCCGGATGCACGTGACACAGGCTTCGGACCCCGGTGGCGTCCAGCGCAACCACACGGACATCGGAGGTCGCCAGCGCATCGGACATGCGGCGGAAGGGCGGCAGCAGCCAGGACCAGCCAAGCATGTCGCCCGGACCCAACCGTTCGACCACGATGGGCGTCTGGCCCGTCAAGGCTGTTTGAACGTCGACCTGTCCCTCCAGAATCAGCATGACCGAGTCGGCCGCATCGTCCTCCATGAAAATGGTGGTACCCGCGACATAGGTCTCCTCGGCGGCATGGCTGGCCAGCTTCTGGCGTTCCGCTGCATCGAAGGCGTGAAAATCGGGATGCTCGGCCAACAGTCTTTCCACGTCGCGTTTGATCATCCTGAATCTCCGTTCCGGCATGCCGACCCCCGCGTTGCGTCCAAGGTCTTGTGCTCGGGATGATCCTAGCGCGCATTCCAAGCCCGGCGGCATGACACAGGTCAAGTGATGCTCCCGGGCGATCCTGGCTCCGGCTTCGGTGGTATCGGTCGGGATTTAAGCGAAAATTCATCGCTTGCGGCAAGAGTGGCCCGCGAAACCGACCATCGCCGCATCTGGCGACGGCCCTGATTTTGGCACGGTGTGCCCGGGCAAGAATGATTGGGAGCCCAATTCATGCGACTAATGAGAAACCTTCGACTTTCGATCAAGCTGCCATTTTTCATGGTGTTTGTCGCCTGGGTGGCGATCTCGATCACTGCGGTGCTTGCCTGGCTCGACATGCGGGCCCAGTCGATCGAGGACGCGACGGGGCGGCTTGAACTGGCTACGAATTCGCGCGTACTGGAATTGACGAAACTGGTCGACGATCTGCGCTCCGATGCGGAAATGCAGGCCGGGTTGAAGACAACCCAGCAGGCCGCGACGGCGCTCGGGCGCGCCTTCGGCTATATTGACACGACGGACCCGGCACAAAAGATCCGCTCGCTGTATATCGATGGCAATCCGCACCCGGTCGGAGAACGGCACAAGCTCCAGTCGGCCACCGACGGATCGCAATACACCACGAACCACGCTCATTTCCACACACAATTCGTCGACTACGTAGAACGCAATGGCGTCGAGGATGTGCTTCTGGTCGGTACCGATGGAAATGTCTTCTACTCGGTGGCAAAGGGCGAGGATTTTGGCGCCCAGGTGGCGGAGACCCCCGGGGCGACGAGCCTTGGCCGGGTGTTCGAACAAGCCCTTGCTGCAGACCCCGGCGAGGTGGTCATGTCGCCGCTGGAACCCTACGAACTGGCCGATGGCGCGCCGTCCTTCTTTGTCGCGAGCCCCATTCTCGACAGGAAGGGCGAGATCAGCGCTGTCCTTGTCGTGCGGGTATCGACGACACCGCTCAATGCCATCATGAACTCGTTCTATGGTCTGCCGGAACGGTCGGAGACCTACCTGGTCGGAAGCGACGGCGCACTGCGAACCGATTCCGCCCTGTCGGCGGATGCGACCGCGTTGACAACCAGGGTCGACAAGCCGTCCGTTGCGGCAGCGATCGAGGGCAACACCGGCACGGTTCGGGAGATGACCCTGCACGGCGAAGAGGGACTCGTCTATTATCGCCCTGTCCCGGTCGGCGAGATGACTTGGGTCGCGATTGCCGAAGAACCTGTTGATGTTCTGTTTGCGCCGTCGCGAGACTACCTGATTTCGGTTTCGATCGAGTCCAGTATTCTGCTGCTGGTCGTCTGCGCGCTCAGCTGGTTCATCTCACGCGGAGTTTCGGGTCCGCTGGCGCGGGTTCAAAGGGCGATGAAACAGGTTCGCGACGGTGATCTGGATACACAGATCCCTGGCATCGATCGCCGGGACGAGATCGGCCACATGGCCAGTGCGCTGGAGGCCTTCCGTGTCACCTTGCGCGGCGCCCGGGCCGCGGAACATGACAATGTCATCAAGAGCGCCGCGCTGGATGGCTCGTCCGCGCCGCTGATGATGGTCGATCGGGAGATGAAGATATCGTTCGTGAACAAGGCTCTCATGGAGGTTCTACGAGACCTGAAAGACGAATTTCGATCCGTCTATTCCGACTTTGACAGCGATGCCATCGTCGGCCAGACGATGGATGTCTTTCACCGCGATCAGCAGATGGTTTCCAGGCTCATCGATGATCCGGCCAATCTGCCATATACGGCTGATATCCGGGTTGGAGAACACAACTTTGCGCTCCACATCGGTGCGATTCTGGACAACGCTGGCACCTATATCGGTAACGTTGTCGAGTGGCAGGATGTTACCGAGATACGGCTTCAGAAAGCCCTGCTCGCGACCATCGACACAAACCTCGTCACCGCGCAGACCACGCCGGACGGGAAACTGGTCAAGATCAACGAGAACTTCGCGGGAATGGTTGGGTCAGGGGGCGACGACATCCTCGGCAACACGCTGAACGACCATCTGAAATCCGAAGACCTTGCCGACGACGAGGTCTGGTCCCGACTTCGCGCGGGGCGTGCGGTATCCGGAACGTTCCGCCTGCAGACTTCCACTGGCAAGGATTGCTGGCTGGACGGCAGTATCAGTCCTGTCCTGGACAAGAACAACGCTCCGATCCGGCACCTGTTCATGGGGACAGACACGACCCTCGCCACGCAGGATCTGCGAACTGCGGAGCAAACCCGCGAGGAAATGGAGCGAGCCCAGGCCGAGGTCGTCGATGCGCTGCGTATCGGGCTCAACGAACTGGCAGAGGGCAACCTGACCGTCTCCATCGAGAACGCCTTTGTCTCGGACTACGAACAACTTCGGCAGGACTTCAACATTTCGGTCCGCCGCTTGCTGGAAGCGATGGTCCGGGTCGCCGAAAACGCGACGTCCATCCAGAACGAGTCGACTGAAATAAACTCGGCGGCAGAGGACCTTTCCCGGCGAACCGAAAAGCAGGCAGCAACCCTCGAAGAGACCGCTGCCGCACTCGACCAACTGACCTCGAGCGTCAGTTCGGCAGCGGACGGAGCCGCACGCGCCAACGACGTGGTTGGGGAGGCCCGCAGCAATGCCGAAAAGAGCGGCGTCGTCGTGGAGCAGGCGGTGATGGCGATGGGCGAAATCGCGTCTTCCTCCGAGAGGATCTCCAAGATCATCGGCGTGATCGACGACATCGCCTTCCAGACCAACCTTCTGGCGCTCAATGCCGGTGTGGAGGCCGCGCGGGCCGGGGAGGCGGGCCGGGGGTTTGCGGTTGTCGCCTCCGAGGTTCGCAGTCTTGCGCAACGCTCATCGGCGGCGGCCCGCGAGATCAGTGATCTGATTTCGACGAGCAGCGAGCACGTCAAACGTGGGGTGGCATTGGTCGGTGAAACCGGGGACGCGTTGAAGCGCATCGTTGATAGCGTCTCCGGCATCGCGGGACACGCCTCCGAGATTGCGTTGTCGTCCAAGGAGCAATCCACAGGGCTGGCCGAGATCAATACCGCCGTCAACCAGCTGGACCAGGTCACCCAGCAAAACGCCGCGATGTTCGAACAGACCACTGCGGCCAGCCACGCCTTGACGCGTGAAGCAACGGCCTTGGCCGAAACGATGTCCAGCTTCAAGACCGGCGTGGAACCCATGCGTCACCCCGTCAAGGTGGCGGTGCCCGCACCTGTCGAGACTGCCCGGTACAGGACGGCGGTTGCCGGCAACACCGCCCGGAAGGCCGAGGCCGAGCTGGATGCGGATTGGGAGGAGTTCTGATCTCCTCGGACAAGCTGTCGGGAAAACTGCAGCCCGACATCATTTCAGACCAGGTGATTGACGGATGATGAACAGAAAAAAAGTTGTGATTGTCGATGACTCTGCCGCGATGCGGCAACTGGTCGGACAGAAGTTGCGAGACGATGGTCGCTTTGTGGTCGTTGGTCAGGCATCCGACCCGTTCGAGGCCCGGGAGATCATCAAGCGAACGAATCCTGATGTGCTGACCTTGGACGTGGAAATGCCACGGATGGATGGGTTGACCTTCCTGGACAAGTTGATGCGCCTGCGGCCGATGCCGGTGGTCATGCTCTCCACCGAGACCCACCGAGGAAGTGCGGCTGCCGTTGAGGCCCTGTCATTGGGGGCGGTCGATTGCATAGGGAAGCCCCGAGCAGATGCACCGGATTCGATGGCAGAGTTGGCCGAGAGCGTTTTCATGGCGGCCTCGGCCCACATCCAGACTCGTCTGGCAATTGTACAAGGTCCGCCACTGGACTACCGGTGGAATGGCAATCTCGTCATGATCGGGGCAAGCACGGGAGGGGTTGACGCCCTTGAACGGATCCTTGGGCAGATGCCATCCAACTGCCCACCTGTTCTGGTGTCCCAACACATGCCCGAGACCTTTCTGGCCAGCTTCGCAGAGCGATTGGATCGGCGGATTTCACCGAGTGTGGCCTTGGCCCGGGATGGCGAGCCGATCGGTCCCGGCATGGTTCGCATCGCTCCCGGCGGCCCGCATCATCTTGTCGTTGCCGAACGGAATGCCGATTGGCGTTGTCGTCTGCAGCAAGGGCCGAAGGTGTGCGGACACCGTCCTTCGGTCGATGTTCTCTTTCGGTCCGGGTGCACACTGGCTCGGCGTGTTGTCGCTGTGTTGTTGACGGGAATGGGGCGTGACGGGGCAGACGGAATGGCTGAGCTTCGAGCCTTGGGCGCGCATACGATTGCGCAGGACCGGGAGAGTTGTGTCGTCTACGGGATGCCGCGGGTTGCCGTAGAACTGGGTGCCGTCTGCAAGAGCCTGGACCTCGATCGGATTGCCGGTCATGTCCTGCAACAGACGAAACGGTCGTCAACGCAACCGTGTGACGGGAAGTAGGATGCCGATTTCGCCCAAGACACTCCATGTCGCGCAAGGAGAACAGGCAATCTCAAGCTGCGCCGACACAATGATCACGGCGGTGCTTGGGTCCTGCGTCGCAACCTGTCTGTGGGATCCGAAAATGGGGATCGGAGGAATGAACCATATTCTGCTGCCCGATGACGACACGACCGATTTGCGCATGGCCTATCACGGCACAAATGCAATGGAGCTTCTGATCAATGGGCTTTTGCAGCAGGGAGTCTGCCGGCGTCGACTGCAAGGAAAGCTGTTTGGCGGAGCGCGCATGATCGAAGGTCTCAGTGACATCGGCGCGCGCAATTCCGCCTTTGCAAGGGGCTTCTTTGAACGTGAAGAAATTCCCTGTGTCGGCATAAGCCTGGGCGGTTCGAATGGGCGGCGCGTGCAATTCTGGCCAGCTAGTGGAAGGGCGCGTCAGCAATTCCTGATCAATTCACCAATCATGGAGAATCCGGTTCAACGGACCAGACCTGCGACATCGGACGTCGAGCTGTTCTGACCGCAACCCGGCCCGTCTTCGGGCAAGACGCCCCGATGCCACGGGGTGGGTCGTCAAGGCTGGCGGACGGTCAGACAGCTTCAGAACAGATTGACGTTCCCGCACTCGACCTTGGTGGAGGCACCGCCGGTGTCACTGCAAATCCTCTTGCGGAGATCCCCGAGCGTGAACGCCGCGGACAGGGCACCTGGCGTTCCGGCCTGGCGAGGGTCGGAAAGAATTTCCGATGCCCTTGCGAGATCCTCCAGGATCTGGGTTGCGCCATCAAGATATTGCAATCGGCGCATCAGTTCGGGCGACACATGTGCCTGTTCGAGGATTTCGGACAAATCATGCTGGAAGGTCGCCAATTGACTTCCGAGAACGGACAGTTCACGCGCCATCCGGCCGATGATCTCTTCGGGGATCGATGTTGCACACACGGCTGTTCTATCCCGGGGGGATGATGACATTTCGTGGTCGATGGGATCCCTCATAGACGTCCGACCACGGCTTCGATACATTTCTGCAGGTCTGGCGGCGAAAACGGCTTCTTGATGAAGTTGTTCATTCCAAGCCTTTGGCCAGCTTCGATGATCGGACGTTCCGCCTTCCCTGTAATCAAGATGAACCCAGTAGACTTCAACTTGGGGTCCTGCCTCAAGGCCTGAAGCAGGTGCAGCCCATCCATGCCTGGCATGTTGTAGTCGGAAATGACAAGGTGCGCGGGCTTGCTGCCAAGCGCCGCCAGGGCGGATGCGCCGTCAGACGCGTGCTGGACGTTCCGGATTCCGAAGGCATCCAGCGCCTGAAGGATCAGGCCCCGGCTTGTCGACATGTCGTCCACGACCATGACATGGAGGAGGTCCCTGAGTGCCAATCGGCTATTCCTTTCCAGTGAACGCCGGATCTTCGCGGCGATAGGTTGTGGTTCCGCAAGACTTGAGCTCCGGAGCAAAGCGGGGGTCCAGCCTTTCCGAGTGGCCGAGGAAGACGTACCCTCCCGGCGCACAGGCATTTTGAAATCTTGGCCACAAGGTGTTTTGGGTATCCTGGGCGAAATAGATCACCACATTTCGGCAGAAGATTGCATCGAATTGCCCGCGCATGGGCCAAGCGGCGAGCAAGTTCAGCTCCCGGAACGAAACCAGTTTGCGCAATGTTGGAGAGACTTCAAAACATCCCCTGTTCGGCAACGGCTTGAAGTGCTTCTCGCGTTGCTTCTGGCTCAGGGGTTTCAACTGTGCTTCGTCGTATTCGCCCACGCGCGCGGTCCGAAGGATCTCGGGATCGATGTCGGTCGCAAGAATGCGGATGTCGAGGTTTGGCGCGTCGGGAATGCCTTCGAGAAGCACCATCGCCAACGAGTAGGGTTCTGGCCCGGAGGAGCACCCCGCAGACCAGAAACGCACCCGGCCGCCGGCCCGTGCGCGCAAAGCCAACTGGGGGAGAATATCACGGGCAACGGTGGAGAAATGATGCGGTTCGCGCAGGAAGCTCGTCACATTGGTCGTCAGAGTGCTGATCAGAAGGCGACGTTCGGTCTTTCCGTCCGCGCTCAATAGCAGATCGCAATAGTCCGACCGTCGCACCATCCCAAGGGCCCGAAGACGCTTGGCGAGCCGTGCGAAGACCATCGGCGCCTTTTCCGGCGGAATCAGAAGGCCTGCGTCTTCATGAGCGATTCCGGCAAGCAGTTCGAATTCGCTCCTGGCTTTTCCAACCAACGGTGACCCAGGTGGCAGGTCCATTTGGCCAACGAAGCTCATGCGGCGTCCTGCGACGGATAGGGAAGTACGGCATCGAGATCGAGGATGCGGAGCATGGAGCCTTCAACGATTGTAAGGGATCTCACGAACCCCTGTCCTTCGTCGGCGGCCATCTCGGGCGGGGGCTGCAAGTCCGATTCCGGAATTGCCAGAATATCGGAAACTGCGTCTACGAGAAGGCCAACGGTCTGATGACGGACCCTTGCAACGATGATGACGTTTCGCTCGCATGCCTCGTTCACCGGAATGGCGAGGCGTCGGGCAAGGTCCACGATCGGCAAGACAGTACCGCGGAGGTTTATGACCCCACGGACGTAATCGGCCGAATGCGGAAGCGGAGTCGGACGCGTCCAGCCGCGAATCTCGCGCACGGACATTATATCGACGGAGTATTCCTGTTCTCCGACGCGAAAGGAAAGAAGTTCGAGTTCTTTTGCGTCGCTGCGAACGGTGGCTTGATCGTTCATGGCTGGGTCATCCTGCAAGATCGAGACAAGTGTGAGGGATCCGGGTGCGGCCTTTGGCCGTGGTCATGAGATCGACTGGGTCGAGGATCAGCGCAATCCGGCCGTCCCCAAGTATGGTCGCTGCAGCGATGCCTGGGACATGGCCATAGCTGTCCTGCAGGCCCTTTATGACGACCTGACGTTGCTCGTGAATTGTGTCCACGATCATGGCCGCCCGGACGCCGTCATCGGTGGTGATCAACAAGACCACGCTGCCATTGTAGTCTGACAGCGGCTCCCGGTATCCGAGTTCCGCCCCCAGATCGAGTAACGGGACAAAATCGTCGCGAATTCGAAGGACCTGTGTTTCCGGTCCAAGTGTTCGCATGTCCTCCTTCCGCAGCATCAGGGTCTCGACGATGGCACCGAGAGGTACGACCAACGTCTCGTCGGCCGCACCAACCACCATTCCGTCCAGAACCGCCAAGGTGAGCGGAAGGGAAATCGTGAACGTGGTGCCCGTTCCGGGGGTCGAACTGATGGCGACGCGGCCGCCAAGAT
This sequence comes from uncultured Tropicimonas sp., assembly GCA_947495685.1. GTDB lineage: Bacteria > Pseudomonadota > Alphaproteobacteria > Rhodobacterales > Rhodobacteraceae > Tropicimonas. The sequence goes on from CANLZY010000015.1 coordinate 40,095, forward strand.
CCTGGATTGCGTTTCGAACGACATCCATCCCGACGCCGCGCCCCGACAGGTTGGAAACCTGCTTTGCAGTCGAGAAGCCGGGAAGGAACAGCAGGGCGTCGATTTCGGCATCCGAAAGCGTCTGGTTGGGCGAAATCAATTCCTTGGTTTCGGCGATTTCCCGGACGCGGGCACGATCGATACCGGGGCCATCGTCGCTGACCTCGATGATGACGCGCCCGGATCGGTGCGCTGCCAACAAGGTGATGCACCCATCCTTGGGCTTTCCGGCGGCAATCCGGTCGTCCGCATTCTCCAGGCCGTGGTCGACGGCATTCCGGATCATGTGGGTCAAGGGGTCGGCGAGTCGTTCGATCACCGTCTTGTCGACTTCGGTTGTCTCGCCGACGGTCACCAGGCGGACGCTCTTGTCCAGACTCGCCGAGGATTCCCGAACAATGCGAGCCATTCTCTGGAACAGCGACTTTACTGGCTGCGCCCGGATCATCATGACGCTGTCCTGGATATCGCGGGTCAATTGCATGAAATCTTCCAGGCCCTGCGCGACCGGAGAATTCGTCGGAATTCCGGATTCTGTCACGCTCTGCGACAGCATTGCCTGGTTGATCACCAGTTCGCCCACCAGGTTCACGAGACGTTCGACCCGTTCCAGATCGACCCGAACGGTGGCGTTTGCCGCGACGGGCTTGGCGGCCGGGGTGGCCGGAGGTGTTGGCCTGATCGCCGCGGGCGGCAATGGCGCCTCGGCGGTGCTGACCGGGATGTCTGATGCACTGTCTGAATTGCTTGCGGTGGTCGGCTCCGCGGTTTCAGAGGCGACGAGCGTCAATCTGGATGGCATGAGGTCCGGCAGCGGAAATTCCGGGTTGGTGGTCTCGTCGATCGCGTCTTCCGGATCGGGTAGCGGTGGAAGCATGGGCAGCGTTGGCAAGAGCACGTCGGCGTCGCTGATGTTGCTGATCGTCAGGGCGCACAGCCCCTCGACAAAATCGAAGGTCTCTTCGATATCGTTCTCCGGGCGGTCTGTTTCCAGCCGGACTGTCCAGCCAAGGCAGGCATCCTCCGGGTCAAGGTCTTCGAGTGGCGGGACGGCCGAGACATCACAGTCGATTGTCGCGGTGCCCAATGCGGTCAGTGCGCGGATCAAATGGAGCGGTTCGTTGCCGGACTGGAACAGTTCCCGCACCGGGCGGAACTCGATCTCGAAGGTCGGCAGGCCGTCCACGGCACCTTCCGAGGTTGCGTCGAAATCCAGATCAAAGGCCAGGGCCATGGGCTGGAAGTCGGCAGCGTCAATTTCCTCTTCCTCCAGGGGGCCGGTCAGGGCCTCCAGTTCCTTCAATGTCGGTTCCACGGTTGCCGGATCGCTTTGAACGTCATCGCGGGAATTGCGAACGATGTCCTGCAGGATATCGGCGGCGCGCATGAACAGCAGGATGGCATCGTGTTCGGGGGCGATCCGTCCACCGCGCACTTCGTCGAGGACGGTCTCGTACCGGTGCGCGAATTTTACAAGGTCCTCGAGGCCGAATGCCCCCGCGCCGCCTTTGATGGAATGTACCGCGCGGAAGCAGACATTGACGGTCTCTGCGTCCGTGTCACCACTGTCGATCTGGGTCAGCCCATCCTGAAGCGCTTCGAGCAATTCGTCGCATTCGACAAAGAACGAGGCGCGGATTTCGGCCATAGGGTCCGGTGAGGTCATGTCGTTGCTCCCGGTCCGGCGACCATGTGCAGGGCGCGGACCAACTTGTCCGGGTCAAAGGGCTTGACGATCCAACCCGTGGCGCCAGCGGCGCGGGCGCGCGCCTTCAACTCCGGGGCGCTTTCGGTGGTCAGCACAAGGATCGGCGTTGCCCGATGACGTTCCTGATCGCGCACGGCCTCGATGAAGCCGAACCCATCCAGACGGGGCATATTGATGTCGGTGATGATTGCGTCGGGTTCCAGATCGCTCAGAACCTCCAGGCCATGTACGCCGTCCTCTGCCAGGCTTGGGCAGAACCCGGCCTGGGTCAGGGCAAGTCGCAGCATGTCCCGGATTGTGCGGCTGTCGTCGACGGCCAGAATGCTCAATGTCATGGGGTTACTGCTCCGAACTCGAGGCACAGAGCGCGTCCGGTGAGACACCGAACACAACGAGTTGCTCTATCATTGCATCTGAGGGGTCCGACAGGGTCAGGCCGTTGCCGTCCGACGCCCAGGTCTTGCTGGCCGCCAGAAGAACCTGCAGACCCGGCGTTCCCAACTGGGAGACATCAGAAGCTCGCAATATCAGGGCATTGCCACGTTCTGACAGAATCGCCTGCGCAAGTGGCGCGGCAGCACGCAGGTCTATGCGTGCAGGTAAGGAAATCTCGGCGCTCATATCGCGCCCCGCCGCAGGAAAACAGGATCCGGCACTTTTTCCCCCTTGTCATGGTCTACCTGACAAGGGCTTAAGTGCTGCCGGTTAACATGTCGTTTCGCCGGTCGAAAATCTTAGGCGAAGTCGAGAAGTGCCTGCAAATGAAGGGCCATTCCGGTCAGGGCAGCATTGTCATCCGACACGACGGTCACCGGAAACTGGCCGAGAAAATCGGAAAACCGCCCCTTGTCATACATTGCCTGCGCGAAATCCATCTCCACCAGGTAAGGCGCCATGGCCCGCGCGACGCCCCCGATCAGGAAGATCCCGCCAAAGGGCAGCTGTGTCAGGGCCAGATCCCCGGCCACGGCACCGATCAGCCGGGCAAACAGGGCTGCGGCCTGCCGGCACAGCGGATCGCCGTCTGCCACGGCGGTCATGATCTGCTTGCCTTTCAGGGTTGCCTGCTCCGGAGTGCCGGCCTCGATGCAGACGAACTGATGCAGGGCCACCAAGCCACGCCCGGACAATGCGTCCTCGACAGCGGCAAAGCCATGATCCCGTTCCAGGAACCGGGCAAGGCGCATGTCCTGATCGCTGCGAATGGGCAACGAGACATGACCGCTTTCGGATGGTGGCACAAAGCGTCCTGCGGGCGTTGTAAAAACCGGTGCGGCGTTGAAACCGGTACCAATGCCAATCACCAATTGCGTCGCCTCCAGCCGTGGCGGCGGCCCGGCGATGACCGGAAACAGCGCCTCGGCGGGGATGTGGCCAAGCGCGTGGCCTTGCGCCTGAAGGTCGTTCATCACAGTCACCGTACGCGCACCGGTGGCCCCGGCGAGCGTGTGGGTGTCCAGCGTCCAGTCGAGATTTGTCAGCGTGCCGACGCCATCGCGTACCGGGCCAGCCATGGCAAGGCAGGCGGCGGCGGGCGTTTCGGTTCCGGTTTCGGCCATGTAGCGATGCAGCACCGGCTCCAGCGCATCGAAGTCCGAATTGGGATAATGGCGCACGGAGCCGTGGATGACCTTGCCGGCCTTGGACAGGGCGACGCGTGTGTTGGTGCCACCGATATCGGCGAGGAGCGAGGGAGCATTCATCTGTCGGGCCTCAGCTGGCTAGGGCGGATTTCAGGGCAAGGTACGAGTCTTTCGGCGTACGCTTCAGCGTGTCGAAATCCACATGTACCAGTCCAAAGCGTTTTTCATACCCCAGAGCCCATTCGTAATTGTCCATCAGCGACCAGACGAAATAGCCCTTCAAGGGCACGCCTTCGACGATCGCCTGTTTGGCGGCGTCGAAATGGCGGGCCAGGTAGTCGATCCGCTCCGGATCGTGCACCGCGCCATCGACCACCACATCGGGGTTCGCCATGCCGTTTTCGGTCACATAGAGTGGCAGGTCGCCCGAGAAATCGGTGTGGCACCGGCGCAGGAAATGCAGCAAACCCTCCGGGTAGATCTCCCAACCCATCTGGGTCTTGGGCAAGGGTCCCTCGACGGATTTCAGTGCTGGCCAGGGGCCGGGATCGGCGGCAATGATTTCGCGGGTGTAGTAGTTGACACCGAGCCAGTCGACCGGCGTGCCGATCACGTCGAAATCGTTCTGCCATCCCTCCGGGAGGTACTTTTCGAACGCTGTCACGATGCGCTCCGGGTATTTCTTGTGGAACAGGCCCGACATGAAGAAGTTGTTGTAGTGGTCGTCGAAGGTGGCGGCTGCCTCGACGTCTTCGGGCGACTTGCTTGCCGGCTGCGCGTAGGTGAAGTTGCAGACGGCGCCGATCTGGTCGATCCCCATTGCCCGCAAGGCCTGCGTGGCAGTGCCATGGGCCAGCAGCACATGGTGCATGGCCCGTGCGGTGGCGCGGATGTCCCGTACACCGGGCGCGTGCACGCCCATGAAATGGCTGAGGAAGCTGACGCACCACAACTCGTTGATCGTCGCCGTCTTCCAGATCCGATCACCAAGCCGCCCCATCAGGACTTCGGCATAGTCTGCAAACCATTTGGCCACGTCCCGATTGCGCCAGCCCCCCTGATCGGCCAGCGCCGAGGGCAGTTCCCAATGGTACAGGGTCAGCATAGGGTCGATGCCACGCTCCAGCATGCCGTCCACAAGCTTGTCATAGAAATCGAGGCCCTCCTGGTTAACCTGGCCCCGCCCTTCTGGCAGTACACGCGCCCAGGACGCCGAAAACCGGTACCCATCAAACCCACCGTCGCGGATCAGGTCCAGATCCTCGGGCCATCGGTGAAAATGATCGCATGCCACAGCGCCATCCTCGGCGCGCACAACGTTGCCGGGGGTGGCGGCGAAATCGTCCCAATGGGTCGGGCCGGCCCCGCCAAACCCATGGCCTTCGATCTGGTAGGCGGCGGTCGAGGCGCCAAACAGGAAACCATCGGGAAAATCGCTGCGCTTGTACATGGCGGGGGTCCTTAGTGGGTGGGGGCCGGCCCGGTCGAGGGACCGATGATAAGGGAAGCCTGAAGCTTGGTGTGGAACGGTGCGGTGCGCGAGCCGTCGATCAGGCCCAGGAGCATCTCGGCGCAGATATTGCCCGCCTGGCGGACCGGAGACCGGGTGGCGGTGAAGATCGGTGCCTCGGGCGTGCCGTTGGGCAGGTAGGACAGATCGTCGTCATGGGTGACAACCGAAACATCGCGTCCCATTTTCAACCCGCGGTTCTCGATGGCGCGATGCGCGCCCATCGCCACCAGCAGCGACGACACGAGAAACGCGGTCGGCGGGTTCGGCAACGCCAGCATCTGGTTGGCCGAGGCGAAGCCATAGCTTTCGGTCATCATCGCACTGGCCATCAGGGCAGGGTCCGTCTTCAGCCCGCGTTCGGACAGTGCATCCAGGAAGCCGTCGCGCCGACGGTGCGCAAAATCCATCGCCTCCAACCCGTTCAGCAGGGCGATCCGCCGGTGGCCAAGGTCGAGCAGGTGGCAGGTGGCATCGTGGAACGCATGGCGATTGTCCATGTCCATCCAGCAATACCCCTCGTCGTGATCCGACACCCGACCATGCACCACGAACGGCATTCCCAACCCCTTGAGCAGCGCGATCCGGCTGTCACCGGTCAGCGGCGCCTGCATGATCATACCGTCGACCCGTCCCTTGGACAGCATCGAGCGATAGACCGTGGTCTGGTCCTCTTCCTTGACCAGGGACAGCACGATGTCAAAGCCGCGGGTCGAGAGGGTTTCGCCCGCCCCGGCAACGAAATCGGCGAACACGGGGTTCACGATCTCCTGTCGGGCGGTCATTGGAAGCACGAGCCCCACGGCCATCGCCTTGCCTGTCGCCAGCGACCGGGCTCGGCTGTCGGGGCGATAGCCGGAGCTTATGGCGGCCTCCTGCACTCGCTGCCGGGTGGCTTCGGAGACTTCCGGATATCCATTGAGGGCGCGGCTGACAGTGGTCTGGCTGAGCCCAAGGCTGGCCGCGAGGTCTTTGAGGTTCATTTGCACCGAGTCCGGCTTTTGGGCTGGAACGTTACGCTGCCATCTGCCGGCAGTCAAAGGGCTTTGGGTCCAAAAAATGTGCAATCTGGAAAGATTTTTTCCGCGTCATTCGAAAATTTGCGCGTAACCTGTACGCGTTGACAGACTGCGGGCGAGAGTCTAGGTGAGTCGTGTCCAAAGCGCTTTGGAAATGATTCTCGGCGCGGGCAAATCTCGTCACCGGGGCGGGGGCCTCAGGTGACATATTCGGGAGGCTTTTAATGAAACATCGCTTGATGGCCAGCGTGGCCAGCCTAGCACTGGTGGCCGGCGCTGCTGGCGCCGCAGACCTGAAGTTTGCGCCCGGCGAGGGTGGCTTCAACTGGGACAGCTACGAGGCGCTCAAGTCGGTCGACCTGAAGGGTCAGCAGGTGACCGTCTTCGGTCCGTGGCTCGGCCCGGATCAGGAACTGGTACAGAGCGTACTGGAGTATTTCCGCGAGGCCACCGGGGCTGACGTGCGCTACACCGGTTCCGACAGCTTCGAACAGCAGATCGTCGTCGATGTCGAGGGCGGCTCGGCCCCCAACATCGCGATCTTCCCGCAGCCGGGCCTGGCTGCCGACATGGCCGGCCGGGGCCAACTGACGGCGCTCCCGACCGAGACGGCCGACTGGACACGTGAAAATTATGCCGCTGGCCAATCCTGGGTCGATCTTGGCACCTACGCGGGCCCGGGCGGCGAAGACGGCTACTACGGCTTCTTCTACAAGGTCGATGTGAAATCGCTGGTCTGGTACGTTCCCGAGAACCTCGAGGATGCCGGCTACGAGGTCCCCGAGACCATGGAAGAGCTGAAGGCGCTGACCGATCAGATCGTTGCCGATGGCGAAACGCCGTGGTGCATCGGGCTTGGCTCCGGCGCGGCAACCGGCTGGCCGGCGACCGACTGGGTCGAGGACTTGATGCTGCGCACGCAGACTCCTGCGGTCTATGACGCCTGGACGACGAACGAGCTGCCGTTCAACGATCCCAAGGTTGTCGCCGCGATCGACGAATTCGGCTGGTTTGCCCGTGACAACGCCAAGGTTGCCGGTGGGGCCGGGGCAGTTGCCTCGACCGATTTCCGTGACAGCCCCAAAGGTCTCTTCTCCTCGCCGCCGCAGTGCTACTTCCACCGCCAGGCGTCGTTCATCCCGTCCTTCTTCCCCGAGGGCACGGTCGTGGGCGAAGATGCGGACTTCTTCTACTTCCCGGCCTACGCCGAGAAGGACCTGGGCAAGCCCGTCCTGGGCGCTGGCACGGTGTTCGGCGTGACAAAGGACAGCCCGGCCGCGCAGGAATTGATGAAGTTCCTCCAGTCGCCGATCGCCCACGAAGTGTGGATGGCGCAGTCCGGTTTCCTCACGCCGCACAAGGGCGTGAACACCGACCTGTTCGGCGACCCGACCCTGAAGAAGATGAACGACATCCTGCTGAACGCCGACACCTTCCGGTTTGACGGATCCGACCTGATGCCCGGTGGCGTCGGCGCAGGCTCCTTCTGGACCGGCATGGTCGACTATGCTGGCGGCAAGGATGCCACGGAAGTTGCCAGCGAGATCCAGAATTCCTGGGACTCGCTGAAGTAACGCACGACAGGGGCGGTCCCGACCGGGGCCGCCCCATCGCATTCGGGATCGAAAAGGGGAGGCGACATGCATCCGGCCTTGCAGGGTCTTGTGACCATCATCATCGGCGTCGGCGGCTGTGTCGGCTACTTTGTCCTCTCGAACTACCTGCTCGACAGGTTCCTCTTGCCCGCGCGGGCCATGACGGCCGATGAAACGGCATCGCGGCGGCGCATCGGCCTGATCGCGTTTTTCGCCGTTCCGGCGCTGCTGGTTGCAGGTCTGGTCGTGATGTACGGCGATCTTCTGTCGGCGGGCGGGATCTTTCGCCTGATTGTGGGGGCGCTGGTCATCCTTGGCCTCTGGCGCCTGACCGGGTTCATCTTTGCCGAGGGCCCACTCACGGCTGGCCATAACATCTCTCACGCCAACATGATCCGCCCCTGGCTGTTCCTGTTTCCGGCGATCCTGGCGCTCGGGCTTTACCTGACCTATCCGGTGTTCGAGACGCTGCGCCTGTCGTTCACCCAACGTATCCCCGGTGGCTACGAATTTGTCGGCACCGCCAACTACCAACAGATGATGAGCGAGCCGAAGTTCTGGGAAGCCATGCGCAACAACATGATGTGGCTTGTCATCGTGCCGGCCATGTCCACCGTCATGGGGTTGATCGTTGCACAGCTGACCGACCGCATCTCCTGGGGCAACATTGCAAAGATGCTGATCTTCATGCCGATGGCGATCTCCTTTGTCGGCGCCTCGGTGATTTTCAAGCTGATCTATGACACCCGCCCGATCGACCAGGAACAGATCGGCGTGCTGAACGCCATCTACCTGAGCCTTGGCGGCTCGGAGCCACAGCAATGGCTGACGCTGCCGATTTGGAACAACTTCCTGCTGATGGTGGTGCTGATCTGGATCCAGACCGGCTTTGCCATGGTGATCCTGTCGGCGGCGCTGCGCGGAATCCCGGAGGAAACGGTCGAGGCCGCCATCGTCGATGGTGCCAACCCGTTCCAGATCTTCTTCAAGATCAAGGTGCCGCAGATCATGCCGACCATTGTCGTGGTCTGGACCACGATCACGCTGACGGTGCTCAAGGTTTTCGACATCGTGTTTGCCATGACCAATGGCCAGTGGGGCACGCAGGTGCTCGCCAACTACATGTACAACAAGCTGTTCACGGCCAACGACTGGGGCGTGGGCTCGGCTGCGGCGATGGTGATCATGATCCTGGTCAGCCCCATCCTCATCTGGAACGTGCGCAATGCGCGCAAGGAAATGAAATAAGGGAGGCTGGTCATGGACAATATCGCAGGCTCGAAATCCAGCCTCACCTGGGCGGTCCACCTCTCGGTGGCCTTCCTTGTCATCCTCTGGCTCTTTCCCACCGTGGGGCTGTTCGTCTCGTCCTTCCGGACCGGGGACCAGATCGCCTCGTCCGGCTGGTGGAAATCGATGTTCCCCACCGAACAGAACCTGGTGATCCGCGCTGGTGCACCTGACACGCAGGTCCAGCAAGGGGCGCTGTACGTCATCGAGGGGGACCTGTTCGACGGCCGTTCGGCGGGCGAGGTCTCGGTCTGGGGCATTTCCTCGCGCGAGATCGACGCCTACAAGGCCGGAGAGACCGTCACCTTGAAGGATGGCAGCACCCTGACCGTGCAACCCGACGGCATCTTCCGGATGGAGAACACCGAAGAGTTCACCGGCAGCCGGGGTCAGCGGATCTTCATCACGGCGACGACGCCGCCCGAGTTCACGACCGACAACTATCAGAACATGTTGCTGGACCCGTCCAACCGGGAGGGCATGTCCAAGGCGTTCTTCTCGACCCTGACGGTCACCATCCCGTCCACGATCATCCCGATCCTGATCGCCGCGTTCGCGGCCTATGCGCTGGCCTGGATGGAGTTTCCGGGCCGGGCGATCCTGATCGCCTGCGTGGTTGGCCTGTTGGTCGTGCCGTTGCAGTTGGCGCTGATCCCGCTGTTGAAGTTCCACAACGCGGTCGGCATCGGCAAGGGCTACATGGGGGTTTGGTTCGCCCACACCGGCTTTGGTCTGCCTCTGGCGATCTACCTGTTGCGCAACTACATGGTCGGATTGCCCCGTGACATCATCGAGAATGCCAAGGTGGATGGCGCCACGGATTTCCAGATCTTCACCCGGATCATCCTGCCGCTGTCCTTCCCGGCGCTGGCGTCGTTCGCGATCTTCCAGTTCCTGTGGACCTGGAACGACCTGCTGGTTGCCATGGTTTTCCTGGTCGACTCCAGCGGCGAAACCACGGTGATGACCAAGCAGATCGTCGAACTGCTCGGCACCCGCGGGGGCAACTGGGAGATCCTCGCCACGGCGGCGTTCATTTCGATGGCGGTGCCCATCGCGGTGTTCTTCGCCCTGCAACGCTATCTCGTACGCGGCCTGCTGGCCGGCTCTGTCAAGTAGGTGACCTGAATGACCGATATCACGACGAAAACTGCCCCGGTCGATGCGGACTGGTGGCGGGGGGCGGTGATCTACCAGATCTACCCGCGCTCGTTCCAGGACAGCAACGGCGACGGGATCGGAGACATCCCCGGCATCATCGAGCGCCTCGGCCATGTGCGGGATCTCGGCGCGGACTGCATCTGGCTGTCGCCGTTCTTCACCTCTCCGATGCTCGACTTCGGATATGACGTTTCGGACTACTGCAACGTCGACCCGATGTTCGGCACGCTGGGCGATTTCGACCGACTGATCCAAACTGCCCATTCGATGGGGCTCAAGGTGATGATCGACCTTGTGTTGTCGCACACCTCGTCACACCATCCGTGGTTCAAGGAAAGCCGCGTAAGCCGCGACAACGACAGGGCAAACTGGTATGTCTGGGCCGACGCAAAGCCAGACGGCTCGCCGCCCAACAATTGGCTGTCGATCTTTGGCGGCCCGGCCTGGGAATGGGACGGGGAGCGGATGCAGTATTATCTGCACAACTTCCTGATCGAACAGCCTGACCTGAACTTTCACGAACCCGCCGTGCAGGATGCGCTTCTGGATGTGGCGCGGTTCTGGCTGGACCGCGGCGTCGATGGATTCCGGCTCGATACCGTGAATTTCTATGTGCACGACAAGCATTTGCGCGACAATCCTCCGCTGTTCCCCGAAGAGCGCAACGACAAGACTGCGCCGGCAGTGAACCCCTACAACTTCCAGAACCACCTGTTTTCCAAGACACAGCCGGAAAACCTTGAATTCCTGAAGAAACTTCGGGCGGTGATGGACCAGTACCCGGCCATCACGTCGGTCGGAGAAGTCGGCGAGAGCCAGCGTGGCACCGAGGTGCAGGCCGAGTACACATCTGGCGGCGACAAGCTGCACATGTGTTACGATTTTGCATTCCTGTCCAATGCTTTCCCGTCCGGTCTTCATGTTGATACCGTGATGGAGGACTTTGACCGCATCGCCACGGATGGCTGGGCCTGTTGGGCGTTTTCCAACCATGACGTGATCCGCCACCGCAGTCGCTGGGGGCTGTCGCCCGAGCATGCGCGCGTGGCCACGGCGATGATGATGTCGCTCAGGGGCACCGTCTGCATCTATCAGGGCGAAGAGCTGGGGTTCACCGAAGCAGACGTTTCCTTCGAGGATCTGCAAGACCCGTACGGCAAGCGCTTCTGGCCAAAGTTCAAGGGTCGTGATGGCTGCCGCACGCCGATGGCTTGGGTCTCGGACAACGCCAACGGTGGCTTCACCGAAGGCACGCCCTGGTTGCCGGTCGCCCCAGAGCATGTCTCGGCATCGATGGCGGCACAACAGGCCGATGCTGGGTCGATGCTGGCCTTCTACCGCCAGCTCATCGCTTTCCGGAAGACCCTGCCGGCGCTGCTGAAAGGCAGTTTCGTGCCGGTGGCGGCCGAGGAAACCTTCCTGTCCTTCATCCGCGACCACGATGGCGAACAGATCTTTTGCGCTTTCAACCTGTCGGAGACACCGCGCCAGGTGAGCTTGCCCGATGGCGATTGGGCGCAGGTCGATGGGGCACCTTTTGCCTCGACTTTCACCGTCGGCGGCATCACCCTGCCGCCGTACCAGGCCGCATTCGCGGTGCGCAAGGCAGCCTGAGGAGGAACAGCACATGGCCGGACTGAAACTTACCAATATTGCCAAGAGCTATGGGGATGTGGACGTTCTCAAGGACATCAACCTCGAGATCGACGCGGGCGAACTGATCGTCTTTGTCGGCCCGTCAGGCTGTGGCAAGTCGACCCTGCTGCGCATGATTGCCGGTCTGGAGAAGATCACCGCCGGCGAGTTGCAGATCGATGGGCGGGTGGTGAACGACGTGCCGCCTGCACAGCGGGAGATCGCGATGGTGTTCCAGTCCTACGCGCTCTACCCGCACATGACGGTCTACGACAACATGGCCTTCGCCTTGAAACTGGCCAAGATGACCAAGGCCGAGATCGACGCGGCGGTCATGAAGGCTTCCGATATCCTGCAACTGACCCCCTATCTCGACCGCCTGCCCAAGGCGCTGTCGGGCGGTCAGCGCCAGCGGGTCGCCATCGGTCGGTGCATCGTGCGCGATCCCAAGGTGTTCCTGTTCGACGAGCCGCTGTCGAACCTCGATGCGGCGCTGCGCGTGGCCACGCGGTTGGAGATTGCCCAGTTGAAGGAGTCGATGCCCGACCGCACGATGATCTATGTCACCCACGATCAGGTGGAGGCAATGACACTTGCCTCCCGCATCGTCGTGCTGGCCGACAAGGGGATCAGCCAGGTCGGCTCGCCGCTTGACCTGTACGAACGTCCGCAGAACGAATTCGTGGCCCAGTTCATCGGCTCTCCGGCCATGAACCTGTTCCCGGGCAAGATTGTCGGGACGGGCGAACAGACCACGATCGAGCTTGAGGGGAGCCACGGCACGGTCGTGTCGGCCTATCCGTCGCAGGACGGCGACATGGGCGCCCAGGTCAACATCGGCATCCGCCCCGAGGACATGCAACTATCGGACGACACGTCCGGATTCAATGGTGTGGTGAACGTGCAGGAGAACCTCGGCGAGGTGACATTGCTGTTCTTCACGCCAGACACCAAGGAGGCCGAGCCGGTCATCGCCAAACTCCCCGGCATTCACCGTGGCCTGAAGGGGCAAACCCTTCACATGACCGCAGAACCTCAGAAAGTTCATGTCTTCATGAACGGAAAATCATTGTTGTACCGCTAATGCCCGCACCGACGAACACGATCAAACGAGCCCTCAAGGAGGGCCGCCTGCAGATGGGCTGCTGGCTGAACCTGGCCCACCCGGCGGTTGCCGCGATCACCGCCTCGGCCGACTATGACTGGTGTCTGATCGACGCCGAACACGGCCCCAACACGCTCGACACGATCATCGCCCAACTGCATGCGCTTCAGGCGACAGGAGCAGAAGCCGTGGTCCGTGTACCGGCGAGCGAAGAATGGATGCTCAAGCAGGTGCTGGACCTGGGCGTGCAGACAATCGTCGTGCCGATGGTGAACACCGCAGCCCAGGCCGCCGCTATCGTGGCGGCTTGCCAATATCCCCCCGAAGGTGTCCGTGGCCGCGGGGCGGCTCTGGCCCGCGCGACGAACTATGGCGCGATCGCGGACTACGAGCCGTCCGCCAACTACGAAATCTGCGTGATCGTGCAGGCCGAGACGCGCGAAGCGCTGGAAAACCTGGCCGAGATCGCGGCCACACCCGGTGTGGATTGTGTGTTTGTCGGCCCGGCGGATCTGTCGGCGGACATGGGCTTTCGCGATCATCTGGATGCGCCAGAGGTCGTCGAGGCTATCGACACCGCCATCGATACCATCACCGCGGCCGGGACCGCCGCCGGGATCATCATCTTCGACGATGGCCTGACCGAACGGTTCCGCAAACGTGGTGCCACCTTTGTCGGGGTCGGTTCCGATGCCACGGTCTATGCAAAGGCCATCCGGGAACGTGCCCGCGCGACCCGCGCCCTACTGCAATGATCCGGACCCGCTCTGGTCTGTTCCAGGCGGGCCGATAGACTGCTGCAAGCCCCGTCGAGAGGTCCGGGTCTGGTTGCCCGGACCAGCTCGGCGGGGTTTCAGAGTCTTGCCAGAAGATCTTTCTTTTTGTCCGAGAACTCGTCTTCGGTCAGCGCTCCGGCGTCCCGCAGGGACGCGAGCCGCTCGATCGTGGAGAGGATGTCGTCTGCGTTGCGAGGGGGAAGGGCCGAGGACGTGATTTCTGCCTGCGTTCCGGTCGGAGCAGGAGGGGTGGCAACGGCGGGCACCGGCTCGGGAACGACCTTTGGCGCAGGGACGGGCGCTTGCTGCGGTGCGGCCGCCTCATCTTCGGTCGCAGTCGGTTGCTGCAAGCTCGACAACGAAAACTGCCCGAACTGGCTCGAGAAGCTGATCCCTCCGAACGGGTCGCCATACCCCGACTGCTGCTGGGAGAACCCACCGATCTGATGATCAAGCGTGTCCAGCAGCACCACCGGCGCGCCGTTTCCCGGATCGACCGCAATCCTGCGGGCCGCCGGGAAACACGCATAGCGTAGCTGGTTCTGTCCGCCGACGGCACTGGGGTGCCCCATGTCCGCAGGCCACCAGGCGGCGCCCGCCAATGTCTGGGGCACCCGGAAGAACGGGTTCTGAGCCATGGCATTCGACAATTCTACGCATAACGAGTCGACGGTCGCCTTCAGGCCATGGTTGAACATGTCGCCGACCATGGTCATGCCGCCGGACATCCATTGTCCGCCGCCGCCAAGCTCGGAAATGTCGAACTGTGCCATTGTCCCGCCCCCGGCCGAGATCGCCCGGGCCATTTGCTCGACAGCGCCCTGAGACAGTCCATAGCGCGCCGCGAAGTCGGAAATGCCCTGTCGCCCGGCGTCTGTCAGATCGGTCATGTGCATTCCTTCAGCGAATCTTCCACTCCCGGCGGCTATGGCAGGGTTTGCAGCCAGACGCGACACTCGTCCGAAGTATTGTCATACCGATTGCGGTTTTTCGCCCGATGCAGGTGGTGCCGATCAGGGCACCGCCTGTAAAACCGACAGACGCTCAGCCGATGGGCAGCCGCGCGTGCTCCAACCGGTCAGCCGGTCTGCGGGGCGAAGACGAACCCGAGGAGGTTCAGCAGCACTTGGGCTGCAAGAACACAGGTGACCCCGGCGGGGTCATGATCGGGCGAAACCTCCACAAGGTCGATTCCGACAACCTCGTGTCGTCGGGCAATGCCCTGAAGCAGTTCCAGAACCTCGTAATAGAGGAACCCGCCATGCGACGGTGTGCCGGTGCCGGGCGCAATCGATGGGCAGAAGGCGTCTATGTCGAGCGTGACATAGATCCGCGCGCCGGCCGGAACCCGCGCCAACACCGCCTCCGATCCCAACTGGCGCACCTGGCGCACCGACAAGATGTCGGAGCCCATGGCGCGGGCCGCCTCGTAGCCTTCGCGGGCTGTCGAACTGACGTTGCGGATGCCCAGTTGCGTCAAGCCGGTCACATGGGACTGCTCCGCCGCCCGCCGCATCGGGTTGCCGTGACCGTTCCGCACGCCATGGCGTTCATCGACAAAATCCAGATGGGCGTCGATCTGCAGGATGTGGATCGGCCCCTGATCGTCAAAGGCGCGGATACAGGGGATATTGATCGAATGATCGCCACCGATCACCACCGGCAGCGCGCCGGATGCCAGGATCGCCCGCACTCCGGTCTCGATATTGGCGTGGCTGCGGTCCGTGTCGGTGTGCACGATGTCGGCATCGCCGATATCGACGATGCGCACCTCCGGACCCAGATAGACCATGTCGTCTTCGTGGTCATAGGCGCCGGCGTGGCCAAAACTGAACAGGGTGGACGCCTCGCGCACCCCACGTGGCCCGAACCGCGCGCCGGCCCGGTACTGGGTGCCGGCATCGAAGGGCGCGCCCAGGATCGCCGCATCGGCGTCGATCGCGTTCCAGTCCGTTACAAGGGGGCGCTTGCCAAAGGTCGAGACGCCAACGAAGGGCAGGTCGAGCCGCCCGCTTTCATATCCATGTCCACTCATGCCGCCCAGACTGGCCGCATTTCGCGGCGCTGCCAAGGCCGCATCTCGGCACCTTGTCAGCGGTGCCGGGATGGTGGAAATCTGTTCGTTCGGAGGGGGTTACACCTTGGGCTTGATCCGCGCGGCGGTCTTGTTGGCAAAGCCTTCCAGACGGCTGCGCGACGCAGGCTGGGTGTTCACGATGCCGGCGACGACGGATTCGGCATAGGATGCATCCAGCGCCGACATGTTCTGAAGGTGCGAGATGGCCGAGCAGATGGCAAAGTTCGACAGCGGCGGGTTCTGGACGGCGGCACGCGCCAATTCCATCGCCTTGGATTCGCTGTCGTCCACCAGATACTGGCATAGCCCGACATCGACGGCTTCCTGTTCCTTGTAGATCCGCCCCGACAACATCATGTCGATCATCCGCGCCTTGCCCACTAGCCCCGCAACCCGGATCGTGGCGCCGCCGCCGGTGAACAGCCCGCGCTGACCCTCCGGCAGGGCGAAATAGGTGCTGTGGTCAGCGACCCGGATATGAAAGGCCGAAGCAAGCTCCAACCCGCCGCCGACGACCGCGCCCTTCAGCGCGCCGATGACCGGAATGCCGGAATACTCGATCTTGTTGAAGGCCTCGTGCCAGCGCAGGCAGAGGTGCATGAAATCCTCGGGCCTGCGGTCTTCCTCGAAATGCTCGACCAGATCCAGTCCGGCGCAGAAATGGTCGCCCTCGGCCCGCACCACCACCGCCCGGGCACCTTGCCGGGGCAGGGCGCTGAACAGGCTCACGAAGGCCTCGATCGTGGCGGCGTCCAGCGCGTTGCGCTTGGCTGGGCGGCTGAGGGTGACGGTATAGATGCCGTCCTCCGCCTCCTCCACGACGATGTTCTGCAATCCACTGCTGGTCAGATCAATCACTCTGTTCCTCCCCGAACCTGATCCGCAGGCGATGCCTGCATTGTCTCCCTGAACGACACTTGTTCCGGGGATCCTCCCTGAATGCAATCGCGGATCGTGTCGAAAACGTCTTTGGGGCCACGTCGGGTGCGAGGCAACGCCTGCCGTATGGTCCAACCCGTGCTCAGCTCTCGGAGCGGGGATCCAGCAGGCGGTGCAGCACGGTCGCCTTGGTCACCTGGCCAATCAATTCGCCTTTGCGCACCACGCCCACGGCAATGCCCTCATCCAGGAGAATCCGCATCACGTCCTCGACCTTGGTATCAGCGCCGATGGTGCGGACAGGCGTGTCCGTCACCGGCTCCATCACGTCACTGGCCCGCAGAACGCTGAGCGGGTTCATGTGGGTGACAAAATCGGCGACGTAATCGTCCGCCGGATTCGAGAAAATCTCCTGCGGGGTGCCACATTGCACGATCCGCCCGCCCTCCAGAATGGCGATCCGGTTGCCGATCTTGAATGCCTCGTCGAGGTCGTGGCTGACGAAGATGATGGTGCGCTTGAGGCGCTCCTGCAACTCCAGCAATTCGTCCTGCAATCGATTGCGGATCAGCGGGTCCAGCGCCGAGAACGGCTCGTCCATCAGCAGGATCGGCGCATCGGTGACAAAGGCGCGGGCCAGCCCGACGCGCTGCTGCATACCGCCCGACAGCTCGCCGACCTTGCGCTCGGCCCAATCCGACAGACCGACCAGCGCCAGTTGCTCGTCGACCTTGCCGATGCGTTCGACCCGAGACATGCCCGCCAGTTCCAGCCCCAGGCCGACGTTTTCGCGCACGCTGCGCCAGGGCAACAACCCGAACTGCTGAAACACCATGGCAATCCGGTTCAACCGCATCTGCCGCAGCGTCGCCTTGTCGGCATGGGTGATGTCGACCATCTGGTCGCCATCGCGCACATGCACGGCGCCGCGCACCACCGGGTTCAACCCGTTCACGGCGCGCAACAAGGTGGACTTGCCCGACCCGGACAACCCCATCAGCACCAGGATCTCGCCGGTTGCGACCTCCAGGCTGCAATCGTGCACCCCGAGAACCTGCCGGGTTTCGACCTGGATCACGGATCGGTCCTTGCCCGCATCCATCAGCGGCAAGGCACGTTCCGGATGGTTGCCAAAGACAATGGACACCCGGTCGAACAGCACTGCGGTGGAATCGTTCATGACCGGCCTCCCACATGAAGTATGCGGTCAAGCATGATCGCCACGACAACGATCACGAAACCGGATTCGAACCCCAGCGACGTGTTCACCTGATTCAGCGCCCGCACGACCGGTACGCCCAGCCCGTCGGCCCCGACAAGCGCCGCAATCACCACCATCGACAGCGACAGCATGATCGTCTGGTTCATCCCGGCCATGATCTGCGGATAGGCATAGGGAAGTTCAACTTTCACAAGGGTCTGGCGCGGGGTTGCGCCAAACGCCCGGGCGGCTTCCAGCAGCGCCTTGGGCGTCGCCGCCACGCCGAGATACGTCAGCCGAATCGGCGCGGGAACCACGAAGACAACGGTGGCAATCAGCCCCGGTACCATGCCGATGCCGAAAAAGACGATTGCCGGGATCAGGTAGACAAAGGTCGGAAGCGTCTGCATCAGGTCCAGCACCGGCCGCAGATAGGCATACAGGCGGGGACGATGCGCCGCGGCGATGCCGATCGGCACCCCGATGGCCATGCAGACCACGCAGGCCGACAGCACCAATGTCAGGCTTTCCGTTGTTTCTTCCCAATAGCCCTGATTGAGGATGAACAGAAACCCGACCCCCACGAAGAGGCAGGTCTTCCAGCTGCGTTGCAGCACCCAGGTCAGCCCCACGAAAACCAGCACCACGATCAGCGGGTCAGGCCCCTGGAGCACCCAGAGAATGCCGTCGATCATTGCCTCCAGCAGGTCCGACAGGCCGTCGAAAAACCATTCGCCATGCTCCTGTAGCCAGTCGAAGATCGCCGCGGCGGCCTTGCCGACCGGGATCTTGTTGTCTGTCAGCCAGTCCATCAGGTCTCCTTGAAGCGTGCATCAGGCCGCATTTGACCTGCCTCGACGACAAAGGCCCCGACAGCACGTTCGGGGCCGGAAGGGATGGCCGGCGGTTGAACACCGCAAGCCATCCGAAGTGTCTATCAGTCCAGAAGAACCGGTTTTGCCGATTCAAGCCCATCGCTGCCGTCGATATGGGTCACACCGGCCAGCCATGTCTCCAGCACGGCGGGATTCTTCTCGATCCACAGGGCCGCCGCCTCGTTCGGGTCTTTGCCCTCGTCGAGAATCGCGGCCATGATCTCGTTCTCCATTTCGAGCGAGAAAACAAGGTTCTGGAGCAGCTTGCCGACGTTCGGGCACTCGGCGACAAAGCCGGCGCGGGTGTTGGTATAGACCGAGGCGCCGCCAAGGTCGGGGCCAAAGAAGTCATCGCCGCCGGTCAGGTAGCCCATGTCGAAATTGGCGTTCATCGGGTGGGGTTCCCAGCCAAGGAAGATGATCGGGTCGTCTTTCTTGGTGGCACGGGCGACCTGCGCCAGCATGCCCTGCTCGGAGCTTTCCTTGACCTTGAAGTCCTTGAGGCCAAACGCGTCGCCGTCGATCATCGACTGGATCAGTCGGTTGCCGTCGTTGCCCGGTTCGATGCCATAAATCTCGCCGTCCAGTTCATCGGCAAACTTGGCGATGTCGGCGAAGTCCTTGATACCAAGGTCCGTGGCTGCCTTGTTGACCGCCAGCGTGTATTTTGCACCGGCCAGGTTCTCGCGCACCGTGTCCACCGTGCCTGCCTCGCGATAGGGGGCGATGTCGGCTTCCATTGTCGGCATCCAGTTGCCAAGGAACACGTCGATGTCGCCTTCGGCCATCGAGGTGTATGTCACCGGCACGGACAACACCTTGATGTCGGTCTCGTAGCCGAGCGCATCGAGCACGACCGTGGTCGCGGCGGTGGTGGCGGTGATGTCGGTCCAGCCGACGTCCGAAAAGGTGATCGAGTCGCAGTTGGCGATGGCCATCGGGGCTGTGCTGATCAGAAGGGCGGCAGCCGTCATTGTCAGTTTCATTGAGGATTCCCTGTTCTTTTTTTGAGCGTTCTTTGTTGATTGACGAGTCAATTAAAAACACAATACACCTGCAAGGCAACAGTAAACCGGGGACGGCGATGCCAAAAGTAGGAATGGAACCCATTCGACGGGCTGCTTTGGTCGAGGCTGCCGTGTATGAAATCGGTGCCACCGGGTCGCTCGAGGTCACCGTCGCCCAGATCGCCAGGCGGGCCGGTATGTCGCCGGCGCTGGCGCATCATTACTTCGGTGGCAAGGAACAGATTTTCCTCGCTGCAATGCGCCATACCCTGACGATCTACGGAACCGAGGCGCGCTGTGCGCTCGCGGCGGCGACCGGCCATCGAGCGCGGCTGGAGGCGATCATTCGCGCCGGGTTCGGCCGCTCGAACTTTCGCCGCGAAGTCATTGCCGCGTGGTTGAATTTCTATGTTCTGGCCCAGTCGTCGGACGAGGCGCTGCGGCTGTTGGTGATCTATCAGCAGCGCCTGCACTCGAACCTTGTCCATGACTTGCGGCCATTGGTCGGTGCGCGGGCCAGCGATGTGGCGCACCGCCTCGCCGGGTTGATCGACGGGCTCTACCTGCATCACGCCCTGCGCAATGACGGCACCACCGGCCCAATGGCCGCCCAACAGGTGCTGTCGGCACTGGACAGCGAACTTGCCGCTGTTGGCGCGGGATGCGCCGACGCGCCCTTGACGAAATCCACAGAGGAGGCGCCGATCTGATGGCGACCATGCACGCAGACTACGTGATCATCGGAGCCGGATCCGCCGGGTGCGCCATGGCCTATCGGCTGGCCGAAGCCGGGCGTTCGGTGCTCGTGATCGAACACGGCGGCACGGATTGGGGGCCCTTCATCCAAATGCCGGCGGCGCTGTCCTACCCGATGAACATGTCCCGCTATGACTGGGGCTACAGCACCGAGCCGGAACCGCATCTGAACAACCGTCGGCTGGCGGCTCCGCGGGGCAAGGTTGTTGGCGGGTCGTCCTCGACCAACGGTATGGTCTATGTGCGGGGCCACGCGGGGGATTTCGACCATTGGGCCGAGAGCGGCGCCGATGGCTGGGCCTTTGCCGATGTGCTGCCGTATTTCAAGCGCATGGAAAGCTGGCACGATGGCGGGCACGGTGGCGATCCGGAGTGGCGCGGCAGTGATGGCCCGCTGCACGTGATCCGCGGACCGCGAAACAACCCGCTGCATGACGCCTTTGTCGAGGCAGGTCAGCAGGCAGGGTACGAGGTGAGCGATGATTACAACGGCGAGAAGCAGGAAGGCTTCGGACCGATGGAACAGACCGTCTGGAAGGGGCGGCGCTGGTCAGCGGCCAACGCCTATCTGAAGCCGGCGTTGAAGCGATCCAACTGCGACCTCGTTCGTGCCCTTGCCCGAAAGATCGTGATCGAAGACGGCCGCGCCACCGGTGTCGAGGTAGAGCGCAACGGCAAGGTCGAGGTCATCAAGGCCGCCGCCGAGGTGATCATCGCGGCATCTTCGCTGAATTCGCCCAAGTTGTTGCTGCTGTCCGGAATCGGCCCGGCCGCCCATCTCGCCGAGCACGGGATCGAGGTCGTGGCGGACCGGCCCGGCGTGGGGCAGAACCTGCAGGACCATCTGGAGGTCTACGTCCAGATGGCGTCGAAACAGCCGATCACGCTCTACAAACACTGGAACCTGATCAGCAAGGGGTTGATCGGGGCGCAATGGCTGCTGACCGGCAGGGGGCTGGGCGCGTCGAACCAGTTCGAAAGTGCCGCGTTCATTCGCAGCGGGGCAGGGGTCTCTTATCCGGACATCCAGTACCATTTCCTGCCCATCGCGGTGCGGTATGACGGAAAGGTCGCCGCCGAGGGGCATGGGTTCCAGGCCCATGTCGGCCCCATGCGCAGCCCGTCGCGGGGCGCGGTGACGCTGCGCTCCTCCGATCCTCAAGACGCGCCGAAGATCCTGTTCAACTACATGTCGACCGAACAGGACTGGGTCGACTTCCGCACCTGCCTGCGACTGACCCGCGAGATCTTTGAGCAGCCGGCCTTCGAACCCTTCGTGAAGTCGGAAATCCAGCCGGGCGCGGGCGTTCAAAGCGACGACGAACTGGACGACTTTATCCGCGAGCATGCCGAAAGCGCCTATCACCCCTGCGGTTCCTGCCGGATGGGGCGGGCGGATGATCTGATGGCCGTCGTTGACCCCGAGTTGCGGGTGATCGGGGTGCAGGGGCTGCGGGTGGCCGACAGTTCGGTCTTTCCGCGCGTGACGAACGGAAACCTGAACGGGCCGTCGATCATGGTGGGCGAGAAGGCCGCGGACCACATCCTGGGTCTTGCGCCACTGCCCCCGGCCAACAGCACACCCTGGGTGCATCCCGACTGGCAGACCAAACAGCGCTGACGATCAACCGTCGGCGGGCGGACCGACCGCGTCCGGATGGGCCGCGATGAAGGCCGGCAACGCGGCGCAGGCGGTGACGATCTCGTCGATCCGGGGCATCCCGGCGAGGTCGGCGCCCCAGCGGTGGGCGTTGTAGAGCTGCGGGATCAAGCAGCAATCGGCCATCGTCGGAGTGTCGCCGTGGCAGAACGATCCCGTCTGCTTGTCCTCCAGCAGGATTTCGACCGCCTGCAACCCGTCGGTGATGAACCGCCGCATCCAGGCGACCTTGGTCTCCTCCCCGCCGCCGGCGATCTCGACCACATGGGCCACGACGCCGAGGTTGCAGACCGGGTGGATTTCCATCGCGATGACATCGCTCAGGGCGCGCACCCGGTGCCGGCCCAATGGATCATCGGGCAGAAGGGTTGCGCCGGGCACGGTTTCGTTCAGGTATTCGATGCTGGCCAGGGACTGGATCAGGTCGATTCCGTCGACGGACAATGTCGGTACGCGTCCCTGCGGGTTGTGTTGGCGATAGGCCGCGCCGCGATGCGCCCCGGTCAGCAGGTTGACCTGTTCGGAACGCCAGTCCAGTCCCAGCAGGTTGAGCGCTATACGCAGCCGATAGGCCGCCGAGGAGCGCCAGTAATCGTACAGGACGTAGTCGCGGGATGCTGTCATGGAATCCTCTGCCTCCGGTATGTCTGTCTGCCTGTCTGGAGATCACGGGTGGTTGCTGCGGGGCAACTGAAAAACGCCCCAGGCCCGGCGTGGTGGCCGCACGCGCGGCAGGTCCAGGGGAACGAGGGGCGCCTGCTGGGACCGGGATGATTCTGTGCCGACAGGGGTGATTCAGGCGCCACGCGGTCTGGACGTAGCGTCATGCGGGGCGAATTGGGAGTGCCGCGGGATCATTGCAGAATGCTGCATCTGCACACTCGGCGTGCAGTGCATGGGAGCCATGCAGACACCATATGTTGTGTGTCATTTCTGCAAAAGACGGTGTTCCACCTCCGTTCTGAAAGTTAACGAGTCGCGGCGTCATCCAGAACTGCAGATCCGAAAGGTAACCCCATATTTTGTTTACTCTTCGGCGAATCCTCACCAACTGTGGTGTTAACGGCTCGTTAAGGAAGTGAATCGGGTAGGTTCGGACACGCCTGATGCGGGGTGATCGGTCAAGCAAAAGTTTTGCGACTTGGTTCAAATTTTCTCGTTGACCAGGGGCGCTCTCCTACGTCAGATTGTGTGGGCGAACTGAACAAGCCACAACATATAGTGGCGACGGTCGCGAGAGGGACAAACATCTGAACAACCGAACGGCCTGACGCCGTTCTCTTGTGCGTGCCATCCACTTGGTACGTTGGCTGTCTCCTTGTGTCTGTCGTTTGCAAGAATACCCGATCGCGGCGGGAAGGTCGCGTGATGGACAAGACGGAAAGTCCGCCGGCAGGGGCGGAACAAACGCACGGGGCGACCATGAAGATCGAGAGAAAATTCACCACGACCGGAAAAGATGCCTATGCCGGTCTGGCATTCACGACGACGACCTCCGAGATCCGCAATCCGGACGGAACAATTGTGTTCTGCCTGAAGGGCATCGATGTCCCGGCCAGCTGGAGCCAGGTCGCCAGCGATGTGATCGCTCAGAAATACTTCCGCAAGGCCGGCGTCGCCGCCCACCTGAAGAAGGTCAAGGAAAAGGGTGTGCCGGAGTTCCTGTGGCGCTCGGTTCCCGATACCCATGCGCTGAACGCCCTGCCCAAGGATCAGCGGTACGTTGGAGAAACCTCGGCCCGCCAGGTCTTCGATCGCCTTGCCGGGGCCTGGGCCTACTGGGGATGGAAAGGGGGCTATTTCACCTCTGAAGCCGACGCCAAGGCCTACTTCGACGAAATGCGCTACATGCTGGCCACCCAGCGGGCCGCGCCGAACTCGCCGCAGTGGTTCAACACCGGTCTTCACTGGGCTTACGGAATCGACGGGCCCAGCCAGGGCCATTTCTATGTCGACCACAAGTCCGGCAAACTGACGAAGTCGAGCTCAGCCTACGAGCACCCCCAGCCCCACGCGTGTTTCATCCAGTCGGTGTCCGACGATCTGGTAGGCGACGGCGGCATCATGGACCTGTGGGTTCGCGAAGCGCGCCTGTTCAAGTACGGCTCGGGCACCGGCACCAACTTCTCCAGCCTGCGGGCCGAAGGGGAAAACCTGTCGGGTGGCGGCAAGTCCTCCGGCCTGATGGGCTTTCTCAAGATCGGCGACCGCGCAGCCGGGGCCATCAAGTCGGGCGGCACCACGCGCCGTGCGGCCAAGATGGTGATCTGTGATGCCGACCACCCCGATATCGAAGAGTTCATCAACTGGAAGGTGAAGGAAGAGCAGAAGGTTGCCTCCATCGTCGCCGGTTCCAAGATGCACGAGCAGAAGCTCAACCTGATCTTCGACGCGATCGGGACGTGGGACGGCGACGCGGCCGATGCTGTCGACCCCAAGAAGAACCCCTCGCTGAAAACCGCGATCCGCGAAGCCAAGAAGGTCGCGATCCCCGAGACCTACGTCAAGCGTGTGCTGGACTATGCCAAGCAGGGCTATTCCAGCATCGAATTCCCGACCTATGACACCGATTGGGACAGCGAGGCCTACAGCTCTGTCTCCGGGCAGAACTCCAACAATTCCGTGCGCGTCACCGATGCCTTCCTCAAGGCCGTCAAGGACGATGCGAACTGGGAATTGCTGCGCCGCACCGATGGGCAGATCGCCAAGACCATCAAGGCCCGCGACCTGTGGGAACAGATCGGTCATGCCGCATGGTCCTGTGCCGATCCGGGCATCCAGTTCCACGACACTGTCAACGCCTGGCACACCTGCCCGGAAGACGGCGCGATCCGTGGCTCCAACCCGTGTTCCGAGTACATGTTCCTCGATGACACGGCCTGTAACCTGGCCTCGATGAACCTGCTGACCTTCCTCAAGGACGGTGAGTTCCAGTCCGAGGACTACGTTCATGCCACCCGTCTGTGGACCCTGACGCTGGAGATCTCGGTCACCATGGCGCAGTTCCCGTCGAGGGAAATCGCGCAGCTGTCCTATGACTTCCGCACCCTGGGGCTGGGCTATGCCAACATCGGCGGCCTGCTGATGAACCTTGGCTACAGCTACGACAGTGACGAGGGCAGGGCGCTCTGCGGGGCTCTGAGCGCCGTGATGACAGGCGTGGCCTACGCCACCTCTGCCGAGGTCGCTGGCGAGCTGGGGCCGTTTGCGGGCTACGAGCGCAACGCCAACCACATGCTGCGCGTCATCCGGAACCACCGCAACGCCGCCCACGGCCGGAAGGATGGCTACGAGGGATTGGCGGTCAAGCCGGTGCCGCTGGATCATGCCTCCAACCCCGACAAGACGCTGAGCGAACTGGCCCGTCAGGCCTGGGACGAGGCGCTGCGCCTGGGCGAGATGAACGGTTTCCGCAATGCGCAAGCCACCGTGGTTGCCCCCACCGGCACGATCGGCCTGGTGATGGACTGTGACACGACGGGCATCGAGCCGGACTTTGCGCTGGTCAAGTTCAAGAAGCTCGCTGGTGGCGGTTACTTCAAGATCATCAACCGCTCGGTTCCCGCAGCGCTTGAGAAGCAGGGCTATACCTCCAGCCAGATCGAAGAGATCATTGCCTACGCCGTTGGCCATGGCAGCCTTGGCAATGCGCCCGGCATCAACCACACCGCGCTGGCCGGCGCAGGGTTCGGCCAGGCCGAGATCGACAAGGTCGAGGCGGCGCTGCCCTCGGCGTTCGATATTCGTTTCGTCTTCAACCAGTGGACTTTGGGGCAGGAATTCTGCACCGACGTGCTGGGCATCCCCGCCGCCCGGCTGAACGACCCCACGTTCGACCTGCTGACGCATCTCGGGTTTTCCCGTGCCCAGATCGACGCCGCGAACGACCACGTCTGCGGAACGATGACCGTCGAAGGCGCGCCGCACCTGAAGGACGAGCACCTCAGCATCTTCGATTGCGCCAACCCCTGCGGCAAGAAGGGCAAGCGGTTCCTGAACGTCAACAGTCACATCACCATGATGGCGGCGGCCCAATCCTTCATCTCGGGTGCGATCTCCAAGACGATCAACATGCCCAACGATGCCACCATCGAGGATTGCCAGAAGGCGTACGAGCTGTCCTGGAGCCTCGGCACCAAGGCCAACGCGCTGTACCGCGACGGGTCGAAACTGAGCCAACCGCTGGCCGCCGCGCTGGTCGAGGACGATGACGAGGCTGCCGAAACCCTCGAGAGCGGGTCGCCACAGGAAAAGGCAACCGTGCTGGCCGAGAAGATCATCGAGAAGGTGATCGTGAAGGAAATCGTCCGGTCGCACCGCGAGAAGATGCCGGAGCGTCGCAAGGGCTACACGCAAAAGGCCAACGTGGGCGGGCACAAGGTCTACCTGCGCACGGGCGAATATCAGGACGGCCAGCTGGGCGAAATCTTCATCGACATGCACAAGGAGGGCGCAGGCTTCCGGGCGATGATGAACAACTTCGCCATCGCTGTGAGCGTCGGCCTGCAATACGGTGTTCCGCTAGAAGAATTCGTCGATGCCTTCACCTTTACCAAGTTCGAGCCGGCGGGCATCGTCCAGGGCAATGACAGCATCAAGAACGCCACCTCGATCCTCGACTACATCTTCCGCGAACTGGCCGTGTCCTACCTCGACCGGACCGACCTGGCGCATGTGAAGCCCTCGGGCCACACGTTCGACGACCTCGGGCGGGGCGACCAGCACGACGGCCTGTCCAACATCGAGGAGCTGAGCGAAACGGCTGCCAGCAAGTCGCTGGAGGTGCTCAAGCAGATCAGCTCCACCGGATATCTGCGCAAGCGGCTTCCGCAGGAACTGGTGGTTCTGCAAGGCGGCGTCGAAACCATGGCCGGCGGCATGGCGCTGCGCAGTTCCCTGGACCCGCTGGCGACGTTGCAGACGCTGGTCCCCGAGACAACGGCCCGTGCCGAGACCTCCATGGGCGCCATCGTGTCGATGGACGACCGCACCAAGGCGCGGATGCAGGGCTACGAAGGCGAGGCCTGCGGCGATTGTGGAAACTACACGCTGGTGCGCAACGGCACCTGCATGAAGTGCAACACCTGTGGCTCCACAAGCGGGTGTAGCTGACGCACTGCGGTTGCAGGGCAGGTCGGGGCACTGCACGTCCCGATCGGCAAAGTGACCGGATTTCATGGCGGGTTCACCCGCCACGACGAAAGGAATACGTGCCATGCCTGCTTCCCCAGGTCTGGCGCGGGTTGAGGGGTGGGTGCGCTCGCCCCGGGCGGATCAGGCCGCAGGCAAACAAACCGAGCGGTACAAATAGTGAGCTTGATCAGTCAGACTGGGGCACCTTCGGGTGCCCCGTTTTCTTTGTGCAGGGATGTGGGTTCTCGGCGCCAGGGCGTGTCGGACGCGGGAAGTGTCCGGGACCAAGGAAAATACCTGCGATCCGGCTGTAGCGATGACTTGTCGACGGGGCGTGGGAATGGGGGTTGGAACACGACGCTGCTGAACCGCCCATTTCAACCTGGACCTCAGCCATGTGTGCGGGAGCACGTCCTGGCGCATTTTCGCGCCATCCACGGCCTGCGTGCGCGTGGCGCGACCATGATGCATAGGCAGC
Source organism: uncultured Tropicimonas sp. (assembly GCA_947495685.1). Lineage (GTDB taxonomy): Bacteria > Pseudomonadota > Alphaproteobacteria > Rhodobacterales > Rhodobacteraceae > Tropicimonas. The sequence continues at coordinate 67,582 of CANLZY010000015.1, forward strand.
CCAAGACGGATTTCCCGTTCCAGCGACGAATTGCTGTCGCTGGAAGTGGTCACGCCGGCCTCGAACTGGCCGTTTTCCGAAGCCTGATGAGGCAACGGAGGCTGTGGGTTTCGCGCGCAGCATTGGGTCCCCCCAAAAAAGACGGGCCCCTGCTTGTGCGGGGCCCGTCCTTCAAACAGAAATCAGAGAGACTCAGTGATCGAACTTCTTGATTTCACCGGACTTCAGTCGCGTGAGATAGCGATCCAGTTCTGTCTTCACCACCGGCATCAGGAAATAGAGCGCGGTGATGTTCACCACGGCCATTGCAAAGATCGCCGCATCGGAGAAGTCGATCACCGGTCCGAGACTTGCAGCTGCCCCGATGACCACGAACACGCAGAAAATGACCTTGAAGACCAGTTCCGTCGTCTTGCCTTCTCCGAACAGGTAGGTCCAGGCCTTGAGGCCATAGTAGGACCACGAGATCATCGTGGAGAACGCGAACAGGATCACCGCGATGGCGAGCACATACGGGAACCATCCGAATGCCGATGCGAAAGCGGCCGAGGTCAGGCCCACGCCCGAGGTTCCGCCGACCGTCTGGATCGAATTGCCATCCAGAATGTACCGACCGGTTTCGGGATCGATCATCAACTGTCCGGAGATCGTTATGACCAGCGCAGTCATGGTGCAGATCACGACTGTGTCGATGAACGGCTCCAGCAGAGACACGAACCCTTCGGTGATCGGCTCCTTGGTGCGCACGGCAGAGTGCGCGATTGCGGCAGATCCGACACCGGCTTCGTTCGAGAACGCGGCCCGCTTGAACCCCTGGATCAACGCGCCGACCATGCCGCCAGCAACTCCGAGCCCGGTGAAGGCACCGGCAAAGATCTGACCGAAGGCCCAGCCGATCTTGTCGTAGTTGACCAGCAGAATGACGAGGGCGGCGAGGACGTAAAGGATGCCCATGAACGGAACGACCTTTTCCGTAACCCGCGCGATGGACTTGATGCCGCCGACGATGACCGCGAACACGACCGCGGCAAAGATAATGCCCGTGATCCAGCCCGGGTAATCCCCGACGATGCCCGAGATCTGCGCATGCGCCTGATTGGCCTGGAACATGTTGCCGCCGCCAAGCGCTCCGAGGATACAGAAGATCGAGAACACCACGGCGAGAATCTTGCCGCCGGGCACGCCGCGTTCCGCAAACCCCTTGGAGATATAATACATCGGTCCACCGGACACCGTGCCGTCCGGGTATTCGTTCCGATATTTGACACCAAGCGTACACTCGGTGAACTTTGACGCCATGCCCAGAAGGCCCGCAAGGATCATCCAGAAGGTTGCGCCTGGCCCGCCGATACCAACGGCGACGGCGACACCAGCAATGTTGCCAAGCCCGACGGTGCCCGACAGCGCCGTGGCGAGGGCCTGAAAGTGGCTGACTTCGCCGGCGTCATCCGGATCGGAAAAGTCCCCTTTCACCAGTTCGATCGAATGGCGAAACGCGCGGACCTGGATGAACCCGAAATAGAATGTGAAAACCGACGCCGCGACAACCAGCCAAAGCACGATCCAGGGGAAGCTTGTTCCCGGAAGCGGTGCGAAGATCAGGTTCACGAATGGGCCGGTCACGGAGGCGAAGACTTCGTTGACAGTCTGGTCGATGCTCTTGGCTTCTTGCGCGACGGCAGACGTCGCGCAGAAAAACAGGCCGGCTGCGGCCGCAAATGCTGTTCTGTTCATTTCAAATTCCTCAATTCACGACCGTGACCGGCACACTCGCGTTCATCACGAGGTTGGCCGTGGACGATCCGAAAATGCGCTTGACGACGCCCCCCTCGGAAGATCGTGCAACAACGATCTGGTCGGCGGCCTCTTTCCTTGCAACGCGGTCCAGTGTTTCGGCGACATCGCCGTGCTTGACGAAGCCACGAACGTTCACTCCTTCGGCCTTGAGGGCCTCCATTGCTGGGGTGAGAATACGGGATTCCGCAAGGGCGATCTCCTGCTCCCGACGTTTGTGCCGCGCTTCGTTTTCCTCCGGCGTCTGGAACGAGTAGGGAGACCACTCGACCACGTAGACAAGGATCAGTTCGCAGGCGTCCATGCGTTCTGCGCGGGACTTTGCGAAGTTGATTGCTCGGTCCCCCGAGCCGGTTCCGTCGATCCCGACAATGATTTTGACTGTCATACCTATCCCTATATTTTTGGTTTTTTGGTGTTCGCGCTCGTCTGGTAGACTGGTAGGAAACTGTGCGTGTGATGCCAGTAACTCTGCACGAGCCTCTTGCGTCAATGAAATCGTTCACATCTCAGGGGGAGGGGGCGCCACGTGGATCCGGTGCCGTGCCGGAAAGGTACCAGCGTGAAAGTGTTGCAAACCGGGCTGCAATCGCGCGGGCGTTCTGTTCGCTGGTGTGAGAATGCGGACATCCGATCGGTCTTGCCGGATGGCCGTTTCGGGTCCGCCACCGTCGATGTTTGCACCGTTGTCCGCCTGGTGTTCAGACTGCCTTGCGGAGATCTGGTCGTTACTCGGGCGGCGTTCTGTCCGACATTCTTCAAAGACCGTCTTGCCGCTGAAAGGGGCCGAGGCGAAGGTGGTTATTGCTGTTGCACACGCCGACAATCATGCAGAAGTTCAGGCGACTTGGGTTCGATGGAAGAAGGCTTTCGGAATGCATATTGGTCAGGCGTTGGGCAGCTTGCTCGCATGTTGGGCATGCATCGGCTGCACTCAGGTTCCACTTGATACACCGCGCGCAAACTCTCTCTCCACCGACCTGCCGGTCTCTCGGCACGTCGGTTCCCAGATCGAGCGCGACCTCGCCGCGCGCCCTACGCAGTCAGCCTTTGTTCCATTGCCGGATGGCAACGACGCGCTCGGTGCACGCCTGCAGATGATCGAATCCGCGCGACATTCGATCGATATGCAGTATTTTCTGCTCAAGCCTGACCTCGCCGGAGCGGTGATCTCCATTGCGCTTCTGGAGGCCGCCGAGCGCGGCGTTCGGGTGCGGTTCCTGTTGGACGATGTGTTCACGACAGCATCCGATGCCGAAATTGCCTGGTTGGATGCCCATCCCAATGTCGAAGTACGGTTGATGAACCCGCTCTCTCGAAAGAGCCTGAAGGCCTGGAATTTCCTTGTCGATTTTGGCCGGGTCAACCGGCGCATGCACAACAAATCCATGACGGTTGATCGCAGTACGGGTATCATCGGCGGGCGAAATCTGGCCGACGAGTATTACCGCGTGAACACCTCGGCCGAGTTCGCGGATTTCGACATGTTCGTCGCGGGGCCGGTTGCCCAGGACATCGCCGATCAGTTCGACGTCTACTGGAACGATCGGCTTTCCGTCCCGCTCAGTGCATTTGTGGCTGTCGAGCGCCAGACGCTTGCGGAAATCGGAGACACACTGGAGGCACGCGAGGCAGAAGCCTTGACCGGGCTCTACAAGCGCGCCGTCGACTCCCCGTATCTCGCCGACCTTCGGGCGGGCAAGCACAAGACGTACTATGCTGACGCACGCGTCAGCTATGACATGCCCGGAAAGCTGAAGGTTCCGGTCGCCGACGGCGACCGAATTCTCGCTCAGGACCTCCTGACCACGATGGCTGGCGCCGAGCAGGAAGTGCTTCTGATCACACCCTATTTCGTGCCCGAGAACTGGGGCGCACGCTTCTTCACGGACCTTGCAAAGCGCGGTGTTCGCGTGCGGATCGTCACCAATTCGCTCGCCTCCACCAACCACGCCTATGTGCACGCGGGCTACAAGCGGCATCGCAAGACCCTGCTCGCGTCTGGGGTTGAGCTTCACGAGGTCCGAGCCGACGCCATCGTCGTGGCCACCGGTGACGAGAGCGCGCCAAATGTTACGATGCATACGAAGCTTGCGCTCGTGGACGGGCAAAAGCTCTTTGTCGGGTCGCTGAATTTTGATCCGCGGTCGATCAAGATCAACACCGAATTCGGAATGTTCATAGACGATCCGATCCTTGGGGCGGAGTTCCGAGAGGCGTTGAACCAAAGCCTGACGCGGTTGACCTTTGCCGTTCGTCCGACGACCGCCGGAAATCTGGCATGGGTGTTCGACGACGGCAATCGGAGGGAGATCTACTTCGACGACCCCGGAGCGAATGCATGGAATACGTTTGTTGCGGGGCTGACCGGCCTTCTGCCTGTCGAGGGACAGTTGTGAGCTGTTGCCAAGCAGCGCAAAAGCCAAGACAGAACAACGCCGACCGCCGCAGCGAACGGACGACACGATGCTTTGCCCCGGGCGTTTTCGCGGTTCATGCAAGGCAACTCATACACGCAGGCCGCCCGGCGGAACGGGGGCGTTTCAAGACAGAAATCGCGAAAGAAAGCGTATTATCATGATGATAGAGTCTTGAGGGGCGCGTCGCATCCGGGCCGGGAGGCCTTTCCCGCTCTGTCCGGTTGCAGGGCGTTTCTCCTGCCTGGTGTCTTGGCGTTTGCGCTTGCTGCCTGTGGCGGCCATGATCGGTTGCCCTACACGTCGCAGGATCTGGACGCTGCCGGGCCGGTGTCGGACCCTTCTGCGCGGTTCTGGGCAGACAGTCCCGTCGCGGTTCAGACGCGTGCCTTCAGCGAGGTCGTTCCGGGGGCCGATGGACGGATCGATATTCTTGCCCTTTCTGGTGGAGGTCCGGACGGCGCATTCGGAGCAGGGCTTCTGAGTGGCTGGACGCAAACCGGCACCCGCCCCGTGCCGGAAATCGTGACCGGCGTGAGCATTGGAGCGATCATTGCCCCGCTCGCCTTTCTCGGGCCACGGTACGATCCCATGCTGGCCGCTCTTTCCGGCGCGGACGTCGATGGCTTCAAACTCGCTGTGAGCCCCCGTTCCCTGGCCGGTGGCAAGGGCGTTTTCAGCGCGAGAAAGATCGAAGCCTTCGTTCAGCAAGTGGTGACCGATGACGTCGTCACCGAATTGGCAGCGGCGCATCGCGAAGGACGACGGTTGTACGTTGCAACAGCGAACATCGATGCACAGAGAATGGCGATATGGGATCTTGGGGCGATTGCCGCTTCGAATGCGGAAAGCCCCCGCGAAGCGATTGTCGAGATCATCGTGGCCGCCGCATCGATCCCGGCAGCCTTCCGGGCCCAGCCCATACGCACGACATCGAATGGCACCGAATTGGTCGAAATGCACGTCGACGCGGGAACCATCGCGCAGATATGGATTCCCGATCCCATCACTGTCTGGAACGCAACCGGGCGGTCGGGCACCGTCTGGGCGGTGATGAACATATCTCTCGAACCGGAATTCAAACTCAACTCGGGGCGGGCGGCTGACCTCTCCAAACAAGCCATCGGCTCGATCTTCAAATCAGCGGCCCACTCGGAACTGAGACGGGCCCAGGCGAGATCTCGGCAAGCAGGGTATCGGTTCAACCTCGCCTACATTCGTGAAGGATGGCCCGAAGCCGACAATGTCCTGAGCTTTGATCCGGCCCGTATGGAGGAGGTCTTCGAGGTTGGGTTCGATCGAACGACACAGGGGCAGGTCTGGACGAATACCGTTCCGTCGGCCTACACCTCGCCGCCGCAATAGAGGGCGGCGAACGTTGTCAGGTGCCCGATATCCGTGCCTGTTGGCAGGGTAGGAAAAAATGATCGACGGGCCGATGGTTAAAGAAAAACGGCTCTTGCGTGTGTGCAGCAAGAACGGTCACATTGCGCGGGCCGAGATTTCGGATCCAGCGGTTTGGGAGAGACAGATGACACGGCCTTCACCCGACACATTGCGCTGGTTTTCCTTGCTTGCCGCCACGGCGCTCGTGTCCGTCCTGTTTCTCGACATGGTCAACGGCTTTCTCGTGGCGTTGATCCTCGCGGGGATCGCTGCCGCAATGGCGAAACCGTTGCAAAGCTGGATAATGGGTGTCACGGGCGGCAGGTCTGCGCTGGCGTCGACAGTGACGATCATAATCATCGGCCTTGCGGTGATAGCGCCTCTGCTCGGGGTCATCTGGATCGCCGCATCGCAGGCCGAAGGCCTGACGGCGGGCGCCGAAGGGCTGGTGAAGCAGCTGGGGACGATTTCCCCGGACGACCCGCTCCCGGAGTGGGTGCCGTTTGGCGAACAGATCGGTAAGCACAGCGCCGCGATCATGGCCAAACTCGGCGAGTTCACCAGTGCTGCCGGCGGATTTTTCGTTTCGGTTCTGACCGAGATGACATTGGGAACGGTCAATTTCTTCCTTGATCTGTTCATTTTCTTCTATGCGCTGTTCTGCTTTCTTCAGATGAAGACACCCGTCATCGACCAGATCCTGAGCTATACCGGTCTGCCCGACGCCACCCAACGCACCCTGGCCGACCGCATGGTCTCGATCAGCCGGGCCACGATCAAGGGCACGCTGCTGATCGGTGTCGCCCAGGGCACGCTTGGCGGGTTGGGGTTCTGGGCCGTGGGCTTGGAGGGCGCGGCCTTCTGGGGCGTCGTGATGGCGGTCCTGTCGATTATCCCGGGGCTTGGTCCGCTGTTCATCATCTTCTGCGGCGTTGTCTGGCTTTTCGCACAAGGCGAGAGCGGCTCGGCGATCGGCCTCGCCGTCTGGGGGTTTGGCGTTGTCGGCACGATCGACAATCTGCTTCGGCCCATCCTGGTGGGCCGTGATGCGGCGATGGCCGATATCATGATCCTGATCTCCACCTTGGGTGGGCTGGTCGTATTTGGCGCCTCGGGGCTTGTTCTTGGGCCGGTACTGGCGGGGCTGTTCGTGACCCTGTGGGACACCGTTCGGGACGCGAGCCGGAACGGATTGTCCCAGGCCGCAACCGCCGTCGAAATCGATACGGCAGCGGCAGGCGGGGAAACGGCGACAGGGCAGGCGGCGCCGACTGACATCTTGGATGACGAACTGGCGCAGGAGCTCGAAGAACTGCACCGGCTGAAATCGGAGATCGAAGCGCGTCATCGCATTGGCGACGCAGAGGCCTGAGCCGCCGGCGGTGTCGAAGGTTCGGTGAACCGGCATAGCAAGCGCCGCATCAACTCAGAGCAGACGAGATCCGGGACGGATGCCGGACGGACCGCAACTCGTGTCAGGGCCGTGGTGCAATAGGCAGGGTGGTCGGGGCGCCATACTCCGCGCGGTGCGTGTCAACGACAGACATCGTCGCTTTGACCAGCGGTCGAATTCAGCCATCGCAAGACAAGCAGATGCCTTGCGGAGGATGTCGTTCCCCTGACGGAGTTGGCGGGGCCCGCGCCTGTGCCGTCACCATGCCGGCGACATCGGCCGGGACAAGCGCCCCATTTCCAGTGTCGGATTCTGCCGTTTTCACCCACCCTTGTCGGGAATGGCCCAAGCAACCGTTCTTGTGGGAAACCGACAGGGTCGCCGCCCCTGTGCAACGCCCGCAAATCCCACGGGGGCAGGTCAGACGAGTCGCGAATGCCCTCAGCGACAGGCCAGGACGGAAGCGCGGAGTACCTCCGGAGCAACCGCACGCAACACAGTGCCTCCCTGAAACCGGCAGCACGCCAGCCGGACCGGTCACGCGACGGAATTTCTTTTACGCCGCAACGCTTTACCTTTTGTGAAGCCCCTCAGGCTAACCCGAAGCGATCAACTGCGAGGTTTGTGATGGAGTTTTTTGCGTATTCGTCAACCGCCCTTTGCTATGATGGTGAGACCAACACATGGACCCTGCGCGACGACTATGACCCCGACCTGCATCGTGTCCTGCTGACGATCGAGGACGACGATGGCTCTCTGGATGGGGATTATCAGGCAGACGAGATCGGCACCGATACCAGTCAGTATGCAAGCGTTTGCGACCCTTCTGGCCAACAATTGGCCCAGGGGCAGATCTACAACGAGGAGTTCTACGCGGTCTCGCTGGAGGACCAACCCACTGTCTGGATCGAACGGCTCGAGATCGACGGGAACCTCGTCGGCTATGCGGTCTCAGGCGCTCTGACTCCCGGCGAGGCCTACAACGAGGTCACCCGCAACGATGTCTTCGATGACGGAACCACCAACACCGTGCCAGACTACGAGTCGCTCTGTAGTGTTCCCTGTTTCGTTGCAGGTACGATGGTACGAACGCCCGCGGGCGAACGGGCAGTCGAGGATTTGGGCGTCGGCGACAAGGTTCTGACGCGCGACAACGGCGCCCAGCCGATCCGCTGGATCGCGCGCCGTTCCGTCGGCCCAGCCGAAATGGCCGCCTATCCAACCCTGCGCCCGATCCTGCTGAGTCCGGCCTGGACCGCAAGCGGAAGAAGCCTGACACTTTCGCGGCAACATGGCATCGTCGGCAGGCGCAAGGGGGGTTCGGAAGAGTTCCTTGTCCGGGCGGGGCAACTGGAGCGCCTGAAAGGGGGCAGGGTTCGTGTCGCCCACGGCCTTAAGCATGTTCGATACACCCATCTCCTGTTGCCGCGGCACGAGATCCTGTTCGCCAACGGAGTGGCCGCGGAGTCGCTTTACCCGGGTCAAAAGGCTGTCGAAGGGCTCTCCGCCCATGCCCGGTTGTCGTTGTTGGCACTGTTCCCACGCCTTGCCATCGACGGGGTGGAATCCTGCTATGGCTTGCCCGCCTTGCCGTACGCCCGCCGCAATGCCCTGCCGTGTTCCGAGGCTGACGTCTCTGCAATGCTATGGTCAGAAACTGGCACAACCGCTTGAAAACACACTTTTGCCTGATGCGAGCTTCGTCACCCGGTCACAGGAACGGCAAGCTGGCGATCTTGCGGCATTCCCGTTCATTGACGATGATCGGACGCAGAGGTGCCCGTCGTCCACAACACGTGTCTGTGGGGTGGCATTGTCGCCCACCTCCGGAACGTCGGCGGCAGGCAGTTCGGTTCTGATCCCGAGGACGGGCCGGATGTGCCATCCGGAGGATGCATGGCAATCGGAACGTTGTCTTCGATTGAGCCGTGAGATCTGTGCGCGTCGTTGTGCCGATGGGTGAGCCGTGCCCTGAGGCAGATCGACGGCCGCATCACCCTTGCCCCGGACGATGCCGCCCAGCCCGGCCCACCCGTCCGGATCGAAACCGGCCTCGCGGCTCTTCTCGAAGTCGCGCCTTCATCTTGTCAAAAGCCGCATCCTTGGGATCTGCAGTGTTGACCGTCTGTTTTGGCTGTTGGAGTTCCGGGGCCGACCGTGAAGACCATGGCGGTGCCCGGTGCTTGAGGGAACTGGCCGCTGAAATGCTACGCCCACCGACTTCACCCCGCAGATGGAGCCAATCCCTACAAGAGACGAAGCTGGCGGGCGCCAGAAATATGCTCTTCGACTTCGACGATACGGGTGTCAGTTTTCAGTTTCGGACCTGAAAGAGTTTGAGTCTGTTCAATTCGGCAACGCAGTGCGTCGATTTTCGAAAGAACCACCTCCGAAGCGTCCAGCCGCTTCACGAAGTCGCCATCGTCCATGGTTGCAGTGAAGATGTTGTCTCCATCCGTGAAACGCCACTTGTAGCCTTGATCGAACTGGGCGCTGACGATTTTCAACAAGGGGTGGCGGGTTTCGGTCGTGGTGGTGGCGTCTTCATCTGTCGGTTCAGGCACAGAAATCGACTTGATGTCGGCGCGTGTCAGTTCGAGGTTGCCAGAGTCGGCAGTTGCACCTTGTTCTTCCACAAACGAAATCGTTCGCACGCCTTCAGGGGCCAAGGCCGTGCGAACGAATTTCTCACCTGCCTCCCTCATCTCGATGTCTTCCAAAAGCTTTCTGGTTCTCTGATCAACGATTATGGTCGTCGCACCGGATACAATTTCCGTGGTGCCGTCTTCCCGATCTTCAACGGCATCAGGCCGGTTCCCACCCAATTTTTTCAACACAGCAAAAAGTCCAATGGAGCACCAAGTACGGTTCCACCCCTGATTACCAGGTCCAACAGATCATTGGCTGCTGTGATGCGTTCGGGTTTCGCGGCAACCGCATCGAGGATGTCAGTGATGAAGGACACATTGAGCGAGAGAAGAGCTTCGAAACAGCCTTGATCCGTGGCTCGCACTTTCAATTTCGCGTCGGCTCGATTGCCGTTCAACGCCCTGTTGGCGTTCTCGAACACTTCCCCCAGAGCAAGTAGAGCTGGTGCAAGGTAGTAGCCTCCCCCCAAGAACTCCCTCACCGTGATGTTGAGTCTGCCCAACCGTGCTCTGCTCGCCAACGTTGGACCACCGGAAGCTGGAATTTTCCGACTGTATCACGACGACGGGCTGGTGACGTCATCGGGATAATGCATGGCAATCGGGACGTTGTATCCGATCGCGCTGTGGGGACGATCCTCGTTGTAGTGTCTACGCCAATCTTCCAGTTTTTCGTGGGCGTCGGCAAGGGTCATGAACCAATGCGCGTTCAGACATTCGGCCCGGAGTTTGCTGTTAAAGGCTTCTATGAACCCGTTGTCGGTCGGCTTGCCGGGCCGTGAGAGGTCCAGCGTGACGTCATTCGCATAGGCCCATAGATCGAGGTCGCGGGAGATGAATTCGCTGCCGTTGGCGACTCTTATGGTGTTCGGGTAGCCCACCTTGGCGCAGACGGCTTCCAGCGTCTTGACCACGTCTTCGCCCCGACAACTGAACCGCGGATCGACCGCAGGACAGAAGCGTGAGTGGGTGTCGACCACGGTCACTATCCTCAACTTCCTTCCCAGGGCGAGCTGGTCGTGAACGAAGTCCATTGCCCAGACATCGTTCGGCCCCGTGGCTTCCTCCCGGTCTTCCCGCAGCTTGGCCTTCACACGGTGCTTGGGGTGTTTGTTGCGCAGCTGAAGGCCCAACTCGTTGTAAATCCTGCGTGTCTTCTTGATGTTGATGGTCCACCCCTCCCGCCGCAACAGCACATGAACGCGCCGGTAACCATACCGTACGCGTGTTTCGCAGATTTCCTTGATCCGCCTCTCGACGGCTGCCTGATCCGTGCGCCGGGACTTGTAGTGGTAGCTGGACGTGTTAAAGCAGATGGCCCCACAAGCCTTCCTTATCGACACGCCCCAGTCGACGCACATCCCGTTGACGAGTTCGCGCAAACGGCCAGGCTTCAGATCTTTCGGCGAATGACATCCTGCAACATCTCCCGATCAAGTGTCAGGTCGGCGACGATCTTTTTCAGTCGGCTGTTCTCGTCCTCCAGTGTCTTCAGTCGGCGCATCTCGTCGGGCAGCAGGCCGCCATACTTTTTCTTCCAGTTGAAGTAGGTCGCCTGGCCAATCCCTGCCTTCCGACAGATCTCAGCTACCGGCGTTCCTTGCTCGCCCTGCTTCAGAATGAACGGCTTCTGCGCTTCCGTGAACCTCGATGCCTTCATACCTTTCCGCTCCTCTCCCAGCCAGGAAAGCTTAGCCGAAAACTCCAGCTTCAAATGGTCCAACGTTGGGGAGCAGAGCACAGACCCGCAGACTCTCGTTATGAATGAGGGAGCTTCGGGGGGCAGGTCATCCGCAACATCAATCTCGCAGTTCTCGACGCCGGATCCATCGAAACCGATCTTGGAATGGGCCACTGCTGCCTCCTGTTTCCCGGAGGTTGAGCATGTCAAACAGTGTCGTCACTCTGAAAAAACTACTTCGCCCCTTTGAAGATAAGGCGTCCGCTGACGCTATGGTCATCAATGGGAAGACCCCATTTTATTGGAGCGCCGCGTGCCCAAGTCTTTTCGGCTCAAGCGAGAAAAGTGAAAATATCGGTTGAGCCCCGGTCCCTCTTCACTCCGCGCCTCTCTCGGCACGGAAAACCAGGCGGAAAGCTCCAGCGTCAAAACGGTCCAGATTCCAGGGCTCAGGATAATGCGGGCCATGTATCACTCAGGCGATACCCTTCTGGCCATGGGTCATCCGGGTCAAGCATGTGTTGATGCGTGCCGGTGATCCATGCGCGGCCGGTGATTTCAGGGATGATCGCCTGGGCCTCACCCAACCTTGTGGTCTCGACAATGCGGCCATGAAATTCGGAGTTGATGATGGATCGGGCCGTGAAGGTTTCTCCCACCTGCATCTCGCCGCGGGCATGCAGGATCGCCATACGAGCGGAGGCTGCCGTGCCCGTTGGGGAACGATCGATCTTGCCGGGTTGGATCGCGACGGCGGCCGATGTCGTCAGGTGGCTGCCCTTGCGTGTGATTGGCCCGGCAAACAGGCAAAAGGAAAAGTGTCGCCAGTCGTGATTGGTTGGGTGGTGAAACGAAAGCTGTGCGTTGGCGGCGTTGGTGATTGCCACACCCAGATTGGCCAGTGCCTTGGCCTCGGAGGCGATGAGCTCAAACCCGAGGGCCGCCGCATCGACCACGACAAAGCTGTCACCGCCAAAGGCGGTGTCAACGGTGATTTGGCCGATGCCGGGCACGTCCAGCGGCACATCCAGCTCTGCCGCGAAGGATGGCACATTGCGAACCGAAATGCGGTTAGCCTTGCCATTGCGGCATTCGGCTCGCACATGGACCAGCCCGCCGGGGGCCTCCAATGTCATCTCGGTCACGGGCTCCGTCATGGAAAGGATCCCGCTGTCCAGCAGAACGGTCGCGACGCAGATCGCGTTGGAGCCGGACATGGGGGGCGTGTCCTCCGGCTCCATGATGATCCAGCCCATCTGGGCGTCGGGATGCACGGGCGGCACCAGCAGGTTCACATGGCGAAAGACGCCGCCGCGGGGTTCGTTCAGCATGAAGTTGCGCAAGGTCTGATCCTGCGCGATCCATGTTCGCTGCTCCCACAGGGTCTTGCCCGGTGGCGGGGCGACGCCACCGACGATGACGTCGCCAACTTCGCCCTCTGCATGGCAGGATACGACGTGAATGGTCTTGCTGCTGCGCATCTCAGATGTCCTTTACCAGACGCAGAGCGTCATAGATGGCCGCATGCGTGTTGCGTGCCGATACGGCGTCTCCGATGCGAAACAGTTGAAAGGTGCCGTTCGGGTTGCGAACGACGGTCTGTGGATTCCCCGCAATCAGCGCATCGTGTTCGATTTCACCGAGATTGGCAGACATGGGCTTGAGCTCGAAATAGAGCCCATCCAGCGGCAGCGTGCCGTAGTTCACGACGACCTGGTCGACTTCGACGTCATAGGTGTGATCACTGTAATCCGTCCCGATCGTGGCGGTCAGTGAGTTGCCGTGGCGGGCGACCCCCAAAAGACGGCGCGCGACCGTGAAGGTCACGTCCTTGTCCTGAAGCGAGCGCATGTAGGGGACAAGGTTCATCGCCATCACGTCTGGCGAGACGGTGCGATCCGGCGTCATGATCTCGACCGAGGCGCCCGCATTGGCCGCGATTTCGGCGGCTTGCAGGGCAGGATGATCGCCGCTTTCATCGTAGATCAGAACCTTGCCAGCGGGCTTCGCATCGCCGGAGATCATGTCCCACGACGTGACGAATTGCGGCTGTTCGCCATTTTGTTCGAACAGTTCCGTGTTCGGAAGGCCGCCGGTTGCAACAATGACCACGTCGGGGGTCAGGGCGATGACATCTTCCGGCTCTGCCCAGGTGTTGAAACGGAACGTCACGTCCCGCGCCGCACATTGCGCCATCCGCCAGTCGATGATCCCGATCATCTCGCGGCGGCGAGGGGATTTAGCGGTCAGCCGCACCTGTCCACCCGGATCTGCGGCCGCTTCGAACACGGTCACGTCATGCCCGCGTTCCGCCGCAACACGCGCGGCTTCCAGCCCGGCCGGACCTGCACCAACGATCACGACCTTCCTGGGTGTCGCGGCCATCGGAATGTCATGGGGCATCGCCAATTCGCGCCCTGTGGCCGCATTGTGAATGCACAACGCATCGCCCGCCTGATAAATGCGATCAAGGCAGTAGGTCGCCCCGACACAGGGGCGAATGTCATCCTCGCGGCCCTCGATGATCTTGCGCACGATGTGCGGGTCGGCCATGTGCGCGCGGGTCATCCCGACCATATCCAGCAGGCCCGCCTGCACGGCATGGCGCGCGGTTGCCACATCCGGAATACGGGCCGCGTGGAAGGTTGGCATGCCTGTCGCCTTGCGCACCTCACCCGCAAAGTCGAGGTGTGGCGCAGACTGCATTCCCTGAATTGGGATGACATCGGTCATTGCCGGGTCCGTGTGGATGCGGCCCTTGATGACGTTCAGGAAATCAATCTGCCCGGTTGCGGCAAGGCGCTTGGAAATCTCCAGCCCTTCTGCAGCGGTGATGCCACCTTTTTGGGCCTCGTCGGCAGTATAGCGCAGGCCAACGATGAACTCGGCGCCGACGCGCTTGCGGATCGCATCCACCACATCCAGCGGAAACCGCATTCGGTTTTCCAGTGTGTCGGCCCCGTAGGGCCCCGACAGGTCATTGGTCAGGGGAGACCAAAACTGGTCGAGCAGGTGACCGTAGACCTGCAGTTCGATGCCGTCCATCCCCCCCGACTGCATCCGTTCTGCGGCGTCTGCAAAGTCGCTGATGATCCGCTCGATGTCCCAGTCTTCGATCAACTTGGGAAAGGCGTGGTGCGCGGGTTCCCGGTGTCTGGAAGACGACACCGAAGGCAACCAATCCCCCTTGTTCCAGGTTGTGCGCCGCCCCAGGTGGGTCAATTGGATCATGACCGCACAGCCATGTTCGTGCACGGCATCGGTCAGGTTCCGGATCCACGGAACAACGTCGTCCTTGTAGGCCAGGATGTTGTTGAACACCGGCGGACTGTCTCGGCTGACGGCGGCCGACCCTGCGGTCATCGCCAAAGCCACGCCTGCCTTGGCCCGTTCGGCGTGATAGGCTGCATAGCGTTCCTTGGGCATACCATCCTGGGGATAGGCCGGTTCGTGACTGGTTGTCATGATCCGGTTGCGCAATGTCAGATGCTTCAGCTGGAAGGGCTGCAACAAGGGATCGTTTGACATGAGGGGTTCCTTTTTCGGGATCGCGCAACCTGACATGGGTGTGATGTTTCATCTTCCCGCAATTGACATCCCTGTCAAGTTTCCAGAAAATGCGGCATGAATCGTGGATCCCCCGACCGCACGCGCGCGACCCGAGACGTCTGGCTGAACGCGGCCTACGACCTGTTCGTCAGCGACGGTATCGAAGCCGTCAAGATCATGACGCTCGCCAAGAGGCTGAACCTGACCCGCACGGGGTTCTACTGGCATTTCGAGGACCTTTCAGAACTGCACGGCGCAATTGTCGACATCTGGAAGACCCGCAATACCGGCATCATGCTTGAACGTTGTACAGCCCCGGCCCAAAGCCTGTGCGCCGCTCTGTTCAACCTGATTGATTGCTGGATCGACAACGATCTCTTTGATGCCCCCCTTGACCTTGCGATCCGGAATTGGGCGCGCAGCGATGCCAGACTTCAGGCACTGGTCGATGAGGCCGATGCAGCCCGTTCAACAGCTATCATCAGGCTCTTTGAGCGGTTCGGCAAGACCGGGGACGACGCTCGATACCGGGCACAAACGGTTCTGCTGACCCAGACCGGCTATCATTCAATGCGGATTTCAGAGCCTCGCCTGCACCGGGCAATTGCGGCGTGTCACTATGTGGAGATATTCGCCGGAGAAGCGCCAACCCAGCCAGAAAGAGACGCGTTTCTAAACCGTTACCGTTGACCGGAGCGCCGTCGGTGTTGTCGAAATCGACAGGATGGACGATCGCGGCTCTCGCGTTGGCCTTCGGTGTTATCGACAATACGCACAGCGCGTTTCCGAACATCCGGTGACACCGGCGCGGTTAAGGCTTCCGCAATGGGGAAATTCTGCATCCAGTTGACTTGCGTGGCGCAACCGTCCCAACTCGAGACGCAATCATGAGGGTATCCGGGGCATGGACCAGGAAGAGTATTTCGGAAACGACGACCAGCGCGCGCTCCTCAAACGCGGTCATGCCTTGGCTGGAATTCTCAAGAACGACACTCGTTTCAGCTTCTATGGCCGCACTGTTGGTATGGCCAGTTCGCAAGATGGCGATCTCGATTTGCTGGCCGCTCTTGCCAGGACACAGGGCAATTCGAACTGCGCAGCGGTACCCGAAGACGAGAGCCCGGAATACGCTTCCGGGTTGCGCGCAAGAGGACTTGTTCCGCTGATTTATCGCAAGTGGGAGGGGGCTGGGGACACCCTGGCAGCCGCCCGTGCCGTGCTCGACGCTGTCACGATGCCCGGCGACGTTACCGTGCTACGCGTCGTTCGGGAAACGCCCGGAGACCTGCTTTCATCTGCGGCAAGGATGGCTTTGGAGTGCGGTGTTCTGCCGATCTGCGGCCCGGCATTGAGGGCGGAGCTTCAGCCTGCTGTTTGCGTGATGGCTGTGGACCGTTCCAACAACGTTGTCTCGATTGCAGCGGCGTCTGCCTTTGCCCATCCGAACCATGCGACGTTGTCCGGGCAAGCCTGGTGGGGGATTCTGGCGACAGATCCTGTGCGGCGCGGCCAAAAACTCGCGCTCGTTCTGGGTGCCCATGCAATCCTGGAAATGGAAGCCAGGTTTGGGTTTCGGAATTTCATGACCGGTGTCGAACCTGGGAATGCAGCCTCGGAGGCAGTGTGCGCCACGATGGCATTGGCCCCCCGAGGACAGGCGATCGTCGGATGCGCCGACGCCGAGGCACTGACAGGTGGACTGATGACCAAGTAGTTGCGGGGCTTGGGCGCGCCGAGGCGGACCTGTCAACCGGAGGTCCGCTGCGACAGCCAGGTTTTCTCCGGTGACCCGAGACGCTGATGCAGATGCCGACATCGACGTTCGTTTGGGGCCCTGTCGTCGGTCTGTTTTGCCAGAGCCGTTGAACCAAACGCTGCCGGATCAGGAGAACTCCATGCCAGAGCCCGGCGATACCGGCGGCCTCGGAATCACCGACACATGCATTCACGTCGGGGCGGCGGCGAGACGACAGGATAGGGTAGGACAATCTGCTCGCCGGCGCATGTGGTCCGACAGGATCTCCAGGCCAGCATCGTCCCGTTGCAGCGCAAAAGGGCATGGCCGGGGGGAACTGGCCGCCAAATTGTCGGGCAAGCAGGGCAATCATGAGCCGCAAGACGTGATCGTTTCCAATAAGGAACGGGTGAATGGCCAGGAAATCATGGGACGTCGCCATCAAGGAAGCGCAACAGCCCTGGCCTGACGGCGCGCCGTTGATCAGGGCCGCAAGGGTTGCAGAAGACGTCTCCAAGCGGCGTGGGACGTCGCACGCGAGAACGCAATTGACCCTCAGCCCAAGCCCGGGTTTCCCGGCAGGTTGTCGGACCATCCGTCCCGTAGTCTTCAGTGGAGTTCCCACTGTTCCACGAAAGGTGCCCTCCGTTCCTTTCGTCCGATACGTCGCGAGGGATGCATGGAGGTGGAAATGAGAAATGGGGGCCGGAAGCGACAAACGCACGGTCCGTTCGTCCCATTCTGGGACAGCTCGTGACCGCTGTGCGCGCCGTGCGATTTCGGCAGCGGCGGTCTGACAAACGGCGTTCGATGGAGCACCCTTCATACCGAACTGTCGGCCGGTTCTCGGATGCCGCAGAGGTGTCCTTTGCCCAACCGCAGGGATTGGCAGGACTGAGGGTGAAGTGGCCGCAGACGACAGATTGTCGACAGATGACAGCAAATCTCGGATTGTCCGGCGCGGATGTGCTCCACGGAAGCGTGGACCCGGACGACATCTTAGGCGATGACGGCTCCGACGTTCTCCGTGGGCATGAGGAGGGTCACGATCTTCGTGGCGTATGCGGAATTGACTACCTGAACGGCGGCGAGGGTGAGGACCGACTTGATGGTGGTGCTGGCAACGACATGCTGATCGGTGGTGGCGGTGGCGGTACCTTCGTCTCTCACGATGGGTACGATTGCGACGTCATCCTGGATTTCAGTCCATCTGTGGATTGCATCGACGTATCTTCGGAGGGAATCTCGGGCGACTACATACGCCGTCCGCCGCTTGGACCGTCAGTCTGACTGCACCACGGCGTTGAGCCGGAACGATGGTTCGACCTTGTACATGCTCGGCATCATTCCCTGCGATCTGAATGTCGCAGACTTCTATATCGCACTGCCCGCTTTCGCTTCGTGGAAGGGGACCGGGCTGCTGCCCCCCTAGGGCTGATGGCCAGTTGAACCGATCGTTGTTGAGGGTCCTCGAAATGGGGGCGTCGGCCAGTGGTGGGCGAGGGCGGCGATTGCGCCATTTCGGACTCGATGCAACCCTGCATCGGCCACCCGCTCTGGCCGCTGGCCGATAGCTGCACCTGGAGCACGCGCGGACGCGACTCCTACGAGACTTCGCTGTTGCCGCGGCGGTCCCTGGGTTTGAACACGCGGCTCGAGGCGCTTTTCTCGGAGTTCGCAGCCGTTTGGAGCGACCCGTCCCTGTGGGCAGGCCCGCTGCGTGAAGTGTGTATCATGGGGCGATTGCGGAACGTGCGGCGCGGCGTCAAGGACGGGTGGCGACCGACGTCGAATACCTGATCGCACCGAGCCGCCCAAACGAGGACGCTTTCCCATCGGCACGTCACGCAGGAGAAATCGCCGTTGCTTTGTCGGGGCGCCCGGTTTCGTAAACACGGAAGCAGCCGCACCGCTTGACTGGCGGCATGCGATTGACCGACGCCAACCTGACCACCTTGTCCCTGCATGCGGTCCGGCGCGTGCCCGATGGCAATTCTATCTGCCTCCCGATGTTCGGAGTGTCCGGGCGGGTCCCGGAGCACTGAAAGCTGCCCACGGCAGCCCGGCCGGGAGCTCCGTGCGGCGATCGTCGATCGGACGTGCTCCAGTGGCGTTGGCACGGACTTGACGATGATCGCGCGAAGGTAAGGGCTGGGCCTTGACGTCCGTTGTTCCCGGCGACGGATCTATCGGAGGCGACCTGGTCGCAGCTCAGGACGCCACTATCGTTACATGGACGGCAGACATGTCGGTCGTGTCGACGACGCTGCATGCCGCGAGATCCGTTCCTCCAGAAGCATGCCCGCCGACATTTCCATGGCGTGCCCGAGGCTACAGCGGTAGGGTCTGGACGAGGTTGGACCGGCAGCCCATGGTTGGTGTCCGTGGCGCGCCTTCGGTGATGCCATTCGGTCCATTGCCGGCGGCGTTTGGGGCGCCCTGTCGCTGAAGCCCGCGACCGAAGGATATGGGCCCGGACGGACGAGCGCCCGAAGGCAAGCCGGGGGAAATGGGGATAGCAGGCAGAATGTCCAATTTTCGTCTGATGGACCCGGATCTGATTCTTATCCATATTCCCAAGACCGGTGGGTCCACCATTCGCAACGCCATCTGGGAGAAATCCTACGAGGGGCCGGAGCAAGGTGGCTTTCGCCCTGAATGGGAAGGAATTCTGAAGGTCGCTATTGTCCGCCATCCGTTTGATCGATTGGCCTCGGGATATCGCGACTTCAGTCAATTGCGGGGGTACCGCAAAGGATTTTCTGCATTTCTCGAAACCGTCTGTGACGAGTCAATACCATTCGTCGAGCGTGGGCAAAGCGAACAGGTCAACATACGTCACCATATGTTGCCGCAAACCCATCCGTTCTATTGCCTCGAACATGCCGATATTGTTGCGCGGTTCGAAAACTACGAGGCAGAGGTTCGCCGGATATTGGCGTTGGTCGGGCGTGATATCGGGCCGCTGCCCCACAGGCGCCGAACCCGGGATGCGCCCTGGCACGAGTTGTTGGCCGAGCCTGGCCTGCGAGACATGGCAGCTGCGTTTCTGGCCGAGGATTTTCGGCAGTTGGGCTACAGCGCGGATGGTCCGATCCCATAGACGTCCCTGGAAACCGACCCAAACCGGCGCGTGCCATGTGCCGAAGGACCGTCAGATTTCGAGTTCGATCCAGACCGGGACGTGGTCTGACGGTTTTGGGCGATTTCGGATATCCTTGTCGATCTGGCAGTCCCGCAGATGATCGGCGGCCTGGGGCGTCAGCAGGAAATGGTCAATGCGGATGCCATCGTTCCGGTCCCATGCACCGGCCTGATAGTCCCAGAAGGAATAGTGACCGGCGGCCTGATTGCGAGCGCGAAAGGCCTCGGTGAAGCCCAGGTTGACGAGTTCGCGCCAGGCGCGACGACTTTCGGGGCGGGCCAGGGCATCTTCTTGCCAGACCTCTGGGCGGGCGGCATCCTCGTCCTGCGGAATGATATTGAAATCCCCTGCCATAAGGGCGGGTTCTTCCTGCAAAAGCAGTTGCTTGGCGCGCGCTTGTAACCTTTTCATCCAGGCAAGCTTGTAGTCGTATTTCGGCCCCGGAACCGGGTTTCCGTTCGGCAGGTACAGTCCGCAGATCCGCAGGGCCCCCGTGTTGCCGGTCACCGTGGCTTCGATCCAGCGCGCCTGTTCGTCGGTGTCATCGCCCGGAAGGCCCCGGGTCACGTCTTCCAGCGGCAGCTTCGACAGGATGGCCACCCCGTTGAAGCCCTTTTGACCGTGCGTTTCGACGTTGTAGCCGCGGTCTTCGAACAACTCGCGCGGAAAGCCCTCGTCTACCGACTTGATCTCCTGCAGCAGGGCCACGTCCGGCTGCGCCTCGTCCAGCCACTCACACAGCGCCGGGTGTCGCGCCTTGATGCCGTTGATGTTGAACGTTGCGATCTTCACAGCATTGATTCCGTTATGAAAAAATTGAGCTTGGTTACCTGTTTAAGCTCTCGTATGGGGCAGGGTCAATGAGGTTGGCCAGCAGGTCGGATGCTGCAGCAGTGCCGTCTGTCGTGGTTCAGCGGGCACATCGGGCTGCACATACCATCGCGAGCCGCCTCTTAGGGTGGCCGGACGGCTCAGCGGTCGCAGCGGCCAAATCCAAAAGGGCCAGACGGCCGACCCCGGCGGACCGTCAACCGAATGCGTGCCAATTCTTGCGCCAACGGACCTTGACGTCTTGCAAGTTGCAAGCGTCAGGGTCTGCCTGAACGTTCTTTCGGGTTCGTCCGGACGGCATGCCGATGGGGCGAGAATATTTTTTTATCAGCCTGTTACATCGAAAAGCTGATGCCGCAGCCGCAGGATGAACTGGCGTTCGGATTGTCGACAACGAACCGCGCACCGATCAACTCTTCGGTGAAGTCGATGGTGGCGTTTTCGAGGAACGGCAGCGAAACGGTATCGACGATGACCATTTGTCCCTGATGCTCCAGCACCAGGTCGCCATCGGCGGGCTCGTCCAGCGTGATCTCGTATTGAAAACCCGAGCATCCGCCGCCCTCCACGGCGACGCGGAGCGCTTTCGGGGCGGCCTCGATCTCGGCCAGGCGCGCATAAGCGCGGTCGGTCACTTTTGGTGGCAGGGTCAAGTCCATGATATGCCTCAATTGGCTCGTCGCATTCCGGTTATCAACAGGATATATGGCGGCAAGAACGGCACAACAAGGATTCCCATGGAACTGGCCCCCTATGCCTGCGCGCCCCAGTTCAGCCGAGGTCGGCTGCACGATGAAGCCCTCAGCACCTTTCGCTCGCCTTTTCAGAGGGATCGGGACCGGGTTATCCATTCGTCGGCCTTTCGGCGCCTGAAACACAAAACCCAAGTCTTCGTCGAACACGAGGGCGATTACTTCCGCACCCGGCTGACACATTCGATCGAGGTGGCCCAGGTTGCGCGGACGATTGCGGGAACGCTGAACCTGAACCAGGAGCTGACCGAGGCCGTGGCGCTGGCCCATGATCTGGGTCACACCCCGTTCGGTCACACGGGCGAAGAGGCGCTGCACGCGCTGATGGCGCCGCATGGCGGGTTCGATCACAACGCACAGGCGATCCGGATCGTCACGTCGCTGGAACGGCATTATGCCGGGTTCGACGGGCTGAACCTGACCTGGGAGGCGCTTGAAGGCATCGCCAAGCACAACGGCCCGGTCGAAGGGCCGCTGCCCTATGGCCTGGCAGAGTACAACGACCTCCACGACCTGGAACTGCACACCCATGCCAGTGCGGAAGCGCAGGTTGCCGCGCTGTCGGACGATATTGCCTACAACAACCATGACCTGATGGATGGGCTGCGGGCTGGCCTGTTCACCGATGCCGATGTCGCCACCTTGCCGATCGTCGGACCGGCCTACGACGAGGTTGATGCGCTTTGGCCCGGTCTGGAGCTGTCCCGTCGACGCCACGAGGCCCTGCGACGGGTCTTTGGGGTGATGGTGACCGATGTCATCGACACCTCGCGTCGGCGGTTGAAGGAGGCGGCCGCGGACTCGGCCCAGCAGATCCGCGACCTTGGACGACCGGTGATCGGGTTCTCGCCCGAAGTCCTGCTGCAATTGGACGAGATCCGGGCCTTCCTCTTTGCCCGCATGTACCGGGCACCGATGGTGATGGCAGAGCGCGAACGGGTGACGAAGGTGGTGGAAAACCTGTTCCCGCTGTTCATGCGAAACCCTGACCTGCTGCCGGTGAACTGGCAACAGGAAGTGGGGCAGGCGCGCGGTGCGACGGCTCTTGCGCGCATTGTGGCCGACTACGTTGCCGGCATGACGGACCGGTTTGCGCTTCAGGAACACGCGCGCCTGTTTGGCGGGTAACCCGGCGGCGCGCCTTCGGCGCATTCCGTCTGGCACTCCGTGCGGTAGGCACCCGGTGCCGAGGGCATCGCGATGCCAGGGCGGCGATGCCTGCAGATGTCGGTGCAGCATGACATTGCACTTGACCCTTCGGCGGATCCCTGACCCGTTGGGCTGGTGCGGGGATTTCCCCGGCCCTTTACAGTTGATCATAACGACGGACGGAGACGAACATGACCGCGGCGGAAACTGGGGCGCTTTCCCCTGAAATCGCGTTTGCCGTGATTGGCGTGCTGGGGGTTGGGGCGCAATGGCTCGCATGGCAATTGAGACTGCCCGGCATCGTGATGATGCTGGTGGCCGGATTGATTGTCGGGCCGGGGCTGGGGCTGATGGTGCCGGCGCGGGATATCGGGCCGCTGGTCGAACCGATGATCGCGGTTGCGGTGGCGATCATCCTGTTCGAGGGCGGGATGACTCTCAATCTTCACGGATTGCGGGACGCTGCCAAGGGCGTCAAGCGCCTCGTCCTGGTCGGAGCGCCATTGGGCTGGGCGCTGTCGGCCGCCGCGCTGCACTATGTGGCAGGGCTGGGATGGGCCGCTGCGTCCGTGTTCGGCGGCATCATGATCGTCACCGGCCCGACCGTTATCGCACCCTTGTTGCGGCAGGCCCGGTTGGCCCGGCGGCCGGCGGTGATGTTGCAATGGGAGGCGATCGTCAACGACCCGATCGGCGCGTTGGCGGCGGTCCTGGCCTTTACGCTGCTGGTCGAGTTCCAGGATGGTTTCAGTCTCGACGGGTCCCTGCTGTTGCTGATGCTGGGGTTCGCGGTGGCCGCCGGAATTGGATGGGGCGCGGGCAAGAGCGTCGTTCAGGCCTTTCGGGGGGCCTATGTCCCCGAATACATGAAGGTGCCGGTGCTGTTCGTCACCGTTCTGGCGGTCTTTGTCGGTTCCAACGTGATCGCCCATGAGAGCGGCCTATTGGCCGTGACATTGATGGGGATCGTGATTGCCAATTCGAACCTGCCGTCTTTCTCGGAGCTTCGCCGGTTCAAGGAGCATGCGACGCTGCTGTTGGTGTCGGGCGTCTTCATCCTGCTGGCAGCCTCGATGGACTTTGGGTCCCTGGAATTGCTGAGCTGGCGGTCGCTGGCGTTTCTGGCAGTGGTGGTGCTGGTCGTGCGTCCTGCGACTGTACTTCTGTCGCTTATGGGCACCGGGTTGCCATGGAATGAACGACTGCTGGTGGCCTTCACCGGCCCGCGCGGCGTTGTGCTGGTCGCGGTGGCCGGTCTGTTTGGCGAAAAGCTCGTGGGGCTCGGGATCGAGGACGGCCACAAGATCGTGCCGCTGGCCTTTGCGCTGGTGGCGACGACAGTGGTGCTGCATGGATTCACGCTCGCGCCCATCGCGCGGGCACTGGGGCTGGCCGGAACCGATACTCCGGGGTTGCTGATCGTCGGCGGCTCGCGCTTTGCCACGGCCCTGGGGGAGACCTGTCAATCCTTGAAGGTGCCCGTTCTTGTGACGGACCGGAACTATTCCCGTCTGCGCGGGGCGCGCGAGATCGGATTGAGCACCTACTACGGCGATATCCTGTCGGAAGGCGCCGAACACGGTGTGGAACTGGTCAGCTATGGGGTCGTTCTGGCGGCGACGGAAAACGATGCCTACAACACCCTTGTGGCGACGGACTTCGCCCATGAATTCGGCCGCGACAATGCCTTTCAGGTGACCCGGGACGAGACGTCGTCCGGTCGCCACACCTTGCCGAGCACGTTGGGGGGCAGATCCATCGGGCGCGCCGTGGGGGTCGCCGAGCTGAACCGGCTGATCATGGCAGGCTGGGAAGTGAAAGCGACCGGCCTGACGGAGGAATTCGGGTTGGAGGACTGGCGAAACACCCATCCCGACGGCTTCCTGCTGGGGCGTCTGGATGCAAGCGGGTTGAAATTGATGGCCGATGACGCAGAGTTCCGCGCCACCGCAGGGACCCGGCTGATCGCCATGACGCCCCCCGTCGCGGTCTGAGCGGCCATTGACGCCGCACACCTCCATGATACACCGCCCGGCAACGCCAGTGGAGCCCATGACATGAACATCTATGCTGATATCCACGCCCTCGTGATCGACGCCCTGAGCCGCATCGTTTCGGAGGGCGGTCTGCCTGAAGGTCTCGATTTTGCCAATGTCGCGGTGGAACCGCCCCGCGATGCGGCGCATGGCGACATGGCAACCAATGCCGCGATGGTTCTGGCCAAGCCGGCCAAAATGAACCCGCGCGCCATCGCTGAACTGCTGGCCGACAAGCTGCGCGCCGATGCGCGGATCGAGACAGCCGACATCGCCGGGCCAGGGTTCCTGAACCTGCGGCTGGCCGGGCCGGTCTGGGCCGAGGTGACGCGCGAGGTTCTGGTTGGTGGCGGCGAGTACGGGCGCTCGACGCTGGGCCAGGGCAAGCGGATGAACGTCGAATACGTTTCGGCCAACCCGACCGGGCCGCTGCATGTCGGCCACACCCGGGGTGCGGTGTTCGGCGACGCGCTGGCCTCTCTCCTGGCCTTTTCGGGCTATGACGTGACGCGCGAATACTACATCAACGATGGTGGTGCGCAGGTCGATGTGCTGGCCCGATCGGTGTACCTGCGATACCTCGAAGCCCACGGGCAGGAGGTTGCCTTCGAAGACGGCACCTATCCCGGCGACTACCTGATCGCGGTCGGCGAAGCGCTGAAGGACAAGGTTGGCGATGCCTATGTCGGGCAGCCGGAATCCGTCTGGCTGGAGGAGATCCGCAACTACGCCACCGATGCGATGATGGATCTGATCCGTGCGGATCTGGCATCCCTTGGCGTCGAGATGGACCTGTTCTATTCGGAAAAATCGCTCTATGGCACGGGGCGGATCGAGGCCGCGCTGGCGGCGCTGGAGGCCAAGGGGCTGATCTACGAAGGCGTTCTGGAGCCGCCCAAGGGCAAGAAGCCTGAAGATTGGGAACCGCGCGAACAGACCCTGTTCCGCTCTACCGAGCATGGCGACGACGTTGATCGCCCGGTCAAGAAATCCGACGGCGGCTGGACCTATTTCGCCCCTGACATTGCCTATCATTATGACAAGGTGGAGCGCGGCTTTGATGCCCTGATCGACGTCTTTGGCGCCGACCACGGTGGCTATGTCAAGCGGATGAAGGCGGCGGTTTCGGCGCTCTCGGACGGGCGCGTGCCGCTTGACGTCAAGTTGACCCAGCTGGTCAAGCTCTACAAGAACGGTGAACCGTTCAAGATGTCCAAGCGGGCAGGGACCTTCGTGACCCTGCGCGACGTGGTCGATCAGGTTGGACCCGATGTGACGCGGTTCGTGATGCTGACCCGCAAGAACGACGCGCCGCTGGACTTCGATTTTGACAAGGTGCTGGAACAGTCCAAGGACAATCCGGTGTTCTACGTGCAATACGCCCATGCCCGGATCAAGTCGGTGCTGCGCAAGGCGGTCGAGGCCGGGGTTGCGGTGGATGACGCGACGCTGGCAGCAGCCGACCTGTCAGGCATGACGCATCCGTCGGAGGTGGCCGTGGCGGCGAAATTGGCCGAATGGCCTCGCCTTTTGGAGATCGCGGCCCGCACGCACGAGCCTCACCGGGTCGCGTTCTACCTGTATGAACTGTCGGGTTTGCTGCATGCGTTGTGGAACAAGGGCAACGAAGTCCCCAGCCTGCGGTTCCTTCAGGAGGGCGATACGGCCACGACTCAGGCAAAAATCGCCCTTGCGCGCGCAGTGTCCGTTGTGATTTCCACCGGTCTTGGTATCTTGGGCGTGACCCCAGTCGAAGAAATGCGCTGATCAACGGCGTGCGTGGGGCACCTTGGCAGGCAAGACCCCGCGCAGATCCTCCGGTTTCGGTGGCTCCCCGCGCGGGATGACAAGCGAGGCGGAGCATGATGGACCCGGCAAATGGTCAGGGGACTGGGGCGGTGCGGGCGTCCCATGGACCCGACAAGATACAATTATATCCAGATAGCGGCGCCGATGCCGACTATCAGGTCAGACCACCGGGCAGGGCGCGGTTGTTCTTTCACGCGACGGGCGCGGTTCTGTCGCTGTCTCTGATCGGCATGGGCGGCTGGTGGGGCTACAAGCAGATCATGCGCGACATGCATGGCGTGCCGGTTGTACGGGCGCTGGAAGGCCCGATGCGCATTGCCCCCGACGATCCCGGTGGGTTGGTGGCCAACCATGCCGGTCTGTCGGTGAATGCCGTGCAGGCGATTGGTGTGGCGTCGGCCCCTGAAGCCAGCCTGATCCTCGCCCCCGAACCGATTTCCCTGACCGATGATGATCTGCCCGCGTCCGAGTTGGCGCCGGCCAAGCCCGAGACGACGACCCTTGCGACCAACGAAGAAGCTGACGACGCCGAATTGGTGCTCGCGGACCCGGTGGAACCGCAGGCTGCGAGTCTGACCGAGGACGTCCCGCCGTCTGACCCGGTGTCGCGCGCGCTGGCCTTGGCCGAGGCCACGACCGCTGGGGCCGTGCCGCTGTCCGAGCCGGCGGTCGAGGGAATCGAGGCCGCCGTCGAGACTGCCGCGCTGGCTGGGCCGGTTGGCCCCGGGTTGCCACGCTCTCCTCGACCGGCGCCGCGCCCGGCCCGATCCGCGGTGCCAATCTCCGCGCCTGCGATCTCGGCGCAGCCGACTGTTGCCGTTCCGGTTGCGCTCGATGCGTCTACCGTTCCTGCTGGTACCCGGCTGGTGCAACTGGGGGCGTTTGACTCGCCCGAAGACGCAACGACCGCCTGGACCGGGATCGCCAACCGGTTCGATACTCTGATGGAAGACAAGCAGAAGATCATTCTGGAGGCCACGGCTGGTGGCCGCAGCTTCTGGCGATTGCGGGCAATGGGCTTTGCCGATCTGTCCGAGGCGCGGCGGTTCTGCGCTGCGCTGGTCGCCGAACGGACCGATTGCATCCCGGTGGTCGCACGGTGAGGTCGCCTGGTGCCACGATCTTCGGCTGCAAGGGGCTGACCCTTCTGCCGACTGAACGCGCGTTCTTTGCCAAGGTGCAGCCGTTCGGATTCATCCTGTTCGGCCGCAATGTGCAGGATCCGGAGCAGTTGAGCCGCCTGACATCGGATCTGCGGGAGGCTGTGGGACGGGATGCGCCGATCCTGATCGATCAGGAAGGCGGACGTGTGCAGCGGATGCGTCCGCCCCATTGGCGCCAGTGGCTCGCACCGCTGGAACAGATGCGCCGCGCCAGCGACCTCGACGCAGCGGCTCGGGCGATGTTTCTGCGGTATCGCCTGATCGGCCACGAATTGCGCGCGGTCGGGATCGACGTGAACTGCGCCCCGATGGCGGACGTGGCGCGCGCCGACACGCATTCCTTCCTGATGAACCGATGCTTTGGCGAAGACACTGCCAGCGTGATCGCCGGTGCCCGTGCCGCCGCTGATGGGCTGTTGGCCGCCGGCGTTCTGCCGGTTCTGAAACATGTGCCGGGCCATGGGCTGGCACATATCGACAGCCACCTGGACCTGCCGGTGATCGACGCGCGGGCA
Organism: uncultured Tropicimonas sp.; assembly: GCA_947495685.1. Classification (GTDB taxonomy): domain Bacteria; phylum Pseudomonadota; class Alphaproteobacteria; order Rhodobacterales; family Rhodobacteraceae; genus Tropicimonas. The sequence goes on from CANLZY010000015.1 coordinate 95,585, forward strand.
GAAGCGCTTCGCGTGACCGATTTTGCCCCGTTCCGCGCCCTGTCCGACCTGCCGATGGGGATGACGGCGCACATCGAATACACTGCCTTTGACGCTGACAACCCGGCGACCCAATCGCGGATCATGATCGACCTGATCCGCAACGAAATCGGGTTTGACGGCTTGCTGATGACCGACGACATCTCGATGCAGGCGTTGCAGGGCACCGTTGGCGAGCGCAGCGCCGCCTCGATCGCCGCCGGCTGCGACGTGGTTCTGCATTGCAATGGCGACCTGTCCGAGATGGAAGAGGTCGCCGCCGCATCCGGGCCGTTGGAAGAACCGATCCTGAGCCGCGCAAACCTGGCGCTGGCGCAACGCCGCGCGCCCGAGCCAATTGACATTTCCGCTGTCGAAGCCGACCTTTTGGCCCTTCTGGACGGGAAGGTCTATGGCTGAGGACATGGTGCACAAGGTGGTGAACGAAACGGTTGCCGAACGACTGGCAGCCGAGGCGCTCATTGTGGATGTCGAGGGGTTCGAAGGCCCGCTCGACCTGTTGCTGACCTTGTCGCGCACCCAGAAGGTCGACCTGCGACAGATCTCGATCCTGCACCTGGCGGAGCAGTACCTTGCGTTTGTCGAGCAGGCCAGGAGCCTGCGGATCGAACTGGCCGCCGACTATCTGGTAATGGCGGCCTGGCTGGCGTTTCTGAAATCCCGCCTGCTGCTGCCGCCCGAACCTTCCGAAGACGGCCCGTCTGGCGAGGATCTTGCCGCGCACCTTGCCTTTCAGCTGGAGCGCCTGCAGGCGATGCGCGATTCTGCGGCCAGGCTGATGGCGCGTGACCAGAAGGGGCGTGATTTCTTTGCGCGTGGCCACACGGAACAGGTCGAGCGGACCCGCTCCGTGACCTATACCGCGACTCTGATGGACTTGATGCAGGCCTATGCCCGGATTCGCACCAAGGACGAGTTCCGCCCCTTCGTGATGGACCGCAAGAACCTCTACACGATGGAGGAGGCGCTGGACCGGCTGCGCTCGCTGGTGGGTTATGCTGGCGAATGGACCGACCTGATGTCGTACCTGCCCGATGGATGGGAGCTGGATCCGATGCGCCGTCGGACCGCCACGGCGGCGACCTTCGCGGCCTCGCTGGAGCTGGTGAAGGCGGGCAAGATCAGTATTCGCCAGCCCGAGAGTTTTGCACCGATCCAGATCCGCGCGGCCGAGGGGCGTGATGGCTGAGACCGACCTGCCCGAAGAAGAAAGCCTGTTCGAAGCCCCGCCACTGGGAGAGCAGGAACGCATGGTCGAAGCGATCCTGTTCGCGACCTCCGAACCGGTATCCATCGCCGATCTGAACGCGCGTATGCCGCACGGTGCGGATGCCGTCCGGGCGCTGGAAGGGTTGCGCAAGCGCTATGAGGGCAGGGGCGTCAACGTCGTGCGCATCGGCGAGGCCTGGGCGATCCGGACCGCGCCGGACCTTGGCTTCCTGATGCAGAAGGAAACGGTCGAGACACGCAAGCTGTCACGCGCCGCGATCGAGACCCTGGCCATCATTGCCTATCACCAGCCGGTCACCCGCGCCGAGATCGAGGAGATCCGCGGCGTGTCGGTCAGCCGGGGGACCGTCGACCAACTGCTTGAAATGGAATGGATCAAGTTCGGCCGCCGTCGCATGACGCCCGGCCGTCCGGTGACCTACGTGGTAACGCCGGGGTTCCTGGACCACTTCGGGCTGGAAAGTGCCCGCGATCTGCCGGGCCTTCGGGAGTTGCGCGCCGCTGGCCTGCTCGACAACCGTCCACGCCCCGGCTTTGGCCCGGAGGAGCGCGCGGACGAAGACGAAGGCCAACCCGACATGTTCGAAGCCCCGCCCGACGAGTAATTTCCTCAAGCCAGATCGGCACATTTTGGACGCACCGACGACTTCTGTCTCCGGCCCATCTTGATCGACTGTGTTTGCTCCGCCTAGCCTGTTGCCATCGGGGGCGCGGCCCGGTCGGGTCGGCCCTGCAACGAGATGAGGCAGGACAATGAAACAGATCTTCAGTCGGTGCGTGTGTGTGTATGCGCTGTTGACGGGTGCCAGCGTGGCACAGGATGCGGTGGATCTGGGATTTGGAGAGACCGAGGGACCGGCAGCCGCCAACGGCACCGAAGGCACCTATGGCATATTCAGCCACGGATATTTCCGGTTCGGAATCGGCTCGACCGATGGCAACGAATTCAGTGCCTTCAAGCTGAACGGGGCAGAGTCGAAATTCCGGCTTGGCAACGAAAGCGACCTGTATGGAGAGGCTTCGCTTGGCTATCGCGGCGCCCTGGGCAACGGGTCGGATTTTGTGACCGAGGTGATGTTGAACGGTTGGGCCGATTCCAACGGGTTGAATTTCGGCTCCGACTTCGAGGAAGACGGAACTGTTGCGCAAGCTTATGCGGGAATCGAGCGGCTTGGAACGGGGGCCGCCGCCGAGGCCTTCCTGTGGGCCGGGCGCCGGTATTATCGCCGCCGGGATGTTCACATGAGCGACTTCTACTACGAAAACCTGTCGGGTGACGGGATTGGCCTCGAAAACCTCGCCGTCGGAAATGTCGCGCTGTCCACGGCGCTGTTCTACTATGATCGGGACGACGACGATCTGGACTATACCTCGACCGCGCTGGACGTCCGGGTGCATGACATCCCGCTGGGTCAAGGCTGGACCGGCGAAATCGGCATCGCCTATATCGACGGCAGCGGTGAGGATCAGACCGGGGGCGACGGGTACTCGATCCGGCTGCACGCCGAACACGCGGACCTGTCCTGGGGCGAATGGAAGAATGCGGTGATGTACGGACGCGGTGCCGGAATCGACTTTGACTCCAAGGGCGCCACGGGGGCCGAGTCCGACGACAGCCGCTGGCGGTTGGTGACGCAGGCGTTGATCGTGTCGAGTGAAGACCTTGAGACCCAGGCCACGGCGGTCTGGCAACGCACCGACTTGGACGGCGACAGTGAGACCTGGTTTTCGGCCGGCGTACGGCCTCAGTACAACATCACCAAGGACTGGGGCGTTGCGGTTGAACTGGGCTATGACGCGGTGAACCCGGAGAATGGCGACTCTGCCTCGCTGGGCAAGATCACATTGGCGCCGTTCTACAGTTTCGGCCAGAAAGGGTACTTTGCACGCCCGCAACTGCGAGCATTTGCGACATGGGCCAACTGGAGTGACGATGGCGCGATCACCGAACAGGCCGCCTTCGGGTCATCGACCAATGGCATGTCCTATGGGCTGCAACTGGAGCATTGGTGGTAAAAAGACGGTCGTTGGTGGACAAAAGGCAGAAGGCGCGAGAACCAACTCGCGCCTTCCATCGTTGCGTGGTCTTCGAAATTGGTATGCCGGCGTGCGGCCCCGATCTGAGGCTCAGACGAGACGATGTGTCCGGCGGCGGCGACCGGCCAGCGCGCCCATCAGCACGATCGCTCCGGCAAGCGGCACCGCTGGGCCGGGCAATGGGACCGGTGTGGGACCAGGGGGCAAGGGGTCGGCACTGACACCTTCGCCGGCGGGCAGGATATATTCGATACCAGCCAGGGCAGAACTCGGTCCGGTTGGCGCAAAATCGTCCCAGCTCCAGCCGGTTTCGGTAAAGGACACGGCATCGCCGCTTGTATAGGGCGACCCGGCTCCGAACAGGAACCCGGTAATGGTGCCGATGCTGTCTGTCAGGACCCGGTTTGGCAGCACGGAGATTCCGAGCAGCGGGTCGATGACCTCGAACAGGAACATTGTGGAAAAGCTGCTGCCATTCACGAACAGGAAGAATTCGCCATCAGCCGGCTGCGCAGTTCCGAACAGGGCCGTGTCGATGCGGAACGTGCCCAGTACCCGACACACACCGGACGTTCCGCCGCCGATCTGGCAATCGGTGTCTTCAGCGCCAGCATATTCATAGTCGACGATGGCGGCGGAGGAAGAGGTTGCGATCACGGCGCCAAGCGCTGCCAAAAGCGTGCCTACCGAAAGACCTATGCGGCTCATCACGTGTATTCCTTGCGTCTGCGGCCGGCCATGACCGGTTGGCGGTGTGTTGTTCTCGATCGTACAGGAGTCATAGTTTTGTCTTTTGATCGTGTCCTCGGGGCGACTTGTCCGCGACCGAAACTCTTTCATGGCAGAGTCGGCCTCCAACCACGTGCTCCGGCTCGAACGGATATCCAGCTTGTCATCGAGTGCCTACAAAATGCCACTGGTGCCGCGTTCTGCAAAGACGGTACACAACAATTCGAGTCGCTTGGTTAACGCCATTGAAAAACCTCGAAATTATGGCCTGAAAGCCACTTTCTTCCGGGGCTGGCACCCGGAAATGGCAGTGCTTCCGCGCCGCAGCGCGCCGGTTGAGGCCGGTCAGCACTAGGAAACAGCTTAGCAGGGCCAGCGCCGGCATCGGGAGCGGGGCGGGCGTTGGCCCGGTGATGGTGGCGGCATCCGTACCGGAGTAGATCCCACGCCCATCCGGGAGCAGGCCCGACCAGGACCAACCGTCCTGTTGAAACTGCACGATTTCGCCGACACTGCCCGGGGGATGGCTCCAGTACCGGAACGTTTCAACTTCTCCCGACGGCGCAAGAGCAACCTGATTGCACAGGTCGGTACACTCATTGATCGTGCCAAGGTCCGGGTCCGCCAGAAGCGGGATTTCATCGGCACGAGCACCGTTGATCATCAGGGTAAAGATGCCTGCGCGCGCGGGCTGTTGCAGCCCGACAATGGCAGTGTCCACGGCGAACCAACCGGTGACATCGCAGGTCGCAAGGCCAATGCCTTGAACGGTGCATTCCGGGTCAGTGGCCCCGATATAGGTATACTTCACTTCGACAGCCTGTGCCGCGACTGTGGTCGCCAGCACAACGAGACATGGCGCAATCTGTCGCCAAAGACCTGTTGTTCGAAACATCGTCGCCCTCGACCATGGATATCGTGAGTCCTGGGGCAATTTGCAGGCATACGACGCTCTGCGCCTTGATCGTGGTCAAATCGGGATCGGAGAAGCGGTCAGGGCGCGCGGAAATGCTTGCTTAGCTTCAGCCCCTGACCTTGATAATTCGAGGCTATGCCTTCGCCATAGAGCGTCTCGGGGCGGGCGGCCATGCGTTCGTAGACCAGTCGACCGACGATCTGGCCATGCTCCAGCGCAAAGGGCGCCTCGTGGCATCGCACCTCCAGCACACCGCGCGCGCCGGATCCGCCGGCGGGCGCATGGCCGAAACCCGGATCGAAGAACCCGGCGTAGTGAACCCGGAACTCGCCCACCATCGCCACATAGGGCGCCATCTCGGCGGCGTAGTCGGGCGGGATGTGGACGGCCTCTCGACTGACCAGGATGTAGAACGCGCCCGGATCGAGGATGATCCGACGCTCTTCGGACAGGACCGGCTCCCAGAAGGACGAAACCTCGTAGTGCCCGATGCGGTCCAGGTCGATGACGCCGGTGTGCGGCTTTGCCCGCCAGCCGACCAACCCGCCAGCACCCGGTTTCAGGTCGACCGAGAACCCGAGCCCTTCTGAAATGACGGCCTCTCCCGATACAAGGCCAACCTCGGCGTGCAGGGCGCGCAGTGCTGTGTCATCCAGCTCGACCTTGCCCTGCCGGAAACGGATCTGGTTCAGCCGCATGCCCGGGCGCACCAGAACCGAAAACGAGCGTGGACAGATCTCGGCAAACAGGGGGCCGTTGTACCCCGCGCCGATCCGATCGAACTCGACACCGCCATCGGTGATGACGCGGGTCAGGAGGTCAAGTCGGCCGGTCGAGGATTTGGCATTTGCAACAGCGTTGGTCGCGGCGGGCAGGGCGAGCCGTTCCTGCAACGGCACCACGTAGACGCAGTTCTTTTCCAGCACCGCGCCGTCGGTAAGGTCGATCTTGTGCATCTCGAAATCGGTCAGCCGATCGGTCACGCGGTTTCCCGCCCCGGTCAGGAACGAGGCCCGCACCCGATAGGCAACCGATCCAAGCCGCAGGTCGAGGCTTGCCGGTTGCACCTGGCCACTTGAAAACGGTTGGTCGGCTGCAATCTGGCCGTCGGCGATCATCTTGGTCAGTGTCTGACTTGGCAGGACGCCTGTCATGTTCGCCTCCCTGGCCACGTGGCCCGCCAAGGGCCAGACGTCAAAACGCCCGCTTCCCGAAGGTCGCGGGCGATTGATTTGGTCGGGCTAGCAGGACTCGAACCTGCGACCTTCCGTCCCCCAGACGGACGCGCTACCAGGCTGCGCCATAGCCCGACGTGCGGGCTTAATACCCGATCTGTCGGTGAGGGCAAGCGGCAAACACACAGGAAATCCGATCTCACCCGGCGGCATCCATACGGTCGCGCAACGCAACCAGCCTGGCATGGATCGGCGCAAGGAAACGTGGGTCGATCTGGTGGGGAACCAAGCGCACCAGCGCCTCGGACACCGTCAATTCCGGGCCAGGAAGCGGCGCGATCACAAGGCTTGGAGACGCTGGAACCGGCGCGGTGTCCGCGGGTGGGATCGCGTGCGCCGCGTCGTCGGCATCGGGGTCGCCAAAATGGGGGAGCGAGTCCTCGGCAGCGGGAATCGGTTTGTCATCCCGGTGAACAAAAACCGGCACAGGCTGTTCGGAAGCAGGCTCCGCCTCGATGGGGTCTGCCTCTGCTTCGATCTGTGGGGAGGTGACCTCCGCGTCCTCTTCGGGCAGGGCCGGTGTCAAAGGCGAATCGGAGACGACGGACGGTTCCGGCGGAACGGGAACGGACTGTGACGTCGAGAGCGTCTCGGGAAACAGCGGTTCCTGGGGCGGGGAAGGCGACAAGGCTGCGGCCGTATCCTGGGCGGACTGATGAGGCTCGGCAATGTCCGCCACTGCCACGTCGGCATTTTCCGGCACGGGTGTCATTGCCGGACCTGCGTCGGATGGAACAACCTCGGCGGGACTCTCCTCACCCGGGGGGGCCTCCACCTGAGTCGGTGCAACTGCGTCAGTTTCAAGGGGGGCAGAGCTGCCATCGACAGGCCGCGACATCGCAGAGACGGCCTTTACGCCTTGTTCGCGCAGAACTTTCTGCACGCCCTTGATCGTCATCCCGTCTTCGTGGAGCAGTTTCTGGATGCCGCCCAGAAGCTCCATGTCGGCGCGTCGGTAGTATCGTCGTCCACCCGCCCGCTTGACCGGTTTCACCTGTGTGAACTTGCTTTCCCAGAACCGCAACACGTGGGAGTTCACACCAAGCCAATCCGACACCTCACTAATGGTTCGGAATGCGTCGGGGGCCTTGCCGTTCATGTCGTTTTACTTCCGGTTACCTGCCGCCACGCGTTCCTTCATGAGGTGCGACGGGCGAAAGGTCAGAACCCGGCGCGGGTGAATCGGCACCTCTTCGCCGGTCTTGGGGTTGCGGCCGATACGGGCCGCCTTGTCGCGCACCGAAAAGGTGCCGAACGAGCTGATCTTGACCTGTTCGCCGGTGACAAGCGCATCCGACATGTGGGTCAGAACGCTTTCGACCAATTGAGCGGATTCATTTCGCGAAAGTCCCACTTCCCGGAACACGGCCTCGCTCAGATCCATGCGCGTCAACGTCTTGTCACTCATAGCAAATCCATCCCTGTTTTGCGTGAGGGTAGGCGAGCGTTGTATTTCAGTCAATATCAATGGCTTGCAGAAGGGCGTTGAATCGTCCTCTGAAACCCGGCCGGTGATGGAAATTGAAGCTTTCCAGGGCAAGCGTCAGGAATTGAGCGGATTTGTCCCGGTTGGGCTCACCAACGCAGGACAACCGCGCCCCAGGCCAGCCCGCCGCCAATGGCCTCGGTGACCACGAGGTCACCGGATTTGATCTGTCCGCGGGCCTTGCCAACCGAGAGCGCAAGGGGAATCGAGGCGGCAGAGGTGTTGCCGTGATCCTGGACGGTCAAGACGACACGGTCCATCGAGACCTTCATGCGGTGCGCGGTGCCCTTGATGATCCGCAGGTTTGCCTGATGCGGCACGATCCACTGCACATCGTCTCCGGTCAGGCCGACCTTGTCGAGCGCGGTATGGGCGGTGGCGGCAAGCTTTTCGACAGCATGACGGAACACTTCCTTGCCGTGCATCTTCAACACGCCGGAAGTGCCGGTCGATACGCCACCATCGACATAGAGGATCTCGCGGTACCGTCCGTCCGAGTTCAGGTCGGTCGACAGAATTCCACGGTCGTCGGTCGTGCCAGAACCGTCCTGTGCCTCCACAATCAGGGCGCCTGCGCCATCGCCGAACAGCACGCAGGTGGCGCGATCGGTCATATCGAGGATGCGGCTGAAGGTTTCGGCGCCGATCACCATGACGCGCTTGGCCTGACCCGACAGGATCAGCGCGTTGGCATTGGCGAGTGCAAACACGAAGCCGGCGCAGACCGCCTGCATGTCGTAGGCAAAGCCGCGAGTCATACCCAGCTTTTCCTGCACCATGGTGGCGGCGGACGGGAAGGTCAGGTCGGCGGTGGATGTCGCTACCACGATGGCATCGATGTCGTCGGGCTGCATGTCGGCATCGGCGAGGGCGGCGCGGGCCGCGTGGGTGGCAAGGTCCGAGGTGGTCTCGCCGGGGGCGGCGAAGTGACGTCGCTCGATCCCGCTCCGGCTGCGGATCCACTCATCAGAGGTGTCCATGTTTGCCTCGAACTCCGCGTTCTCGACGATTCGTTCCGGCAGGTAGTGACCTACCCCACGGACGACGGCTCTGACTTGCATGTCCAACTGCCTTTGTTCGTTTTTCTCCGTTTCCGTTGCAGTCAACAGAAACGCTGCGTCACGGCATATCCTGTCGCGCCGCCAAGGTCGAGGCCACGCGAGCGGCAAGACGGTCCGAAAACCCCGCTTGTGCCAGTTGGAAGGCGAGTTTGATTGCCGCAGATACCCCAGTTGCGTCGGCCGAACCGTGGGATTTGACCACGGTGCCGTTGAGGCCGAGGAAAACGCCGCCGTTGACCCGGCGGGGATCTGTCCTTTTGGACAGGCGGCGCAACGATGTGTAGGCGAGCACCGCGGCGATTCGGCTGAGGATCGTGTGCCGGAAGGCCTGGCCCAGTAATTCCCGGATCAGGGACGCCGTGCCCTCGGCGGTCTTCAGGGCGACATTGCCCGTGAAACCATCGGTGACGATCACGTCCACGTTGCCACGCGGAATGTCTCCGCCTTCGACGAAGCCGGCAAAATCGTAATCCGATGTCGGCGCGGCCGCAGCGATCAGCGCATGTGCGGATTTCAGCTCGGGGTGACCCTTGTGGTCCTCGGTCCCGACATTCAGCAGCCCGACCCGCGGACGTTCGATTTTCAGGCCGTTGCGGGCATAGGAGGCCCCCATCAGCGCGTATTGCAGCAGGTCGCGGTCATCGGCCCGGATATCGGCGCCAACGTCGAGCATCACCGCGTATCCGGTTGAACTGCGGGATGGCCAGAGACAGGCGATGGCGGGCCGATTAACGCCCGGAAGCTTGCGCAGCCGCACCATCGACAGCGCCATCAAGGCACCGGTATTGCCGCAGCTGACGGCCACGGTTGCCTCGTTGTTGCGAACCGAATCGATGGCCGACCACATGGACGTGCCCTGACCGCGACGCATGATGGCCGAAGGCTTGGTGTCCATCGTCACAACATCGGGGGCATCGTGGATGATGCATCGCTCCTGCAGGTGACGCTTGGCCACGAGCGGTTCCAGCACGGACTTTCGACCGTGCAGGATAAAACCGATGTCAGGATTTTTCTTGGCCGAGATCGCGCAACCGGCGACGACCGTGGCTGGGCCACGGTCGCTGCCCATGGCATCGATCGATATGACGACCTTTCCCGAGAGGTCCGGAGGACTCACGGCCGGCAGGTCGTCCTGCGCCTGTTTGGTCATCTTTAGCGCGCCCCGTGCGAAGCGTCAGGTCTGATTCAGGCCGCGTCTTCGTCGAGATCGACGTCTTCGACCATCGCAACGACTTCGCGGTCATCGTAGTGGCCGCAAGCACTGCAGACGTGGTGCGGGCGCTTGAGTTCGCCGCAGTTCGGGCACTCGGCGGGGTTGCCGGCAACCAGCGCGTCGTGCGACCGGCGCATGTTGCGGCGGGACTTGGTGATCTTATTCTGAGGGACAGCCATGTCTCAACCTCGGTGTTGTTGGCCGGTCGGGTCCGTCCCGTCGGCAAGTGTTTCTAGTGTCGGCGCCTCTTACGCCGGCTTCGCTTCCCGTTCAAGGGTATCTGGAAGATGCGCGAACATACGCATTTTGGGATCGATTGCAAGAGCATCGGCTGAGGGCCAATTCATCCGGGCGACTCGGGCCTCGGATGACCGCGCATGGCCCCCCAAACCCCTTGACGCGTTCGGATCTCGGGCCAGCCGGCGCCGCCGTTGCCGTCAGGGCTCCAGCTGTTTCTTCAGGTCTGCCAGACCGGCGAAGGGTTTCACATCTTCATCACGCAACGGCGTTGCATCGGCGGCGGCGAACACGGCTTCGCCCAGTTCCGCACCCTCTGCACGTGGAAAATCGGGTAGGGCGATTGCCAGCGACTCGGCCAGAAGTGCCGACAGGTTCAGCGTTGACGGCAAAGGCTCCTCTGAATCGTCCTCTGGCATCTCGGCTTCGGACTCGGTCGGTGCGGCGTATTCGGCCAGGTACCGTCGCTCTATCGGGACGTCGATCCGCGTGGTGACGGGGGCCAGTGTGATGGAGCATGGCTGCACCACCGTTGCCCCGAGTTTCGCCTTCAACTGCCAGTCGCGTTGTCCCAAAGGGCTCAATGTCCCTTCCAGGCGGACTTTTCGCAGGGCGATCAGATCCAGTTCGGCGGCCAGTGCCGTCAGTGCGTCGGCCTTCGGCAGCAGCAGAAATTCGGTCGGCTCGCGCTTGGTCAGCCGCGACAGTCGAAGGAGATATGGTGTTTCGGTCGCATTCATCGCAGAGTCTTCCTTTCTTGAAGAAAAGGATGCCGTTGTTATAAGCCGGAAAGCAAATCGACGAGCAAGAGGCAAGAGGGCAGTCATGAGTCGGCAAAGCCACATCAATCTGGGCCGGGTGGCCCGAGGGCTGTGCCTTGGCATCGTACTGCTTGGTACAGTTGCCTGCACCCCGCAATTCCGGGATCACGGTTACGTCCCCAGCGAAGACCAACTGGCCGATATCTTTGTCGGCGTGGACACGCGGGAAACCGTGGCCGAGGTGATCGGGGCACCGTCCTCCTCGGGAGTCCTGCGCGAGTCGGGCTATTACTACGTGTCGCAACGGATACGAACCCTGACCTATCACGCGCCCGAGGTGATCGAGCGCGAGGTTGTTGCCATCAGCTTTGATTCCAATGGCGTCGTCAGCAATGTCGAACGCTTCGGTCTTCAGGACGGCAACGTCGTCGCGCTGTCGCGGCGCGTGACGACATCGAACGTGCAGGGGCTGAACTTCCTGCAGCAATTGTTCGGCAACGTCGGCAGCCTGGACATCGGCTCCAACATCTGACGCTATCGCCAGACATGACGGAGCGCCGCCTGAGTGAAAGGCGGCGCTCGACGTGCCCGACGTAAGTCTGGCGGCAGTCCGGTACTACGACCCGTGGCGGAAAGAGCCCGCGCCCGGCATCACTTCGCGTCGGGCTCGAAGCGCAGCGCCACTCCGTTGATGCAATACCGCAGGCCGGTTGGCGCGGGACCATCTGGAAAGACATGCCCAAGGTGACCGTCGCAGCGGCTGCAATGCACCTCTGTGCGCCGCATGCCATGGCGCGTGTCAGTGCTTTCGTCGATCGTGCCGTCGCTGGCGGGCCTGGTAAAGCTGGGCCAGCCGCAGCCGGCATCAAACTTGTCGTCCTGCACGAACAACGGTTCCCCGCACCCGGCGCAACGATACTGGCCGGGCTGATCGGGAAAGTCGTCATGGGTGAACGGGCGTTCGGTGCCGTGGTTGCGCATCACGTCGAACCCCAGATCCCCCAGGGTCTCTTTCCACTCGGCGTCGGTTTTGGTCAGCTTGTCGGTCATTCGCGCGGTCTCCGTCCTGAGGTTCCGTGGCACCCTGAAACGCGGGCAGTCCCCGTGCAATATGGGCGGTGGCGGGCGTCATGCCAGCAGAATCACGAAAGATTGCCTGTTGGGCCAGGGGCGGCCCGGCGCGCCGGGCCGTACTATGTCAAGGTCGCGCCACATCTTGTATGCTATGGGGTGGCGGCCATAAGGTCGGAACCGGTGGCGGGGCCGCTTGACGGCCTGCTTCGCGAGGAGTGCGATGATGCTGACACTGCGCCGCGGACGGTATGCCGCCCGATTGGCAGACACGCCGGCCGACGTCGATCGCGCGCTGGCGTTGCGGTCGCGGTGTTTTCGGGGCGGTTCAGGTGACGACCGTGACGCTTTTGACGATCTCTGCCAACACATGCTGGTCGAAGAGACGCGGAGCGGGCGGGACGTCTGCACCTTTCGGCTGATGCCGCTGAACGGCGGGGCCGAGATCGGGCGCAGTTATTCGGCGCAATACTACGAATTGTCCGCCCTGCACGATTTTGCCGGCCCGATGGTCGAGATGGGCCGGTTCTGCATCGATCCTGACGTGACCGACCCGGACATCCTGCGGGTCGCCTGGGGGGCAATGACATCATATGTCGATGACCAGGGCGTCGAGATGCTTTTTGGCTGTTCGTCCTTCAAGGGCACGGCGGCGACGCAATACATGGACGCCTTTGCCCTGCTGAAGGAGCGTCACCTGGCGCCCAAACGCTGGCTGCCCCGGGTCAAGGCGCCCAACGTGTTCCGGTTTGCCCAGAAGCTGGGGCGCAAACCCGATGTCAGGCGGGCCATGCTGGGCATGCCACCCTTGCTGCGAACCTATCTGATGATGGGCGGTTGGGTATCGGACCACGCGGTGGTCGATCGCGATCTGGGGACGTTGCATGTCTTCACCGGGCTTGAGATCGGGGCGATTCCACCGGCCCGCAAACGATTGCTGCGGGCTGTTGCGGGGTAGCCCCCTTGCGGAGCCTCGGGTCGGGGGTCCGGAGATCTCTCGCGGGGGATGGTGCTGGCGCGCAGGCTCCGTTGCACCGGACGACACGAGAAAACGTCTGCGACACAGACCGCGACGGTTTGCGATTCTGGCGCGGTGTGCTTTGATGTCCGGAGGTAAAAAAAAGGGCCCGCCATCATGTTTCCGACCCGTCTTGCCGCCTTGGGGCTCTGTCTGCTGGCGGGGCTGATGCTGCAGGCCGCGCCCGCAGTTGCCGACCCGTCGGCCCGCCTGATCCATTTCACCGAAGACGGAAAGGGGAGCGGAACGCCGCTGTTACCCGGGTTCGAGATGCACTCGATCTGGTCGGCGATGGGGCAGGCGGACACCGGGCAGATCTATATTGCGGTCAGCAACCACTCCAGCGAGGACGGCAATGTCGCCATCTTCCGGCTCGATCCAGCGACCGACCGCATCGTGCTGGTGGACGATCTGCGCTCCGTGTCGGAACGGGCCGGAAACTGGCAGCCCGGAGAACGCCAGTACAAGGTGCACACCTTCCTGCGCCAGCACGCCGACGGGTTGATGTATTTCGCCACCATGCCGGCGGATGACCCGCGACAGGACCGGGGCGCGCACCTGTACGCGCTGGATCCGAAAACCGACACGATCACCGATGTCAGCGCCTCGATCCCGCGAACAGTGACCCGGGATCTGAACGAGGTTGAACGGTCCGACGCCCTTGGCGGTGTTCTGTTCGGGGGGCGGGGCGTGAAGGGGCTGGGCCTCAACCCTGCCGTGCCCGGGGTGCTGTATTTCATGACTTTCGATGGCGGTCTTCTCTATCGCTACACGATGGAAGACGGCCGGTTCGAACAGATCGGTCAATCGCGATCCGTCGCCTATGTGTTCCACGTCGATGCGCAGGGCGATGTCTACTACCTTGGCGGCGACAACCCGGCAAAATCTAGCCTGCTGCGCTATGATGCGGCCAGCGGCAAGACGACCGTGCTGGCGGATGGATTCGAGCCCAACGAAGAAATCGGGATGATCGTGCCGACGGCCAACCCCGATATCGTCATGATCCTGCTGGCGGGATCGAAAAAGGTCTTTCCACTGCACACCCGTACGGAAAAGGTGCTGCGCGGCGGGGCATCCTGCGGCGTGAACTACTGGCGGCTGTTCAACATGACCGGATCGCCGGATGGCAAACACCTGTATTTCGTCTCCAACAACAACCCCCACAGCCTGATCTGGCGAGTGCCGATGAACGGCGGGCGCTGCGAACAGGTGCTGGATGTGCGAAACCTTCTGGGCACACGCAACCTGGCCTTCGGCGCAGCGGACACCTGGGCGGGGGCGTCGTTCTATACGCCGGTCTGGACGCACGAGGGGCCTGGCGACCTTGCCATCCTGAAGGTCACGGTGGAGTAGGGCCGTCGAGACCGTCGTGGTTGCAGGATTGGCCGGTCTCTCCTTGACGCAATGCAAGAGTCATCGCTCTCGGGCGACCTTCCAGTGCGTCGCGTGATCGCGATGAAATGACCGTGCGACGGGTGAGGCCCGCCGCGCGGGGTGTTTGACACTGCTGCGTGCGCAGCATACCTCGCACCCATGGCACGCGCACCCCTTCTCCAGCTTTCAAACATCTCGCTGACCTTCGGCGGAGATCCCGTTTTTTCAAACCTTGGTCTGGTGATCCAGCAGGGCGACCGTGTCGCGCTGGTGGGGCGCAACGGCTCGGGCAAGTCCACCCTGATGAAGGTGATGGCCGGTCTGATGGAGCCGGATGCCGGTGAACGCATAGTCCCGCCGGGGCAGCACGTCGGCTACATGGAGCAGGACCCGACGATGGATGGCTTTGCCACCCTGGGCGAGTTTGCCACCAGTGGTCTGCCCGAAGGCGAGGGGTACCGGGTGGACGTGGCAGGCGAGGGGCTGAAGCTGGACCTGTCGCGCCCGGTTGCAACCGCATCGGGGGGCGAACGCCGCCGCGCCGCGCTGGCCAAACTGTTGGCCGAGGCGCCCGAGTTGATGTTGCTGGACGAACCGACCAACCACCTGGACATCCAGGCGATCCGCTGGCTCGAGGACCAGTTGGCCGAGACCCGCACGGCCTTTGTTCTGATTTCGCATGACCGGGCCTTCCTGAACCGCCTGACCCGCGCGACCCTGTGGCTGGACCGTGGTGCTGTGCGCCGGCAGGAGCACGGGTTTACCAGCTTCGAGGCCTGGCGCGACAAGATCTGGGCCGAAGAGGACGACTCCCGCCACAAGCTGGATCGCAAGATCAAGGCCGAGGCCAAGTGGGCGGTCGAGGGTATCTCGGCGCGGCGGACCCGAAACCAGGGGCGGGTGCGCGCGTTGCAGGCGTTGCGGTCGGATCGTGCGTCCCAGGTGCGGCGTCAGGGCACCGCCGACCTTGGCATCGACTCGGGCCGGGCTTCTGGCAAGATCGTCGTGGAAGCGACTGATATTTCAAAGGGCTTTGGGGATACGGTGATCCTGAAAGACTTCTCTCTGCGAATCCAGCGCGGCGAGCGCGTTGCCTTTGTCGGGCCCAACGGTGCGGGAAAGACGACCCTGTTGAAGATGCTGATCGGGCAGGAAGAGGCCGACAGCGGCAAGATCCGTCAGGGAACCAACCTGGATCTTGCGGTCTTTGACCAGGCCCGCGCCCAACTTGACCCGGAGGCGACCCTGTGGGAGAGCCTGACCGGCGACAAGGCGATGCGGATTGCCGGCAAGGGTGACCAGGTGATGGTGCGAGGTGTGCCGCGTAACGTTGTGGGATACCTCAAGGATTTCCTGTTCACCGAGGCGCAGGCGCGGGCGCCCGTGCGCTCCTTGTCGGGGGGCGAAAAGGCGCGGCTGCTTCTGGCACGCATCCTGGCCCAACCGGCCAACGTTCTGGTGCTGGACGAACCGACCAACGATCTGGACATCGAAACGCTCGACCTGCTGCAGGAACTGATCTCGGACTATGACGGCACCGTGCTGCTGGTCAGCCACGACCGTGATTTCCTCGACCGGATCGCGACGACCACGATTGCCATGGAAGGCGACGGCCGGGCGGTGATCTATGCCGGCGGTTGGAGCGACTACCAGGCTCAGAGATCGGAGCCGTCGTCGCCGGAACGTCAAGCAAAATCAAGATCATCCGGGGCAAAGGCAAAGTCGGAACCGAAGGCGGCGCCTGCTGCTGCTGACGGCAAGCTGACCTTTACCGAGAAACACCGGCTCGACGCGCTGCCGGGCGAGATCGAACGTCTTGAAGCAGAGATTGCCAAGCTTGAACAGTTCCTCGCCGATCCGGAGCTGTTCAGCAAGTTTCCGGCCAAGTTCCAGAAGGCGACCGATGCGCTGGTTGAGCGGCATCAAGCCCTGTCGCGGGCAGAGGAAGAGTGGATGGATCTTGAAGAGAAGTCCGCCGGATAGGCCGCGAACGGCCGGCCTGCCGGATCGCCTGTTCTGCGGCGGATCCTTGCCCGGCAATCGGAGCCGCTCGTTCAGGTGTGTTGCCGGTATCGCGGTCAGCCGACGCGCTGATCCGGGCGGCTGTACTGACGTTCCAGCGCGATCAGTCGATCCTTGCGCCACAACCCGCCGCCATAGCCGGTCAGGGTGCCATCAGCCCCGATCACGCGATGACAGGGCACGACGATGGCAATCCGGTTGGCCCCGTTGGCCCGAGCTACCGCGCGGGTTGCTGCTGGGTTGCCGATGGCGCGGGCAATGTCGCCATAGCTGCGGGTTTCGCCAGCCGGGATTTGCTGAAGCGCGGCCCAGACAGACCGCGAAAAGGTGCTCCCGCCAGTGGCGAGCGGCACCGAGAACGCCGGTTGGCGCCCGTCAAAGAACGCGCCGAGTTCGCGCTCCAGTTGCTCGGTTACAAGGGTTCGACCCAGGCCAAGCGAGCCGCGGGCGTCCTTGGACAGGCTGGCAAGTTCGGCCGGCAGGGCCTTGCGATCCATGAATTCCAACAGGTAGAGCGCCGTGTCGTCGCAGACTGCCAGCATCGGCCCGACCGGGGTTTCCAGCCAATCGGCTCGCAACAGCGCGTCGTCCCGCAAGGCTCCGGGGGCACATCCCAGCAATCGTGCAAAGGCCGCGCGAAAAGCACTGGGCGAGGCGAACCCGGCCTCCAGTTGCGCCTCGATCACCGAGCCACCCTCGGCAAGCGTGCCGAACCCTTCACGCAGCCGTCGTTGTCGGGCCATGTCCAGAAAGGTCGCACCGAACAGCCTCTTGAAGCTGCGGCGCACCGTGGACGGGTCCAGCCCCATCGCAACGAGATCCGACTCGCGCCAGACGCGGGTCGGGTCTGCCTCCAGCGCGGCCAGCAGGGGGGCAACGGTGGGGTCTGACCCCGCCGTCCGTCCCAGTGGGGCGCACCGTTTGCAGGGGCGGAACCCGTCTTCGATGCAGGCTGCCGGGGTTTCGAAGAACCGGCAGTTCTGGCGCAACGGTTTTCGGGCCGGGCAGGACAGGCGGCAAAAGATGCCGGTGGACGTCACACCGACAAAGGCCTGCCCGTCATAGGACGGGTCGCGGGCGAGCAGTGCAGCATAGAGCGTGTCGGAATCGGGCAATTGGAACAGCATTCCCCGAGCCTAGACGATTCCGATCTGTACGTGCGCCGAAAAACGGGCAGTTATTGTCTGGCGTCTCCTCCACCCGTCCGGCAGGCAAAGTCGACAAGACGCGTCAACGCATCGCCAAAGGCGTCATCATCGACGGTCATGGCAACGCGGACGTGACCGGCGGCGGCGGTTCCAAAGCTTTCGCCCGGCATGACGGCGATCCCTTGATCCTCCAGCAAGGCCTCGGCAAATTCGATGCCGCTCAGGCCCGTCGGTCGGATGTCCAGCATGAGGTACATGCTTGCGTCCGTGGGCAGCGATCGGACGCGGTCGGCGCCCGCCAGAGCGGCCTCCGCCAGGGCACGGCGGCGACGGAAGGGCGCAGAGATTTCCTGTTCAAGCGCAGGTCCCTGGCCGAGCGCCGAGAAGGCGGCCGACTGGATGTACCCGGGCACACCATAGGTCGTGTGGGTTGCCAGATCTTCGACGTGGGATATCACCGCCTCCGGGCCAAGCAGCCAGCCGATGCGGCTGCCGGTCATCGCGTGGCTCTTGGACATCGAGCCGATTACCAGCGTGCGATCGGCCATGTCGGGCAGCGCACGTGGCGACAGGTGATCGCCGGTCCAGACCTGGGTGTCATAGACCTCGTCCGAAATCAGCCACAGGTCACGGTTCTCGCAAACGGTCGCGATGGTTTCGAGCGTCGGCAGGTCATAGACCTGACCGGTGGGGTTGTTGGGCGTGTTGATCAGCAACGACCGGGCCCCCGGGGCGGCGGTCTCCAGCGCGGCGCGGTCGGGATGAAACCGGGCATCCGGCCGGGTGGCGACGGCATGCGGGGCGCCACCGGCCGCGCGGATGGTTCCGGGATAGGTTGCATAGTACGGGTCGATGAACAATGCGGTTTCGCCAGGGTCCAGGACGGCCATGTGGGCGGCAAACAAGGCGGACTGTCCGCCGGGTGTGATCAGCACGTTTTCGGGTCGGGTGGGCACGCCCGTTCGTGCCTCTACCCGCTCGGCCACGCGGGCGCGCAGCCGGTCCAGGCCGGGCACCGGGGCATAGCCGGTCTGGCCCTCGCGGGCGGCGCGATCCATCGCATCCAGGATCGCGGGCGCCGTGCGAATGTCGTGTTCGCCGAGGGTCAGCATGGTCAATGGCAGGCCGGCATCCTGACGGGCCAGTGCCTTGCGATAGACGCCCCAGCCGTCGTCGCCGTGGGGCAGCAATGTGGTGATCCGGTCAGACAATCTCATGCGGTGGAATGGGCATCGGAGCGGGTGATTTGTCAAACCGATTGCGTTACCCTGCCAGAATTTCGTGGAGGCAACTTGGTATGGCCGTGAGACTGTTGGGTGTCGCGATGCTTCTTGTGGGGTTGCTTGCCTGCACGCCGATCGATCCCGACCTGGAGGCAACGCTGCGCTTGGGGCAGGTGCCGCGCGGCGAGACGTCGGGTGCCTCGGGTGGGGCTGGGGCGGTCGCCACCCCATCGCGGGTGAGGACGACCACGGCGTCACCCGCCTGGAATTCGCGCCAACGGGTTCCCAACTACCACCCGACAAAACTGACCAACAATGCCTATGGGCCGGGTCGCAGCTCTGACATCTATGGCCGCGTGGTGTACCACTCTCCCGGTCTGCAGATCGAGGAAACCTATCCCGGTGCGGGTGATTTCACCGATCAGTACGGTCGCTTGGTGACCTGTCAGGGGTCGGGGATGGGCACATTCTGCAAGGTGAAATGACCGGTCCTGGCGGTGCGATCCACCCGTTTGTCCAAGGACGCACCGTTTGACCTCAAAGCTGCGTCGCGTCTGCGTGCACGTGCACCCGTGTCGCCTTGTGGGGTCTTTCCCGACGTGATTGGGTGCAGGCGGTCTATCCGGAGTGTGACATGATCCGTTTCACGGCAGATGAACTCGACGCCGCCACCACACTGGTGCATCGGCTTGTTCCGCCCACGCCGCAGCATCACTGGCCCCTGTTGTCCGAAGCCACCGGCGCGGAGGTCTGGGTGAAGCACGAAAACCACGCCCCAACCGGTGCATTCAAGGTGCGCGGCGGGGTGACCTTTGTCGACTGGCTGCGCCGGACAGCGCCGGACAGCCCGGGAATCTGTACCGCAACCCGCGGCAACCACGGCCAGAGCCAGGCGCGGGCCGCCCGTGCCGCCGGATTGCGGGCGCTGATCTACATGCCAAAGGGCAATTCGATCGAGAAGAACGCCGCGATGCGGGCGTTTGGCGGTGAACTGGTCGAACATGGAGCCGACTTCGACATGGCCAAGGACGAGGCTCTGCGGGTGGCGGAGGCCGAGGGGCTGACCTTTGTGCCACCGTTTCATACCGAACTGGTGCGCGGCGTGGCGACCTATGCCTGGGAGATGTTCCGGGCTCATTCCGACCTCGACACGGTCTATGTGCCCATCGGCTGCGGATCGGGGATCTGTGGCACCATCCTTGCGCGCGATGCACTCGGGTTGGCGACCAGGGTGGTGGGCGTGGTGTCGACCGGGGCGGATTGCGTGCAGCGCTCGGTGGTGGCCGGGCAGTTGGTCGAGACCAACTCGGCGCGCACCTTTGCCGACGGGATCGCCGTGCGCATTCCGGTGCGCGACGCCTACGAGATCTACGCGGCCGGGGCCGACCGGATCGTTGCCGTCAGCGACGACGACATCGCCGCCGCCATGCGCCTGTACTATACTGCGACGCACAACATCGCCGAAGGGGCGGGCGCCGCGGCGCTGGCAGCCCTGATGCAGGAGCGCGAAGCGATGGCGGGCCGCAAGGTCGGGCTGGTCCTGTCGGGCGGCAATATCGATATTGGCCTGTACGGGCAGGTGCTGGAGGGGGAAACACCGGGAGCCTGACCTCTGCGGTTGCCTGAAACCACCATTGCGGCCCGTGTTGTTGCAAAGGCTGGCTGGGGGGGCGCCCGGCTCGACGTTTGTCCCAGAGGGGTGCGTCCTGACGCGGTTCCGGTGATCGCGATTCCGATCTTCGGATTGGGAGGTGTCAGAAGGGCATTGAATTGACGGCCTTCGGCAAGTGCAAGCAGGACAGACTGCGGTTTGACGGGATTGTGTTGCTCTTCGCGATGGTCGTGATTGCTGCGAGCCAGTCAGGGCAAGGGGTCGACCCTCGAATGGGATTCCCTTGCGCCAAACGTTTGCCCTTCACGCCACGCCTGTGCGCATCGGCCTTGCCACAAGGGCGCATTGACATGCCAGGACCACAGGACTACGGCGACGTCGCCGATGTCAGCGGCCGCAGCTAGGCTGAGCGAACCCCACCGAAAACTCCGGTGCGCCAGCGGCCCGCAACACCCGACGCCACGCCAGAGGATCACCATGACGCTCCAGGACACTGCCCCCGAACCCCGCCTGACCTCGCTGTCCCACGGGGGGGGCTGCGGTTGCAAGATCGCGCCCGCCGTGCTGTCGGAGATCCTGCGCCAGACCACACCGATGGCGCTGCCCGGAGAGTTGCTGGTGGGCACCGAGAACGCCGACGACGCGGCGGTCTACCGGCTTAACGACGATCAGGCGCTGGTCGCTACGACCGACTTCTTCATGCCCATCGTCGATGACCCGTTCGACTTTGGCCGGATCGCCGCGACCAACGCGATCAGCGATGTCTACGCCATGGGGGCCCGTCCGATCATGGCGCTGGCGCTGGTCGGGATGCCGATCGACGTGCTGTCCAAAGAGACCATCGGTCGGATTCTCGAAGGCGGTGCAACGGCGGCACGCGGGGCCGGGATACCGGTCGTCGGCGGGCATTCGATCGATTCCGTGGAGGTGATCTATGGCCTCGTCGCGCTTGGGCTCGTCCACCCCGACCTGATCAAGAAGAATTCCGGTGCGCGCTCCGGCGACGTTCTGGTGCAGGGCAAGCCGCTTGGGGCGGGGGTGTTCTCGGCTGCGCTGAAAAAGGACGCGCTGGACAGCGATGGCTACGCGCGCATGATCGCCATGACGACCCAGTTGAACACTCCCGGCCCGGACCTGGCCGAACTGCCCGGTGTGCACGCGCTGACAGATGTGACGGGTTTCGGGTTGGCGGGGCACATGTTGGAGATGATCCGCGGCGCAGGATGCGATGCGCGGTTGGATTGGTCCGCCGTGCCGTTCATGGACAATGTCCGCGCCTTGGCCGATCAGGGATTCATCACCGGTGCCTCGGGGCGAAACTGGATGAGCTATGGTGCCGATGTGTCTCTTCCGGAAGGGTTTTCCGAGGTCGACCGGGCTCTTTTGTCAGACCCGCAGACCAGCGGCGGCCTGTTGGTGTCCTGCGCACCCTCGGCACTGGATGACGTCCTGTCGGTGTTTCACCGGCACGGCTTTGACCATGCGACGGTTGTTGGCGAGATTCTGTCGTCCTCTGCCTGCCCCCGGATTACCCTGGCCTGACCTGGCCCCCGGCGCGCGCGGACCCGCCGCAGGCGGGCCACCCCCAACCTCAGCCTCGACGCGCGCCTTGCGCGCGGTCCGGGTGTGGGCGGGAGCCTTGGCTGATAGAACAGTGACGCGGATTGACGGGCGCGCCTAGCTGCCCAGTGTCCCCTGGACCTTCCGGGGCAGCTTCGCGCGGATCAGACCATAAGACACCTCGATCCGGTGCCGAAGTTCATCGTCGCCCAGCGTTCCGAACGGCGCCAGAACCCAGGAACGGTGGAAATACGGCGCCTTTTCAAACGCTCCGGCGTCCCGCAGCATTTCGGCGGTTTCAACGTCCGGGCATTTCACGGACACGCCCCGGTTTTCCGATCCCAATGCGGCAAAGATCTTTCCACCGACCTTCCAGATGTCATGCCCCGGCCCAAACGGCGCGCTGACCTCGGCGCCGGGCAAGGTTGCGCAGAACGCGTTGATCTCATCTCTGTCCATCCGATCAGCTTGCCCGCGCGACGGCATCGCGGCAAGCATTTTCGAAATGGCTTGGCGGCGGCGACCGGGCGCGCTAAGACACCTTCATGACCCGTTGCAGCATCATCATTTGCATCTGCATTACCGACTGACATCGTCAGGCGGGCCGGTTCCTTCATTCCCTTTCAAGACCGAAGTTGCTAGACCCGCCGCGCTAGGCACGCGAGAGGATTTGGCATGGCCGAGATCAGGCTCTGGAACACGAAGACCAAGCAGAAGGACCTGCTGGTTCCAATCGACCCGGACAACGTGCGGATGTATGTCTGCGGCCCCACGGTCTATGACCGCGCCCACATGGGAAATGCCCGCCCGGTGATCGTGTTCGACGTGCTGTTCCGGCTGCTGCGCCATGTCTATGGCGCCGATCACGTCACCTATGTGCGCAACTTCACCGACGTCGATGACAAGATCAACGCGCGCAGCCAGCTGAGCGGCCGCCCGATCGCGGATATCACCGAGGAAACGATCCGCTGGTATCACGAGGACATGGCCGCACTTGGGGTGATGGTGCCCACCCACGAACCGCGCGCCACGGCCTATATCGACGAGATGATCGTGATGATCAAAGGCCTGATCGCCGACGGCTTTGCCTACGAGGCAGAGGGCCACGTGCTGTTCGCGGTCGAGAAATATGCCGACTACGGCGCGCTGTCGGGCCGCTCCATCGACGACATGATCGCCGGATCCCGGGTCGAGGTCGCCCCGTACAAGCGCAACCCGATGGATTTCGTGCTGTGGAAACCGTCCACCGATGACCTGCCGGGCTGGGATAGCCCCTGGGGCCGGGGGCGTCCGGGCTGGCATATCGAATGCTCGGCCATGAGCCTGGCGCTGCTGGGCGACAGCTTTGATATCCATGGCGGCGGCAACGACCTGATGTTCCCGCACCACGAGAACGAGATCGCACAGAGCAAATGCGCCCACCCCGGCAGCGATTTCGCCCGGATCTGGATGCACAACGAGATGCTGCAGGTCGAGGGCAAGAAGATGTCCAAGTCGCTGGGCAACTTCTTCACCGTGCATGACGTTCTGGAGCAGGGCATTCCGGGCGAGGTGATCCGCTTTGTGTACCTGTCGACGCACTATCGCAAGCCGATGGATTGGACCGCCGAAAAGGCGCAACAGGCCCGCAAGACACTTCAGAAATGGCGGGCACAAACCAGGGATGTCTTGCCGGGTGACGTGCATCCAGAGGTTCTCTCCTGCCTTTCCAATGACCTGAATACCGCGGGAGCAGTCAACGAGCTGCACGTTCTGTCGGCGGCCTCAGATGTTACCACGTTGCTCGCTTCTGCGCGTCTGCTGGGCTTGCTGACGGAGGAGATGGGGGGCTGGGAAGAAACAGAACAGCTCGATGGTCCCGACCTTTCGAAGCTGCAGCAAGTCAGAAGATACCTCGGAAATGCCCGACAAAGGGCCATGGAGACCAAGGACTTTTCCGAGGTTGATCGCTTGAAATCTGAGCTGTCGCAAGCCGGCATAGAGGTTCGGATGTCGAAGACCGGCGTGGAACTGCTGCCGACGGATTCATTCGATAGCGCCCGACTGTGGTCCATCGAGCGAAACCGAGAAGCAGAATGAGATTCCAGTGCTTACAATCCGAGGCGCCTCGACAGGTCGTCGCTGACACCGGTAGGACCAGCCCCGCCCTCCGGTGTCGGGCGCAGACCTTCGTCTGGAGCGGCATTTCAGGTAGCAAGTCCCACGAAGAAGAGGCCACGCAATGAACAAGGAACGGTTATACCTGTTCGACACCACCCTGCGCGACGGACAGCAGACGCAGGGGGTGCAGTTCAACCTCGAGGACAAGCACGAGATTGCCCGGATGCTGGACGACCTCGGTATCGACTATATCGAGGGCGGCTGGCCCGGCGCGAACCCCACCGACAGCGACTTCTTCGAGGCGGCGCCGGCGTTCCGCAACGCGACCTTCCTGGCCTTTGGCATGACCAAGCGGGTCGGGCGCTCTGCTGCCAATGACGAGGTGCTGGCCGGCGTGATGAACGCCAACACGCCCGCCGTGTGCCTGGTGGGCAAGAGCCACGACTTTCACGTCACGACCGCGCTTGGCGTGACGCTGGAGGAGAACGTGGCGGCGATCGCCGACTCGATCTCGCATGTGGTCGGCGAGGGCCGCGAGGCGATGTACGACGCCGAGCATTTCTTTGACGGCTACAAGGCCAACCCGGACTACGCATTGGCTTGCCTGCATGCCGCGCTGGAGGCCGGGGCGCGGTGGATCGTGCTCTGCGATACCAATGGCGGCACATTGCCGGCCGAGGTGTCCCGGATTACCCGGGCGGTGATCGACAGCGGTGTGCCGGGCGACCGGTTGGGCATCCACACGCACAACGATACCGAAAACGCCGTGGCCAACACGCTGGCGGCGGTGGACGCCGGGGCGCGGCAGATCCAGGGCACGCTCAACGGGCTGGGCGAGCGGTGCGGCAATGCCAACCTGATCTCGTTGATCCCGACGCTGCTGCTGAAGGAACCCTATGCCAGCCTCTACGACACAGGGGTCAGCCCCGAAGGGTTGCACAGCCTGACGCGGATCAGCCGGATGATGGATGACATCCTCAACCGGGTGCCGCTGCGCTCGGCGGCCTACGTGGGGGCGTCGGCCTTTGCCCACAAAGCCGGGTTGCATGCCAGTGCGATGCTGAAGGACCCGTCGACCTACGAGCACATCGAGCCGGATCTGGTGGGCAATGAACGCATCATCCCGATGTCGAACCAGGCCGGCCAATCGAACCTGCGCAAACGTCTGGCCGATGCCGGGATCACGGTGAGCCCGGGCGACCCGGCGCTGGCGCAGATCCTGGACCTGGTAAAGGCCCGCGAGGCAGCGGGGTATTCCTATGACACCGCGCAGGCGAGCTTCGAATTGTTGGCCCGGCGGGAGTTGGGACAACTGCCGTCGTTCTTCAAGATCGACCGTTACCGGGTGACGGTGGAGCGGCGCAAGAACCGGCTGGGCGAGACAATCACCCTGTCCGAAGCGGTGGTCGTGTTGTTCATCGATGGCATCAAGGTGCTGTCGGTGTCGGAATCGATGGATGCAACCGGCTCGGACCGCGGCCCGGTCAACGCCCTCAGCCGGGCGCTGGCCAAGGATCTGGGGCCACTGCAGCCCTATATCGCCGATGTGAAGCTGGTCGATTTCAAGGTACGGATCACCAATGGTGGCACCGAGGCGGTGACTCGTGTCATTATCGACAGCGAAGATGCCGACGGGCGCCGCTGGAGCACCGTCGGTGTGTCGCCCAACATCGTGGATGCATCCTTCGAGGCATTGCTGGAAGCGATACAGTGGAAGCTGATGCGGGATGGGGCGCCGGCAAAGGGAGTGTGAGCCGATGGACAGCGAGGCCTTCTTCACCCTGCACAAGGACTTGCCGCGCGAAGGTCCAGGCGAGGCGGCCGACGTGGCCTGGGCGATCCGGGTCGCCGGGACCCACGGCGAGGCGCGGGTCTGTGATGTCGCCTGCGGGCCGGGGGCCGATACCGAGACGCTGGCAGAGATCTTGCCGGACGCCTGGATTGACGCGATCGACCGGCAACCGGGGTTTGTGAGGGCAACGGCTGACCGTTGCGCCCGGTTCGGGCCGAGGGTCAAGGCCTGGGACGGCGATATGCAGGAGCTGGCCGGTCCCTACGACCTTATCTGGTGCGCTGGCGCGGTCTATTTCCTTGGTGTGACAGAGGCGTTGCAGTGTTGGCGCCCGGCCTTGACGCGGACCGGGTGCGTGGCCTTTTCCGAGCCGGTGCTGATCGGGCGGGATCAACCGCGCGAGGTCGTGGAGTTCTGGGAGGAATACCCGGCGATCACCGACGAGGCCGGAATCCTGGCGCGGGTCACGGCGGCCGGCTATCGGTGCCTCGGCACACGGCTTGTGCTTGGGGCCCCGTGGGCCGCCTACTATGGCCCCCAGAAAGAGCGTATCGAGACGCTGCGACAAGGCAATGTCACCGACAGCCTGGGCGAGGTGCTGGACGCCGCCGAGGCCGAGATTGCCGGTTGGGAAGCTGTGCCGGAGCGAATTGCCTATCTGTTGCTGGTGGTGGCCCCGGAATGAGCATCGCAGCCTGCGCCGCCCTTGTCGAACGGGCGGATCCTGACCGGTTTCTGGCCGCAATGGCCGCGCCTGTGGCCGCACGTGCCGTGCTGTTTCCGATCTATGCATTCAACGTGGAGGTCACGCGCGCGCCATGGGCCAGCAAGGAAGCGATAATTTGCGAGATGCGCCTGCAATGGTGGCGCGATGCACTGACCGGGATAGGCGTGGGCGACACCCCACGGGCGCACGAGGTTGTCACACCGCTGGCAGCGGCGATCGGTGGCAAGGCTGAGGTTATTGCGCCGTTGGATGCCTTGGTCGCGGCCAGAAGTCATGACATCTACTTGGACGGGTTCGAGACGGAAGCGGACTTCCGCACCTATTTGCAGGACACGGCAGGCGGATTGATGTGGGCGGCGGCCTGCGCCCTGGGCAGTTATGCCGGAGCCGAAGAGGCGGTCCGCCAGGTTGGCTGGGCCAGCGGTCTGGCAACCTATTTCCGGGCGATCCCGGATCTGGAAGCACGCGGCAGGCGCCCGCTGGCCGATGGGCGCCCCGAGGCAATTGTGCGGCTGGCGCAACAGGGGCTCGACGGCCTCGACAGGGCGCGGCGGACGGGTCTTCCGCCGGAAGCAAGACCCGCGGCCCGGGCCGGTTGGCGCGCGCAAGGCATCCTCACGCGGGCGTTGAAGGAGCCGAGACGGGTTGCCGATGGGTCGTTGGAAGACAGCGAATTCGCCCGCCGGGCCTCACTTCTGAGCCGGTCTGCCTTCGGGCGCTGGTAGGAAGCGTCGGGCGCAGCACCGGGAGCGATGCCGGTGGGAATGGCGCCGATCCAAGGTGAAAGTGTGCGTCGGATCCGCCGCGTGCGTAGCACGCGGCTTGGCCCAACCGAAGCGACCACATCGCAGATGTGGGTCACGTGGGCGGGAGCGCTCCCGCCGAGTCGCGATGCTGTCGCATCCCGCCCCGTTTGGGCCGCGCGCGCCTTCGGCGCGCAGTCCGTTGCGCACTCAATCCTCGGGGCGCAGGGTCAGCCAGATCAGTGCCCCACCCGCCAGCGCAAGGAACGGGGCCATCGCGAGGTTGACCGAAACCCATCCCTCCGCCGCATTGCCGCCCGAACAGTTCATCAATCCGCCTGACACCAACGACGCCAGCGCCACGCAGCCGAACACCATGGTGTCGTTCATCCCCTGGACCCTGCCGCGTTCCTCGGGCGAATGTGCCTGCGACAGCATTGTCGTCGCGCCGATGAAACCGAAGTTCCAGCCGATCCCCAACAGGATCAGCGCGACAAAGAAGTTCTCCAACTCCACGCCGTTCAGGGCAACGGCACCCGCGCCTGCCAGGATGACCAGCCCGGTCGAAACGATTGTGCGGACCCCGAACCGGGCAATCAGGTGCCCGGTGAAGAAGGACGGGGCGAACATGGCCAGCACATGCGCGGTGACGACGAACCCGGCGGTTTCGGTGTCGAACCCGCAGCCGACCACCGCCAGTGGGGTCGAGGTCATCACCAGGTTCATCAACGCGTAGGAAACCATGGCGCAGATGATCGCGACCAGGATCTTCGGGTCCTGCAACATTTGCCAACGGCTGCGCCCCTGGGGGGAGCCCCGCACCGGCGCGGGCGGCCTGGGAATGTCCAGCAGGAAGAACAGCAGCATGCCGACCAGGTTCACGCCGATCACGCCAAGGTAGGTGCCAAGGAACGGGACCACGAAGGCATCGGCCAGCGACGTTCCCAGTGTCGGCCCGATGAAGGCCGACAACAATCCGCCCGCCATCACATAGGAAATTGCCTTGGGTCGAAATTCTTCCGATGCCGTGTCGGCGGCCGCAAACCGATAGAACCCCTGGGCCGACATGTAGATGCCGGTCAGGTAGGATCCGACGAGGAACACCAAAAAGGAATCGATCCAGAGCCCGTAGGCCGACGTGGCAGCGCCGGCGATGCCCCCGGTCGCGCCGATGAAAAATCCGGCGCGCCGCCCGAGCATCTGCATTGCCGAGGATAACCAGGGCGCCGTGGTCATCGAGCCGATCACGATCAGCGATATCGGCAGGGTCGCAAGGCAGGCGTTCGGTGCCAACATGCCGCCAGCCAGGCCGCCAATGGTAAAGATCATCGACATCTGGGCGCCGAGGATGGCCTGGGCGGCGACCAGGACCATGACGTTCCGGCGTGCGCGGGAATCGTCGTGCGGTTCGCTGTGGGCTGGGGTATTTGTCATGGATCCCGAATATCCCGCCGTTTCAGGCGGGGGCAAGGGGCACGACGCGCCGACAGCATCTTTCGCGGGTACCGCAGTCGCGCGGCGGCCCGCGCCATGATCACGGCCGGCATCGTGCAGGAGGAGGAGAGCAGCCATGCCCGGCGCAGACACGGCACCCGACATCGGACGGATCATTCGCACCGAGGCCTGCATCGCCGAGGGCGTTGCGTTCCTTGCGTCGGCTGACCCTCGGCTTGTGCCGGCACTGGAGGTGTGCGGACCAATCCCGCTGCGATTGCGACCGGACGGCTTCTCGGCGCTGCTGTCGGCCATCGTCAGCCAACAGGTCTCGGTGGCGTCTGCCGCGGCAATCTGGGCGCGTGTAGAGACGGCAGGGCTGGTCACGGTCCAGGCCGTGTCGACAGCGACGGACGAGGAGCTTCGGGCCTGTGGCCTCAGTCGGCCCAAAGTGCGCTATGCGCGGGCGTTGACCTGTGCCGGCATCGACTATCCAGCCCTGCGCCACGCTCCCACGCCGCAGGTTGTCCAAACCCTTGTTGCCGTTCCGGGCATCGGGCTCTGGACAGCAGAGGTCTATGCGATGCTGGCGCTTGGGCGGGCCGATGTGCTGGCGGCGGGCGACCTGGCCCTGCAGGAATCGGCGCGGATGCTGTTTTCCCTTGAAACGCGCCCTTCCGAGGCGGAGCTGCGCGCCATGGCAAAGGCCTGGAGCCCGTGGCGGGCTGTCGCCGCTCGCATCCTGTGGGCCTATTTCCGGGCAATGAAGCAGCGCGAGGGGATTGGTGGCCCGGAAACTGCTTGAAACCCCGGATTTTCTGCGTAGGGGTGAAGCCTGTTGGCAGGCAGCAAGAGGCAGAAAACATGGCACGCGAACTGAATTCGGGGCGCAAGGGCGTCGCAAAGGGCACGGCGAAACAGGTGGTGGTGTTCGTTCACGGCTATGGCGCGGACGGTAACGATCTGCTGGGGTTGGCCGATCCGCTGATGCCCCACATGCCGGGAACGGCGTTCTATTCGCCCGACGCGCCGGAAAGCTGTACCAACAACCCGATGGGGTTCCAGTGGTTTCCAATCCCCTGGCTGGACGGATCCTCCGAGGAAGATGCCGAAGCCGGGATGCGGCTGGCCGAGGATGACCTGAATGCGTTCATCGATCACGTTCTGGCTGAAGAGGGGCTGACGCCGGACCGTCTGGCGTTGGTCGGCTTTTCCCAGGGCACCATGATCTCGTTGCAGGTTGCACCGCGCCGGGATGCCCCCATCGGGGCGCTGGTCGGGTTCTCCGGGCGTCTCATGGCTCCCGAGATGCTGGTGGACGAGGCCCGGGTCAAGATGCCGGTGCTGCTGCTTCACGGGGATCAGGACGATGTCGTGCCGTTTGCATCGTTGGAGGAGGCCGCCGATACATTGGTCGCCGCCGAGTTCGAGGTCTATGCCTTCGTGATGAAGGGCACGGGTCACGGGATCGGGCACGACGGTCTGGGCCAGGCGCTCGGCTTCCTGCGGATGAAACTGGGGCTGGAGCCGGGCTGAGCGGCGCCTGCGACGCGGGGTCTGGACGCCGCCTGACCGTTTCCCGGGACCGTCCGTCACATGGTTGCAACGGTGTGGCGGCAGGATTTTGGTGGTCCGCACAGGATCACGGGGGTTGTCAGGCGGCAAACGCCACATATAGTCGTTTCCGGGCCAGGGCGGGTCGTCCCGCCCTGGCCCGGAAACGCGGGCAGTCAGGGCGAGGGCGGAGTCTTTATTGATGCAAGGCACTTTCAGAAAACAGTTTGTACGGGAACCCAACGACCTGCGGAGCTATCCGGCTCTGGTGCTGAACGCGGATTATCGTCCGCTGTCCTATTATCCGTTGTCGTTGTGGCCCTGGCAGGAGGCGATCAAGGCCGCCTGGCTCGACCGGGTCGATATCGTCGCAGAATACGAGGAGGTGGTCCGAAGTCCCTCGACCACGATCCGAATTCCGTCAGTGGTTGTCCTCAAGGATTTCATCAGACCTCAGAAACGCGTTGCCTTCACGCGCTTCAATCTGTTTCTGCGGGACGAGTTCCGTTGTCAGTATTGCGGGGGCGCGGGCGATCTGACCTTTGACCACGTGGTGCCACGGGCCCGGGGCGGCATCACCAGCTGGGAAAACGTGGTCGCGGCCTGTTCCGGGTGCAATCTCAAGAAGGGGTCAAAGTCGCTGCGCCAGGTGGGAATGGCGTTGCGCAAGCCACCCCGCCAGCCGGCCGCCGAAGAGCTGCGCAACACGGGGCGGAAATTCCCCCCGAACCATCTGCACAAGAGCTGGCTGGATTTCCTGTACTGGGATGCCGAACTGGACGCCTGATTGCAGGGCAGTGGCGCTCAGTGTCCGGTGGTGCTGGTCGAAAAGACCTGCAGCACGACGACACCGGCGATGATCAGGCTCAGGCCCAGAACCGCCGCGAGGTCGAGCTTTTGGCCGAACATCACCAACCCGACGAGGCTGATCAGCACGACCCCAAGACCGGACCAGATCGCATAGGCGATGCCGACCGGGATCGTCCGGAGCGCAATGGCCAACAGGTAGAGCGACGCGCCGTAGCCCACGATCGCGACGAGCGACGGACCAATACGGGTGAACTGCTGACTGGCCTGCAGCGCAGAGGTGCCGATAACCTCGGCAACGATGGCGCCGATCAGCGCAATCACATGGGGTGGCATGGGGCGGTTTCCGATCAGGTTGCGATGTAGCGGTCGCGGCGGTGGTTGAAGGCGATTACCGCGTTCAGAACGGCCGCTCCCAAAAGCGAATACAGCACAGTGGAAGCCGGAAACAGGAAGAAGGCCACTGAAAACAGTGCGGCGTCAAAGATCAGCTGCACGTAGCCCGCGCGAAACCCGAACCGATCCTGGATCAGCAGGGCCGTCACGCCCAGCCCGCCCAGCGAGCCGTGGTGGCGAAACAGGATCAACAGCCCGGTGCCGGTGATGGCCCCGAAGGTGATCATGCCGATGATCGGATCGACCGGCCCGAGCGCGATGTGCAGGGGCAGCCATTCCACCAGCAGCGACAGGGCCGTCACGCAGAGCAGCGAGCGCAGGGTGAAACTGCGCCCCAGCCGGGTCCACGCCAGCCAGTAGAATGGCAGGTTGACCACAAAGAACACCGGCCCGAAGGCCCAACCGCCGATGTAGGAGATGATCAGCGCAAGGCCCGCCGTCTGCCCGGTCAGAAACCCCAGGTGGGTGAGGAACAAGAGCCCAAGCGAACAGAAGAACACCCCAAGGGACAGGCCCTGGATGTCTTCGAGCGGGGTGTGGCGAAGCGACTCGGGGGGGGCGGCGGTCTCGGTCATGAGAGCCAGATGGCAAACCTTGATGACAAGGTCCAGTGTGGTGAATGGTGTCAGGCAGGTCGCCAAACGGCGCACGGCCACACTTGGCATCTCCTGGCCGGTTGGCATGGGGTGGAAAGATCGTTCGGGAACCGCTGGCGTGCGACCGTGCCGCAATGCGAGATCAGCGGATTTGGTCTATGCGCCAAGAGAGTGGCGCGCGACCCTGCCCATGGTGGATGGAGAAATGCATGTGTCGTTGGGCAGCCTATGTCGGAGAGCCGATTTTTCTGGAAGAGGTGGTCAGCCGGCCCGGGCATTCGCTTGTCGCGCAAAGCCTTGAGGCGGCGCAATGCCCGACCGCAACCAATGGCGACGGCTTCGGGCTGGCCTGGTACGATGCGCGCCCCGAGCCGGGCCTGTATCGCGATATCTATCCGGCGTGGTCGGACCCGAACCTGCGGGCGATTTGCGAGCAGGTGCGCTCTGGGATGTTCCTGGCGCATGTGCGGGCCTCGACCGGGTCTGCCACCAGCCGCAACAATTGCCATCCCTTTGCCGTCGGACGCTGGTGTTTCATGCACAACGGCCAGGCGGGCGGGTTCGAGCAGTTTCGCAAGCAGGCAGACATGCTGATCCCGGACGCGTTCTACCGGCACCGCAAGGGCGCCACCGACAGTGAGGTCCTGTTCCTGCTGGCGCTTGCGGGCGGTCTGGAGCGCGACGGCGGTGCGGCGATGGGGCAGGCGGTGCGCCAGCTTCAGGATCTGTCTCAGGCAGAAGGGACGGCCCCGCACATGCGGTTCTCGGCCGCTTTCAGCGATGGCAATCACCTGACGGCGGTGCGCTACGCGTCCGACGAGATGGCGCCGTCGCTGTACTATCGGTTCAGCGACAGCCGAACCGGATTTGCGGTGGTCTCGGAGCCGCTGGAACTGGACGAGGCGGGCTGGACCATGCTGGACCCGGGGCAAATGGCGCGGTTCGGGCGCGATGGATCGCTTCAGATCGAGTCGTTTGCGCCGACCTGATCGGCCAGCAATGGCTCGTGCGGCATCCCGTCTGTGTGGACCTGGCAAACAAGAGCCTACAGACGGTTCAGTCGCCCGGCCCAATGGGCGTATTCCCCGCATCGAACAACAGGCTTCTGTCATGCATTCCACCCCCTCCCGGACACCAGATATCCATCCCGCCGCCCGCGCCTATGCGGCCGAAGTGGCCGCCGGTACCCTGTCGCGCCGAGAATTCCTGACCCGCGCCATGGCGTTGGGCGTGACCGCCACGATGGCCTACGGGCTGATCGGGCTGCAGGCGCCGGCCCGCGCCCAGGACGCCGTCAGGCAGGGCGGGACGCTTCGGATCGAAAGCACGGTCAAGGCGCTGAAGGATCCGCGCTCGTTTGACTGGCAGCAAATGTCGAACTTCACCCGTGGCTGGCTGGAATACCTGGTCGAGTACCGCGCCGACGGCGGTTTTGATGCGATCCTGCTGGAACGCTGGGAGGTGAACGCCGACGCCACCGAGTACGTTCTGACCATTCGCTCGGGCGTGACCTGGAGCAACGGCGACCCGTTCACCGCTGCGGATGTGGCGTTCAACATCACCCGCTGGTGCGACAAGTCTGCCGAGGGCAACTCCATGGCCAGCCGCATGGCCAGCCTGATCGACGCGGCGACGGACCAGATCCGCGACGACGTGCTGGAGATCGTCGACGACGTGACACTGATCGTGCGGCCCTCCATGCCCGACATCACGCTGATCGCCGGGTTCTCGGACTATCCGGCGGCCATCGTGCACCCGAGTTTTTCCGGCGATCCGCTCGACACCCCGATCGGCACCGGGCCGTACATGCCCGAAAGCCTCGAAGTGGGGGTGAAATCGGTGCTGTTGCGCAACGAGGCTCACACCTGGTGGGGCAAGGGCATCATCGGCGAGGCGGCGTTGGACCGGATCGAATACATCGATTTCGGCGATGACATGGCCGGGATCTTTGCCGCGGCGGACGCCGACGAGATCGACATGGTCTATGAAAGCCTGGGCGAGTTCATCGAGCTGTTCGACAGCGTCGAGTGGATCCGGTCCGAGGCCGTGACCGCGAACACGGTGCTGACCCGCGCCAACCAGATGGCCGAGATCGACGGCACGACACCCTATGCCGATGTCCGCGTGCGCCGGGCCCTTGCCATGGCCGTGGACAATGCGGTCTGCCTGGAACTGGGGTATTCCGATCTGGGCACGCTGGCCGAAAACCATCATGTCTGCCCGATCCATCCCGAATACGCCGAACTGCCCGCCCCGGTGCATGACCCCGAGGGGGCGATGGCGCTGATGACCGAGGCCGGGATGCAGGACTATGTGCACGAGCTGATTTCGATCGATGACGACTGGCGCCGCGCGACCACCGACAGCATCGCCGCCCAGTTGCGGGATGCCGGCTTCAAGGTCGAGCGCAAGATCCTGCCGGGCAACACGTTCTGGAATGACTGGGCGAAATACGCCTTTTCGACCACCGACTGGGCGCAGCGTCCGCTGGGCGTGCAGGTGCTGGCGCTGGCCTATCGCTCTGGCGCGGTCTGGAACGAAAGCGGCTTTGCCAACGAAGAATTCGACACGCTGCTGGAACAGGCGATGGCGATCGCCGATGCCGACACGCGCCGGGGGCTGATGCAGCGGCTGGAGGAGATCCTGCAGGAGCAGGGTGTCATCATCCAGCCCTATTGGCGCTCGACCTTCCGGCATGCGAAGCCGCAGGTCGTGGGGGCCGAGATGCACCCGCTGTTCGATATCCACGTCTGCCGCCTGGGCTGGGCCGCCTGACACGCACAGGCCCGCGATACCATGCAAGGGTATCGCGGGCCTGTTGTCTTGCCGTCAGCGGACAGGACGTCATTCACAAACGGGGGGTGATTATCCGCGGCGGCGGCGCCCAACGGCGGCGATGATCCCGAGTCCGCCAAGCATCAACGGCAGGGCCGCAGGGATCGGCACAGCCGTGGACTCCTCGATGGTGAAGGTCACCATTGGCGAGACCACGTTGCTCGAAAACGGGTTGGCGCCCAACGTCTGTGGCTGCTCGGGCGGCGAGACTTCCCAGATCCAGGTGTATTGGCCAGGCGTCATTCCCAGTGCGGCAATGTTGGTGTTCAGAAAGGTCATCGTGGCATTCGCAGACGGGTACCTTTGCCCGACGGGAGTACCAACGGAGTCTGGCTGAAGGAGAAATGTATCGCCGGTGGAGGAATCCGGCACAACGCCACCGCCTGTGCCAAAGCTGGCTGGAGACTGTAGCATGCCGGTATACACGTCAAAGCTATCACTTGGTAGCGTGCCGAAATTCAAGATCCCCGAATTGGGGACCATCCCGATAGACAGGTTGAAGGGATTTAAGGGTGACGCGACCACGTTGTAAACATCATAGAAGCCCGACGAGGTTATGACGACATTGCCGCCGATTTCCGTCGCCGTGATGACCACGCTGGCCGACACTGGGCCGGCGCACAACGCCAACACAGCCAAAGATGCTCCGAATTTCATCAATATTTCCAATTCCTGAAATTTGTTACGTTACGACAGGGTAAGGGCGGAATGGAGTTTGAAACAAGGTTTTTTTGCTGGGGAAGATGTCGGATGCGGTGCCGGGTAGCGATCCTGCGTGACGGACCCCGCGCGTAGCCGTCCGGAGAGGCCGTTGTGCTGTTTCTGATGTTAGATGCGGTAAGGGCGGCGGGGCGCCACGGCGGGCGCCCCGCGGGCGATTATCCTGCCAGCGCCTTGTTCAGGTTGGACTCGATCTTTTCAAGGAAGCCCATGGTCGTCAGCCAGCCCTGCTCGGGCCCGACCAGCAGCGCAAGGTCCTTGGTCATGTGGCCGCTTTCGACGGTTTCCACGATGACCTTTTCCAGCGTTGTGGCAAAGGACATCAACGCGATGTTCTCGTCCAGCTTGGCGCGGTGCTTGAGCCCGCCGGTCCAGGCAAAGATC
The DNA here is from genome assembly GCA_947495685.1 of uncultured Tropicimonas sp. Lineage (GTDB taxonomy): Bacteria > Pseudomonadota > Alphaproteobacteria > Rhodobacterales > Rhodobacteraceae > Tropicimonas. Next base: position 131,645 of record CANLZY010000015.1, read on the forward strand.
GACGCGATGGAGTTGGTCGAGGTCTGCTCGCCCTTCTGGTGCTGGCGATAGTGGCGGGTGACGGTGCCGTGGGCGGCCTCGGCCTCGACGATCTTGCCGTCGGGCGTCATCAGCTGGCTGGTCATCAGGCCAAGGCTGCCAAAACCCTGCGCCACGGTGTCGGACTGCACGTCGCCATCGTAGTTCTTGGTGGCCCAGACAAAACCGCCGTTCCACTTCATGCAGCAGGCGACCATGTCGTCGATCAGGCGGTGCTCGTACCAGATGCCGGCGGCCTTGAACTTCGCTTCGAACTCGGCCTCGAAAATCTCCTGGAACAGTTCCAGGAAACGCCCGTCATATTGCTTGAGGATCGTGTTCTTGGTCGACAGGTAGACCGGCCAGCCCATCTTGAGGCCGTAGTTCATCGAGGCGCGGGCGAAATCGCGGATCGAGTCATCGAGGTTGTACATGCCCATGAAGACGCCGGCGGAGGGCGAGTCGTAGACTTCACGCTCGATCACGGTGCCGTCCTCGCCGACGAATTTCATCGACAGCTTGCCCGCCCCGGGGAATTTGAAATCGGTGGCGCGGTACTGGTCGCCAAAGGCATGGCGGCCGATCACGATGGGCTGGGTCCAGCCGGGCACCAGCCGCGGCACGTTCTTGCAGATGATCGGCTGGCGGAACACCACGCCGCCCAGGATGTTGCGGATCGTTCCATTGGGCGACCGCCACATCTGTTTCAGGCCAAATTCCTCGACCCGCGCCTCGTCCGGCGTGATCGTGGCACATTTGACCGCAACGCCGACTTCCTTGGTCTTTTCGGCGGCGTCGATGGTGATCTGGTCGTCGGTGCGGTCCCGTTCCTCGATCCCGAGGTCATAGTACAGCAGGTCGATGTCCAGATAGGGCAGGACGAGCTTCTGCTTGATGAAATCCCAGATGATCCGGGTCATCTCGTCGCCGTCCATCTCGACGATGGGGTTGTCCACCTTGATCTTGGTCATGGGGGTGCCTTTTTACCTGAGCGGTGTGAATCAAACTTGGGAGACCCATAGACCATTTTTGCGGCGGCGTGAAGAAGGTATGCAGTGGTATACCGAAATGCCGCAAAGCTTCTGGTCATTGCCGGGGATCGCCGGAAAGGGAGATCTTCCCGCCGAAACAAGAACACCCAGAGGCCGTCCACTTGCGGCGTTCGGACAGGGTGGCCCCAGACGTGACGCAGCCACCTTGATTGGATCAAGGCGCCCAGGACATCGTCCGGCAAGGCATCGGGGCGGGATCGGCCGAAACAATTGCGGCGTTGGCAAAGGTCAGCCGAGCGATGGCCGACCTTGAAGACGGATGGCGTGGATGATGTCTTGCCCGAGCAGGCAACCCGGAGCCTGCGCCCTATCCGGAGAAGTGGGGGGCGATGATGGCGCGAACGTGGTTCCAGACGGCAGGGGCACCGCGCTTGACCTTCTCGCCGACACGGGTGTCGATCTGTTCCAGCGTGACGTCGTACTCCGCCCAACTGCCACCGCCCGACACAAGGTTCAACAGCAGCGGTTGAACCCGGTCGATGGCCTTGGCAAACACGGCGTCCGGGGTTTCGGCGGCTTCGAACTCGTCCCAAAGCGCGCGGAAGGCACGCGCCTGGTCCGCAGGCAGCAATCCGAACAGGCGGTCGGCGGCCACGCGTTCCTTGGCGGCCTGGGCATCGGCGTCATGGGCGGCGTGAATCGGCATGTCACCCGCGTCGATCTCGACAATGTCATGCAGGAGCAGCATTCGCAGAACCCGGGAGATATCGACCTCGGGATCAGCCTGATCCGACAGCACCAGGGCGTACATGGCGATGTGCCAGGAATGCTCGGCCGAGTTCTCGGGTCGGGAATTGTCGCTGATCGGGGTGGCGCGCAGGATACGCTTGAGACGGTCGATTTCCTGAAGAAAGGCGAATTGGTCTGTCAGGCGTGTGTCCATGGTCGGGCTCCGGAAAGGGCGGGTGTGGTGTCTGGGGGGGATCAGGGCATGCGGGCAGAAGGGACGCCGTTGCAGGCACGTGGCACAGGTTTGGTCCCCCAATGGCTCACTGCCCGAAACGCCGGACGAGACGCTTCGTGTCGATCAGGGGGTGTCCTCGGGGGCTGCCTTGCTGGCCTGGGCGTTCAAGTAGTCGCGCGCGCGCTTCTCCGAAAGCCGAATCCGGATCGAGGTCAGGTAGGTCTCTTCCATGGTCGTGGAGGTGGCGCCCAATTGCTTGGCGACTTCGTTGATCAGTTCTTCGCGGCCAAGTCGGGTGGCCTCTGCGATCGCGTCGCGGGCCAAGGCATCGGCCAGATCTTCCAATACGCCCATGGGTCAGGGATCCTCTTTTGCGCGGACACTACCATGCCGCGCGGGACCTGCAAGCACCGCCATGGCCGCGGGTGCCCACCGCCCGGTGTCGGGCAGCAGGCAATGCGGCCTCAAAGCCGAGGACGAGGGGAAACGCCCCCCATAAGACTGCCGCGACGGTGTCCCGGTCACGCGGATATGGGGAGGCGTTGGTCCGTTTGATCAGCCCTTGCGACGGCGCAGGAAGGCCAGGAGTGCCACGCCGCCGCCCAGCATTGGAAGTGCGGGGGAAACCGGAACGGGGGACGGCAGCACCTCGACGGTCAGGTCCAGCTGGTCGCGGGCAATAGCCGTCGAGTCAAACGATGCAATTCGGGTGCTGGTCGGTTTGAAGGCAGTGATGTCGTACGCCAGCGTCGCGCTGCCCGAGAACGCCAGGTCCTGACCCACGACGAAGCTCAGGCTGCCGCTTGTGCGAAATCCGAAGTCATCGGTTTGCGGGGCAAACGCGTCGTCGTCGAAAAAGATCCCATCGATCAATGTCGACGTTACGCCGTTGGAGATCATCATGTTGCCCGTTGCCGTGGCAACGACATCCTGGATGCTGGCGTCGGCCATGTAGTCGCCGAACTCCATGTCGATCGCGTTGTTGAAGAACGCGGAGGTCAACGGTTCGATGGCATCATCGCTGCGTACCTGTGCGGTGCCGCTCAAGGTCATCGTGACCATGTTGGTCCCGGCAACACCACTGATCAGAATGCTCGCGGCCGACGCCGGCAGCGCGCATGCCGCCAGGGCCGCGCTCACCGCAAATGGAGTAATTTTCATGATTTTTTCCTTTTGGTTCAGACACCCCAATGCGCCCTTCGTACCATTCTGGACGAACCTGATCGGCCCAGATGGCAGAAATAGGGCAGCTTATGTCCCGATTTGGGCCTGAATGCGGCTTTGGGGGTGTCAAACCTGCACAATGGCAACGTTCTGCTGCCATTGTGCACGGTATTGGGTTCGGTCAAAACGAGTCGCTCCGGTCGGGCCGGAATCGGAACCCGTTCAGCGGGTCGTTTCAGTCAGTCGGCGCCGGACATAGGTTTCGACACTGTCCAGCATCGGTTCCATGTGCGGCTCTTCAAAGAAGTGCCCGGCTCCGGGCACTTCCTCGTGGGTCACGGTGATACCCTTCTGTTCGTGCAGCTTTCCGACAAGCGCCTGGGTGTCCTTGGGCGGCGCGACACGGTCGGCGGCACCATTGATGATCAGGCCCGAGGCCGGGCAGGGCGCAAGGAAGGAGAAATCGTACATGTTCGCGGGCGGCGACACCGAGATGAAGCCGGTGATTTCGGGGCGGCGCATCAACAGCTGCATGCCGATCCAGGCGCCGAACGAGAAGCCGGCGACCCAGCAATGCTTGGCATTCTGGTTCATCGATTGCAGGTAGTCGAGCGCCGACGCGGCATCGGACAATTCGCCGATTCCCTGATCGTATTCGCCCTGGCTGCGGCCGACACCCCGGAAATTGAACCGAAGAACGGTGAAGCCCATCTTGTGGAACGTGTAATGAAGGTTATAGACGACCTTGTTGTTCATCGTGCCGCCGAACTGGGGGTGCGGATGCAGAATGATCGCGATAGGCGCGTCTTTTTCCTTCTGGGGGTGGTAGCGGCCCTCCAGTCGTCCTTCGGGTCCGGGGAAGATGACCTCGGGCATGCGCCTGCCTCTTTCTTTCGTCCTGGGCCTGTCCGGGCAGCGGTTGACGCTTTTGGTCAGGCATTCTAGAATTGTTCTAAGCACGCACCGCAGAGTTCAGCGGGGCGTGAGGCAGTTAAGCGCCCCAATCGCTGGCGTCAACCTTTCGGGAGTGAGATGGCATGAAACTGAGCACAAAGGGGCGGTACGCGATGGTTGCGCTGACCGACCTGGCGCTTGCGCCTGCGGGCGAGCTGGTGACGTTGGCAGAGGTCAGCGAACGACAGGACATCTCCTTGCCGTACCTTGAGCAGCTTTTCGTGAAACTTCGGCGCGCGGACCTGGTGGACTCGGTTCGCGGGCCGGGGGGCGGATATCGTCTGGGGCGACCGGCAGAGCAGATCCGGGTGTCGGAAGTGCTGGCGGCCGTCGACGAGACGGTAAGCGCGCTGCACACCGGTGCCGGCGCCAAGGGCGGTGTTTGCGGCAGCCGGGCGCAGTCGCTGAACAACCGATTGTGGGAAGGGCTGTCGGCACATGTCTATGTCTTTCTGCATCATGCACGCTTGTCGGACGTGGTGAACAACGACCTTGCACCCTGTCCGGCGGTTCCGTCGCTGTTTCAGCTCGAAGATTCCTGAGCCTGAGAGGGATTGCGCCGCCTTTGGCGTCGCGATGCGGCGGGGGCGCCCTGCGGGCGCCCCCGCCGCTTGGGATCGACCCAGGGACCAGAAATTGTTGGATGTGAGACCATGAACCGGAGTTACCTGGACTGGAATGCAACAGCCCCGCTGCGGTCGGAGGCCCGGCAGGCGATGTGCGATGCGATGGATCTGATCGGCAATCCGTCGTCGGTGCATGCAGAGGGTCGGGCCGCAAAGACGGTTCTGGAACGGGCGCGGGCGCAGGTTGCGGCGGCGCTTGGGGCCGAAGGGGCGGATATCGTCTTTACCTCGGGCGCGACCGAGGCCGCAGCGCTGGCGCTGGCAGGGCGTGGCCTGGGCGGCGCGGGGATAGAGCACGACGCGGTGGGCGCATGGTGTGACGCCGACCTGCCGGTGTCGGGCGATGGCCTGGTCGAGGTGTCGGACCCTGCGGGGGCAACGTTGCAACTGGCGAATTCCGAAACGGGGGTGATCCAGGATCTGCCGCACGGGTTGGCAGTGAGCGACATGACCCAGGGATTCGGGAAAATCCCGCTGGCCTTCAACTGGTCGGGTTGCGATATGGCGCTGGTGTCGGCTCACAAACTGGGCGGCCCCAAGGGGATCGGGGCTTTGGTGCTGAAACGCGGGCTTGACGTCGCGGCCAGAATCCGTGGCGGCGGGCAGGAAATGGGCCGCCGATCTGGCACGGAAAACCTGATCGGGATTGCCGGATTTGGCGCCGCTGCGGAGGCCGCACAGCAGGATCTTGCCAACGGATCCTGGGATCGCGTCGAAAAACTTAGAAACATTCTAGAGAAAGCTCTGGAAACTTCTGCAAAAGAGATTATTTTTGTCGGGAAATCGGCGAGGCGACTCCCCAACACCTCGTGCATCGTTGTTCCGGGGTGGCGGGGCGAGACCCAGGTGATGCAGATGGACCTTGCTGGCTTTGCAATTTCGGCTGGGTCCGCCTGTTCGTCGGGCAAGGTGAAGGCGAGCCGGGTGCTGCGGGCCATGGGGTATGACGACCTGGCCGCGGGCTGCGCGATCCGGGTGTCGCTCGGGCCCGCGACGACAGAAGAAGAGGTGCTGCGGTTTGCCGACACATGGCTGACCCGGTACAGGAAATACAAGGCGAAGGCAGCATGAGTGCTGCCGGAACGGGCCGCAGGCCCATGAAAACGCGACAGGATGGATGAACGCATGACAACGGTTGTTGAGAAAGACCTGGACGTTCGTGAAGGGGTGGACCGGGAAACCGTCGAGACCGTTCAGTCGATGGGCGCCTACAAGTACGGTTGGGAAACCGATATCGAGATGGAGTACGCGCCCAAGGGCGTGAACGAGGACATCGTGCGGCTGATCTCGGAACGCAACAACGAGCCCGAGTGGATGCTGGAGTGGCGGCTGGAAGCGTTCCGTCGCTGGGAAAAGATGGAGACCCCGAACTGGGCGATGCTGAACATCCCCGAGATCGACTATCAGGACCAGTATTACTACGCCAAACCCAAGTCGATGATGGAGAAGCCGAAGTCGCTGGACGATGTCGACCCAAAGCTGCTGGAAACCTATGCCAAACTTGGAATTCCGCTGAAGGAACAAGCCATTCTGGCCGGTGTCGAAGGTGCCGGAGACGTGCCCGAAGAGGGGCGCAGGGTCGCCGTGGATGCGGTGTTCGATTCCGTTTCGGTCGGCACGACCTTCAAGGCGGAGCTTGCCAAGGCCGGCGTCATCTTCTGCTCGATCTCCGAGGCGATCCAGGAACATCCCGAGCTGGTCAGGAAGTACCTCGGCACGGTGGTTCCGCAGACCGACAACTATTTCGCGACGCTTAACTCGGCCGTGTTCTCGGACGGGTCGTTTGTCTACGTGCCGCCGGGCGTGCGATGCCCGATGGAACTGTCGACCTATTTCCGCATCAACGCCGAGAACACCGGGCAGTTCGAGCGGACGCTGATCATCGCCGACAAGGAAGCCTATGTTTCCTACCTCGAAGGCTGCACGGCGCCAAAGCGTGAGGTTGCACAACTGCATGCTGCGGTGGTCGAGCTGGTGCTGCTGGACGATGCCGAGATCAAGTATTCGACCGTTCAGAACTGGTACCCCGGCGACGAGGATGGCAAGGGCGGCATCTACAACTTCGTTACCAAGCGCGCCGATTGCCGGGGCGACCGCTCCAAGGTGATGTGGACGCAGGTCGAAACCGGCTCCGCGATCACCTGGAAATACCCGTCCTGCATCCTGCGCGGCGAGGCCAGCCAGGGCGAGTTCTACTCGATTGCCATCACCAACAACCACCAGCAGGCCGACACCGGAACCAAGATGGTGCACCTGGGCAAGAATTCGCGCTCGCGGATCGTGTCCAAGGGGATCAGCGCGGGCAAGTCGCAGAATGTCTATCGCGGGCTGGTTTCGGTGCACCCCAAGGCAAAGAACGTGCGCAACTATACCCAATGCGACAGCCTGTTGATCGGCGGCGAGTGTGGGGCGCACACCGTTCCCTACATCGAGGTCAAGAACAACAGCAGCCGTGTGGAGCACGAAGCCACTACCTCCAAGGTCGATGATGACCAGCTGTTCTATTGCCGCCAGCGTGGCATGGACGAGGAAGAGGCCGTGGCGTTGGTGGTCAACGGGTTCTGCAAGGAAGTGCTGCAGGCGCTGCCGATGGAGTTCGCCATGGAGGCCCAGCAGCTGGTTGCCATCTCGCTGGAAGGCTCGGTGGGCTGACGCTGCGGCGTTCTTGATCCTTGGGAGACGTCATGTTCCGGAATTTCCTGTTGCCAGCGTCACTTACGGGGCTCTTTTGTGCCGGGTTCGCGGTGGTGGTGGACACGATCCTGCCGCCCCTGATGGGATTGAACGTGGCCATTATTGCCGCAATTTCAGGGTTTTGCGGCAGTATCTTCGCGCGCATCATCCTGCGGCGCCAGGAGAGACGGGAAAAAGACGGATGACCAACGATCCCGTGATCCAGGCCCGCACGCTGTCGGGTGGTCCGATGCCGTCGTACGGCGCGGACAGGGGCGATGCCGATGTCGCTCCGGTGGGCCGGCGGCATCAGGTATTCAATATGGGTGCCGGGTCGTTGAGGTGTTTCGACATCTCGGCGATGGCCGTTCCGGACAATGGCTATGTCGGGGACATCGGCACCGTGCCGAGGGCGTTCGTCATCGAGGCCCATATGAAAGTGTTCGGTCGCTGCAAGGACAGCCGCCACCGCTGGGAGGAAGAAACAGAATGATTGTCACGACCACACCCAGCATCGAGGGCCGTCAGATTACGCGCTATCTCGGAATCGTCACCGGCGAGGCCATTCTGGGCGCAAATGTGTTCCGCGATCTGTTCGCGGGCATCACCGACATCATTGGCGGACGGTCCGGCAGCTACGAGGCGAGCCTGGGCGAGGCCCGCGAAACGGCCCTCAGGGAGCTGCGGGAACGGGCGGAGGCGCTCGGCGCGACTGCTGTCGTCGGGGTCGATCTGGACTATGAAGTGATCAACAACATGCTGATGGTCTCGGCCTCGGGCACCGCGGTAAAGGTCTCCTGAAGTGCTAATTTTGTCGTATTCTCGCCCGGTTCCACGGTCATTGTCTCCTCGATACATCATGTGTGGAGGAGGGTCCCATGCCGGCGGACCAGAGGTTTGCAGAACGCATCAAACGCATCGAGACCGGGAAGCAGTGGATCCCCGACGGGGTGGTCGTGTCCGGGAACAAGACTGTTCGCAAGAAGGGTCGGATCGCACGGCGTCAGAGGCGCGTGTCGATGGTGCTGTCGCTGATCGTGATGTGGGGGCTGGGCATGGTATTCGTGCAGCAACAACCGGAACTGGCGGATCGCATGATGGCCGGGGACTTTGGATCCATGGCAACGATGCTGGAAGGCCTGCCGGGACTGGACGGGATCAAGGACGGCTGACGCCGAACCAATCAGATGAATTCGAAACACTGGCCGGGCCCCTCGCGGGGCGCCGGCCCAAAACGTATGCAAGGGTGAAATATGCTTGAAATCAAAAACCTGCACGTCAAACTTGAAGAAGAAGACAAGCAGATCCTCAAAGGTGTCGACCTGGCGGTCGAGGCCGGTACGGTGCATGCGATCATGGGGCCGAACGGGTCGGGCAAGTCGACGTTGTCCTATGTCCTGTCCGGAAAGGATGGCTACGAGGTAACCGAGGGCGCCGCCACGCTGGACGGTGCGGACCTGCTGGACCTGGACCCGGAAGAGCGTGCGGCGGCCGGCCTGTTCCTTGCCTTCCAGTACCCGGTCGAGATTCCGGGGGTTGGCAACATGACCTTCCTGCGCACTGCCGTGAACGCACAGCGCAAGGCGCGTGGCGAGGATGAGATGAGTGCTGCCGAGTTCCTCAAGGTGATCCGCGCCAAGGCCAAGACCTTGAAGATCGACGCCGACATGCTGAAGCGTCCGGTCAACGTGGGCTTCTCGGGGGGCGAGAAGAAGCGCAACGAGATCCTGCAAATGGCGATGCTGGAGCCGAAGATGTGCATCCTGGACGAGACCGACTCCGGCCTCGACGTGGATGCGATGAAGCTGGTCGCCGAGGGTGTGAACGCGCTGCGCAACGAGGGCCGGTCCTTCCTCGTGATCACCCATTACCAGCGTCTGCTGGACCACATCCAGCCGGACGTCGTGCACATCATGGCCGATGGCCGCATCGTCAAGTCCGGTGGACCGGAACTGGCGTTGGAGGTCGAGAACAACGGCTATGCCGACATCCTGTCGGAGGTCGCGTGACATGGCGCTGCCGCAACAGAAACTGGACATCACCGAGGACCGGCTCGTCAGAGTGAGCCTGCCCGAGAGCGGCGCCTGGCTTCGCGAGGCCCGCGACGCCGCTTTGGCGCGGGTCCGATCGATGGGCCTGCCGCATCGGCGTGATGAATACTGGAAATACACCCGGCCCGACAGCCTGGTAGAACCAGCGGCGCCGGATGCCGCGGTGTTCGACCCGGCGGCAGACGACCGCCCCTTTGACGATATCGACCGGGTGAAGCTGTACTTTGTCGACGGTGTCTTTGACGCCGAGGCTTCGGACGATCCGACCCTGGCCGGTGTGGAGATCGAGCGGCTGGCGGACGTTGCCGGCACCGATATCCACTGGGCAAAGGACCTTTACGGCGTGCTGGAAACCCGTGGCCAGACCCCGGTCGACCGTCCGTTGGCGGCGCTGAACTCCGCCATGGCGACCGACGGCGTGCTGATCCGGGCAACGGGCAAGGCGGCCAAGCCGGTCAGCCTGTTGTATCTGCACAAGAACCCGACATCGGATGCGATGCTGCACCACGTGATCCGGATCGAGGAAGGGGCGGACCTGACGCTTCTGGAAAACGGTCCCGCGGCGGCGCGGTTCAACAAGGTGCTCGAGGTCGACGTGGCCGATGGCGGCGCGTTCCACCACGTCCGTGCACAAGGCCGGGATCACGAGCGCCGGGCCGTGACGCATATCTTTGCGCGCCTGGGCACCGAAAGCATCTTCAAGTCCTTCACGTTGACCGTGAATGGTGTGCTGACGCGCAACGAGGTTGTCGTGGAACTCACCGGCGACGACGCGGTGGCCCATGTTGCGGGCGCGGCGCTTGGCGACGGGGATTTCCACCACGACGACACCGTGTTCGTGACGCATGACGCACTGAACTGCGAGAGCCGTCAGGTGTTCAAGAAGGTGCTGCGCAACGGCGCAGTCGGGGTGTTCCAGGGCAAGATCCTGGTGAAGAAGGGCGCCCAGAAGACCGACGGCTACCAGATCAGCCAGGCGCTGCTGCTGGATGGCGACAGCCAGTTCCTGGTCAAGCCCGAGCTGGAGATCTATGCCGACGATGTTGTCTGTTCGCATGGCAGCACGTCGGGGGCGATCGACGAGGAGGGCCTGTACTACCTGCGCTCGCGTGGCATTCCCGAAGGGCCCGCCACCGACCTGATGACGCTCGCCTTTCTTGCCGAAGCCATCGACGAGATCGAGGACGCCACCATTGCAGCCGACATCGTCACCCGGCTCGAAGGCTGGTTGTCGCGGCATCGCGGCTGAGCGGGGCAGCGCGGGTGTCGGTCACGGCAGAGATCCTTCGGACCTATCGGGCGCCGCGTGATGTCATGCGGCATCTGCTGGAGGCAATGGCGGGCGATGACCGGCCCGAGGCGCGGGCGCTCGTTTATCTGCTGGGCGGGTGCTTCGTGATCTTTGTCAGTGCGCTGCCGGCCGCGTTGGTCGGTGGTCCGCAATGGCCGCCCGACGCGCCTGCAGAGGCCCGGGTGATCAACACCTTCTTTGCCTGGATGTTCATCGCGCCACTGCTGTTCTATCTCATGGCGGGTCTCAGTCACCTCCTGGCGCGCCTGTTGCGTGGCCAGGGAACCTTTGCCCGGGCCCGCATGGCGCTGTTCTGGAGCGTGTTGGCGGTGTCGCCGCTGATGTTGCTCCGCGCCATGGTAGCGCGCCTGATTGGCGACGGTCCGCAACTGATGGTCGCCGACACGCTGGTTGCCCTTGCGTTCTTCGCGTTCTGGGCCGTATCGCTGATCGAGGCCGAGACGCCGTCGGTCAGCTGAAAGATCCCACATGACCCAAGTCCCCTTTTCCTTGCCCGACCTGTTCCGGGAAACCGTCAACAATCCGCGTTCCGCCGCCCGACGCGTCATCGCTCTGAACCCGCCGGCCAACCTGATGGCCGAGGTTCTGGCGCTGGTTGTCATATTGAGCGTGCTTGCGGGGCAGGGGGTGTATTTCCTCTCCGGGGGCGGCGCGGCCGATGGCGAGATCCTCTTGCCCGAGATATTTTCCAGCCCGTTCCGACTGGTGGTGGCCCAAGGGGTCCTGATGGCGATCATGGTGATTGCGACATGGCGCATCGGCCAATTGTTTGGTGGTGGCGGAACGCTGTCGGAAACGGTGGCTCTGGTGGCCTGGCTGCAGTTCGTGATGGTCTGCCTGCAGATCGTCCAGAGCGTGATCGGGCTGTTCATGCCCGGCGCGGCGGTGATGTTGGGGGTCCTCGGGATCGCCGCATTCTTCTATCTGCTGACCATCTTCATCTGCGAGCTGCACGGGTTCACCCGCCCGGGCATGGTGTTCGCAGGTATCATGGCCTCGATGATGGGGCTGATCTTTGCATTGTCGATCCTGCTGGGGCTGCTCGGGCTGGGTCTCGCCGGGGAAATGCCCAATGTATGACGTTCAAGCCGTACGTGCCGATTTTCCGATCCTGTCGCGCCAGGTGAATGGCAAGCCGCTGGTGTATCTCGATAACGGTGCCTCGGCCCAGAAACCGCAGGTGGTGATCGATGCCGTCACCCGTGGTTATGCCGAGGAATACTCCAACGTACACCGCGGGCTTCATTATCTGTCCAACCTGTCGACCGAGCGCTACGAGGGCGTTCGCGGCACCGTGGCGCGATTCCTCGGGGCGCGGGATGCCGACGAGATCGTGATGACGTCGGGCAGCACCGAGGGCATCAACCTTGTCGCCTACGGCTGGGCGATGCCGCGGCTTCAGGCCGGAGACGAGATCGTGCTGTCGGTGATGGAACATCACGCCAATATCGTGCCCTGGCATTTCCTGCGCGAACGGCAGGGCGTTGTGTTGAAGTGGGTCGATGTGGATTCCCGCGGCGACCTTGACCCCCAGGCCGTGCTGGATGCGATCGGGCCGAAAACCCGGCTGGTGGCTGTGACCCACATGTCCAACGTGCTGGGCACCGTTGTCGATGTGAAAGCCATCGTTGCCGGCGCACATGAAAGGGGCGTTCCGGTGTTGGTCGACGGCAGTCAGGCGGTCGTGCACGCACCTGTGAACGTCGCTGACATCGGCGCCGATTTCTATGCCATTACCGGGCACAAGCTGTACGGTCCGTCCGGTTCAGGCGCGATCCACATCCGCAAGGAGCGCATGGACGAGATGCGCCCATTCCTGGGCGGTGGCGACATGATCCGCCACGTTCACAAGGACTCGGTGGAGTACAACGATCCGCCGATGAAATTCGAGGCCGGCACACCGGCCATCGTCCAGCAGATCGGCATGGGCGTGGCGCTGGAATACATGATGGGCCTAGGGATGGAGAACATTGCCGCCCATGAGCGCGCCCTGCGGGACTATGCCCGCACCCGGCTCGACGGGTTGAATTGGCTCACCGTGCAGGGCACGTCCGAAACCAAGGGCGCCATCTTTTCGTTCACACTGGACGGTGCCGCGCATCCGCACGACATCTCGACCGTTCTCGACAAGAAGGGCGTGGCGGTGCGGGCGGGACATCACTGCGCCGGTCCGTTGATGGATTTCCTCGGAGTTTCCGCAACCTGTCGGGCGTCCTTCGGCCTCTACAACACGACCGACGAGGTCGACGTGCTGATCGACGCGCTGGAGCTGTGCCACGATCTGTTTTCCTGACGCCCTGGTCAGAAGAAGGTGACCAGACCACCCAGGTGACCAGCCCGTAGATCAACGGTTAGGCGTAGAAGGTGACGTGCCCGTCGATCCTGCGCGTAAGGTCGCCATGCTGGCTCTCATCCAGGCGCCTGAGCGCGACGTTGCAGGCGACGGTCAATGCCGACAGGACGAACATTGCCATCAGCAGGGAGTCGAGGAACGTCAGGTACCCCAACCGTGGCAACTCGCCCGAGATCGCGAAGTTATAGGCGATGAAGGCAAGCAGATTGCCGCTGGCGATGTCGATCCGGCGGCGCTACTCCTTCAGAAACAGGCTTGCCCAACTGATCCCGATCAACAGGATCAGCGGGAAAAAGATCCGCGCCCAATAGTAGAGCATATGCCGCTCGACCGAAAACCCGAGCGAGAACCGCGAGGATGGCAACCCTGACAGGCCCGTGATTTCATCCACCTCGGTCCAGGTCCCGGAAACGATCCATTCTTCTTCTCCCAGTTTCGGCCCCATTCCATTGGCGCCCGTCAAAGGCTCGAATTGGATGAAGTCCGTCGGGGCATCTGCGAGAATTCGGAAGTAGAATGACTGGTGGTCCATCGGGAAGTGCCTGAAGTCGAAATCCGGCGCCTGCAGGGTGACGATGATCTCGTTCATTTAGATCACCGTCCCGTCGGCGAACCCAGGCGATGTTTTTGGCCGTGTCAAAGCCCCGGGTCTGCTGGTTTTCGATCCTGAACACCGGAACATCGAGGCCGGCATCCCGCGCGTCTTCGACGAAATTCTCACCGGAGAGAATTTTGCTTTTGCGTCCGAAGGCCTCTGCGTCAAAGGCGAGGGCATTTCAGTGCAACCGGATACGGGCAACCACGCCGAAATTCTCGGATTTCTGATCGACACCGGTGATCTGCGTGATGGTGATTCCCGCACCGATCTTCAGGGGCGTATCCGGTGCCGACAAGGCAATCTGGTCTCTCAGCGCCCCGGAGGACGACGCGCGGCGTCCGGGGCCACAAACAACAGTGCCGCAACGGCCTTCAGCTTGAGGGTGCGAATTGTACTGGAAATCAATGCTTTGCCCTTGGGTTTGCTGGTGGTGCACCGTCGGCACACTGGAAAGCATCCCATTTGGCAAGGCGTTGCTGGTCGGAAACGACATTTTGTGCCCGGAGCGCAGCTACGTGTTGCAGCCTGCGCCCGGACCCGCTATATCCCGCCGGCACGCACCCGTAGCTCAGCTGGATAGAGCGCTGCCCTCCGAAGGCAGAGGCCACAGGTTCGAATCCTGTCGGGTGCGCCAAACCAACAAGACATTCCGTTGAAAACTCACGACAATCGTCGACCGGACATTTGCCGTTCCCGCATTTGTCCGCCCACGCGACTTGTCGGGATTTTTCGGAATTTCCCAAGTCAATTACGTGTGCGAGGCGACATCATCGCCACGAGAGAGGCAACCTCGGAATTGACCCAAGCCGCAGATGAACCTTGCGGCCAGACCTCCGCCAATGAGCGTGTCGCCAACGTCCTTGCCGTCGATCCGCGAACGAGCGCAGGCGCGTCCCTGATTGTAACTGTCCTTGCCTCGGGGTTCCGGTTTGCCCGCACAGGACACAAACTCGACCTCGGCTGCCCGGGCGTTTCGGAGACGTTGACTCAGCCGCGCCGTTACCTGCTTCCCAGGTTCGTTGCCCGCCCGCACACCGGCTTCCAAGTCTCGGAGGTGGTGAAGCCCACCGGCCGAATTCCCTGTTCGTTTGAAGCAGGCATGATTGTGTCACCATCCACGACGCGAAAAGTTCCCAGAGGCGCAAAGTTGGAAGTATTGGACCCGACAATCAGGGGCGATGGCCTGACACGAAGCGAAACCGAGATACCGAGTGCGCCCGACGTACTCACTCTAACCTTGAGCAACCCCACTTGAGTGGTCCGTTCCCAAAGCTGTTGCATTGTTGTCCCTTGATCCATCGGGACGATGGTTCCCGGCGCTGGTGGGCGGCAGCCCAGAGCACTGTGGGGTCGCTTGAAGTTGCCGTGTTTCCCGTCGACCCGCAGGTGATTGACCAATCCCAGGGAGGGACCAGCTTTCGAGGATGATCTGCGCTTCGGGCAGCGAGTAGACCATCTCGCCGTTCACCCGTTTATCCGGCATTCGCCGGTTGAAATTTACGCAGAGTCCGCCGTCAGAGTTTTTGGCACCGAAGGCTGGCAGAGATCCCGGCGATTTCGGCGCGCCGCCAACGCCGGGATCGCCGCCCGACGGCCTGCTGCATCTGCCATCAGCGTATTTCGCCTCAGCATACATCAGGCGGTGTCGACGCAGGGCCAGACCTAAGGGCCAGCCTCGCTGGAGGCTGCGCCGACCCTGCCGTCATCCGAGTGGATTTCCCGGACACCGGTTTTGAATGCAAACCGGACTTTAAAAAACCGCATCCTGAACCGTTGGCCAGTCAAGCGAACACCGGGCGCGACACCTTTCTCGCCATGGGGTGGGCCAGGATGCGGGCGGTCTCGCTATTGCTGGACCGACTCAAGATAGCGAACCAGCGCGAGAACTCGGCCCATCGCCACCAGTTCCGCGGACTCAGGGGTTGCCCAAGGCGGATCGTCCCGTCTGACGTCAGACACAAAACGGTCTCCCCAAATTGGCATGTCGCCACCGTGGGCCCGGATGTCGTCTCGCCCATCAATCACAAGAACCGTGTTCCGATACGGAAATGCCCCTCCGCCCGAGCGTTTTGTAATCGTGGTGAGGTTGGGCGTTTCGATCGATAGCAGCTCTGCGATCGGACCGGTTCCCATCGCGCTTTCGCCATGGCACCCTGCGCAGGCGATCATATATTCCTGCTTTCCGCGCTCGATGCCGTTCTCGACAGCAATGGCCACACCTGGAACAATGGTCAGGCAAACACTGACAGCGCAAATCAAACGATTCATCATATCAGCCTCCATAAGTTAACACTCAGGTATCTTAACGCTCTTTCCCGATTTCGTCGCTGTGCTGGATCAAACTCTCCGCCGCGAAGCCCCGGCCTTTCTGTCGTCACATCGGAACATGTTCGACAAAAGCAAACTGGCGGCCCTGCGCCAGCAACCGCGATCAAGTGTTGGGGTTGAGGGGACCGTTTGCAAAGACAGCGGTCTCCGACAGACGGTCTCTGAAGGATGCCCTCTGAACTGTAATAAGGTCTAGCGAATCTATGGGGAGGGGGATGACACACACTCCGCAAACCCGATGGCAGGACGCGTGCTGTGGGCATCAGAGCGCAGATGGTGATCCCACAAGGTTCAAAACAGCCGAGTTCATTGGACTACCTATCCGCCAACCTGTCGTGTGGTCGCTGGTTCCGCATTCTGCAGAAATGCAGGGTTTGGTTCTCGATCCGATCCCGCAGGGCGTACGCCACCACAGCCCCGTCCACAGTCCCAGTCGCGAACCCATCGATCCCGTCTAGGCGCAAATTCTCATCCTGAACCCAGACGTTGAACCCATGGCCGATATCCGCAATCACGGTGTCGCCGTCGACCGCGATCATCTGACTGCAACACCTAGGGCAGTCGGGCTCCGGCAGTCTGGCCTCGCGCGGCGTTTTCGACAGGTTCGATCCAGTGAACGGCTGTAGCGCCGCGGGATAGGTGAAATCCCGTCACTAGCGGCAATCGTCGATGTTCAGGCCGGAGGCACTGACCCCCTCGACCACGACCTCGCTGCCAAGTGACGCGGCGATCGAGGGGGTCTTTGCCCCGGTGATCGTCAAGCCTTCGAACCGCATGCTCCCGACCTTGATCTTGTCGATCCTGAACTCAGGATCCATTAGAGTGGAGGTGCAAAAACTGGAAAAGAGGAATTCGTCGGCGCAAACCCCGCCGGGCAGGATATCCTGGTCACGAAAAACGGAGACAATCGTGTCGTCGCCACGGCCGCCGTTGAGAATATGGCCTCACTTTCTGCATGGATCAAATCGCTACCCGCGCCGCCGAACACCTTGTCGCTGCCTGTGCCGGCGTGAATTTCGTCGTTAACGCCATTGCCGTAGATGCGATCATTGTCCGAGCTTCCTCTCCTCTCGAGGATGTCGTCCTCCGATACGCCGCGAAGCACGTCCTTGCTGTCGCCCCGTCAGAGTGTCGTCGCCGGAAATCCGGTCGTCGCTGCACCTCCAAGGAGTTCGCCACAGCCACATCCAACTGGGCGGTCACGTCCCGCGCCACGGGTCAGTGAGTTGTCGGCAGAATCGTCGACCAAATGGCTGTCGCCGCGTCCTTCAACGGCGTCTTTATGTTGTTCAGCTTGTCCTTGCTCACGCCGGAAGAGGTGGTTCCGGCAATCTGAACAGCCGGGATCGGTGGATTTTCCGCGCAACGGCAGCATGATGCTGCGAGCGAGGAGAAGACCATGGCAAGACGACCACGCCGGAACCACAGCCCGGCATTCAAGGCGAAAGTGGCGGTGGCCGCGATCAAGGGCGAGAAGACGCTGATCGAACTGGCGCAGGATTTCGACCTCCATCCCAACCAGATCAAGCAGTGGCGTGATCAGCTTGTTGAGGGCGCGACCGGGGTGTTCGGTGTTGGGCCGAAGGCCGAGCCGGAACCGGTGATCGACGTGAAGACCCTGCATGCGAAGATCGGAGAGCTGACGCTGGAGAACGATTTTTTGTCCGGCGCGCTCGGAAAGGCGGGTCTGTTGGCGAGCGCAAAAAGATGATCGATTGCACAGCGACGCTCAGTGTCGGTCGTCAGGCCAAGGTGCTGGGGATCAGCCGGGGTAGCGTCTCCTACAAGCCGCGCCCGGTGTCGGACGCCGATCTGAAGCTGATGCACCGGATCGACAAACTGCACATGGAATTTCCCT
>CANLZY010000016.1 GCA_947495685.1 uncultured Tropicimonas sp.
TTCAGCGCGGCGATCACGAGAGTGGCGCGATCCAGACCATCCATGACGAGTTGGCCGAGGCCTTCAACATCAGCCTGCATCTCGACCGGCCGGACGGGATTGGTGCCATTGGTGCCAATCTCGGCCAGGTCCTCGCGATGGGCGGGCATATGGACGAGGCGCGGGGCGTGTTGGAGAAAGCTGCGGAGGGGTTTGCCAGAATCGGCAACACGCAGGGCGTTGCGCACGTTGGGAGCGTTCTCTCGGCGATTTCGACGGACTCTTGAGCGAACCGCTGACCGGGACACAAGTCATTCTGTCAGGGGGCGAGATCGGAAGGGAGACTGCGCAGGTCCTTTGTCGTGCAGGGCGCGGTCTCTGAGGCTGGCGGGCTGTCGACATCCGGCTATAGGTAGAAGGGTGCGGTGACAGCTCGCCGCCGGTTTTTCGGCCGCCCGCCGAAGTGGGCGGCGGAGAGGGATCAGCCCTGGGAGAGCGGGTCAGGGTTCGCCGGTTCGCTCCGCTCGGCCTGTGCCTGAAGACGAACCTTCGCGGCCTCGATCTCGGCGAGGCGTTCCTCGACCATGTCCTGAACCCCGTCGGGGCGCAGGGCGTGGCCGGCAATACGTGTCCGGTTGGTTTTGCTCGCCGCCACCTCGAGGCCGGCGAAGATCTCGACGGCCAGATCGGGGTCGACGCCTTCGATCCAGGCGGCGAAGGTGTCGCCGATGGCCTTGCGGCGGGCGGCTTCCAGGCGCTGCTCGCGCTTGGAGTCTGTATCGATGGCCCGCTCAAGCGTGCGGAGGGCGCGTTCCTTTGCCGTCAGGCGGATGCCGTCGCCACCGCCGCGCCCATCCGCCGGAGCGAAGGTGATGCCGGTGGAGGCGGTGATGGTGAAAGGATGGTCATTCATAGAATAGTCCTCGTGAGTGGTTAGGGTTCGTCCGTCGCGGCGTGGTTGCGCTCCGGACAGCTGGATAATCTGACCGGTCTCCTTGACCGAGAAACCGATCTGGAAAAAAAATCGCCATCCAGGTCGTAATGATCTGATATCGCGCAAAACATTTTCTCTTACGCATCGTCGCCCTTCGTATCCTCAACGCCGTTCTGCCCCCCACCAGGTCCGGCGGTCAGGGCGGCGATGCGCGCGGTCAGCGACTTGCGGATGCGCGCCAGGCTGAAGCGTTCGGCCTTGGGCAAGCGCGCCGCGATCTGGACGATGGTATCGTCGGCGCGGCGGATCTCGTCGAAGTCGCGCTGAAGCTCCCCGCGGGCGTCTGCCCGCATCCGAGTGAACGAACCAGAGAAGATCCGAACTGCCTTAGCGGTCGCACCTGGTGCCTTTTCCAGGCGTTTGCGCAGCCTTGCCAACACGCCCGGTTCAGCGTCAGGCGCTTCCTCAAGGTCTGACAAGCGGTCAGGCGCTGTCTCATCTGCCTCCAGAGTGAAGTGCCCGCCCGACAGGGCTTCACCGACTGCCAGAACCGCGTCAGCCTCGTCCTCGCGTGTCGATGCGGCAGCTTCACGCGTAATAACGGCTTCTTCCCGGGCCTCGATGCCATCTTGTCGGGAGGTCAGGTCCTCCTCTCTGGCCGTCAACTTCTTCTCGCGAGCATCGAGTTCCTGCGCTTTCTCAACGATCCGCGTATCCTCTGCCTTGCGCCAATCGACCGTGCGAACATGCTGACGATAGAGATCCGGATCCGGATTTTCACCCGCCTGACGTGCCTTGCGGATGGCCTCCGCACGGCGTTCGCCGCGCGTGAGGCCAATCGTGGAGAACCACATTCCCACGCTGTCCTGCGCCACCTCGTAGTCCTTGACCGCCATGTGTTTCGAGGGCTGGAGCATCCACCGCTTGGTGCCGTTCAGATCAACCCGGGTCTTCGGCACGATGACGGCGTGGACATGATAGGTCTCTTCGTCGAGATCGGCGCGAGCATGCACGAGGTCATCGCCGAAGTTCAACTTCAGCCACGCGAGGGCGAGATCTTCGAAGTCCCGTTCTCGCTTGTCGAACACCATAGTGTCGCCCGTTTCCTCGATCTCGTCGAACCACTTGCGGTTGGCGGTCAGGATCACCTCCCGCAACGGCCCATGCCGTGTCGCCCGCCACGGGTCGCGCGGCCCTTCGGCAATGCGCTCACGAAGCTGCGACTTGCGCCGCCGCCGGGTCAGTGTTTCAAGCTCGTCGGCGAAGTTCTCCGCCGCCATCTCCTCGATCTCCGCCAGTGCACGCTCGGCCCAATCCTCGCCTCCATGAAGCCGACGGTTGCTACCGCTCTTAGACGGATCGATGTGACCGAGATCACCACCCTTGCGGGTGCGGTGCTTCTCGAAACCGCCCAAATCTGCAGGGAACATGCCCTCGAAACGGAGGACAATGGGAAATTCGGTGGTCTGCTCGTCTGGCATCTGCATCTCCTGAAGCTCGGGAGCGCAGGAAATGTGGCTGACATTCCGGATCGGGAAATCGCACCATTCGAAGGGCTGGGATGATGGGGTGCGCAGGGGCCTCTACTCACTAAATAGCCTGCGCAGTCGGCGCTCCGCGCCTTGGTGCACAGGCTGACCGTTCGCCAGGGGACACCCCTGGACCCCAAGCGCCGCTTGCGCGCCGCGCGGGAGGTGCGCCGCCCTCCCACACCCGCCAGGGGACCTTCAGCCGGACCAAAGCGCGCGCCACCCCTCTGGACTCCCCGGGCAGAGACCGCTCGCCGCCTGTCTCTGCACACCTCCGGCCGCCTTCAGCGCGACCATGGGGGCAACTCTTCGCCAGGCTCGCCCCCTTGGATCCCCGTCCAGGCGTCTTCCGACGGACTTGGGCGGCATTCTGCATTCCCCCAAGCCCCCCTGCGCCCGGAGACGGCGTTCGGCACCCGTCTCCGAACCACTTCCCGCTCTCGGGGAGGCCGTTGCGCACGCCTTCCCGAACCCATCCACGCTGTCCCGATGACGCAGGACCGAGACGCAGGAAACGAGAGAGGGGATCCGGCGGGGCTCCGACATCTTCGTGCGCGCGCCTTGTGTCGCGCACGAAGATGCGGTCCCCGCTGAGAGACACAGGGGGAGCGAGATCGGGAGGCGCGGCGATTGTCCCAAGAGGAGCGCATCATGCTCGACACCACCCCTTCGCCCGAGACCGAAACCCTGACCTGGCAGACTGCACTCGCCGTCGGCGATGTCGTCTCCTATCGCTTCCCCGTGGCCGAAGAGGACGGCACGGCGAAGCCCAAGGTCCGGCGCTGCCTCGTGCTGGACCTCGTAACCGTCGCTGGTGCGTCTTACGCGCTGCTCGCCTACGGCACGACATCGTCGACCACCGCCAATTACGGCTACGAGATCTCGGTTCGGTCGCCGAAGGCACTCCGCCCCGCGGGGCTTCATCGCCCGACCCGGTTCGTGGGCGCCCGCCGCCTCTTCGTTCCGCTCGACGCTACCGGGTTCGTTTCCAGCGGTCCGGCTGGAACGCCGGTGCTTGGCCGGCTCGACGGCAAGGCCTTCGAGCGGATGAACGAGGTTCGGGCCCGCATCCACGCCGAGCGCGACATCGCCGCCGACCGCCGCGCCTCCCGGAAAGGGCGGAACCGCGCACCACGACCCTTTGTCGTGGAGCACCGCCACCCCCGCCGGATTACCCGCAGTCAGGAGGCCTCGTGATGGTGATGGATACGGAAAACAAGCCGCTCGTGGAGCGGGTCGAACACGCGCTCGGAACCAGCCGGACGGCCAGGTCGGCTCTCACGGGCGCAGCGCTCATGAATATTCCGCCGGCGCGGCGCGGGATGATCACCCACTTCGTCCGCCTCCTCGACAAGGGGCAGTTGTTCGAAGAGGACACGCTTCGGGAAATGGACGCGTTGATCGCCTTCCTTGAACGGGAAGCAGAGACGGGAACCGAACGCGGCTGGCAACACGATGAGAACGACATCCATGGTGGTTACGAGACCGTCGAGCACGATGAGACGGCGACTTGCCTTCTGCGTGGCGCGCATGTCCTGCGACAATTGCAGGAGGCGACCGCCAAGGTGCTCGACGGCGTTGCGGCCGTCTACCTCACGATGAACCTGCTCGAAGGAGCATGACATCTCGGCGGCGCCCCCGGGTGCCGCCCGCTTGACGGGGCAGAACGCCTCGATGCGTCGGGACTGGATCACCCGACGTCGGCGCGCCGGCGACCATATCTCCGCTTCTGCTGCTCAGATGCCGGCGTGCCACCTTGCCGATCCTGAAAAAACATCTCATGGAGAACAGAATTGTGTAGCGAGATGTGTAGCATCCGCCGTGGCCTTGGTCGGCGAAAATTTCGGAAGGTATATGATATTGTTCATGTTTTCTTGTGCGCCACACAAGAAAAATGGCGGAGAGACAGGGATTCGAACCCTGGAGACGGTTCCCCGCCTACACACTTTCCAGGCGTGCGCCTTCGACCACTCGGCCACCTCTCCGGTGGCGAGGGTTTAGCCGGAACTGTCGACCATATGCAAGCGCATAAGCGCAGGTTTTTTCTGGCCCCAGTTAGTTTTTCACCCCTGGCAGGTTGTGAGAAACACCCACTGGGTTCAGTCCGCCAGAAGCATGTTGACGCGACGATTGCGAGCGCCCTTCTTCTCGATCTTGCCGAGGGCGATCCGGCCGATCTCCCCCGTCGAGACGACATGAGTTCCACCGCAGGGTTGCAGGTCGACCTGGGTGTCGTGCTGACCGATCCGGATCAGCCGGACGTGCCCCTGCCCCGTCGGCGGTTTCACGGACATCGTCTTGACCAGGCCGGGGTTGGCCGCCAGCTCTTCATCGGTGATCCACTCTTCGGTCACTGGCAGGTCCCGATCGATCAATTCCTGAAGGGCGATTTGCACGGCCTCCTTGTCGGCCAGCGTCTCGGGCATGTCGAAATCAAGCCGCCCCTTGTCCGCCCCGATCGATCCGCCCGATACCGGCATGGGTACGACAACCGACAACAGGTGCAGCCCCGTGTGCACGCGCATATGGCGATAGCGACGCTCCCAATCCAGCGACTGCCGCAGTTCGGTGCCCACTGGCGGCAGCGGCGCGGGTTCGGCCGGAACAAGGACGATCTGGTCCCCCTCGCCTTTCACGGTCGTGGCGATCTCAAGGATGGTGCCGGCCCAGTGAAGCGCCCCGCTGTCCCCCGGCTGCCCACCGCCCTGCGGGTAGAAAATGGTCGCGTCCAGAACGATCCCACCCTCCGGCGTATGCGCCAGCACAGTTCCCAAAGCGTCACGGGCATAGGTATCCTGGCGAAACAGCATGTCGGTCATCGGTCGTCCTCCGTCGGAATTTCGGGGCTTGCATCAGGTTTGACTTCGGGCATCGAAACGAAACCCGGCGCCGGTGGCGTCGCCGGCATGGGCCGGCCGAGCGCTTCGGGGTTGCGCAACCAGATATCGCGCTGCGCATAGGGAATCTCGATGCCTTCTTCGGCAAAGCGTTCTGCGATCCGGTGGTTCAACTCGGTCCGGGCCATCAGCCCGAAATTGATATCCCGCAGGATCACCCGCATCTCGAAGTCGAGCGAGTCCGCGCCGAAGCCCTGGAACACGACCCCCGGCGGTGGATTGACGATCACCAGTGGATGCGCCTCGGCGATCTCTTGCAGTATCCCCGCCACCTTGCGTGTGTCCGTGCCATAGGCCACACCCACTTGCAGGATCAATCGACCGCTGAGGTTGCCACGGGTCCAGTTGGTGACCTGGCCAGTGACGAGATCGGAGTTGGGAACGACGACGTTTGTCCGGTCGAAGGTCTCGACCGTGGTTGCTCGCACAGAGATCTTGCGCACCGTGCCCATCACGCCGCCAACCTCGATCCAGTCGCCCTCGGTCACCGGGCGCTCGATCAGCAGGATCAACCCCGACACGAAGTTCGAAACAATGTTCTGCAATCCGAAACCGATACCCACGGACAGGGCACCGGCGACGATGGCAAGGCTGCTCAGGTCCAGCCCGGCAACCGAAACGGCCACCATGACCGCCACGAACATCCCTAGGTAGCCCAACCCCGAAATGATGGCCTTCTGACCGCCAAGGTCCATCTTGGTTCGGGGCAGGATGGACGTTCGCATGGCCACCTGGATCAACCGGGTCAGAGCCATGCCGATCGCGAACACGACAACGAACGCAAGGAAGATCCCTGGCGAAACCCGGGTTTCTCCCAGCATCACGCCTTCCTTGGCGTGGGCCCACAGCTCGCTCAGATCTTCGGAGCGCATCCCCCAGATAAGGGAAAAGAATGGCAACGATGCGATCATGATCGTGAAGTTCGCCAAAACCGGCAGCAACCCGTCGTCTCCGTCCTTGCCAGGCGGCGCGAACAACCGGAAGAATCCCATCGACAGACGTTGAAGGAAAGCGACCAGAGACATCAGGAGCAAAGACAACCCGGGAGCCAATGCAAAGAACGCCGATGCGCGCCCATAGCCCAGCATCGCCAGGATCGGCCCGGCAATCGCAAAGATCATGCAAATTCGCCCCAGCAACAGGGTCATCCGGTCCAGGAAACTGCGCTCGTCTATCGGAGAATGCGCGTCATTGGCATACAACGGGTCACTGGCGTCGCTGGGGACGTCTACACGCTTGGCGCCGTTGGCAATCAGCAACCGCGCAACGCCGGCAAGCGCAAGCGCGGACAGCACGATGATCGGCAAAGCCAACACGGTCGGTGTCATATCATCCAGCGTGAATTGGGTGATGACCGTTTTCAACAGGATGGCCGCGGCAATCAGCAATCCTGTGGCGGAAAAGTAGAACCGGCCGCGCACCCGTTCGCGCGCTGTCAGGTCCAGGATCGTCGCCCAATTGTCGCCCCTGGGAAAGGTCTGACCGCCCAACCATCGGCTGGCAAAGAACGCCAATCCCATGGTGGGGATGGCCCGTATCAAGCCTTCGCCGTTTGGCCCGAACATCGAGGTTGCCAAAAGCGCGGCCACCAGAGCCAGCAGACCGATCATCGGCAGGATGACCTGGCCGACGGAGACGATCATCGCAACGACAAACAACCGTGCACTTCCGGCGTCACGCCGGATGGTCCAGTCGACAATTTTTTGGAACCACCGGCGCCCCCGTACCAGCAGAACACCAGCAAGGAGCAACAGGAAAACAATCGCCGGCAAGTTGTCCTGAAATGTCTTGATGTCCGAGCGCAGCCCCATCGACGAGTTCACCTCGGCCAGGACAATCCTGGAAACCATATGAACGTCTTCCAGCGCCTGACGCAGGTGGCCCGGGTTCAACGGCGATGGCCCGCGGGTCAACAGCTTGGTCTGCTGGCGTTCCCGGATCAACCGATCGATCTCTGCGATCATTCCGTTGGCCCGGGTATAGGCCTCCTCGGCCTTGCGCACCGGCGCGACCAGCTCCTGGTATTGCTCGGTCAGTTCGGCACGCCGCGCCGCGATCGTATTGCTCTCGCTGGACCCTTCGCCCGGCGCCGCACCAAGGGTCTGGATCTGCGCCTCCAGGATCGAAATCCGCGATGCGTTTCGCTGTTCTGCAACTTGAAACCGTGTCCGCCAATCCACCAGTTGCAGACGCAATTCTTCAAAGGCCTGGTCCGAGGCACGGGAGTCGGAAATCGCTTCCTCGCCCCGGGTTGCCGTCTTCTCCCAGGCTTCGAAGTCCGCCTCGGTCAGGGCGTCCGTGCCAGTTTGCTCCTGGGCATGGGCTGCTCCGGGCCCGATCGGGACTGCGCCCCACACAACCGCCGCAAGCAACAGGCACAGCAGCCCGGCGATCCATCGGCGCATGTCACGCGTCCTCGAAAACGTCAGGCAGATCCGGCGCCGCGTCTTCCATCCAATGCGGCACCGGCAGGCCCTTTTCGTGCAGGAATGCCGGGTTGAACAGCCGCGACTGGTAGCGGGTGCCATAGTCGCACAGGATCGTCACGATGGTGTGCCCGGGCCCCATGTCGCGCGCCATCCGGATGGCGCCGGCGACATTGACTCCGGAGGAGCCGCCAAGGCACAGCCCCTCGTGCTCCAAAAGGTCAAAGACAATCGGCAGGGCTTCGGAATCGGGGATGTTGTAGGACACATCCGGCGTGAACCCGGCCAGGTTGGCCGTGATCCGCCCCTGCCCGATCCCCTCGGAAATCGAGGACCCTTCGGACTTGAGTTCGCCGGTGGTGTAATAACTGTGAAGCGCCGCGCCGTCCGGATCGGCGAGGCCGATCTTCACGCCCTTGGGCTGCAACGCAGCGGCGACCCCAGCGAGCGTGCCCCCGGAGCCGACGGCACAGATGAACCCGTCCACCTTGCGTTCGGTCTGGCTCCAGATCTCGGGGCCGGTCGTTTCGACATGAGCCTGCCGGTTGGCGACGTTGTCGAACTGGTTGGCCCAGATTGCGCCGTTCGGTTCGGTTCGGTTCAACGCTTCGGCCAGACGGCCTGAATAGCGCACGAAGTTGTTGGGCTTGCGGTAGGGCGCCGCCGGCACCTCGACCAACTGCGCCCCGGCGAGGCGCAGCATGTCCTTCTTTTCCTGGCTCTGGGTATCGGGGATGACGATCACCGTTCGAAAGCCCATCGACCCGCCCACCAGCGCCAGGCCGATACCGGTATTGCCGGCCGTTCCTTCGACGATCGTGCCACCGGGACGCAGGTCGCCCCGCGCGATGGCATCCCGGATGATGAACAGAGCGGCACGGTCCTTGACCGACTGACCCGGATTGAGAAACTCGGCCTTGCCGAGAATCTGGCAGCCCGTGGCCTCGCTGGCGGCGCGCAAACGGATCAGCGGCGTGTTGCCCACGGCCGCGGCGAGGTCGGTCTTGATTTCCATTTCTGCGCTCCCTTCAGTCAGGCTGTTCCCTTGCTAGCCGAGGGCGCTGCGGTGTCAACCTGCGCCGCGCAACCGAGGGCGCAGACGGGCCAGTTGCAACACCAGAAGGATCAGCGGCCCGACATTGATTTCGCCACTGTCGATCAGGTCCATTGCTTGATCGAACGGGATGATGTGGCTGCGGATATCCTCGCCCTCGCTCTCCAACCCGCCAAGCCCGGCCGCGCTGTCGGGCAGGTCGGCCTCTGCGACAAAGCCATACAGGAACTCGGATTTTGCGCCCGGTGTCGGATAATATTTTCCCACCAGGTGCAACGCTCCCAGCGTCAGGCCTGCCTCTTCGACCGCCTCTCGGCGCGCAGCGGCTTCGGCGGTTTCCCCCCCATCCACGCGCCCGGCAATCGCCTCCAGCATCCAGGGCTGTGAATCCCCGCGCGCGAAGGGGCCGGTGCGGAACTGCTCGATCAACATCACGCGATCACGCACCGGGTCATAGGGCAGCACGGTTACCGCGTCCGCCGAAATGAACGCCTCGCGATTGACCTCCCGGCCATACCCACCGGCGAATCTCTTGTGAGAAAAATCGTATTCCTCGACCGAAAAGAACTTTGAATAGGCCAGACGGCGGCGACTCACCCGCACATCGCCCGGGACGGCCCGGCGGCGCAGGGTGGTTGGCGCTGTGTCGCGGGCGTTCATCCGGGCCTGCGCCCTCGCCCGCAGCGAGTTGAACCTGCGCCCGACCTCCACCGCGGGGCGCGCGTCCATGTCGGTCATGATCTCGTCCGCCGCCAGGCAGGACAGGTCACCCCAGGTTCTGGCCCAGACATCCAGATCCCACGGCGCCCCCACCACAACCCCGCTCGGCGGCGGCAGATAGACCTTGGCCGTCACCGGACCGCTTTCGGTATCGACGGTCACCGTCTGAAGCCCGTAGCCAAAACCCGCCTCGTAGTAATCCATCCGCGCCACGGCGCGCGGCGACGGATCAACGATCAGCAGTCCACTGGCCGCACTGCCGGGTTCGGACACGATCAGCGGATAGCTTTCGCCCCTGGCCCAATAAACCGCGTGATCAGGCAAGCTGGCCGGCACCAGTTGCCCGTCCTCTTCGCCGCTGACCAAAGCGCGCAGAGGGCCATGACACAACGTGCCATAGAGAAAAATGGAGTTCATGTCAGTGTACGCTCCCGGAGTCGCGGAATGCTATGGCTTCAGGACCAATGCTCCGTCGCCCATTCGGACAGGAACGCGGCAAGTACCCCGCCGCCCAACAGCACGATTGGAACCTGAGGGTCGCTTATCATCAGCATGAAATACTCCGCAACCAGACCCATCATCGCAGTCAATGCTTCGGTCGGTCCGTCATAGTACATCTTGGTCGATCGGGAGACCATCTCGGTGCCCGCCCAGATCACCAGGGCATAGAACAGTATGACAGCGACAGTCCGTATACCCGTGCCCGCAGCGACATAGTATCCGCGCCCCGCATATCGTCCCATCACGGTCCACCCCCCCAACAGCCCGACAAAAGTATTGACGGGGGTCATCATGCCAACCTGCGTGCCTTCGGGCAGCAAGGTCTTGTAGACCTCCGACGCAAAGAACGCGACCGCGGCAAAGCCGATGGCGGCAAACAGCTTGGCGGCGGTGGGCATGGATCCTCGTCTCTCGTCAGTTATGGCTCAGGCGGCTTTGTTTACCGTAATCTGTGTTACATCACAATTTCCGGTCGAAAATGTGGCAGCGCAAGCGCAAAGATAGAATTCCCACATCCGACGGAATCGTTCGTCAAAGCCAAGGGCCGCCACCTCGTCCCAGCGGGCGGTGAATGCATCGTGCCAATGCCGAAGGGTCTGGCTGTAGCTTTGACCGAACTCGATCGAACCACGCACCGCAAGCCCGGCTTTCACGACCTCGGCCCGAAGCACCGAAGGGCTGGGCAACATCCCCCCCGGAAAAATGTATTTCTGTATGAAATCAACGCCCTTCCGATATATCTCAAAGCGCCGATCCTGCACGGTGATGATCTGCAAGGTCGCGTTTTTTCCCGGCTTCAGGCGATCTCGCACCACGTTGAAATAGGTCGGCCAGTATTTCTCGCCCACGGCCTCGAACATCTCGATACTGGCGATTCCATCATACTGACCACGGGTGTCACGGTAATCCTGCATCCGGATCTCGACCTGTTCCTGGAGCCCGGCCTCGGTGATCCGAGCCTGGGCAAAGTCGTGCTGCGCCTTGCTGATCGTCAGGCCGGTCACCTTCAACCCACGCTCGCGGGCGGCGAATTCGGCAAAGCCCCCCCAACCACAGCCGATCTCCAGGACATGATCGCCCGGGCGCACCTGCATACCGTCCAGCAGGCTGGCGTATTTGCGCCGTTGGGCCGTTTCCAGCGGCTCGTCGGCATGGTCGAACCGGGCCGACGAATACGTCATGCTCCGGTCGAGCCACAGGCTGTAGAATTCGTTGCCAAGGTCATAATGATGGGCAATGTTGCGACGCGCCTGTCGCCGACCGTTGGACTGCATCAGGAAGCGAAGGTTTTCGTACAGCCGTACCAAGGCCATGCCGGGAAAGCCGTCGAACACCTCGTCGCTGGCAGCATGCACGTATTCCATGAACGCCAGCAGGTCCGGCGTGTGCCACCAGCCATCCACATAGGCCTCGCAGAAGCCAAGGTCGCCTTCTCGGATCAATCGGGCAAACAGGTCGGGATGCACCACTTCCAGCCGCGCCACCGGGCCGGGGTTGCCACTGTCGGCCCGGAACACCCGGCCGTCCGGAAGCACGATATCGAGCCGCCCGACCGCCGCCTGACACGCCCGGTCAAAGACATGGCTGAAATAGCGCGGCAGATTTGCTGCCTGCGCCGTACTGGAAAGAATATCCATTTGTCCCCCGTTCGGTGTCGAAGCGGTCCTCCGAGCCCCATCATCTGGATCTTCGTCGGGCCGGGTCAAGGGGACACCGACGTGGAACTGTCATCAGAGCCGACGGCCCGATGATCCTGGTAGGCGGTCAGGGCCCGCCCTCGGCCCTCGGAAAGCGTTGCGGCGGGTCGGGCTGGCGGTGCGTCGGACGTCATCCCCCAGCTGCGCGGAATCGCGGCAAAGTAGGACAATGCCGTTGCTGGCGGGTCTCCCTGCCCCTCGGCGATCCAAGCCCGACGATAGCTGCTGTCAGGGTCGAACTTTATCGCCTGCGTCTCGGGGTTGAAGATCCGGAAGTACGGCGACGCATCCGGCCCGCTGCCCGCCACCCATTGCCAGCCCATGGCGTTGCTGGCCGGATCCCAGTCGATCAGATGCTGTTCGAACCAGTGTTGGCCAATGCGCCAATCGGTCAACAGGTGCTTGGTCAGATAGCTTCCCACGATCATCCGGCCACGATTGTGCATTGTACCGGTCACGTACATCTCGCGCATCGCGGCATCGACCAGCGGCACACCGGTGCGGCCCTGTTTCCACGCCACGACGTCCGGTCGCTGGGCGTCCGCGTTCCATGGAAACCCGTCCCAGGTAGATCGCCAGTTCCGGTACAGGATCTCGGGGTTGTGAAACATCAGGTGATAGGCGAACTCGCGCCAGACCAGTTCCTTCAGAAAGATCTCTGCACCCGAATTGCCGTCCTGAAGCGCCCGGTGAGCCGCGTGCCAACACTGCCGGACCCCGATCTCGCCCACCGCAAGGAAGGGGCTGAGGCCGGACGTCGGGCGACCGGAAAAATTGTCCCGCGCAGCGCCGTAGGCGGCCAACCTGTCGGCAATGAAGGTTGCCAGGGCTTCCTGTGCCGCCACTTCGCCGATGGCGGCATGGGCCCCAACAACGGCCCCGCCGCGCTGCATCGCGCGCTCCAGACCCCAGTCGTCCAGTGCCTCGCTGTGGGGCCAGTCGTCGGGTGCCAGAAGCTGTCTTGGCGGTGCGTCGGGAAGCGCCACCGACCGCGACCGCACGGATCGCCACATCGGAGAGAATACCCGGAACGGGCCGCCGGCCTTGGTGGCCACGGTCCAGGGTTCGAAGGCAAGGTTGCCGGTATGGCTCTGCACCTCGACCCCCTGCCCTGTCAGCGCCGTCTTGATGGCGGCATCGCGGGTGCGGGTCTCGGGCTGGTAGAGCCGGTTCCAGTGTACGGCAACGGCACCTGTCTCGGCCACGAGCTGGCTCAGCACCTCCTGTGCCGGACCGCTGCGCAGGATCAGCCGCGAACCGAGCTGCGCCAGGGACCCGGCGAACACCCGCAGCCCCTGTCCCAGACGCCACGCCGGAGCCGCCCCAAGCGCATCGATCGCCGTGTCGCGGATGAACACCGGCAGCACCGGGCGACCGGTCCGGGCCGCCGCTGCCAATGCCGGGTTGTCGGCCAGCCGCAGATCGCTCCGCAGCCAGACGATGATCGGTCCTGAATCTTTCAAAAGTAACTCCTGCCAATTCGGCTCGCACTTAGCGCACTCAGGGGCAAGATCCAGTGCCTTGCCCGCCGTCAGAGAACCTTTTGCAGCGCATCCAGAAGCTGGTCGATTTCTGCGCGGCTGGTGTAGTGGACAAAGCTCAGCCGCAACACGCCCCGCTTGAGGTCAACGCCCATCGCCTGCAGTGGTCGCACCGCATAGAAATCGCCACCGCCCGCCATGATGCCATGGGCAGCCAGGTCGCGCGCCACATCCTCGCCCGGACGATCCAGCGCCACCGCGATGGTCGGCGCCCGGCGTTCGGCATCACGCGGGCCGATCAGGCGCAGATCGTTGCGCGCCGCCAGATAGTCCAGCAGCGGCTGCATGAGGGCAATTTCGTGGTCTCGCATCAGGTCATGCACCGCGGCGCCACGTTCGGCGGGCGAACCGGACCCGAAGCCATGATGCGCGGCAAGGGAATCGATGTAATCCGCCATTCCGGCGCTTGCGGCCACCTGCGCGTGGTCCGGGCCTGCCGGGGTGAAGCGCTTGTACAGGTCTTCCCCATTGAAATAGTGGCCCTGGTTGGGCAGTTCGAACCCGATCTGGCGGCGCACGACCATCACGCCCTGGTGCGGACCATAGGTCTTGTAGCTGGAGAACATATAGATATCGGCGCCAAGCTCTCCCACGTTCGGCAAGCCGTGCGGCGCATAGGAGACGCCGTCGACGCAGGTGAAAGCCCCGGCGGCATGAGCCGCCGCCGTGATCGACGCCACATCGTTGATTTCGGCCACGACGTTGGAGCAATGCGGGAAGCAGACCAGCCGCACCGCGCCATCCTCCAGCAGCGGCGCCAGCGCTTCCGGATCCAGATGGCCCGTCCTCGGGTCAATCTTCCATTCGCGCACCTCGATCCCCTCGTCGGCCAGCCGCCGCCAAGGGCCGGAATTGGCCTCGTGATCCTGGTTTGTCACCACGATCGCCTCGCCCGGTGTCAGCCAGCAACGTACCGCATTGGCCAGCACAAAGGTGTTCTGGGTGGTCGAGGGACCAAAGCTGACCTCGTCGGTGTCGACGCCGAGGATGCCCGCCAGCCGCGCACGCGCCTCGTCCATCTCCGCTCCACCAGCCTCGGAAGCCGGATACGGTGCATAGGGCTGCACCTTACGCTGGCGATAGAACCGGGTGAGCCGGTCGATCACCGGCTGACACGCATAGGAGCCGCCCGCGTTCTCGAAAAAGGCCTGCCCCTGCAAGGAAGGCTCTGAAAAGGCGGGAAACTGGTGCCTTACGAAATCGACGTCGAGCATGGGAATCTCCAGAAATGGTTCGGGCCGCGGAGGTGAATCCGCGGCCCGACATTGTGCCTTTGATGCGCCGACTTCAAGCCGTCAGCGTGGTTCGCTCAACAACCCCTTGAAGATCGCGATGCACATCAACAACAGGACCAGCGCGAACGGCAGCCCGGTGGAAATCACCATCGCCTGCAGGGCACCGAGCCCGCCGCCCAGCAACAACACGATGGCAACCACACCTTCGAAGACGCACCAGAACACGCGCTGCGGCACCGGCGCGTCGACCTTGCCGCCAGCGGTGATCGTGTCGATCACCAGCGAGCCGGAATCCGACGAGGTCACGAAGAAGACGATAACCAGAACGATGCCAAGCGTCGACGTGATCGATGCCAACGGCAGCCCCTCCAGCATCGCAAACAGCGAAATCGGTGGGTTGTAACTGTCGATCACCTGCGCCTTCACGGCCGAGTTCAACGGGTCGCTCAGCACCTGATCGATGGCAACGCCACCGAACACCGCCATCCACAGCACGCAGACCAGCGACGGGATGATCAGCACGCAGATGATGAATTCGCGCACCGTGCGGCCCCGGCTGACACGGGCAATGAACATTCCGACAAAGGGTGACCAGCTGATCCACCAGGCCCAGTAGAACGTCGTCCAGCCATGAACATAGCTGTCATCGGCTCGTCCGATCGGGTTGGACAGCGACAACATGTTCGACGCATAGGTCGACAATCCGGCAAAGAAATCGGCCAGGATCACCATCGTCGGTCCGACCAGCAGCACGAAGACCAGCAACAAGGCCGCCAGCCCCATGTTGATCTCCGACAGGACCTTCACGCCGCCATCCAGCCCGCGCAGGACCGAAATCAGCGCAATAATCGTGATCACCGTGATCAGGAGCACCTGCACATTGATCGAATTCGGGATGCCAAAGACATGTTCCAGACCCGCGTTGGCCTGTTGCGCGCCAAACCCCAGCGACGTGGCAAGCCCGAACAGGGTGGCAAACACCGCCAGCGTGTCGATGATGTGACCGGTCAAGCCCCAGATACGCTCGCCAAAGATCGGATAGAAGGCCGAGCGGATCGTCAGCGGCAGGCCCTTGTTGTAGGAAAACAACGCCAGCGCCAGCGCGACCACGGCGTAGATCGCCCAGGGGTGCAGCCCCCAGTGATAGATCGTGGCCGCCAACCCCATGCGCTTTGCCGCATCCACATTGGCGGCGATGATCGTGCCGTCCTCGGCAAACGGTGACGGCACGCCCAAAGGTTGGGATACCGCCATGTGATAGACCGGCTCCAACACCCCAAAGAACATCAGGCCGATGCCCATACCGGCTGCGAACAGCATCGCGAACCACCCGACATAGGTATAGTCAGGGGTCGCCTCGCGCCCACCCAGCCGCACCTTGCCCCAGGGGCTGACGATCAGAAACAGGCAGAACAGGACAAAGAGATTGCCTGCGATCAGGAAGAACCAGTCGAACGTGCTGGTCAGCCAGGGCCGCAACGCGCCGAAGGCCGCCGCCGCCTGTTCCTGAAACACCAGCGCGTAAAACACGAACGCTGCGATCGATATGCCCGACACCAGGAAGACCGGGTTGTGAATGTCAAAATCAAAGGGCCCAACCGAGCCCTCGACGTTGTGCTGACCGATTTCGTACTCCGTATCGATGAGCTCGGTCGCCCCTTCGGGACTTGGAATGCCGGTCTGTGCGGCTTCGTCTGTCATGCTTGACCCCTAAGCTATGCTGCGCCTCCCAATACGCCCCGGCGGGCGAGATCAGAGGCTTGCGACCACGCGCTGTGCTGCGCCTGGTCACGGCGATCACCCTGTTCAGGTTCGCGGCAAATGCGCCGACATTCCGTTCCCGCGAGCTGCAGAAAAAAGGGCCTCCGGCCAAAGTAGCCGGAAACCCTATGGAAATCCATGACTTGTCCTTGAGCCTCTGGTCGGCGGGATCAGGCGTTCACATCAACAACGACACGCCCGCGCACCTGTCCCTTGAGGATGTCGGCGCCAAGTTTCGGCAGATCGGCCAACGTCGCCTCGACGATCATGCCTTCGAGCTTGTCCATCGGCAGATCCGACGCGACCCGTTTCCAGGCCGTCAGGCGGTTGCCATAGGGCTGCATCACGCTGTCGATTCCCAACAGGTTCACGCCGCGCAAAAGGAACGGAATTACCGTTGCCGGCAATTGCGCCCCGCCCGCAAGGCCGACGGCCGCAACCGATCCGCCGTATTTCATCTGACCCAGAATCCGCGCCAGCATCGGACCACCGACTGCATCGACACATCCAGCCCAGGTCTCGCGTTCCAGCGGCCGTTTGACGGTTTCGGACAGTTCGTCCCGTGTCACGATCTTGGACACGCCAAGCGAGCCGAGATAGCCCACCTGTTCCGGCCGCCCGGTGACCCCGGCCACATCGTAACCGAGGTTCGCCAGGATCGCGCTGGCAACCGACCCAACACCTCCAGCCGCGCCCGTCACAAGAACCTCGCCCTTGTCCGGGGTCAGCCCATGCGCCTCCAGCGCCATGACCGCGAGCATTGCCGTGAAGCCGGCCGTCCCCACCGCCATGGCCTGCCGGGTGCTGAGCCCGTCGGGCAGCGGAACGAGCCAGTCTGCCTTGACACGTGCCTTTTCGGCATAGCCGCCCCAATAGGCCTCGCCGACGCGCCAACCGGTCAGGACAACCTTGTCGCCGGGCGCATAGCGCGGATCGTCACTGGCCTCCACCGTTCCGGCAAAGTCGATTCCGGGCACATGCGGATACGCCCGCACCAATCCGCCACCGGGGCCGATGCACAGCCCGTCCTTGTAGTTCACGGTCGAGTATTCCACGGCAACCGTAACGTCGCCTTCGGGCAGGCGCCCCTCGTCAATCTCCTGGACGGCCGCGGTTGTGTTGCCGTCTTCGGCCTTCTCAACGATCAGTGCACGCATGGCGGCGATCTCCTGTGTGGTGGCCCGCAACCTGCGGTGCCGATGTCAGATGTCGGGGGGCATGAACACCAGGTCGGTGTCCTCTGTGCGTACCCCTGCTGCGGTCAACATCGCATGGACCTGCCCGCGATGGTGAGTCTGGTGATTGAACATGTGCGCGACGCAGGTTGCAATGGGCTGCGAGACCTCGCATTGCCGACTGCCTGAAAACCACGTGGCCTGTCCGCGAAGGGCTGCCGGCCGCAACCGGTCGGCCCAGAGCCGAATGCGGCCATCGGCACGCACCCGGTCGGCCTTCCAGGCGGCCAGCGTTGGATAGAGCGACGCGCTGTCGCCGATCCCGCCGTCAGGCTTCACCCAGTCGTCGAACCGGGCCATCCAGAGCCGATCCGCCCAGAGAAGGTGATTGAGCGTCCCCAGGATCGACCCAAAGAACGCACCCCGGTCGCGCCGCACGCCTGCATCGTCCAGCGTTTCGGTTGCCCTTGCAAGGCAGGTATTCTGCCACGCGTTGTAGCGGGCCATCTGGCGAACGTAGTCCACGGTGATCATGGTGGGCACCCCGAATTGCTCTCTACTGTGGGCAAATTCTGCCAGCCGCGTCGGTCGTGTCAACGCGTTTTCCGCACCGCAGCGCGCCCGGAAGGACGTCGTTCAGCGGGTCACTGGCGACCGCGTCGCTTGCGATTCAAACGGACACACCGGCAGGTGCCGGATCAACCGCTGCCGATCAGGATACCCGCAGCCAACACCAGCCCCCCGCCCAGCACCACCTGCATGGCCGCCCGCCAGAATGGCGTCTGCATGAACCGGTTCTGGATCCATGCAATGGCCCAGAGTTCGATAAAGACAACGATCACCGCGATGGTCGTTGCGGTCCAGAAGTCCGTGATCAGGTAGGGCAAGGCATGCCCCAGCCCCCCCAGCGTGGTCATGACGCCCGAGGCAATGCCGCGCTTGACCGGGCTGCCACGCCCTGACAACTCACCATCATCCGAGGCCGCTTCGGTGAAGCCCATCGAGATGCCCGCCCCAACCGACGCCGCGAGCCCCACCAGGAAGGTGTTCCAGGTATCCCCGGTCGCAAAAGCTGCCGCAAAGATCGGCGCCAGCGTCGAGACCGATCCGTCCATCAATCCCGCCAGGCCGGGTTGCACCCAGGTCAGCACGAATTGACGATGGGCGTGGCGATCCTCTGCATCCACCGCGTCTTCGGTCAGATGGGTTTCGACGAGTTCGCCGGCACGTTTTTCATGCCCGGCCTCTGCCGCCGCAAGGTCGCCGAGCAGTTTGCGGGTGTCCGCATCGGTCACCCGCTTCGCCGCCGTCTCGTAATAGCGTTGCGCCTCGTATTCCATGTCGCCGGCGATTTCACGGATCTTTTCGAGCGACAGGGTCTCGGACAGCCAGACCGGCTTGCGGGCATAGAATCCGGCGACATGTTCGCGCCGTATCAATGGGATCGTGTCGCCAAACCGCGACCGGAACAGGTCTATCAGGCTCTGCCGGTGACCGTCCTCCTCCAGGGCCATGCCCTCGAAAACCTTGGCCGTCGCGGGGAAGTCCTCCCGAAGGCGCGCCGCAAAACCGCGATAGATCTGCGCATCGTCCTCCTCGGACGAGATCGCAAGTGCCAGAACCTCAGGCTCTGTCAGGTCGTGGAACTGTTTTCGGCTGGTCAGGAGGGATCGCATGGCACAGGGACTCAATTTGTTAGAACGGTTCTAACCTACACTCAGATGGCCGGCGAACAAGTCGCGCGATGCCGCTTGAACCGGCGACATATTGGCCCTATCTATAGGATGTTCCTTCGGGAAATATGGCGATAAACGCGCTCGTAATACACGGCTCGGACCCGGGGGCGGTACCCGGCGGCTCCACCAAACATCCCTTATTGGGGGATCATGGGGCCGAAATAGGATCGACGGACGTCTAAAGGGGTTAGCTTTTGCTCGGTGAGGTACCACCGTTATCGGTCCGTAAAGCATAATTGCCAATAACAATCGTGCTCCGATGGCCGTCGCCGCGTAAGCGGTGATTTCTATCGAAATCTAAGCCCAGCCCTCTAGCAAGGTCTGGCGGGGTTCGCAGGCACCTGGCAACAGAAGCCTGCACTTTTCCCAAGTTCCCGACCTGACGAAAAACACGAACTGCCCAAGCATTAGGCAATCGTTCAGGGATTGATGTTAGCGAACATCAGGAACGAGAGGAAACCGATGTCCAAGAATCTGGAACTGCTGCAAACATTCTACAACAGGGTCTGGGTCGACGGGGCCCTTGAAGAGGCGGGGCAGTTCTTCGACCCTGCGGCCGAGGCCAGTGGCCTGATGCCCGACCTTGCCGTCGGCGCCCTCGAATTTCACGAGTTCGTCGCCGCCTTGCTGGAAATGCTGGACGTGAAATCGGTGGATTTTCAGAAGGCCGTCGAACAGGACGACTGGCTGTCGGTCATGGCGACCTTCGAGGCGAACGTGTTGGCCAACGGGCAACCGATCACCGGCAGCGGCATGCTGATGGTTCGGTTCGAAAACGGCAAGATCGCGGAGGCCTTCAACTGTATCGACTTCCTCGGCTTCTTTGAGAAATTGGGACTGGTGCCGGAAAATGCACTCGCCTTGTGCATGACGGGCCAACGACTGACCTGACCTTTCCTCACCGTATGCGGGTCTAACCGGCTGCCTCTTGTCCCGGCTGGCGACAACGTCGACCCTGTGCCAATTGAAGGGCGGTGTGGCCAGAGCGTTGGCGCCGGAACAGGCGTCCCGGATGTCGGTGCCACGTATCAAACACGTCCGCGGGTGCGGGCGCATTTGTGTGCCATCCCTTGGCGGGTCTGCTGGGAAAATCGCCCTCTTGTGCAAGGAATTGGTCGAGGACCACCGCCTGTTTGAAGGAAAAACCAGTTCCTGTTGGCATTGTCGTTCGATCTGGCCCCATCGGGTCTGAAAGCAATGCAGTTCGCCACACATGTGGGATGGCGCCTGCGGGGCGGCATCGGTGGAATGTTCCGGGCCGAATGCCCTTCCCCTGATATCGCACGGTGTTGCCCTTGGGTGGCCAATGTGGAATCACCGGAAGGCACGGTCTGTGCCCCGTCCGACCCGGAGACTTTCGATGATCAGCCTGGCACACCGCACGGTTTTTGTTCACATCCCGAAATGCGGCGGGCAGAGCATCGAAGACGCCTTCTGCCGCGATCTCGGCCTGTCGTGGCACGATCACCGCGCATTGCTGTTGATGCACGAACGCCCGACTGCGCCGCGCTGGAAAGGCTCGGTTCCCCGCCTCGCCCACCTGCCCGCAAGCGAATACGTCACCGAGGGATACCTGCCAAAGGCCCTCTGGAAATCGTTCTTCACCTTTGCAACGGTGCGCAACCCCTTCGCCCGCCTCGAATCGCAATTTTTCTATCGCGGCAAGCGCGACACGTCGGATTTCGAAGAGTTCATCACCTCGGTCGTGCCATCGCGCATTGATAACATGATGTACCGTCGGCAGATGCGTTTCCTGACCGCCCCGCCCAACGGCGTCATCGTCGAAAAAGTCTTTCGGTTGGAAGACCTCGACACAGCCTGGGACGAGATTCAGGAACGATCGGGCGTGACGCAGGACTTGCCCCATCGCAACAAATCCACCCGCGAACCGCTGGAATGGACCGATGCGATGCGCGACCTTGTTCGCAAGACCTATGCGTCAGACTTTGCACGGCTTGGCTACGATGCGGAAACCGGGGCGCCACTGAGCCGCAAGGTCCGTTTTGAACAGACGAAAACCGCCACCTGACCGCTTGCCGGGTCCGCCCTGTTCCGTGACATTTCCAGCGGCGACGGGACTATCATTCGACGTCAAAAGCCTTATGCTGAAAATGAAACGAACAAGAAGGATCTGACGGCCCATGTCCCAAAGCATCGACTATGGCAAGCTGATGCACAGAGCCATGCGTAGCCTGATTCAGGACGTGTTGAGCGAAGTGTCGCGGACCGGCCTGCCCGGTCAGCATCATTTCTTCATCACCTTCGACACCGGGCATCCGAATGTCGATATCGCCAAGTGGTTGCATGACCGCTATCCCGAGGAAATGACGGTCGTAATCCAGCATTGGTTCGACAACCTCGAGGTCACGGACCAGGGGTTTTCGATCACGCTCAACTTTGGTGACACGCCTGAGCCGCTGTATATTCCCTATGACGCGATCTATACGTTCGTCGATCCATCGGTTGAATTCGGTCTCCGGTTCGAGACCAACGACCCCGATGAGGATGAAGAGGATGATGAGGACGAGGTTGTCGCCGAAGCCCGGATGGCTGAGGATGTCGAACCCGAAAGCCGGTCGCCCCAAGACGCCGAAATCGTCAGCCTCGACAGTTTCCGAAAGTAGCGCACCCGGGCATTTGGATCGATGCGGATTGGTTCCGGCTCGCCCCCCCAAGACAGAGCTACCGGGTAGATCGGCAGGGTCGTAGACCGGCCGGCGCCGTTGTTGTGATCTTATCACGGAACCCGATTTGTCGAGTTGAACTCAACTCGGCGTAGAATCGGCTGTTGCACCTTGGAACATCGCCGTGCCTGGGCGCCGCCTCAAATGAGCTTCGCGTGGAACACACCTGCCCGGGAAGCCAAGGACCCTAGATACCTTGGATCAACGCCTTGCCTCGTGTTCCGAGACACTGTTTCCCGCCGAAATGGGAAAGGCCGTTGTCAGCATCGAACGCCGGGACGTTGACGGTGACACCCCGCTCCACCTGATGGTGTGGCGAGGCTATCCCCATGCGGCACTGATTCTTGTCGAGGCAGGCGCCAATGCAAATGCGATCGGGGACATGTCTGCCCCCCCCCCGCTTCACGTTGCGGTGAGACAGGGCAACATCCAAATCGTGAAAGCATTGTTGAAAGGCGGGGCAAGCCCAAACGCCACGTCCGAGTTCGGACAATCGGCAAGGGAAATGGCAGTTGAACAAGAGGGAGAACTGAAAGGTGCTGCTCCAAAAGCTGGCATCTCGCTCCGGGCTGATGCCAACGGGACCTTCGTTCGTTGAGCCTACCATGCGGGTGGCCGCATGCGGGCCCGCTGCATCCGACGTCATGCATTTTCCCCACGATTGGGACCCGATTTGCCCCCTGCGGCGCCCCGTTCCGTTGCCCCCGCGTCGCGCGGAGGCTAAACGGCTGGCAACCATCACCCGGAGGATCAGACATGTCCCAGACCCGCACCGAAACCGACAGCTTCGGCCCGCTTGAAGTTCCCGCCGACAAGTACTGGGGCGCGCAGACGCAGCGCTCGATCATGAACTTCCCCATCGGTTGGGAAAAGCAGCCGATTCCGATCGTTCGGGCGCTCGGCGTGATCAAGAAGGCCTGTGCGCAGGCCAACACCGAGAGCGGCAAGCTGACCGAGAAACTCGGCGAGGCCATCCAAGTTGCGGCCCAGGAAGTCATCGATGGCAAGTTCGACGACAACTTCCCGCTTGTCGTCTGGCAAACCGGTTCCGGCACCCAGTCGAACATGAACTCGAACGAAGTGATCGCCAACCGCGCCATCGAAATGCTGGGCGGCGTGATCGGCTCCAAGGATCCGGTGCATCCGAACGATCACTGCAACATGGGCCAGTCGTCCAATGACGTGTTTCCGACCGCGATGCACATTGCCACCGCCATGCAGGCGCGTGACGTGACGCTGCCGGGCCTGAGAAAGCTTCATGCAGCGCTGCAGGCAAAGGTCGAGGAGTTCGATGGCATTATCAAGATCGGCCGCACCCACACCCAGGACGCCACACCGATCACGCTCAGCCAGGAATTCTCCGGCTACGTCCACCAGCTCAAGAAATCCATCGAGCGGATCGAGACAGCGCTCGGCGACATCTACGAGTTGGCCCTCGGCGGCACCGCCGTCGGCACGGGGCTGAACACCACCGAAGGTTGGGACGTTGAAGTCGCCGCCAACATGGCCGAAATCACCGGCCTGCCCTTCGTCACCGC
The DNA here is from genome assembly GCA_947495685.1 of uncultured Tropicimonas sp. GTDB lineage: Bacteria > Pseudomonadota > Alphaproteobacteria > Rhodobacterales > Rhodobacteraceae > Tropicimonas. The sequence goes on from CANLZY010000016.1 coordinate 23,408, forward strand.
CCCCAACAAGATGGAAGCCCTCGCCGCGCATGATGCCATGGTCGAGATGTCCGGCACACTGAAAACCGTCGCCGCGTCGCTTTTCAAGGTTGCCTCCGACATCCGGTTGCTTGGCTCCGGCCCGCGCTGCGGTCTCGGCGAACTGATCCTGCCGGAAAACGAGCCCGGCTCCTCGATCATGCCCGGCAAGGTCAACCCGACCCAATGCGAAGCCATGACCCAGGTCTGCTGCCACGTGATGGGCAACGACATGGCCGTCGGCATGGCCGGCAGTCAGGGCCACTTCGAGCTGAACGTCTACAAGCCGATGATGGCCTACAATGTCCTGCAATCCATGCAGCTGATCGGCGATGTCTGCTCGGCCTTTACCGACAACCTCGTTGTTGGTCTCAAGGCCGATCGCGAGCGGATCGAAAAGCTGATGCATGAATCGCTTATGCTCGTGACCGCCCTGGCGCCGACAATCGGCTATGACAACGCCACCAAGGTCGCCAAGACCGCGCACAAGAACAAGACCACGCTGAAGGAAGAGGCCATCGCGCTCGGCTTCGTCGACGAAGCGACCTTTGACTCCGTCGTGCGCCCCGAAAACATGGTTGGTCCCAAGGCGAAATAGGCCTGGATCTATCCAGCAGATCCCGAGACTTCCGTACTTTTCGGATGCTTGAGGCGGGGTTGATGAAACAAAGAAGATGGCCGGCGGTTTTCGCCGGCCATTGTCGTTCGGGCATGCTGCGACACGTCTGTGACCAAACCGGTCAAACGTCTGGGGTCGGGGTCGCTTGCGAGCGCTCTTTCAGGAATCTGTCGAACCGCCACATACCCCATGCAACGGGGATCGCAGCAAGTCCGCCGATGACATAGGCGAACGGCTCGTGTCCAAAACTCTCAAAAAGCTGCGTGTAGGCGTGTATGCATCCAAAGACCAACGCGGTATTGAACACCCCGCGATTGTTGCGGTGTGCCGCCCATAGCGCTGTCGCCACAAGTGCCACGGCCCACAGGATGACAAATGCCGTGTCCGGTATGACGACTGCAGACGCTGTGAAGGTATCCATGGCGTCTTGGTATTGCTCCCAGGTCGCGAAATCCCCACGGAAGCCCGGCCCCCAGATTGTCTCGCCAACCACGTCGCCCCACAAGGATCCCACCAGGGCGCAGAGATTTGCCACTACAAAGGCCAACACCGCCAGCACTCGGGCGTGACGCGCAGTTCGCTCCCCGAGCGAGTTGGCCGCCAGCAGACAGACGACGACCAATGCCGACATCTGAAGGATCGAGAGCGTGGGTTCGGGCGAATAGAACGCGTAGAGGGCATGGAAATAGAGAGCGCCCGTATCAAGGAGCTGTGCAAACGGAACGATCGCAAGCGCCGACACCAACCGCACATCCAGAAACCATCCGGTGCTCGCAACAAGCGTAGCGGCATAGAGGTAGAACAGGCTGATAACCGGCCCGGAGACGTCTTCCCTTGCCAGCAGGTATCCCAGTCCCCCCAGATGCATCGCCAGTCCGATCAGACAGATCGACCCGATGGCAAACCGGGCGGCCAAAAGGTTCTTCCACAAGACAAGTCCCGCGATCAGCAGGATCATCGCGCCGGCCACGGCCAATGTCTGGCCTGCGATGTCCGGAGACCGTATCAGCAGTTCAAGCGTTGCCCCTCCCGAGAGCATGCCAGCGCCGATCAAGGTCGCAGAATTTCCGAAAATCCCGAACGTCGCAGATCCGAACCGCAGTATTGCGATGCCGGACAGCAGGGCAATACTGCCGACGACGGCCACGGCGACTGGATCCCGCAGCCAGAAAACCAGCCCGCCGGTTGCCGACAGGATGCCAAAGCACAGGACGGAATTGACCCCCAGCACGACCATGGCCTGACGGGAACGGATCTCTATTTCCCGGGCTTGCCCGACGGTGATGACCTCCGCCGCAACCAAGGCGTCCGTATCAGCGATTGCGCGCATTTCGCCACCTCCTGCCGAAAGCATAGATCGTTTCAGGGGGCAGGGTTTTGACGTGAGTCAAGCCCTCTGCCATCGCATGGCTGCAACCTCAGCATGCTGGACCGCCCCGGGGCCACACACCCGGAGCCGGTCGCGCGAACGCTGTACGATCGCATCAATTGCGGTCATGATAGCCTTGGCTCCGAACTTCAAGGCTCGCACGACCATGGCAGACCCCGTCAATCTCAACCGGTTTCGCAAGAACAAGGCCCGCAGGGCGGCAAAGGACATCGCCGACAAGAATGCGGTGCTTCATGGGCTGCCCAAGGCCCAAAAGACCCAGGCGCGTGCAGAGGCCAGCCGGAGGGACAAGCAGCTAGACGCGGGTCGACTGGATCACCCTGACTCGGATTAGGGCATTTGCGCCACACACCGGGTCAGCGCGTGCGCGGCGCCTGCCCCGCCCCATTTTCGCCACATTTCCGGCTCTGATTTGACCCGACCGGCGCGTGAGACGCCGGGCCGTCAACGCACGGCATCGGGCAGGATCGGACAGGCACGGGCATGGAAAGCGCCCCACGCAACGCATTTTCGCGGGCTCGTCCCGTTCACGCGCCCCGTCTGGCGCCGCGTCCGCTTGTGTTGGACACCGAAGTGCTGGCGGCTCCGGTCACCTGCCCACACCGGATCGGCGCCTGGCTGAACGCTGCCGTGGCCGCCGAGACCCGGATCATGACGCCTGCCGGCCCGCGCGCAGCCGGCTGCCTCCAGCCCGGCGATACCGTCCTGACCGTCGATTCCGGCGCGATGCGCATCCGCTGGATGGGCCGCCGCCCTTTGAGCGCCCTGCAGATCGGTGAATTGCCGTCCGTCGGCGCGATCAAGGTGCCCCGCAACGCGCTTGGCGGTGGCTGTCCACGTCGCGACATTCGGGTCTCGCCTCGGGCTGGACTGCTTGTACATCCGGCCGGCGCTCCGGAAAGCGGCCTGTTGATGACAGCAGAAGATCTTGTTGGAAGCGTTGGCCTCGGGCGCGCGCCCGCCGCCCCCGTGACATATGTTCAGATCCTGCTCGACCACCACGCGATGCTGGCCGCCGAAGGGCTCGGGATCGAATCCTTTCAACCGGCCACGCTCGGCAGTGGTCTTGAGGACTTGCGCGCTCGCGCCGAAATCCTGGCGATCTTCCCCGAACTCGAACACGGGCTGGATCTCTACGGCGGTGACATCCGCCCACGCGGTCAGCGACAGACATGAGCCGCCCCAGAAAACGCTCCCTGACCCTGTCCGGGCACCGCACCAGCGTTTCGCTGGAAGACGAGTTCTGGCAGGCCTTCCGCGACATTGCCCGCGACAGGGGCCGCCCGATCAACGCGTTGGCCGCCGAGATCGACCGCGAGCGCGGTCTTGAGATGGGCCTCGCCTCGGCCATCCGGTTGTTTGTGCTGAAAGATTACCAGAGCCGGCTCTCAAACGACTGACAGCAGTCCGGGTTGGCAAGACCAGCTCCGCAAGCGAAGTGTGACCTTGTCGGGGTTCAACCCTGCCCACCGGGGTTGCCCGTTGGCAGGATCATCAGGTGGTGTCCCCTACCGCGACACTGCTTCACGTGGCCCTCGCGGCATGCCTCAGAAGTACCGCAGCCAGATGTAGACGTTGGCAATGGCCAGCGTCAGGATCATGATCGGAAAGCCGACCTTCACGAAGCTGATGAACCGGATCGGCTGTTTCGCCCGTTCGGCAAAGGCCGCGACCGTCAGGTTGGCGCTGGCCCCCAGCAGGGTTCCGTTGCCCCCCAGGCAGGCACCCAGAGCCAGCGACCACCAAAGCGGCTCGATCGCGGTGGGTCCACCAAAGGTATCGGCCGTGGACTCGATCAGCGGGATCATCGTGGCCACGAAGGGGATGTTGTCGAGAATGGCCGACAGGATTCCGGAGGCCCAGAAGATCAGGAAAGAGGTCTTCATCAGGTCGCCGTCGGTCAGTTCCAGCACCTTTTGCCCGAAGAAATCCAGCAGGCCGACGTGTTCGACCCCGGAAACGATCACGAACAGACCGCCGAAGAAGAAGATCGTGACCCACTCGACCTCGCCAAAGATGTCATGCACGGACTCGGTCTGTTTGTCACCGGGTTGGTGCCCGAAGGCCAACAGCATCAGCAGCGCCGCCCCCGCCAGAGCCGAGGTCCCCGGCTGAATCCCGTGGCCGTGGCCAAGCGTGAACCCCAGCATGACCAGCCCCAGGACGAACAGCGACTTGACCATCAGGACCTTGTCCGTGATCGCCTCGCTTTCCTTGAACCGCATGATCTTGTCGCTGGCGGATTGCGGAATCTGCGACAATTCCCGGCGGTTCATCAGGTAGATGACGACCATGACGACGCTCAGGCAAACCGCAGCCACCGGCGCGAGATTGTTGACAAAGTCGTTGAAGCTCAGGCCCGCGGCCGAGCCGATGATGATGTTGGGTGGATCACCGATCAATGTCGCCGTGCCGCCGATATTGGAGGCGAGGATTTCGGCCATGAAGAACGGAAACACCCTGGTATTCAGCTCTTCGGTGATCAGCAGGGTAATCGGCGCGATCAGCAGCACCGTCGTCACGTTGTCCAGCAGCGCCGAGAACACCGCCGTGATCAGGGTCAGCATGATCAGGATGCCGATCGGCTTGGCCTTGACGCTTTTGGCGGCCTTGATCGCGGCATACTGGAACAGGCCGCTCTTGCTGGTGATGCCGACGATCACCATCATTCCGATCAGCAACGCAAGCGTGTTGGCGTCAACGCCTGAGACGGCCTGTTCCTGGTTGATGATGCCGAACAGGACCATCAAGGCCGCCCCCAGCATCGCCAGGATAGCGCGGTTCAGTTTTTCGGTGATCATCACCGCATACACGGCAATCAGGATGCCTGTCGCGATCCAGACCGGATCGACACCCAGCATCTGCGGGATGGACAGAGCGGCTTCTCCGTGAGGCAGGGTCTGGTCGGTCACTGTTCTGGTCCGGCGTCTTGGGCTTCGGTAAGAACGTGTTCCAACAGGGAGTTGGCACTGAGCGTTCCAACGAAGCGGTCGGTCTTTGGATCAACAAGAATGACATGCCGCTTGTACTGGTAGATCAGGAAGATGCCCTCCATCACCGGTGTCTCCGGTGCGGTCACGGGGATGTTGGAGGGGTCGGACATGTTGTCGGACACCTTTTCAACCTTGAGGCGTTCCAGCTGTTCGGCAAAGTCGGCCTCGTTCAGGCTCATGAAGCTGAGGTTGCCAAGATGCCCGCGCTTGGCCTTGGATTTCTTGCCGATGGACCCGAGCGGGCTGAGCGTCGCGGCCTTGGGCAGAATCAGCTTCAGCAGCGTCGGCGCGGTGAACACGCCAAGATACTTTCCGTCCTTGTCGACCACCGGCAGAAACCTTGCACGGCTTCGCTTGATCACGTTGAACGCGGTCGCGACGCTTTCATCCGGAAGTATTGTGTTCTGGTTCTCCGGCGAAACCATCACATCGTAGCATGTCAAACCCATACCTGACCTCGATCATTCCATGGCAGGGGATCCTGTCATGCGACTGTTCCGACGGTCGTAAAAGTCACCTTTGGGTGCAGCACACCCGGGGGCGCTTCCCGGCTGCGTCGGGCACCCGCGTCATTCCATTTTTCCCGCGATTTGACCAGTCGGCATGGTGCCCAAATCGGTTGCAAGGGACTGAATGGCCCGCGTTACAGTGCCGCGCTGCGTTTGCCTGCGCCGGTCAGGCTTGCCTCTGCGTCAACTCCAACCAAATCTGATCCGAATTCGCCCCTCGACCGTAAAAATGACATATTGTGGGAGATCCGGATGCGACGATTTCTTCTTGCGCTCACGTTCAGCCTGCTCGGTCAGGCTGTTGCCGCCGGACCGGTCGGCGGCACCTTCGCGTCCATCGAGGGTGGCCAGATCGATCTGGAGACATGGCGCGGACGTCCGGTGCTGGTCGTGAATACCGCGTCGCGCTGCGGGTTCACCGGCCAGTACGACGGCCTGCAAGCGCTCTATGATCGGTATCGCGACCGTGGATTGGTCGTGCTCGCGGTTCCCTCGAACGATTTCCGACAGGAGCTTGCGACCGAAGCCGCGGTCAAGGACTTCTGCGAGGTGAATTTTGATCTGGACCTGCCCATGACCGAGATAACGCCCGTCCGCGGGACCAACGCACATCCATTTTACCGCGCGGTCAGGGCCGAAACGGGTTTCAGGCCGAAATGGAACTTCAACAAGATCCTTGTCGGGGCCGATGGTCAGGTCGTGCAGACCTGGGGGTCCAGTACGCGACCACGTTCGCCCGCGATTACAAGACAGATAGAAGCACAGCTCCGGTGACCAGCCCCGGCAGCGCTCGGATCGTGCGCCCACAATGAGTGCCCACCCGCGTGTCAGCCTCTACGCGATGATGCTGGCGGCGGCCGGCCTGCCGCTCTACATCCACCTGCCGCGATTTGCCTCCGTCAATCTGGGCGTCGGGTTGGGCACGATCGGCACGATCCTGATGGCAATCCGTCTGGTGGACTTGGTGCAAGACCCGTTGATCGGCTGGGCCATCGACCGCTGGCCAAGGGCGCAGATGCTGTTTGCCGCCCTGGCTGGCATGGGATTGGCTGTCGGATTTCCGCTCCTGTTTTCGCTGGCCCCAGGTCCCGATCTCGTGACGCAACTGGTCATGGTGCTGGTCCTGCTGTTCTCCGCCTACAGCCTCGGGATGATCCTGCTTTACGGTCGCAGCGAAACGTTGGCCAAAAGCCCTGCCCCGGACCGGTTGATGGCGCTGTCGACGTGGCGGGAATCCGGCATGTTGGCGGGCGTCGTGTTGGCCGCCATGGGTCCGACCCTGCTTGCCGGGCGGGATGGCTCAAACGATGGCTACGCGGCCTTTGGATACCTGCTGGGGGGGCTCGCGGTTTGCGTGGTGTTGGCAAGCCTGCCGATGTGGCGGCGCGCGCCTGTCGTTGGCACCCGGCTGTCGTTGCATGGGTTGGCGAACGCCGGGGCGCTGCGATTGCTGGCGCTGGCGCTGATCAACAGCTTGCCGGTTGCAATCACCTCCACCTTGTTCCTGTTCTTTGTCGAGGACCGGCTCCAACTGCCCGGCGCCGCCGGACCGCTGTTGATCCTGTTTTTCCTGTGTGCGGGCGCGAGCGTGCCGTTGTGGGCGCGTCTCAGCCAACGTATCGGCAGCCGATCGGTCCTGATGATTGCGATGCCGCTGGCGATCCTCAGCTTTGTCGGCGCCGCCTTCCTTGGACCGGGCGACATCCTCGGCTTTGCCGTCATCTGCCTGGCCTCGGGCGCGGCGCTTGGGGCCGATATGGTAATCTTGCCCGCGATGTTCTCGGTGTCCCTTGCCCGTGCAGGGCTGAACGCCGCAACCGCCTTCGGAATCTGGTCCTTCGCTGGCAAGCTGGGCCTGGCGCTTGCAGCCTTTGCCGTGCTGCCACTGTTGGGGGCAAGCGGCTTTGTGCCCGGCCAGCCGAACACGCCACGGGCCCTGACCGCACTGACGCTCGGTTACGCGGTTTTGCCCTGCATCCTGAAGCTGATCGCCTTGGCCTGGGTGATGACCCTCCCGAACGAGCGCCATCCCGGGAGCCCATGAATGCCCCATGGCCTCCTGACAATTCGTTGGCCGCGATCATTGCCGCCGATGCCTTGCAGCCCCATTTGCATCATATCGACGCCCCGCATGACAACCTGTGTCGGCACATTGACGAAAGAGACCCAGAATGCTCCGATCCTTCCCGCCGCTTGCGACCGCCATTCTCCTGTTTGCCGTGGCCTTTGCCCTGTCACCGCTGTTCAGCTCCGGGTTCGCCGGGTTCGAGCAGGGCCAGTTCCCGGTTGAAACCGATTTCTGGCCGATTCAACCGGCCGGGTGGGCCTTCAGCATCTGGGGCGTGATCTATGCCTGGTTGATCGCCGGGGCGGCCTTTGGAGTGTTCAAGGCTCCGGATGATCCGGATTGGAGCGCAATGCGACCGCCGCTTCTGATCAGCCTGATGATCGGTACGTTCTGGATCGCCGCAGCCAATGCATCGCCAATCCTCGCGACGGTAATGATCGTCGTCATGGCAGCCACTGCGATCCTGGCAATGCTGCGCGCCGGTTCCAACAGCCCGTATTGGCAGGTCCGACCTGTCGCGCTCTATGCCGGTTGGCTGACAGCGGCCAGCGGTGTCGGCATCGGGGTCGTGCTGGGCGGCTACGGGGTGTTGTCTGCGCAATCCGCCGCCCTGCTTATGTTGCTCGCGGTGCTGGCCGTTGCGCTGGTGGCGCAATCGCGTCGACCACAGGAGTGGGGGTATCCGCTGGCGATTGTCTGGGCGCTGGTCGGGATCATCGCAGCCAATGCGGCATCCGGCACCTGGCCCGTCATTGCCTTGGCGATCATCGGTGTTTTGTGTCTCGTGGCTCAGTTCGTCCTGCGGGGCCGCACGCCTGCGCACTGACCCCGCCCGTCCGGGCAGTGGCGGGTCGGTGTCACCAGGGCACCTCTGCCCCCGCCCAATCAAAAAAGCCGCCCGACTGCGCCGGGGCAAACCCATCCAGCACTGACAGCAGTGACTGGGCAGCCGCCTGCGCCGGTACCTTGCGGTGACCGGGGTAGGCTTCGGGGAACGGAGTCGCCACCGTGCCGGGATGCAGCGCAACGACCACGACCTCGCGCCGTTTGAGGTCGATCTCGATCGCGGCGGTGTGGACGATCTGGTTCGCCGCCGCCTGGGAGGAACGATAGGCGTACCAACCGACCAACCTGTTGTCGCCGATTGACCCGACCCGAGCCGTCAGGACAGCCACAACGCAACGCCCCCTCGCGGGCAACAGCCGGTTGGCGTGGCGCAAGATCAACGCCGGGCCGATCGCGCACACCGCCATCACCCGTGCCATGGCGGCGGCATCGATCTGCTCCAGCGATTTTTCCGGCCCGGCCCCCGGTGGTGCCAGGATGCCTGACGCGACAAGGATCAGATCGAACACCCCCTCCAGGCCGCCAAGGCCGCTGTCGACCGAAACCGGATCGGTTACATCAAACCCATTCTTCTTGCGGGACAGTTCGGTCACGCTTTGCCCGCGCGCCGACATCGTCGTTGCGACGGCACGTCCGATGCCGACGGATGACCCGATAATCAATGCAGGTCCCGCGATTGCCTCCTGCTGTTGATCGTTCGAAGGTAGCGCAGTTGGGGCAGTTGGTCAGCCCACGCACCGCGGCGCGGCATGTCAGCCAGTCTCTCGGGGAAAACGGGGCGCCCGCGGTCCTCCCTGCACCGCCGCGGAGACACCACCGCGTGGCGACAGTCTACAGGCCAACCACTGGACCTCTGACTCAAGGCGACAGACGGCAGAACGGTTCTTGTGGCATGTCAGGTCAACCTGAAATCGAACAAAGAGTCCCGCGTCCTTGGGCCGACGTTGCCGGCTCAGGCGCTGGCAGGGCGGTAGAGCGCGGTCCACAACGACAATACGGCGTCGACCTGGCCGGGTGGAATCGCGACGGCCGCAACCGTTCCGTGTTCGGCAAAGAAGCCCAAGGTACCAACGGTGACCTCGGCTGACGTCAACAGAAGGGCGTTGGCCGGCTCGTCCGGATCCGCGCCGCCAGCCTCGACATAGGCCGATACGACATCTGCAAGACGTGCAGCAAATTCCCGATCGCCGTGAACGGAAACTGGACCGCCGTCGCCATCCAGAACCCAGGCTGTGACCATCGGGGCGCAGTCGGAACAGAACCGTTGGACCTGTCCCCCCGCCGCCGCCGTGACCGCCCGGGTCGGATCATCCGCATGACTCAATGCTTGCCGCAGAAGGCCGACGGAAACACCGGTTTCCTCCAACCCGGTGTTGCGGCTCGGTGGGGTTGTGGACACGCGCAGTTCGCCCTCCGCGCAAAACCTCTCAAGGGCGGCCTTCAACGCGGCAAGATCATCCGCGCCCGCATAGGTCAGCAACGCCGTTTCGCACTGACCGGTCCCGTCCAATTGTCCCAATTGACCAAGGTCTGCCCGCAGCAGGCGACGATTGCGGACATCCATCGTCAGCGTCTCGTCCCGGTCGTTCTGAAACAAGAGACGGCGGGCCATGACGGTCTGGTCGATCTCGTCAAGGATCCCCGCCACCGCAGTGGCACCAGGTCCGCCGACCCGACGCGCCCCCCCGGACCCGGCGGCCACAGGCAAGCCAAGCATCCCGATCATCCGGCGGAGATCTTCGACACGCGCGGCCGTGTCGGGCGGCGGGCGGAGGCTGCGCGGGACCTCAGTCATCGACAAGGGAAGTCTGTTGAAGGATTGCGCCGACATCCGCGACAGATGTGGTCGGCGCCACAGTGACACAGATCACATCTCCGGACGCCCCCTCAGGCCGCAGGAAAACGCTCGTCGAACCGGACTCTGCCAGCGTCGCGCTGGACAGGGTTTCCGGGGAAGCATCGACACCAAACACATGCCCGAACAGGCGTGTGGGCAACGGACCGAGACACGCCACGGCTTCGGACAGGCGCGCGTCGTGATCCTCCTGGCGCAGGTCGCTGTCGCCCACCGCCCTCAGGACCGTCCCGGAGTCGAGATCGCCGTAGACCACCTCCCGGCAGCTGGGGATCTCCCGGTGCAATCGGCTCAGATGCTCCATCAGCGTCACTGCGCGCAACCTCCTCGGACAGGATCGTCAAGACGTCCTTGCCGGTATGGCGCAAAAACCTTTCGCGAACCCTACTTCTCGCGGTGCCGGCTCAGGACAATCGGAAAATGTCGGCCAGATCCCGTGGGCCGGCCGTCGGTCGTGGCTGGCGCCGCGGCGTACCGTTCAGGCTGACCCGCCGCGGCAGGATGCGGACCTGCGCGGAGTGTGTCGTTTCCGGCGTCTCCAGCAGGTCTGCGGGGGGCACCCGGGACGGCCTGGCGGGGGCCATGGCAACCGGCGGCTCCCCCTCTCCAACGACCGCAATGGCCGGTTCGGGCGCAGGTTCGGAAATCTCCTCTGGCTCCTCGTCCCACGTCTCCGGGATCATGGCCGGAACGGTCGGAATTTCGTGCCCGAGATGCACGGACAAGTGCGTGATCAGGTCGAGAAGGGCCGTCATGAAGGCTTCGGCACCACTTGCCTCCCAGGCGGTGCTGTCGTCGCCAGCCGCCAGCGCGCGGGTAAGCGATACCGGGAACACATCGGAAAAGAGGCCTTGGGTTTCGCGGCGAACCCGGGCAACAACCCGGCGTCTGTCGCGCTCTTCGACCAGCTTGTCCATGCGCGTCAGCAACAGAAAGCTCTTGTCATGCAGGCCCACCGGCATTTCGTCCCAGACAGCGGCCTCGCTCTGACGCCAGGCCTGCACCGCGTGGCTGCACCAGATGACGGCATCCGCCTGTGATATCACCCGTCGCCAGACTTCGGCCGGCATGTTCGGGTCGGATATCCCGGGGAAATCGATGATGTCGCACAATTCCAGCACACTGGCCGGGCGTTGCACCCGCAGGTACTGGGTCCGTTCCAGTGGAATGTCAGCAATCCGGTCGAAGTCCACATCGAAAGATTGGTCGGACAAGTCCACGCCGTACGGCTTGTCGACCCCGTGGCTCAGCCACACCGGCGGCAGATGTGTTGCCGTCACCTTGACCGGCAATGCGTCGGACCCGATCAACAGGTTTGTCAGGGTGCTCTTGCCAGCACTGAATTCGCCCATGATGGCGATCCGTGGCCGACGTCCGACAACGGCTTCAGCACAGTCGGGCTTCGGAATTGGCATGTTGGGCAGCGACGGGATTTCGACCTTCAGGTTCGAATTGTGAAACATTGTTTGATCCTTCTGTCTCAGGCAGCAAAGCGGCTGAGCCGCGAGACGGCCTCGGCAAGCATTTCTGGCGATGGTCCGGCCCCGGTGCCTTGCTCCGTGTCACCCGTGGTGCGCGCTTTAAGGCTTTCGAAGATCGCACGCTGGTCATCGAAAAACTGTGTCACGGTCTTCCGAATCTGGTCAGTGGACGGGACACAATGCGTGTCCTTCAGCGCCGTCACGATTGGCTGGGTTTCCGCTTCGATCATCGCGTGAAACTCGGCGGCAAACGCCTTGTAGCCACGCCGGCGACTCCACCAGCGACGCCACCAGTTTCCCTTCAGGTCCAACGCGATCGTCTGACCGATGAGAACGGGCGGCGCGAGGCGCGGAAAGACGGGAGGCTGGATGGTGAAATCGTCAGCCGCCCGGCCCAGCGCGGTAGCGTAAATGCCCGCCATCTGCGTTGCGGCGGTCTCGCCTGCGGTTTTCCCCGCACCCAGGACCTGCCGCAGGAACACCTGGTATCCGGATCGCAGCAGCAGACGCAGCCCGGTCGGGTCATAGCTCCAGGGCGCAAGTTCGCCGTAGGTGTCCAGATGCTGGACCAGCGCGCCGGTGGCCCGGTCAAGGAAGCTCTGGTGGGACCGTTCCAGTCGCTGGCCCGCCTCGTGCAGGACGCCGCCCAGGGTATGGTCAAGCTCGGTCATCACCCGCTGTTCCAGCCGGTCGAGCGACTGCTCCATGGTTGCAATCTCGATGTCGCCGACGTGGGCGGCCGCAGCCTGTGTCGGATCGACGGCGGCCGCAGCGGACAGGCCTACAGCCAGGTTCGTCGCCTTGCGTGCGACCGCCTGAATCCGTTCGCGCGCAGCCCCTTCCGTGACCCTGTTCCAGATCGCACCATACAGCGCCGGCAAGCCCGACACCCACCAGATCAGTTCGAGGGGGCCAAGCTCCCGGTCCATCTGGCCGAGCGTGTGTTCGGCAAAATCGAGCAGAACAGCGCCGGCCTCCGCGTCCAGCACCGACAGGTCGCCGTTCAACGCCAGCGTCGCCCAACGCGCGCTCCCGAACACGATCTGGGCATCGTGCGGGCCGTGGAGGGCGCGCAGCGTTTCCCGGATGCTGTCCCGGATCTCGGCGATCTGGTTCACCGGATCGGCAAGTTCATCGATCCGGTTGACGAAGATGATGACCTCGCGGGACTGGACGTTGGCGATCAGGCGGATCAGCGCCATGTCGACCGTGCTCAACGCCTGGTGGGCCGACAGGACAACAACACACAGGCGGCTGTCCCGGATCGCATTGATGGTGATCTGTTCGCGCACCATGAACGTGTCGTTGACGCCCGGCGTGTCGCGCAGGCACAGGCTCATCGGCCAGTCGGGCTTGTGAATGCGCAAGTCCGCGGCCTTGGTGATGTCGGCAAACCGCCCCTGCCCGTCCCGCGATGGGCCATCGACATCATCATCGAAATCATCGCCCAGGCAAACATATCGTTCGACCAGTTCCCGGGTCAGCGCGCCATAGTCATGGCTGGTGCCCAACAGCAATTCGAACTTTCGGCCAAGGCGGCTACGGGTCTTTTCGCGCATCGCGTCGATCTGCTGTCGGATCTTTTCGGCTTCGTCCTCGGCACCGGATCGTCCGGCCAATTCGCCAACACGTCCCCCCTTGCGAGTGAGCCGATCCCAGTCCGCTGGTTCGAAAAAGGAGAAACGCGCCGCGTAAGGCACCTTGTCGGCGTCCGGCCCCACATGCAGCGAGGTGACGACCGAAGTCCAGGGGTTGACGTCGGCTGGCAGCAACCCGGGTTCGCCAATCATCGCGTTGACCAGGGACGTCTTGCCGGCCTTGACCTGTCCGATCATCGTGACCGCAGGCTCCAACGTCCGGAGTTGCTGGCGGTGCCGGCGCGCTGCGTCGGCCGTGGCGACGTCTCCGCAATCGATCAGCTCATCGAGGACATCGTAGACCTCGGCCCGCTGTGCCAGGACCGGCGACAGCCCCTCGAGGCACATCCTGAGAAGCCGGTCAGACCCGGAGGTTTCGCCCGGAAGCGGCGTCGCGCCAGCGAGCGGCGCTGTGACCGGTTCGTTGTAGACATATGCACCCTCACCCAGACCCATTGTCCCTCCAATCGAGATAGTTCTCTTGCAGGGTGGACTCTGTCGCCGGTCGGAACCGGGCGGAAACATGGCAAGAACATGGCGAATATGGGCAATGCGTCTAAACTGGCGCTCAGGCGCAGAGCAGAGCCTCGCATTCATGGCGCACCTGCAGAACCAGCGCCACCGCGTCCGACATCGCATCCGGCGTCGCCTCGAGTTGCATCAGCAGCATGAGATCGGAGGCTTCCGCCAGTATCGCCTCGACCGGCCCGCCCCCCCTGACCGCCATCTCGTTGCAGGCATCGATGGACTCGGCGCACAGACCAAGCACCGCATGAGAGTTCGTCTGGACGGTCTCTGACTCGGATGCATCGCACAGGCAGGACAATTCGCAGGCCTGTGCCGACAGAAAGCTGATGATCTCGGCGGTGATGTCAACGCCGCCAGCGGAGGAGCGGCCCGCACCGGAGGGCCGATCGGCAGTGTCCAGCAGATCCGAGAAATCGGGTGGATCATCCGCCCGAACCGGCTCTTCCTTTGTCAAAGGAGGCTCTGGTACGGCAATGCCGTCGGGTTGATACCGATCCAGGAATACCAATGCACCCTCGAGATCTTCGCGACGGGCAGTCGCAACGTGTTCCAACAGATCCGACCGGAACCCGGTCAGCCGGGCTGCGTGATCCATGCCGCGCCCCAGGAAATGCACGCCGCGAAACCGGACACCCAACGCGGGTTGCCCGACGGGCGCGGACTTCTGGCGCGGTTCCCGGGTAACCGCCAAATAGGCATGGTCCATCAACGTCTCTGGCAGACGACGCCAGAAGGCACGCTCGGGCTCGACCAGTTCCGACACGCACCAGACAACCATGTCGGCCCGGCGCGCAGTCCAGCCAATCGCGGCTTCGACACTCTGCGCGTCCCCCTCCAACGGCACGACCAGAAACGATACGCTGTCGAGCAAGGGCAAAGGTGTCGAAAGCCGCACCATGGCAAGCGTGAAGAGGTCCAACTGGTCGAACCTGTCACGATCAATCCGTTCCTCGCGTCCGTCACTGGTGACAATGGTGATCTGTGGCTCGGCACCAAAAGTGACCTCGACAGGTGGCAGGCCCGGACGGTCGGGCAGAACATCCCCGCCGAACAACGCGTTCACGGTTGCGGCCAGACCAGCATCCGGACGCCCAAGAACCGCAACGCAGACCGGCGACGACAACCGCTCCAGCACTCGTTCGCCCATCGCGCGCGCACCCTTGGGCAAGCTCCGTGACGCCAACGCGGCGGCAAGTTGGTCCATGGATCGTTGGGCTCTTGGACTGGCTGTCATTTTGATCGTCCGGCCCGTACGACAAAGGTGTTTCGCGAGCAGAATTGCATCAGGTTCCGCAGGGCCTGGGGAAACAGGACGCTCACCCCGGACACCCAGGACAAAACGCCTGACTGCACCGACGCACCGGTCTTTGCCATCGAGGCCGCAGCCGGTTGAAC
Organism: uncultured Tropicimonas sp.; assembly: GCA_947495685.1. Classification (GTDB taxonomy): domain Bacteria; phylum Pseudomonadota; class Alphaproteobacteria; order Rhodobacterales; family Rhodobacteraceae; genus Tropicimonas. The sequence continues at coordinate 38,747 of CANLZY010000016.1, forward strand.
CCGAAGAACCGCAACTGACAAGTTGTCCTGCGCAACATCACCAGCGGCCGCGACACTCTGCATGAGCGTATCGACAAGCTCGGGCGGGCGGGCATCGGGTGTCGCCTCGATCCCGGTCTGGATCTGGTCTTGCGACAATGTCAGGATTCCGTCGCTCGCCGCCAGAAACACGTCCCCTGCCCGAACGGTATATCCCTGTTCCGGGCAATCGATCTGGCGCAGAGGATCGCAGCCCAACGCCGAGGTCAGGCAACTGCGGTCCGGATGATTGGCGGCCTCGCCAGGATCCATTTCACCCATCCGGGCCAGAAAATCGAACTGGGGGGCAAGCGAGTGGTTCTCGTTGAGCTGCTCGATGCTGCCCTCCCGCGCCAGAAACAACGGGCTGTCGCCAATCGACAACCAATAGAGGCGTCGCCCCTGGACCACGACAGTCAGCAGTGTTGCACCGAGGCCCTTTGTATCCGGGTTGGAGTCGGCATGCGCCAGGATCGCGTGGTTGGCCGCCTGTGCCGCGTTCATCAGCAACTCCGGAATGTCCGCCCCCAACGCCCCTTGCGCATCGCGCTGGCTTGCCAGTTCCTCCAGCACGGTGGTCACGGCAATCCGGCTGGCCACGGCGCCAGAGGCATGCCCGCCCAGGCCATCGGCGAGAACGACAATGCCTGCAGCCCCGCCATATGGCGCATCGCAGAGCACTGCATCTTCCTGGCCGTCTCGCGCGCCAAGGCTGAGGCCGGTGGCCACGTCGAGTCGAAGGTCACTCTGAAGCGGCATCGATGCCCTCCTGCGAGGTGTCGTTGTCTGTCCATTCGAAGCCCTCGCCACAAAAGGCGACAAGGCGCAGCGTGGTCTCGCCGATACGGATCGTGTCTCCGCCGTTCAGGTCTTCGGTGGAGAGCACCGGGCGATTGTTGAGACGGACGATGTTGGACTTTCCGCCCTGCCCCAGGAAGAACCGGTTCACCTCTTCGTCGAAGGCAATCGATGCATGGTTCTGCCGTGAAATCGACGTGTCGCCATAGTCGAGACAGATCGTCTGATCCTCGCCGCGCCCGATGCTGGATACGCCGCTGGTCAGGGTGAACGAGGCGCCGCGTCCGGGGCCCTCGATGACCACGATCCAGCCCACCGGAAACGCCGGGAGCGTACGCCCACCGCGAGGCGCATCACCGGCAAAGGGATCGCTTTCGCCAAAGGCTGCGGCCTGAAAGCCGAGCACCCGGGTCTTGGCCCGCCCGGCGCTGGCGCCAGCGCCGGTTAGTCCCGCCTCGGAGAAACGGGCGATCTGGGCCCGGGCAAGCGCGACGTCATCTTCCGGGTCTGGCGCCTCAATGGACATCCCGTCCGCCATTGTTTCAGGATCTGGCGCAACGGGTCGGGAGGGAACCGGGGGACGTTCGGCCTCGATGTCCCAGATACGACGTGGCACCGGGGTGCTGGGGACATGCGCCGCCAGCCGCGACCGCGCCACGAACGGTCCCCTGTCGGAGGGCGCGGTTTCCGCAACGGGCGGCGCGTCCTGCTGTTGCCGCGACCATTGCCGCTGGCGCGCTGGCGCAGCCTGTTCGACCTCGATCGGTCCGGTCGCGTGCGGGTCCGGCGGGGTTGGTATGGCCATGTCTCGGGGGATGCCAAGTTCTTCGTAGGGATCGTCCGGCCATAACGCCCCGTCGTCGGCCTCGTCGAACAGCGGTGGCTCGGATGCCACCAGGCCCTTGTCTTCAACGGTGGCCTTCTTGCGAAAGAAATTCATGCCCCTGAACCCTCCAACTGACGTCTCTGCTTGGTGGTGTCGCGACGCAACAGCCTGCGCCACACGCGCGTGATCCACCCAGGACGTTCGTGCATTTCGATCTTCTGTTTGGCGGTATGGGCCTTGCTGCGCTCCAGTTCTTCGCCCCGTGTCTCAACGCGTGACTGTGCCCTGCGCGCGGGTGGGTCCGCGGCCTCTTGCAACGCCATCTCGTCGGCGGCCTGTTGCGCGGCGATCTCGGCTTCCAACTGCGCCCGCTCGGCGGCCTCCGCCGCAAGACGTTCTTGTTTGGCCTCTTCCGCTTCCCGCTGGATCTCTTCCGCCTCCCGCAGGGCTTGCGCCCGCATTTCTCGACGCGCCTCCTCCCGGGCCTGGCGTTCGATCTCGTCGCGGCGGCGTTGCTCCGCCACTTCGCGCGCGGCCCGTTCCTGTTCGACCTTCACGGCCACGTTCGTGTCGTTGACCAGCTTGCGAATACGCGCGGTCACTTCGGGATCATTCGAGACCTTGGCCGACAGCGCGCGTTGGCGTGCCTTTGTGTCGATGCACTCGATCCATTCCTCGGCGCTTTGCAGACGGTTCTTGGCAAAGACGCTCAGTGCCGTGTCTATCGCCGAGAGGAAATGCAGGTCATACCCCGCCACACGCCCCGCCAAAGGCACGTAGGGGTCCGGCTTCTGTTCGGCCAGCGCGGCAAGCCGCACGTGGCTGTAGAGCGGCGGCTCGCCGGTCAGGACGTGATGGAGCGTCGCGGCCAGCGAATAGAGATCGCCCGCCGGGTTCTGGGCGCTGCCGGCCAGGTAGAATTCCTGTGGCGAATACCCGTCCTTGACCACCTGAAGCGCCGACAATACCCGGCTGGCGCGCCGTGCCGTGTCACGCGCGGCACCAAAATCGATCAGGATAGGCTCGTTGTTTCGGTCCAGGAGCACGTTGTCGGGCGAGATATCCCGATGCAGCATGTTCAGGCCGTGGACATGTGCAATCGCCTCCAGCAGCTTGCGGGTCATCGTCCGGATCTCGGGCGGGCCGAGCCGCCCCGGCTGAGTTTCGATCACGTCCAGCAGATCCAGCCCCTCGACGTAGTCGAGCGCCATATAGGCCGTGCCGTTGTCCTCGAAGACATCATGCACGCCGACGATATTGGGGTGGTCCAGCTTTGCCAACCGCCGTGCCTCCTCGCCGAACAGGCGCACGACAACATCGAATTCTGTTTGCTGGCTACAGGACCGCGCCCGCACCAGGCTCTGGCTGCGGTAGCACATGGTGGTCGGATAGCATTCCTTGAGCACAACCCTGCGTTCAAGACTGTTTCGGGCAAGATAGGTAATACCGAAGCCGCCGGCATTCAGAAACGACTCGACAAGGAACTGCCCCTGCAGCAACGGCGTGCCGGGCGGCAGACTATCGGGCGGAGCGCCCTGAACATGCATGAACTTCGTCACGGGATTGTTTCCTCGGCCGTCCTTCGGGATTCGCGGCGCAAACGAGCCACACACCGCAGCGACCACAGTTTCGCCTCAAATGTGGCATGATTGGGGCAGGAAGACCGTTTCGATCCGGGAATAAATCTTGCTATTTAGAAGAGTTTACCGGGAAAACACGCATTAACAGGATGTAGATCATGATGCCCCACCATGCGGCGCGCCGGAGCCCAAAGCGCCCCGTGCAGATCAACGTCTTGCCGATAGCGCGGCGTCACTGATGGTATGAAGAGAAGCTGGCGACCCCGACAGGACTCGAACCTGTAACCTATCCCTTAGGAGGGGATTGCTCTATCCAGTTGAGCCACGGGGCCACGCATGATCTGACGGTCTTGCGAACCATCTGAGCGGTTTCTACCGTCTTCGCGTACCGGGATCAAAGCGGAAATGGGCCTGTTTCCACCGGCGCCGGAACGTTGCCGCTATGCCATCGCAAAGGCTCCATCGCAAGAAACGAATGTACCCTTCTGCCGCCGGCTACCGCCATTCGGCCGTGGGATCTGTCGGCGCAGAGCAAGAAAATTACCAAAAAGGCGGGTACACGGTGTCGCGCCGCACAAAATTGCACGCATGTTCAATTGATATCGTACGATGTCTGCCCTAAACCGTGGCAAATTCGCTCATTCGTCGCATTCCCCGGGCCACCGGCGGTACGCATGATCCGTGACGCAATCACGATCGCCGCACCGAGCCCACCAAGAGACACCCAAGCTTCCAGGAAGGCTGAAAGGTTAGAACCATGGCAGACACCAACACTCCCGACATTCTGTATACCAAGGTAGACGAAGCCCCCGAATTGGCCAGCGCCTCGCTGCTGCCGATCATCCGGGCCTTTGCCGGGGCCGCCGACATCAATGTCGGGACCAAGGACATCTCGGTCGCCGGACGTATCCTGTCGGCCTTTCCGGAATACCTGAAGGAAGACCAGCGGATTGCCGATGATCTGGCCGAACTGGGCCAGCTGGTGAACACGCCCGACGCCAACGTGATCAAGTTGCCCAACATCTCGGCCTCTGTGCCGCAGCTGACCGCCGCGATCGCGGAGCTTCAGGCACAGGGCTATGCCGTGCCCGACTACCCCGAAGAGCCGTCGACCGACGCCGAAAAGGCCGCTCGCGCCAAATACGACGCGCTCAAGGGCTCGGCCGTGAACCCGGTCCTGCGCGAAGGCAACTCCGACCGCCGCTCTGCCAAAGCGGTCAAGAACTACGCCCAGAAGAACCCCCACTCGATGGGCAAGTGGTCAGCCGACAGCAAGACCAAGGTCTCGTCGATGCCCGGCAACGACTTTTATGCCAACGAGAAATCGGCCACCATCACCGCAGCACAGGCAGGCGACGCCCGGATCGAGTTCGTCGGCAAGGACGGTGCTATCAGCGTCCTGAAGGACAGCTGGCCGTTGAACGAAGGCACGGTTGCCGACGCGACCTTCATGTCGGTCAAGGCGCTGTCGGCCTTCCTGGCCGAGGCGATCGAAGACACGAAGGCCGATGGCACGATGTTCTCGCTGCACTTGAAAGCGACGATGATGAAGGTCTCCGACCCGATCATCTTTGGCTACGCGGTCAAGGCCTGGCTTGCCCCGATCTTTGCGAAATACGCTGATGACCTCGACGCGGCCGGCGTCAACGCCAATTCCGGCATGGGTGACGTGCTGGCCCGCATCGCCGGATTGCCGAATGCCGCCGCGATCCAGGCCGATATCGACGCGCTGACCGCCACCCGTCCGGCAATGTACATGGTCGACAGCGACAAGGGCATCACCAACCTGCACGTGCCGTCCGATGTCATCGTCGACGCCTCGATGCCGGCCGTGATCCGCGCCGGCGGCAAGGGCTGGGACGCCGCAGGCGCCAAGGGTGACACCAACTGTGTCATCCCCGACAATTGCTACGCGACCGTGTATGACGAGACGATCAGGTTCTTCAAGGAAAACGGCGCCCTCGACGTGGCAACCGTTGGATCCGTGGCGAACGTCGGCTTGATGGCGCAAAAGGCCGAGGAATACGGCTCGCACCCGACCACCTTCGAAGCGCCCGCCGACGGCACGATACGCGTCGTGCTGGCCAATGGCGAGACGCTGCATTCTCACGAGGTCGAAGCTGGCGACATCTGGCGCTCCTGCACTGTGAAGAAGGCCCCGATCGAGAACTGGATCGAACTGGCGCTGGACCGTCAGCGGCTGACCGGCTCCGAGGCGATCTTCTGGCTCGACGCAAATCGGGCCCACGACGCACAGCTGATCGCTTACGTCAAGCCCGCACTGGAAGCTGCTGGTGTTGCAGGCAAATTCCAGATCATGGCGCCGCGCGAAGCGACCCGTCAATCGCTGGCGACCATCACCGCCGGCAAGGACAGCATCGCCATCACCGGCAACGTGCTGCGCGACTACCTGACCGACCTGTTCCCGATCCTGGAACTGGGCACCTCGGCCAAGATGCTGTCGATCGTCAAGCTGATGAACGGTGGCGGGTTGTTCGAGACCGGTGCCGGTGGCTCTGCCCCCAAGCACGTCCAGCAGCTGGTCGCCGAAGGTCACCTGCGGTGGGACTCGATGGGCGAGTTCTGCGCCCTCGGCGAGAGCTTCAACTTCCTCGCCGATACCAAGGGCAACGCCAAGGCCGGCGTGCTGGGCGCCGCGGCAGAGGCGGCCACCCAAGGCATCCTCGACTTCAACCGCTCGCCCTCGCGCAAGGTCGGAGAGCCGGACAACCGTGACAGCCACTACTGGTTCGCCCGCTACTGGGCCGAAGCGCTGGCCGCACAGTCGGACGATGCCGAGCTTGCCGCGCATTTTGCGCCGATCGCCAAGGCGCTGGCCGAGAGCGAAACGGCCATTCTGGCCGAACTGGCCGCGGCACAGGGCGGCGCGGCCGATCTGGGCGGCTACTACAACACCGACCCGGCCAAGGCCGCCAAGGTGATGCGCCCGAGCCCAACGCTGAACGCCATCATCGGCTGACCCGGAGCCTGGGCCGGGACCATCCCGGCCCGACGCAGACCAACACGAAAACGCCGGGCAGAGGAGTCTCTGCCCGGCGTTTCTTTTTCAATGCCCCAGAAGACAGCACCACCCTGTCCACGGGTTTCAGCCGACCCAGTCGTAGATCTCGAAGCTCACCGCGCTGGCGCAACCGCCACAGCCACCACTATGGCCGCAACCGCCGCAATCGCCCGAGAAGTCCTTGCGCACCACCTTGCCCTTGCGGATCCAGTGTTCCAGCATTCCCCGGAGCGCGTCGGGCGACACACGAAAGCGGTTCGACAGGTCGAAGATGCTCGCACTGCCCTGCCGCTCCAGATAGGTCTTCAATTCCATCAGCATCGCCGGCCCCTATTCCGCAATCACGACCGATGCGGTGGGCGGCTGCTCGCGCCGCCCGATAGCCCGCAACACCAGGGCGAAGACCAGGAACGCCAGGAGCAACCCGCCAATCCAGCAGGCCGACGCCACCGGATGCCGGGCAAACGTGGCCGCCTGGTAGAACAGGACCGCCGAGCCCCAACCGAGCGCGAGGGTCCAGCCGCTGACAAACAGCGTCCAGCCGAGGTTTGTTTCGCGCCAGACCGCCCCAATGGTCGCGGCACAGGGCATGTAGAGCAGCACCATCAGCAGATAGGCAAAGGCACCGATCTTGCCGTCGAACAGCGCCACCATTGTGCCAAAGGTGCCAACGTGAACGGCCTGCGCCTCGGCAGCGGCGGCTTGATCGCCGATCTCGCCAATATCGATCCCCAGCGGGTCGGGCGCCATGTTCAGCGCCGCCCGCAGGTTCGGCCCGATGGTCGCGACCGCCTCGCTGACCCCCGACCACAACGAAAACGGTGCGTCGTCCGTGCCGTCGTCCGGCGCCAACCCGGCGTAGAGCGTGTTGAGCGTGCCGACCACAGCCTCCTTGGCCATGATCCCGGTAAACACACCCACCGCTGCAGGCCAGTTGTCCTGCTCGATCCCCATCGGCGAAAACACCGGGGTGATCGTGCGGCCGATCTCCGACAGGACCGAGGCGTCGGTGTCCTCGTTGCCAAAGCTGCCGTCAGTGCCCCAGGAATTGAGGAAGGCCAACACCACGACCATCGCCACGATGACCCGGCCGGCGTCCAGCACAAAGGTCTTCAGCCGCCCCCAGGTCCGCAGCAGCAACCCGCGCAGGGTTGGCAGGTGATAGGGCGGCAGCTCCATCACGAAGGGCGACACGTCCCCCTCCAGCAACGTCACCTTGAGCAGCAGGCCGGTGCCCACCGCCGCCGCCAACCCGATCAGGTACAGCCCGAACACAAGGTTCTGGCCGCCAACCGGAAAGAACGCCGCCGCGAACAACGCATAGATCGGCAGTCGCGCGCCGCAGGACATGAACGGCGCCATCATGATCGTCATCGTTCGGTCGCGCTGGTTTTCCAACGTCCGGGTGGCCATGATCGCCGGCACGTTGCAGCCAAACCCGACGATCAGCGGCACGAAGCTCTTGCCCGGCAGGCCGATCAGCCGCATGAACCGGTCCATCACGAAGGCCGCGCGCGCCATGTAGCCGGAATCCTCCAGGATCGACAGGAACAGGAACAGCACCCCGACGATGGGAATGAAGGTCGCGACCGTCTGGATACCCCCCCCGACCCCGGTCGCCAGAAGCGTCGTCAGCCACCCCGGCGCGTTCAGCGCGTCCAGCGCCGCGCCCACCCCGTCGACCAGCACCGTGCCAGCGAGAATGTCGAAGAAGTCGATGAAAGCGCCACCCAGATTGATGGTGGCCATGAACATCAGGTACATGATCAGCAGAAAGATCGGGATGCCCAGCGCCCGGCTCAGCACCACGCGGTCCAGCCGGTCCGACATGGTCTGCGTCAGTTCCGTCGTCCGCCGCATGCTGTCACCGGCGACCCGGGTCACAAAATCGTAGCGGCCACAGGCGATGGCGGTGTCGGCCTCCATCTCGACCGCTTCCTCCAGCGTTGCCCGGGCCGCTGCGACCGGGCCGTTGAGGCGTGCATCGGTCATCCCGGGGCACAGGTCGTCCCCCTCCAGGTGTTTCAACGCCAGCCAGCGCGGCGCGGCATTCTCGATCGAGGCAGCCACGGCAGGTTCAAGCTGCAACAACGCGGCCTCGATCTCGGGCGAGAATTCGATCTCCATCGCCGGAGGGTTTGCGGCCCGGGCCGCGTCGATCATCGCGTCTTTCAACGCGTCGATGCCAATGTCGTTGCAGGCGACGATGGCGATGACCGGACACCCGAGATGGGCCGACAGACGCTCCAGGTCGATCTCGATACTGCGCGACCGCGCGATGTCCATCATGTTCAGAACGACGATCATCGGTCCTGACATTTCAAGCAGTTGCACGGTGAGGTACAAGTTCCGCTCGAGGTTCGAGGCATCCAGAACGTTCACAACGAGGTCAGGTTTTTCCGACAGGATGTAATCGCGCGCCAACCGTTCATCGAGCGAGGTCGCCCCGCCCGCGACGCTCAGCGAATACACTCCCGGCAGGTCGACCAACTCGATCTCTGAACCGTGGTGGCGAAAGGAGCCAACCTTCTTTTCCACCGTGACGCCGGGCCAGTTTCCCACCTGTTGGTGGGTGCCGGTCAGGGTGTTGAACACGGTGGTTTTGCCGCAATTTGGATTGCCGGCAATGGCAATTGTCAGACGCCCGGCCATCACAGTTTCCGCACGTCCAGCACATCGGCTTCGGTCCGGCGCAAGCTCAGGGACGACCCGCGCACCCTGATTTCAACCGGATCACCCAGCGGCGCAACGCGTGTCACCTGGAGTTCGGCCCCCGGGGTCAGCCCCATGGACAACAGTTTGCGGCGATAGTCGGCCGCACCGTCACCGAAACCAGCCACGACGGCCCGATCGCCGACCGCAAGGTCCTTCAGCTTTACATTCACCGCGCGCTTCCTTCCTGTCCTTGAGCGGCGAGACAAGAATCTTCGCCGCCATACCCTGTCCGAGGGCAAATCGTGTCTCGCCAACCGCCACCACCATGGAACCGCCGGTTTCCTTCTGGATCACCTGAAGCGATTTTCCGACAATCACACCCAGGTCGCCCAGTCGTTTGCGCATATCCTGGCTGCCGGCAATGGCCGTCACTTCCACCCGCTCTCCGGCGGTGGTCAAGGCGAGGGGCAATCCGTTCAGGCTCATGGCGTGGGCTCCCGAGAGCGTCATGGTGCCGGGATCTGCTCCGGGATGGAGCTTTTCCGACAAAAACACTGCGCTTACCTATAAGGCTCTCAAATCCATTTCCTTGATCCTGGTCAAGTGTGGACGCACGGGTGTCAGCCTTGCACTGTGCGCAAGCCAAGCCCTGCTTGCCTCGTTTGCCCGGCTCATGCGCCAATCGGCCCATGTCCGATCCTTGGGAAAATCTTGCCGCCGAAATCGTGTCGTGGTACCGCCGCGACGTGACGGACATGCGATTTCGACGTCGAAAGGTCGACACCTGGCGAGGCACCTTCCCGGGCGTTCGGTCCAAGGTTCGGATGCCCCGCAGGCGCGATGGATTGGCCGGGCCCGTCACGACACTCGCGCGCCACCGACCCGTGGCACTGGCCGATTGCGCGCAACAAAAGGGATGAGCACCATGGAGTCGGACACCGTTACCACCAACGCGCCACATCGGCGTTTCAATCCGCTCAAGGGCGAATGGGTCCTCGTATCGCCGCACCGGACACAGCGTCCATGGTCGGGACAGCAGGAAAAGACGGCTGCCGACGAAAAGCCGCAGCACGATCCGGGCTGCTACCTGTGTGCCCGCAACACCCGCAACAGCGGCGCGGTGAACCCCGACTACAAGGGTCCCTACGTCTTCGCCAACGACTTTCCGGCCCTGCTGGAAGACAGCCCCGAAGGTGGCACAACCGGCGATCCTTTGTTTCGCGCCGCCAACGTGCGCGGCACAGCGCGGGTGATGTGCTTTTCCGAGCGTCACGACCTGACCCTGCCTGAATTGCCGGTCTCGTCCATCCGCAAGGTCGTCGATACCTGGGCCGGCCAGATCGAGGATCTGGGCGCCACGTATGATTGGGTCGCCGTCTTCGAGAACAAGGGGGCCGTGATGGGGTGCTCGCAACCACATCCGCACGGCCAGATCTGGGCCTCGGACTTCCTGCCCAACGAGGTTGCCACCGAAGATTCTCACCAGGCCCGCCACCTGGAAGAAACCGGCAACGTGCTGCTGGTCGAATATGCCGCCGCCGAGGCCGACAAGGCCGAGCGCGTGGTGGTGGAAAACGAGCACTGGATCGCCGTGGTGCCCTGGTGGGCTGTCTGGCCCTTCGAGACAATGGTTCTACCCCGGCGCCACGTCCTGCGCCTGCCTGATCTGAGCGAGGCAGAGCGGGACTCGCTGGCCGACCTGCTCAAGCGGCTCTGCACCCGGTACGACAACCTGTTCGAGACCGAGTTTCCCTATACCATGGGATGGCACGGTGCGCCGACCCGCCCGGGCAACCACGACCACTGGCAATTGCATGCGCATTTTTATCCACCGCTTCTGCGGTCGGCCACAGTGCGCAAGTTCATGGTCGGATACGAGATGCTGTCGGAGGCACAGCGAGACCTGACGCCCGAGACCGCCGCGCAACGCCTGCGGGACCTGCCCGAGGTGCACTACAAGGACAATGCCCAGCAAGGAGCTGAAGCGTGAACGAACAGGACATGGCCACAACGGTCGCGGAGGCCTACCGGACCCATTTCGGCGAGGCGCCCGAGGTGGTGACATCGGCCCCTGGCCGCGTGAACCTCATGGGGGAACACACTGATTACAATGGAGGTTTCGTGCTTCCGATGGCCCTCAGCGGCCTCGGTGTGGCAATCGCGATCGGGCGTGGCCCGACCCCCGGAACCATCGAAGCCTATTCCGACACGTTCCATGATTCCGAGACCCGCCGGATCGAGGAGAGCGCCGCCGGCAAATGGTCCGACTACGTTCTGGGTGCGCTGAAGGCCCGCACCGCGGCCGAGGTCGCCGAGACCGGCGTGCGCATCGCCCTGATCACCACGTTGCCTATGGGGGCCGGACTGTCCAGCTCGGCTGCCCTCGAAGTCGCGACCCTGCGGGCGGTGAGCGAACTCTACGGCAAGCCGATGTCCCCGGTCGATATCGCGATCGAGGCGCGGGCTGTCGAGAACAAGTTCGTCGGCATGCCCTGCGGGATCATGGATCAATTCGCCTCTTCCGTCGGCGAACCTGCGCAGGCGTTGTTCCTGAACACCCGCACCCTGGAATTCGAACCCGCGCCGTCGCTGGCCGGCCACAGCTTCGTGATTATCCACTCCGGTGTCAGCCATCAACTGACGGAGGATGGGTATGCCACCCGCGTGGCGGAATGCAACGCAGCCTGCAAGGCGCTCGGAGTTGAAATGCTGAGCGACCTCGGAGTCGACGACATGCCGCGCATCGAGGCAATCGATCCACCGATGAGCCTGCGCGCCCGCCACATCGTTTCCGACAACCAGCGCGCGGTAGACGGGCTGGCAGCGTTGAAATCCGGCGACGTACAGACCTTCGGGCAGTTGATGCTCGGCAGTCACGCCTCGCAACGCGATGATTTCGAGATCACCGTGCCCGAGACGGATGCGATCGTCGAAGGGGCGATGGCCGCCGGTGCCGTTGGTGCGCGCCAGACCGGTGGCGGATTCGGCGGCTCGATCGTTGCCCTCGTCCCAGACGACGCGGTTGAGGCCTTTGGCGAGGCCATCACGAAAACCTTACCCGCAACTCGCATCCTTGCAGTGACCTGAGCCGATGATGTCTGCACGGACGGCAACGAATTCTTAAGGGGTCACCGTCCAAATTGCCCTGTGCCGGACGCGGCTCCTTCAAGCGCTCGGCATACGGCATGGAAGTGACCGTGGCCAAGGCCCGTCAATCCCTCTTTCATCGCCCTGATCCTTTCGGCCATGGCCTGCAACTGCTGGTTTTGACCGGAAGGTTCAGCGCTCTTTCCATTTCTTGGAGATTGCATCGGCGATGAAATGCTTGGACGGGCTTCCATCCACCCCTCCGGGCAATGCCGCACGTATTGATCCATCGGGAACGTGTCTTGGCACACGTCCGTTGCGCCCACACGTGGCGGCGGACTGGAACGGTCGGCTGCCAAATGCCTCCGTCAATGTGCCAGACATTCCGAGACCGCCACCTCGCACCAACATGCGTCATTGCCACCTCCGTCACGTCGCTGGAACGGATGGTAGACCCAATCCGGACGGCGTTATCCGACCCCAGCAGCCACTGTCAGGCAACAGCGCTTGCCACCGGACGCCCGTGCACGCGTACCGCAGCAACAGGCGCCTATCGTAACCCTCGAAAATGCGGTTTGATGGCCACATGACACCCATACTCACATCCCCCGACGCAACCCCGGTCTCGAAATTCTGTTTTGGCGCCATGCAATTCGGTGGCACCGCCGACCGTGCCGCGTCAGACGCGCTCTATGCCGCCTGCCGCGCGGCAGGTCTGAGCTTCTTCGACACGGCATTCGGCTATACCGGCGGCACCTCCGAAACCTGGTTGGGCGACTTGGTCCGGCCAGAACGCGAGGCCGTCTTTGTTGCCACCAAGTGCGCGTCGCGCGGCGGTGCCGGTCGGCGGAACATCCTGACCCAGTTCGACGAAAGCCGCCGCCGTCTGGGCATGGACATGGTTGACGCGCTCTACCTGCACCGCTGGGATGGGGAAACGCCGCTGGAGGAGACCTTCGAAACCCTCGCGGAGTTGCGCCGAGCCGGCAAGATCCGCCACGTGGGCGTGTCCAACTACGCGGCCTGGCAAGTGATGAAGGCCGTCGCCGTGGCGGCGCGCTTCGACCTGCGGATCGACCTGGTGCAACCCATGTACAACCTGGTGAAGCGCCAGGCCGAAGTCGAGATCCTGCCGATGGCCGCCGACCAGGGAATTGCCGTCGCGCCGTATTCGCCCTTGGGCGGCGGGCTGTTGACGGGCAAGTACGTTGGCGGCGGCACGGGGCGGATCCACACAGACCCGAGCTATGCCGCCCGCTACGCGCCAGATTGGATGCACGCGGCAGCAAGCGGGTTGGCAGATATTGCAACCGAACTGGACGTGTCACCCGCGACGTTGGCGGTGGCCTGGGTCGCGCACAATCCGCTCGTCGCCGCGCCGATCATCAGCGCCCGGTCTGTCGAGCAGTTGGCGCCTTCGTTGGCTGGCATGTCCTTTGACATGGATGCGGCGCTCTACGCGCGGATATCGGCCTTGTCGCCCGCCCCACCCCCGGCCACGGACCGCCTCGAAGAGGCCTGAGCCCACCGGGTAATCGGTCTCATCGCGGGGCGGCTGCCGGCGCAGTAGACTGATGGCGAAACCATCAGTCACGAGGAACACGCCATGGTCGAATCGATTTTCTCACCGGACTCCGTTGCCGTCGTCACCGGGGCCGCCGCGGGCATCGGCTTGGCAGTGGCCAGGGAATTCGCAGCGCGGGGCGTGCGGGTCGTCGTGGTCGACAATCGCGCCGACCGGTTGCCCGAGGCCGAGGCCGACCTGCGCGCCGCCGGAGCAACTGACGTCATGACCTCGGTCACCGATGTGTCTGACGCGGAGGCCATGCTGCTGCTGGAGCGGGCGGTGTTTGACCGGTTCGGCGGCACCGACATCCTGGTGAACAATGCCGGCATCCAACCCGGCAGCGCCGTGTTCGGGCCGGTCGAAAACTGGCGGGCGATCCTGGAAACCAACCTCTGGGGTGTGATCAACGGCACGCGCGCCTTTGTGCCCCGGATGATCGAGCGCGGACGAGCCGGAATGATCATCAACACCGGCTCCAAGCAGGGTATCACCACCCCGCCCGGCGATCCGGCCTACAACGTCGCCAAGGCCGGCGTGAAGGCCTATACCGAGGCGTTGGCTCATGAGTTGCGCAGCGGTGAGGGCAAGAACATCAGCGCACACCTGCTGATCCCCGGATTCGTCTTTACCGAGCTGAACTGTCGTGGTCGCACCGACAAACCCGAGGGCGCCTGGACGCCGGAACAGATGTCCGGATTCATGATGGAACGCCTTCGCGCGGGCGATTTCTACATCCTGTGCCCCGACAACGACGTCCCGCGCGCGCTGGATGAAAAGCGCATGGCCTGGGCGATGGGTGACATCATCGAGAACCGCCCGCCGCTGTCACGCTGGCACCCCGAGTATGCGGACGCCTTTGCCGCCTATGTCGAGAAGGACTGAGCGCACAGCGCGCAAAAAAAACCGCCGCACATCCTGTCGAGGGATGGCGGCGGCAAGGTCGCGAATCTGGTGGTCCGGCTGGCATGGGGCAGAGGCGTGCCCCGGGCCGTTGGGGACAGGCAGAGGGCCAGGTATCACATCAGTTTGGGGACGAGGATGTGCACCACCGGGTAACAGATCGCAGGCAGAAACTCAGAACAGGGATGGCAGGTGCAACCCGACCATCAGGGTCACCATAAGGGACGCGGCGCCAACGGCATCCAACAGCAGGGTCGCTTCGGAACGGGCAATCAGGGCTTTGATCTCGGTGAACATCGGGCTCTTCCTGTTGGCGTGGCGTTAAGCGTTTGTTGCACCTTTGTTCTCATTCGCGCCCTCAAAAGTAAAGAACTTTTTAAGAACATTTGAGAACAAACTGGAACAAATCGGCTAACCAACTGAAATCAGACGGATTGCCTTGTCCTGTTCCATTAACCAAAGCAGAACACGCACCGCCTGCCCCCGTGGCCCCGTCAGGTCAGGGTCCTGGGTCAGCAGCGCGCGGGCATCCTGTTGGGCCACCTGCATGAGGCCAGCCTGCCGCTCCATATCGGCAATGCGGAACTTCGGCAGGCCCGATTGTGCCGTCCCGATCAGGTCGCCGGCGCCGCGCATCGCCAGATCTTCTTCGGCGATCCGGAACCCGTCCTCGGTCTCGCGCAGGATTTCCAGCCGTCGCTTGGCGGTCTCGCCGAGCGGCCCCTGGTACATCAGCAGACAGGTCGAGGCCTCGGCCCCTCGCCCGACCCGACCGCGCAGCTGATGCAACTGCGCCAGGCCAAAGCTTTCGGCCTGTTCGATCACCATGATCGACGCATTGGGCACATTGACCCCCACCTCGATGACCGTGGTTGCCACCAGAACCGACGTCTCGCCCGCCACGAACCGCGCCATGGCGGAATCCTTGTCGGCCGGTGGCATCTGGCCGTGGACCAGCCCGACCCGTCCTTCGCCCAGGATCGCACGCAGATGCACGAACCGATCCTCGGCGGCGGCCATGTCGACGACCTCGCTCTCTTCCACCAGCGGACAGACCCAATAGGCCTGCTTGCCCTCCGCCACCGCGCGTTGAAGGTGCCCGACGACCTCTTCCATGCGCCCGGTCGAGACAAGAGCCGTCTTGATCGGCGTCCGTCCGGGCGGCTTTTCGTCCAGGATCGACAGGTCCATATCGCCATATTGCGCCAATGCGAGGCTGCGCGGGATCGGCGTTGCCGTCATCACCAGCACGTCGACCGCATGCCCCTTGGCGCCCAGTTCCATCCGTTGCGCGACGCCAAACCGATGCTGTTCGTCGATCACGGCCAACCGCAGATCACCGAATTCCACGTCCTTCTGGAACACCGCATGGGTCCCGACCAGGATGTGAATATCTCCGCGTTTGAGCGCCGCCAGCTTGGCCGCCCGTTCCGCCCCCTTGTCACGCCCGGTCAGGATTTCCAGCACGACGCCGGCGCTCTCGGCCAGCGGCCGCACGGATTCCAGGTGCTGCCGGGCAAGGATCTCGGTCGGCGCCATCATCACGCCCTGCCCGCCGGCCTCCACCGCGACCAGCAACGCCATCACCGCGACAAAGGTCTTGCCCGCCCCGACATCCCCCTGCAACAGGCGCGTCATCCGCATCGGACCGGCCATGTCATCCGAGATTTCCCGCACCGCACGCTCCTGCGCGCCCGTCGGGCGATAGGGCAACGCGTTCAGCACCTTGCCCTGCAATCGCCCGGTGCCGACCGATGATCGTCCCTTGCCGCGCCGCTCGATGCTGCGCGCCAGCGCCAGGGTGATCTGGTGTGACAACAACTCGTCATAGGCCAGCCGCCGACGGGACGGGCTGTCGGCGGTCAGGTCCCGCGCGCCTTCGGGGGCATGGGCTGTCTCCAGCGCCGTCTTCCAGTCGGGCCATCCCTCGCGCTGCATCAGACCGGGGTCGATCCATTCTTCGACAACCGGCAGGCGGGCCAGCGTGGATCGCGCTGCCCGCATCATCTGCTTTTGGGTGACGCCGGAGGTCAACGGATAGACCGGTTCATACCCCGGGATTTCGGCGGCCTCTTCCGGGCGCAGGATGTGATCGGGGTGCACCATCTGTGCCATGGTGTCGAACAGCTCCAGCCGCCCGGAGACCAGCCGCCGTTCTCCAGTCGGCAACTGCTTTTGCAAATAGTCGCCGCGCGCATGGAAAAACACCAGTTGAAACGTGGTCTGCTCGTCCTTGACATCGATGCGATAGGGCCCGCCCTTGCGCGATGCTGGCCGGTGCTGTCCGACCGTCACCTCCAGCGTCGCCGTCGTGGGCAATGTCAGCCCGGTGACGGATGGCACGCGGCGCCGGTCGACGCCCGAATACGGCAGCGTGAACAACAGGTCGCGCGGCTTTTCGATCTCGATCTGCCCCAGGTGGCGCGCCGTCTTGGGGCCGACGCCATCGAGCGATTCCAGATCCGCAAACAGCGGGAACAGGATGGGCGGGCGTCCGGTCATGCCTGTCCAATCAGATCCAGCCAGCCGTCTTCGTCCAGCGTTTCGATGCCCAGTTCGGCGGCCTTCTTGGCCTTGGACCCTGCTCCGGGCCCGGCGACCAGCAGGTCGGTCTTGGCCGACACCGATCCGGACACCTTCGCGCCGAGGGATTCGGCCCGCGCCTTGGCCTCGGCGCGGGTCATCTTTTCAAGCGTTCCAGTAAAGACCACGGTCTTGCCGGCCACCGGGCTGCCGTCGGACGCCGGCGCGGCGACGTCCTCGATGTCCAGTCGAGCCGCCAATTCGTCGATCATCGCGCGTTCCGCCGGTTGCGACATCGCGGTCACCAGGGTCCGGATCACCGTGTCTCCGATCCCGTCGACCGAGACCAACTCGGACCAGTTCGGGCTGTTGGCAAGCGCTGCCTTTCGCTCCTTGGCCTCGACGGCTTGCGCCGAAGGTTCCCTGGCAGCGGCGTCGATCGTCTGCATCAACGCGGTCCAGCCGTGGAAATGACGCGCCAAGGTCGCCGCGGCCACCTCGCCCAGATGCCGAATGCCCAGCGAGAACAGGAAGCGGTTGAGCGGGATCCGGCGCTTGTCCTCGATGGCCTGAAACAGGTTCTCTGCCGATTTGTCTCCCCAGCCTTCGCGATTTTTCAGCTGCTGAAGCCCGCTGCCATATTTCTCTTTCAGATCAAATATATCCGCAGCGTTCCTGATCCAGCCGTCTTCGTAAAACTGCTCGACCTGTTTCGCGCCAAGTCCCTCGATATCAAACGCCGCCCGAGACACGAAGTGCTTCAGTTTTTCGATTGCCTGGGCCGCACATGCCATGCCCCCGGTGCAGCGCCGGACGGAATCGCCCTCTTCGCGCACCGCTGCGGAGCCGCAGATCGGGCAGGTTGTCGGAAACGCAAAGGCCACGCTGTCGGCTGCGCGTTTCGACAGGTCCACATCCGCGATCTTTGGGATCACGTCGCCGGCCCTAAAGACCTGCACCCAATCCCCAACGCGGATGTCCCGCCCGTCGCGAATGGCCCCCCCGGTGCTGTCGCGCCCGGCGATGTAATCTTCGTTGTGCAAGGTGGCGTTGGAGACGACGACGCCACCGACCGTTACAGGGGTCAACCGCGCCACCGGGCTCAGCGCGCCGGTTCGGCCGACCTGGATGTCGATGGCCTCGAGCCGGGTCCAGGCAAGCTCGGCAGGAAACTTGTGCGCGATGGCCCAGCGTGGCGTGGTCGAGCGGAAGCCAAGCCGCTTCTGATAGCCGAGGTCGTTGACCTTGTAGACCACCCCGTCGATGTCATAGCCCAGCGTCGCGCGCTGAGCCTCGATCAATCGGTACTGCGTCAGCATGTCGTCCGCCGTGTCGCAGAGACGGGTCAATTCATTGATCGAAAACCCGAACTCGCCAAGCCGCGCGATGGCCCCCATCTGGGTGTCGGCCAGCGGGTCGGACACCTCGCCCCAGGCATAGGCAAAGAACATCAGCGGTCGTTTTTGGGTGATACGGGCATCAAGCTGCCGCAGAGACCCCGCAGCGGCATTGCGGGGGTTGGCAAACGTGCGCGGTGGTTTCTTGCCAGCCGACAGATCGGCGGCGTGTTCGGCCAGGATCCGGGCATTCAATGCCGCAAAATCGGCGTGGCTCATGTAGACTTCGCCGCGCACCTCCAGCACATCGGGCGCCCCGTCGATCCTGTCCGGCACGCCGGCGACCGTCCGGGCGTTGGCGGTGACGTTTTCTCCAACACTGCCGTCCCCGCGCGTGGCCGCCTGAACAAGCACGCCGCGCTCGTAGCGCAGGGACAGGGACAGGCCGTCGATCTTGGGTTCGGCCGAATACGCGAGTGGCGCATCGGCGGCCAACCCGAGGTAAGAACGAACCGACTGGTCGAATTCCCGGACGTCATCGTCTTCGAAGGCATTGCCCAGCGACAGCATCCGCACCGCATGGGCCACCTTGGAAAATCCGTCGGCCGGGGCGGCGCCGACCTGCAAGGCCGGGCTGTCTGACCGAACGAGATCGGGAAACCGGGCTTCGATTGCGGCGTTGCGCCCTTTCAGAGCATCGAACTCTGCATCCGACATCTGTGGCGCATCGGCGGTGTGATAGGCCGCATTGGCCTCGGAGAGAACACTGGCCAGCCGCAGCAGCTCTGCCTTTGCGTCCTCACGGCTCAAGGTTTCCACCGGTATCAACTGGTCCATCGTATCCTCCGCCTTTCGCGCGCCACCACGTGATACGAGTTCCGCTGCCAAGCGTCCAGACGCAGCCCCAATCCTGTCCAAACACGGTCGTGCTCCGGACTGGCCCGTCGGGTTTGGGCCAACGGCGTTCAGGCCGGGCAGAGCCGTCGGGACCACCGGAAGACCGCAAAACGGTGAGTCGCACCGTTTCCGCACGTGACTTGGGACAAAAAAAGGGGCACGCGATGTTTCCATCCACGCGCCCAGAGATACACTACCTGGAGGGAGATTTTTTGGTCCCGGCCGGTTAACAGCCCGTCAGGCCAGCCGGGACAGCCGCGAGTGGTAGAACTTCAGGCTCCCATTGCGACACGGCGGTCGCGGGTAACCGGATCCGGGTCACGCAACACATAGCCGCGGCCCCAGACTGTCTCGATATAGTTGTCGCCGCCAGTCGCCGTGCTCAGCTTCTTGCGCAACTTGCAGATGAAAACGTCAATGATTTTCAGTTCAGGCTCATCCATGCCGCCGTACAGATGATTGAGGAACATCTCCTTGGTCAGCGTGGTCCCCTTGCGCAGGCTCAGAAGCTCCAGCATCTGGTATTCCTTGCCGGTAAGGTGAACCCCCTGCCCGTCGACGTCGACCGTCTTTGCATCCAGGTTGACCGTGAACTTGCCGGTCCGGATCACCGATTGTGCATGGCCCTTGGAACGGCGAATGATCGCATGGATCCGCGCCACCAGTTCCTCACGATGGAACGGCTTGGTCAGATAATCATCGGCCCCGAAGCCAAATCCCTTGATCTTGTTGTCCGTGTCGTCGGCCCCGGACAGGATCAGTGTCGGAGTCTCGACCCGCGCAAGGCGCAATTGGCGGAGAACTTCATGCCCCGTCATGTCGGGAAGTCCCAGATCCAGCAGGATCAGGTCGTAGTCGTACAGCTTGGCAAGATCGATGGCTTCTTCACCAAGATCAGTACAGTAGACATTCAGGTTGGCGTGCGTGAGCATCATTTCGATGCTCTTGGCGGTTGCCGGATCGTCTTCGACGAGCAGAACGCGCATGTTAATCTCTCTCCGCTTCAGTCCCTCTTTGAGGTGACCATGGCCCGAATTGGTTAATCCCCGATTACCCGTTTCGGACATGTTCAATTTCAATCAACAGTCGCACGATTGAGGAAAAGGTTAACCTCGCTATTTTGGGGGAGTGCGGAATTTCTGAAGGCAGGTTGTCTTTAGCGCAGGCTCTCCGTGGTGGACAACAGCGTTGACCCAACTTTCAAGTTCCTCGTCCGACAAGCTGTACCGTTTCTTGGCTTCATCACCGGTTATAAGCCCACCGGTGACGGCCTTTACCACGGCGGCCTTGCGGCTGGCGACCCACCGCCGGGTCTGGGAATCGGGCAAATCGGCACGGGTCATGATGCTTCCGTCCGAGAGTGTCACGGCGCGCGGGCCGTCGATTTTCTTTATAAACATGTGCGGCACCAACTGGATCGACTGCTGGAAAGGGTTTACGGAAGCTCAGGGGAGGGATGTTTTCTGCATTCTCCCGAGCAAGTGCTGCTTGCCGCCGTTCTTGCCTCATCGTTGGACGACAGGGGTGCAGAACCGGTTAATCAGACCGCGACGCGATACGGAGAAATAGTTCCAATATTCGACTATTGCAGATCGTTCGCGTCTTGTTCCCGCCTGCGCACAACCGCGCGTCGCAGATCACGCCAGGCCAGCGACATCTTGACACTTACCGGAGCCGGGGCCATCTGAGAGCAAATTCGTCGGCGCGCCCGCCAGCCCAGTCCCGCCACGCGCCGATACCTAGCCCGAAATCTGCAAAGGGAGCCGACCATGGCCCTCGACACACATCCGCCCCTCAACTCGCTCGGCTTTGCCAAACCGCCCGGCGAGACCCGTGTCGTGGTTGCGATGTCTGGCGGAGTCGATTCGTCCGTTGTTGCCGCTGAACTTGCCAGCGAGGGCTACGACGTCATCGGGGTAACGCTGCAACTGTATGACCACGGAGCCGCGCTGGCCAAGAAGGGGGCCTGTTGTGCAGGTCTGGACATTCACGACGCCCGCCGGGTGGCGGAGGAAATGGGCTTTCCGCACTACGTTCTGGACTACGAGAACATCTTCAAGGAAACGGTGATCGACGAATTCGCCGACAGCTATCTGGCGGGGGCCACGCCGGTTCCCTGTATCCGGTGCAACGAACGGGTGAAGTTCAAGGACCTGCTGGAGACCGCGCGCGACCTCGATGCCGACTGCATGGCAACGGGTCATTACATCCAGCGCAAGATGGGCACGCAGGGGCCGGAGCTGCATCAGGCAGGCGACCCGCGCCGCGACCAGTCCTATTTCCTGTTCTCGACCACGCCGGATCAGCTCGATTTTCTGCGTTTCCCGCTTGGCCACCTGATCAGCAAGGCACAAACCCGCGCCTTGGCGGTCAAGCACGGGTTGCCGGTGGCCGACAAGCCCGACAGCCAGGACATCTGCTTCGTTCCCGATGGCAACTATGCCGCGGTGATCGAAAAGCTGCGCCCCGGCGCCGGCGAACCCGGCGATATCGTCGACATGCAGGGAAACGTGCTGGCCCAGCATACGGGCGTCATACATTACACGATCGGCCAGCGCCGGGGGCTTGGCATCGGTGGGCTCAGCGATCCGCTCTACGTGGTCAAACTCGATCCGGACGCGCGGCGGGTCATCGTCGGCCCCAAGGAGGCGCTGTCGACCCGGATCGTGCCGGTGCGCGAGATCAACTGGCTGGGTGACGTGCCGATGGACAGCCGGCCTGAATGGACGCTCTCGGTCAAGGTGCGTTCGACCCGCCCCCCGCGCGAGGCGATCCTGCGCCCGACCGGCCCCACAACCGCCGAGGTCGAATTGTTGACGGCCGAAGAAGGCGTTTCGCCCGGGCAGGCCTGCGTGTTCTACGAGACCGAAGGCACGCGGATCTTTGGCGGCGGCTGGATCTGGCGCGGCTGAGGCCCCGGCCGCATTGAAAACCGGCCCAACCGGCCTCGACAAGCCCGTCCCCCCGCGTCACAACCATTGAAACAGCTTGGCGGCGATACGAGGGCACAGATGGCAGGACGGGTGATCATTGTTGGCGGGGGCTATGTCGGCACCGAACTGGCGCAAGCGCTGGATACAGAGGCCGACGTCACGCTGATCGAACCGCGCGAAGCCTTCGTGCACTCGGCCGCCATGATCCGCGCCGTCGTGAAGCCCGACCTCGTCGAGCAGGCATTGTTTCCCTATGACAGGTTGCTGGCGCGCGGGACCGTGCTGCGGGCGCGGGCCGCGTCGGTGTCCGCACAGTCGGTGACACTGGAGACCGGGCGCGTGATCGAGGGCGACGTCATCGTGGTGGCAACCGGGTCCAGCTATGCGGCCCCGTTCAAGCCCACCGGCGATACGGTCGACAGCCTGCGCACCTCCAATGCGGCCGCGCATGCGGCGGTGCGCGATGCCCGCCACGTTGCCATCGTCGGAGCGGGTGCCGTGGGCAGCGAACTCGCCGGAGAGATCAAGGCGGTTTCGCCCGCAACCGCTGTCACGCTCATCTCCGACCTTGCCTCGCTGTTCCCCACCTACCCTGCCCGGCTTGGAACCGACCTGTTGAAAAAGCTCGACCTGTTGGGGGTCGAGGTGATCCTTGGGCAGAGCGCTGTCGGGCTCGAACGGACCGATGCGCCCTTCTCCGGCCCGCTGACCCTGACCGATGGACGCCAGATCGACTCCGACCTCGTGTTTCCGGCGACAGGGGCGATCCCGCAGACACACCTGCTCGACCCGCTGCCGGGCGTGACGCATGGCGCAGATGGCCGGGTCTTGACCGACAAGTGGATGCGCCCATCGGACCACCCCAACCTGTTCGTTGCGGGCGATGCTGCCGACAATGGGGATGGAATGACCATCGTCGGCGCCTCGCGGCAAACCCCATGGCTGGCCCGGATCATTCGGGGCGTGCTGTCGGGCAAACCAGCCGAACGGATGGTCGGGTACATGCCCTGGGGACGTGCGCCGATCCTGCTCCCACTGGGCGAGCATCTGGGCAGCAGCTTTATGCCGTTGGTGGGTCTTGTCGGCAACGGCCCGACCCGGTTGATCAAGGGCCGTTTCCTGTTCCTGCCCAAATACGGCAAGCTGTTCAAAACGACCCGCTGACGCTTTTCTCGCCTTTTGCCAGGTCGGCCCTGTCGCCGGCAGGGCCGATCCGGCGCTCGTGTTGGGTGACGGCGGCACAGTCGCCCGCCCCGTCATCTACCCATTTACAGAACGCTGTCGCAGATTGGCCTGCGCACGGCCTACCCCGCCGGTTCCAAGGGTTCAGTCTGGCTTGACACCTGCGGACGTGCCCGCCATCCCTTCCAGAACCGCACGTGCGGCCCTCAGCCCTGGAGCCTCTGCCCCACGCCCCAGCCGTTCCATCGTCAACGCCATGGCCTCCCGCTGGGCTTCCGGGTGCTGCAGCACCTCTCGCAGCGCCGGGGCAAGGGTGTCGGCGGTGCAGTCCTTGCCCACACATTCCGGCACGACGCGGGTTTCCGACACCAGGTTCACCAGCGTCACGGTGTCGATCAGGATCATCCGTTCGACCATCTTTCGCGTCAGCCAGTTGACGTCGTAGCCGATCACCATGGGCGTGTCGGCGGCGGCCAGTTCCAGCGATACGGTGCCCGACGCCGCCAAGGCCACATCGGCCGCCCTGAATGCCGCGCGCTTGGTGGCCTCTGCCGCCTCGGGCGGTTGCCCGCGCGGATCCAGCAGGATCGGCACACCTGGCCAACCCGCCAGCGCCTCTGCCATCAGATCGGCGCGGGACGCCACCGTCGGCACCACGATCCGGGCTTCGGGGTGATCCGACACAACGCGCGCAAGCGTTTCGCCAAAGATCGGCGCCAACCGCCGGATCTCGCTGCCGCGCGAGCCCGGCAACGCCAGGATCAGCGGCACATCGGCACCGATGTCGTGCTGATCGCGAAATGCACGGGCCGCAGCCTCATCCGCCTGGGGCTCCGCAACAACCGGATGACCGACAAAATCGCAGCGCATCCCGGCCGCTTCCATGTAGGGAGGCTCGAATGGCAGCAGCGCCAGCACCTGGTCGATATCCGGGGCCATCCTGGTCGCCCGCTTGGGACGCCAGGCCCAGACCGTCGGCGCGACGTAGTGGACGGTGTGCTGGTGCGGGCGCCGCTTGCGAACCTGATGTGCCAGCCGCAACGAGAAATCAGGCGCGTCGATGGTGATCAGAACCTCCGGCGCCAACCGCACGGCCTCGTCCACCGACTGGAACAACCGTCGGCGCAGATGCCGGTATTTCGGCAGGATCTCGACGATCCCCATCAGTGACAGCTCCGACATGGGGAACAGGCTCGTCATGCCTTGCGCCTCCATCAGCGGCCCGCCAATGCCATGAAACGAGACGTCGGGTACAAGCTGCTTCAGCCCAGCCATCAATGCCGCGCCAAGCCGGTCCCCCGAAGGCTCGCCCGCAACCAGGAACACCTGCATCAACTGGCCTCCGGATCGCGGACCCACAGGAACAGCCGGGCGGCGTCTGCCGCGGCCACGGTATCGTCGCGGTCCAGGATCATCACCCCGCCGGCCTCGATCACCACGCCGCGCAGCCCGGCCGCCGCCGCGCCGCGGATCGTCGCCGGACCGATCGCCGGAAGGTCCACCCGCCGATCCTGACCGGGCTTGGGCGCCTTGTAGAGCAACCCGCCCTCCGGCAGCCCCTCGGCACGGTCCCGCAGCGAGGCCAGCATCCAGTCGGTGCCCGGCATCGCCTCGATCGCCAGCGCCTGCCGTCGCGCCACCACGCAGGCCTGCCCGACGTCGGCCTGCCCCATGGCGGCAACGATCTCGGCCCCCCGGGCGGCATCCGCCCGGTCCGCCTTGCCCGGTTGGACGCGGCTCAGAACCCCGGCCCCCGGCACCAGCGATGGAAGGATTTCGTGTGCGCCTCGAACTGTCATGCCATTCTCCTCGAACAGACCCAGCACCGCCCGCAGCGCGCCGTCATCGCCCTTGCCAAGCGCGGACAGGAACCGTGGCACCAGCCGAAGCGATGCAAGGTCCAGCTTGAACGGGTCGAATTTGGGCCGGTGTATCCCGCCGACCAGGCAAACCTCGGTCACCTTGCGGGCGCGCAGCTTGCGCAGCAAGGTGCCCAGCGTTTCCATCCGAAACACGATATCCGGCGTGACCGCGCCGGCGGGCGCATCGTGAAAGGCGCAATAGACGATATCGCGCCCCTGCTGGTGTGCGGTCTCGGCCAAAAGCTCCGGCAACCGTCCCTGCCCTGCAATCAAGGCAAGCATCGCCCTATTCCGGGGTCAGGAAATTGCGGTCGCTTTCGCCGGTGATGAAGTCGACGATCGTCTGCACGTGTTCGCTGGTCGAGGCCTCACCCAGGGCCCTCGCCCGTTCCTGAAAGGTGCCCTCGTCGGTGGCCAGCGCCTTGTAGGCGGCCCGCAACTCGGCGATATCGATCCGCTCCAGCCCGCGGCGCTTCAGCCCGATCAGGTTCAGCCCGACCAGACGGGCCGCCGCGCCCTGAACCATGCCAAACGGCATCACGTCCTTCTCGACCTTGCTGAGGCCGCCGATGATGGCGCCCTGGCCGATCCGCACCCATTGGTGAACGCCCGAAATGCCGCCGATGATGACATCATCGGCGATCCGGCAATGGCCGGCGATGCCGACGTTGTTGACCAGGATCACCCGGCTGCCAATCCGGCAATCGTGTGCGACATGCACACCGGCCATCAACAGGCAGTCGTCGTCGATGCTGGTGATGCCGCCACCGCCCTCGGTGCCCGGGTTGATGGTCACGTGTTCACGGATGCGATTGCGCGCACCGATCACCAGCCGCGTGTCCTCGCCGTGGAATTTCAGGTCCTGCGGGATCTCGCCAATGACCGAGAACGGAAACACGACGGTTTCCGCGCCGATCTCGGTATTGCCGGTGATGACCACGTGCGACTTGATCACAACCCCGTCTTTCAGCACGACCTTGGGGCCGATCACCGAAAACGGGCCGATCGACACGTTGGCGCCGATAATGGCCCCCTCGTCGATGACTGCCTGCGGATGGATCCGGGCAGATGCGTCGATGGTCATCGCATCAACCCTCCGCTTCCGAAGATTTCGACAATTGCACCATGGCAGAAAACTCTGCTTCGGCTGCCAGATCGCCGTTCACCAGCGCCCGGCCCTCGAACTTGCCGATCCGGGATCCGGCCCGCTTGATCGACACATGCAGTTCCAGCACGTCGCCGGGCACCACGGGGCGGCGGAACTTTGCCTTGTCCACCGTGGTGAAGTAGATCATCAACTCTTCTTCGATACCGCGCGAGGCGCCAACCAGAATGGCCGATGTCTGAGCCATGGCCTCGATCACCAGCACACCCGGCATGATCGGGTGGCCGGGAAAGTGGCCCTGAAAGTGCGGCTCGTTGAACGAAACGTTCTTGATGCCGACAGCGCTCTTGTTCGCCACGATGTCACGGACGTGATCCACCATGAGAAACGGATAACGATGGGGCAGGATTTTCAGGATGGTCGCGTGATCGGCTTCCAACAGAGGGCTTTTGGGGTCGGTCATGACTTCGGTGCCTTGCCTTTCATGAACGGGTCGCGGCCGCGCCCGGGATTGCAAGCGGTCCTACACGTCAAGGCCCTGCGCGGCAAGCAGACCCGACCACCTTTCCCTTGCATACGGGGGGATTGGCCACTTGTTGCCGGTCCGGACCGGGCCAGGCGACATGCACGGCGCACGCCGCGGGACCCTATTGCTCCGCAGGCACTCCAACCGCGCCGACATCCCCTTCGGGCAGGACCGGATCATCAGGCACCACCACGTCGGTGTCGGGCACGAGCGTGTCCAGGCCGCCCCCATGTCCCAGGATCGCATCGATCCGCGTGATCGCCCGGTCCGTCACATCGATCAGGTCCGACGACAGGATAACCGCGCGGTCATCCAGAATCGCCACCGCACCGCTGTCGCGGACAAGCTCCGACAGGATCGGCAGGATCCGACCGGTAAAGGCACGTCGTTGCAGATCCCGACGCCGCTGAAGCGCCAGGATCCTGGCGTCCTGGTCTTCCCGCATCTTCGTGACCTTCACGTCGAATGCGTCGGCCAGCGGGCGAAAGTCCTCGGCGCTCAGGCCCTTGCGCGCCTCCGTCAGCGCGCGTTCCTCTTCCGTCAGCTCGGCTGTCAAAAGGCGATTGCGTTCGGCCAGTTCCCTGGACGCTTCGTCAAATTCCGCCTGAAGCCGTTTTCCGAACAGGGTTTCGGAGTACAACCTGTCCTGATTCAGGGTCAGAACAGGCACCTGCGGTACACCCAACGCCGATCCAAAGGTGGCCTCTTGCGCCGACGCAGGCACCCCCCCCACCATCAACGCAAGCACTGCACCTGCCAACAGACCGGGCTGCACCCAAGGCCCCGGCATCAGAACTGGGTCGACACGGTGAACTCGAAGTTCTGTTCCTCGTCGTACTTCTTCTTCACCAGCGGACGCGAGAAGTTGAACCGCAGCGGACCAAGCGGCGATTCCCAGAACAGCGAAACACC
This sequence comes from uncultured Tropicimonas sp., assembly GCA_947495685.1. Taxonomy (GTDB): domain Bacteria; phylum Pseudomonadota; class Alphaproteobacteria; order Rhodobacterales; family Rhodobacteraceae; genus Tropicimonas. The sequence goes on from CANLZY010000016.1 coordinate 66,477, forward strand.
GGCAGCCGACCGCAGGTACATGTCGTCATCGACCTCGTCGTCGCCGTCAGGGCCACCGTTGGTATCGTCCAGCGACCAGACCGAGCCGATATCCCAGAAGAGACCGCCCTTGATGCCGTATTCCTCCGGCAGGCCGATCGGAAAATCCGCCTCGAACCGAGCGACGGCAAAGATGTTGCCGCCCAGAACGTCCTCGTTCTCGACCGCAAGGTCGCGCGGGCCCACACTGTTGGGTTCGAAGCCACGGATCTTGTTGGACAGCATGTAGCGTTCGAAGATCCGGCTGTTGCCGCCGTAAAAGGCCACGCCGCCGCCTTCGATCTCGGCCCGAAGGGTGACATCCTCGTTCAGGATCGCCTTGCGCGCCCTCAAAAGGGCTTCGGTTTGCACGTACGTCGCGCCATCCTGCCGGGCACCGAAATCCTGACTGAAGCGCAGGAAAACGCCGGTTGTCGGGTCCAGCCCCCGGTTCAGCGTGTCATAGCTGTAGGTGTAGCCGACGGAAAGCGCGCTCAGCCCGCCCATGTCCTGTTCTGTCTCAAGAATAAAGGACGAGCCGGTATCGTATTCGTCGTCGTCCGTATCAGGATCGTCTTCCGTGCCGGTATCGACCCCGTGCAGGCGTCCGTAATCATAGGCAAAGCGCACCCCGAACCGTGACTGCTCGTTGATCGGGAAACTGAAGGTTGGCCGGAACAGCCCGCGATCGGTATCGTAGAGCGAGTTGTCCTGCTCCGTCGTGCGATAATAGGCATTCAGGCCGAAGGCCACATCGCGCGCAAGGAAGGCCGGTTCGAGGAAGTTGAACCCGAAGGTCGTCGTCGACCCGGTGGCCCCGATCCTGGCGGCCAACGATTGGCCCCGCCCCAGGAAGTTGCGCTCGCTGAAGCTGAAGTTGAAACCAAGGCCATCGTTGGTGCCAAAGCTGGCACCAAATCCGAGCGACCCGGTCGGCGCTTCGTCCACGTTCACGTCGACCACGATAAGATCGGAGCGCGATCCGTCGCGCGCTTCAACTTCGGCGTTGGCAAAGAAGCCGAGGGTACGAACACGTTCGGCGCCTTCGCGGATCTCGCGCGGGTTGAACGGGTCGCCTTCGACCACCTTGAACTGCCGGCGGATCACCTGGTCGAGCGTCGTCGTGTTGCCCTCGATGTCGATCCGTTCGACAAAAACCCGTGGTCCGCGGCTGATGACATATTCCACGTCCAACGTCAGGTCGCGATCGTTGCGGGTGATGCGCGGTTCGATCCGGATGAAGTTCTGGCTCTGCTTGACCGCAAGGCGTTCCAGCCGGGCGATATCCGTGTCGATCGGCACCGGGGAATAGACCAGGCCGGGCCGCACCTTGGTCGAGCGCAGGTAGGCATCGGTGTCCAGACCCGCGATTTCGGAACTGACCGAGACTTCGCCGATGCGGAATTGCTGCCCTTCGCGAACATTGAATGTCAGCAGGAAACCACGGCGATTGCGATCGAGTTCCGAGCCGACACTCAGCACCTGGAAATCGACATAGCCGCGGGAATTGTAGAAATCCTTCAGCAGCTGCTTGTCGAACTCGATCCGCTCCTCGATGAACGTGTCGCGAGAGACAAACACGCGGAAGATCCCGGCCTGCTTGGTGTCCAGCACCCGACGCAGGCGAGAGTCGGAATAGTTACGGTTGCCGACAAACGACAGGCGTTCGATCTCGCTGACCTTGCCTTCCGCGATCTCGAACACCAGGTCGACCCGGTTATCGGACCGGCGGATGATGCGCGGTTGCACGGTTGCGGCAATACGGCCGCTTTGACGGTATGCCTCGCTCAGTCGCGCCGCATCGGCCTCGGCGACCGAGGGCGAATACACCCGACGAGAGCGCGAGTCGATGATCCCGTTCAGGACGTCGTCGTTCAACCGCTTGTTGCCCTCAAAGGCAATCTGGTTGATCGTCGGAAACTCCTGAACCTTGATAACAAGGGTGTTTCCCCGAGGGATCAGTTCGACCTTCTCGAACAATCCGGTGCCTGCGATGCTCTGGTAGGCGTCGTTCAACTGGGCGGCGCTCACGCTCTCGCCCCGACCGATTCCCGCGTAGGTCACGATCGATGCCGGATCGACCCGCTGGTTGCCCTGAATATCGACGCTGTTGAACACATAGCTCTGCGCCTGCGCCGGGTCCCCAAGAAATCCATTGGAAACAAGCAGCAAGCCCGAAAGAGCAAGCGCTGCGAGTCTGGACCTGATGCTTCTTTTACCGCTCGTTCGCGCGTGCCTGGCAGGGCCGCCCGTTTTTCGTTCTGTCATGCGACGCTCCCCAAGGGCGAGGTTCTGTAATTACGCCTTTGCTAGCGAGGTTCGCATGTCTTGTCAAAACGGCAAAGGGCGACACGTTGGTGTCGCCCCCAAACGCCACAATGGGCAGATCTCAGCCGATCAAGGATCCGATCGCAGCACCACCCAACAGGGCGGCGGCGATGGTTCCACCATAAAAGAACCGATCCCAGTTCAATCGAACCAGAAGGCTCAGGCCTTGATATCCGGCGGTCATGGTTTGCATGGGTCGATCCCCTGACAGAACTTCGTTGACCCCAAGAATATCGAAGGAATGTGTCCAGATTTTGGCGTTTTGCCCCGTTTCAGGGGCAAAACAGGTCGTTGGTGACCGCGAACAGCATCAACGACAACATCAGCGTCAGGCCGATTCCCATCAGGATTCTCAGGGCCCGATCACTCGGCGGCCGCCCCGAGAGCGCCTCGTAGGCGTGGAACACAAGGTGCCCGCCGTCCAGCACCGGAATCGGGAACAGGTTCAACAGCCCCACAGCGGTGCTCAGCACGGCAATGAACCAGATAAAGCTCTCGGCGCCCTGGCTGGCGGCGGCCCCGCTTGTCTCGGCAATGCCGAGCGGCCCGCGAAGGTTGCACGAGGAAATCGCCCCGGTGATCATGTGCCGCAACCCCGACAAGGAACTGCTGGCGATGAAGTAGGTCTGATTGGCGCCGTATTTCACGGCATCGTACACACCGGGCGTTTCCGTTGCGGGCGTGAACAACAGCCCACCGGTCATGCCGATCAACCAGCGGGTCTCGAACCCGTCATCGGTCGGCAGGTCGACCTTCTTGGGAACCAGCACGAACTCCATCGTTCCGCCATCGCGCCAGACATCCAACGCCAGCGGCTTGCCCTCGGACGCGCCCACGGCCGCCTGAAGCTGCTTGAACGCCGTGATCGCAGTGCCGTCGATCGCGGTGATCACGTCGCCGATTTCGATCCCGACATCCATCGCGGCCGATCCGGCCTGCAACCCATCCACGACCGGCGGGAACGGATAGGGGCCATCCAGTTGAATCGCCTGCCCTGCCCGCTCGATTTCGTAAACGGTCGTGTCCGTGACCGGCATCTCGCGAACAACATCAAAGAAACTGGCGTAATCGTCGGTTTGCTGGCCACCAACGCCAAGAATGGTGTCGCCCGGCAGAAGCGCCTGACTCTCGGCCGGCAAGGCCTTCAAGTCGCCGACCACCACCGGCTCCTTCGGCACGCCCTGCACGAGGATCACTGCGGCGAAGACAAGGATCGACAGGATGAAGTTGAAAACCGGCCCCGCCGCGACGGTTGCCGCACGCGCCCACAATGGCGCGCCATGCATCGTGTGGCGCTTGGTGTCCTCGTCGAGGTCGTCATAGGTATCGGAAGCCTTGTCGCTGGCCGCGCTGGCGTCGCCAAGGAATTTCACATAGCCGCCAAAAGGCAACGCAGCGACCTGCCAGCGTGTGCCGTGGCGGTCCACCCGCGAAAACAGCACCGGCCCGAACCCGATCGAAAAGACCTCGGCCTTGATGCCGGTCCAGCGACCGACGATGTAGTGGCCGTATTCGTGCACGAAGACGATAACGCTGAGCGCAACAACAAACGCGGCAAGGGTCCAGAGGGCGCCCCCGAACTGGGGGATCATCGAGGCAATATCCATGTGGTCTTAGGCGTCCGTGTTAAGGTGCGCAGCGACGTCTGCCGCACGTATCCGAGCCAGATGGTCGGTTTCCGTGACATGATCAAGGCGTAGCCGGTCACATTTAAGGGCATTGTCGCGCTCAAAGGCGTGAAGAACCTCTTCGACCACCGGCGCCATGTCGGTGAATCGGATCTGCCCTGCAAGGAAGGAATCGAGCGCCTGCTCCTTGGCGGCGTTGAACACTGTCCCGGCCAGACCGCGAATGCGCATCACCTCGCGTGCCAGTCGAAGCGCCGGCCAGCGAGTTTCACAAGGCTCGCGAAACTCCAACTTGCCGATCTTGACCAGGTCCAGCCGTTCCACCGGCAGCGACCGCCGCTCGGGATAGTGCAGCGCATAGCCGATGGCGTGGCGCATGTCCGGCGGACCGACGTGCGCCATCAACGCGCCGTCGTTGAACCCCACCAACGCGTGGATCATCGATTGCGGATGCACGACAACCTCGATTTGATCCGGCTCCAACCCAAAAAACTCTCGGGTTTCAATAACTTCCAGAGACTTGTTGAACATCGACGCGGAATCGACGGTGATCCGCTGGCCCATGTCCCAATTGGGATGGGACGACGCCTGCGCCGGTGTTGCCGACGCCAGTTTCTCCAGCGGCCAGTCACGGAAAGCGCCGCCTGACGCGGTCAGGATCACCCGCTCCACCGCGGCAAGGTCCTCGCCCACCAATGCCTGGGCAACCGCGCTGTGCTCGCTGTCGACCGGCAGGATCTGGGCCTGGTTGTCGCGCGCGGTGCGCATCAGCAATTCACCCGCGCACACCAGCGATTCCTTGTTGGCCAGGGCCAATGTGGCTCCCTGTTCGAGCGCAGCCAGTCCCGGCGGCAGACCCGCCGCCCCGACGATGGCCGACATAACCCAGTCGGCAGGGCGCCGCGCGGCTTCGACGATCGCATCCGGCCCCGCAGCAACTTCGATCCCACTGCCCGCAAGACGCTCCGCAAGCTTATGTTTTAGCTCGAAAAAGCACGTGATCGCAACATCTGCATCCAGGGCGATCGCCTGCTCGGCCAAACGGTTGATGTTGCGGCCGCCCGACAGCGCCACAACATCGTATTCCTCCGGCGCGCGTGAAATCAGATCGACGGTGTTCTCGCCAATGGACCCGGTCGACCCGAAGATCGAGATCCGTCTCATATGTTCACCCTCGGCACATCAACAACCAGCGCCAGCAGCAGCATGAACAAAGAGGCGCCCAGAAGCCCGTCGAATCGGTCGAACAGGCCACCGTGGCCGGGAATCAACGAGGACGAATCCTTCACGCCGACCCGCCGTTTCATGGCGCTCTCGGCGATGTCGCCCATCTGGGATGCAAACGACAGCAGCATCGAGATCCAGATCAGGTCTCGCCCGGCGTTCGTAAAGGTCAGGAACAGCGCTCCAACCAGTCCAGCGCCGATCCAGCCCGCCACGGTGCCGGACCAGGTTTTCTTGGGGCTGATCGAGGGCCAGAACTTGGGTCCGCCAAACCAGCGTCCGGCAAAGTAGCCGCCGATGTCCGTCACGACCACGACGATCACGACCCAGAACAGCCAGGTGCCGCCATAGGTGTCGCGTGCCGTCACAAGCCCCCACCCGGCCACGGTGATACCAAGCGCAAACAGCATGAAGGTCAGCTTTTCCCGGGGCATGGCGGCCATACCGACCAATCCCGGCACCAGCAGCAGGAACAGATGCCAATCGGGGTTCTGCGACAACAGACCGGAGATGACCGATGCGCTGAACGCGGCCAGCAGCATCGAGCCGACATCCCAACCCGGACGAATCATCCGGGCCAGCTCCCAGATCATCACCGCGGTGACAAAGACCACCAGCATCTGGAACCAGACGCCCCCCAGGCGGATCGCAACCACGCCGATGACGACCATCAGCAGACCGGTCCAGGTTCGTGCGTTCAGATCTTCCCAGCGGTTCGATGGCGCAGTGGGCTTCGGGGCCGGGTTTGGGACATTGTCAGACAAGGACTGCTCCGAACCGCCGTTCACGGCGGCCAAAGCCGGCGAGGATTTCGGCGAATTTTTCGGCCGTGAAATCCGGCCAGAGGGTGTCGATGAACTCGTATTCCGCGTAGGCGGATTGCCAAAGAAGGAAGTTCGAAATGCGGGCTTCACCGCTGGTGCGGATCACCAGGTCCGGGTCCGGCAGGGTTCGGGTGTCGAGGTATCGGCTCAGGGTTTCTGCATCGACGGCCTCGGGGTCGAGATCGCCGGCGGCAACATCCCGGGCCATCCGACGTGTCGCTCGCGTCACCTCGTCCCGACCACCGTAATTGAGCGCGATGGTCAGGTTGACCTGATCGTTCGGCGCGGTCAGCGACTCGAGGTCATCCATCAGCTTGACCAATTTCGGATCCAGCCGATCGCGGTCGCCGATGAAACGCACCCGCACGCCCTTGTACAGAAGGCGCTGCGCCTCCTTGATGATATAGCGGCGAAACAGCGTCATCAGCCCCGAAACCTCGGCCTGGGTCCGCTTCCAGTTTTCAGTCGAGAAGGCAAAGATCGTCAGGTAGCGCACGCCCAGATCCGGACAGGCCTCGACGATTTCCGAAACCCGCCGTGCCCCTGCCTGATGGCCAAACAGGCGCGGTCGCCCGCGCGCCTTGGCCCATCGACCGTTGCCGTCCATGATGATAGCCACATGTTCCGGTGCCTTGCGGCTTCGGTCGGTGGAGGGCATGAATGGCCCCTTTCCTTGTGCAAAGTCTGGCGCAGGTCAGACCTGCATGATCTCTTCCTGCTTGGATTCCAGAGACTTGTCGACCAGCGCAATATGCTTGTCAGTCATCTCCTGGATCTCGTCGTGCCAGATCCGCTCATCGTCCTCGGGCATGCCGTCGTTCTTGGACTTCTTGAGCTGTTGCATGCCATCCTGGCGCACATTACGGATCGCGATCCGCGCGCTTTCGGCGTACTGGGCCGCAACCTTGGTCAACTGCCGGCGGCGTTCCTCGTTCAGTTCCGGGATCGGCAGGCGGATGATGGTGCCATCGACAACCGGGTTGATCCCGAGCCCACTTTCACGGAGCGCTTTTTCGGCCTTGGAGACCAGCGCCTTGTCCCAGATGTTCAACGTGATCATCCGCGGCTCGGGCACGTTCACCGTGCCGATCTGGTTCAGCGGCGTCATGGAGCCATAGGCGTCCACGTTGATCGGGTCGAGCATCGAGGCCGAGGCCCGACCGGTCCTCAGCGACAGAAATTCGTTCTTCAACGCCCGCAGAGCGCCGTCCATACGGTGCTTCAGGTCGTCCATATCCGGATCTTCGTAGTCTGCAGTCATGTGCCTGTTACCCTTCCAAGCATCTCGTTGGTTCGCAATGGTTCTAACGCTGTCCGGCCAGATTGTATAGGTTGCAAAGCGGCGCTTTCGCGCCGCGCCGTGGCAGTTGCGCGCACCGATTGTCACCGGCGCCGCGCGCCAACGGCGCGCCCGGCCCAACTGACGGTGCACATCCACGATGTGGCGCTGGAGGGCGGGAGCCCTTCGAAAGCAAGCCGTTGGAGCGCAAGGCACAGTCCGCCCTGCGTATCCCGGCCGGCCCCATGCATTGTCCGCTCAAGGCGTCGGTACATCATACAGCTTGCAACGCAGGCTCAGCCCTGAACGCGCGTGTAGGTTCCTTCGCCCGCCAGAATGCCACGGAATCCGCCCGGTTCGTCCAGCGAAAACACGATGATCGGCAGGTTGTTGTCCCGGGCCAGCGCGATGGCCGAGGCATCCATGACGCCAAGCCGGTTTGCCAGGCAATCGTCATAGGAAACAATGTCGTACCGAACCGCATCGGCGAACTTGTTCGGGTCCTTGTCATAGACGCCGTCGACCTTCGTTCCCTTGAAGATGGCCTCGCATGCCATTTCATTGGCCCGGAGCGTCGCGGCGGTGTCGGTGGTGAAATACGGGTTGCCGGTGCCGGCGGCAAAGATGCAGACACGCTTCTTTTCCAGGTGGCGCACCGCGCGGCGGCGGATGTAGGGTTCTGCGACCTCGTCCATTCGGATGGCCGAAATCACCCGAGTGAAGACGCCGATGCTCTCCAGCGACGATTGCATCGCCAGCGCGTTCATCACCGTTGCCAACATCCCCATGTAATCGGCCGTCGTCCGCTCCATCCCCTGCGCAGAGCCACTCAGCCCGCGAAAGATATTGCCGCCACCGATCACCATGCAGATCTCTACCCCCAGATCGTGGACCGACTTCACTTCACGGGCGATGCGTTCGACCGTTGGCGGATGCAGGCCATAGCCTGTCGGACCCATCAGCGCTTCGCCGGAAATCTTCAGCAAAACCCTTTTGTAGGCCGTCTTCGGTTGATCCTCGGTCACGTCCAACATATCAAAAGCCCCCTGATCTGCGTCACGCGCCTTCCTGTCGGAAAACGGCGCCGGCTTCAACCTTCAAGGCGTCCGAAGATGGGGATATCCCTACCCGAAATCGACTCGGAGCGACCGGTTCTGATTGCCGGCCCCACCGCCAGTGGCAAGTCCGCACTGGCGCTCGAAATTGCCGATACCAGTGGCGGCATCATCGTCAATGCCGATGCGCTGCAGGTCTATGATACCTGGAACGTGCTGACGGCCCGGCCCGATGCGGCGGATCTGGCCCGTGCGCAGCACCTGCTCTATGGCCATGTCGGTCAGTTCGAGAGCTACTCCGTTGGTCACTGGCTACGCGAGACAGCCCCCCTGCTGCAGGGACCGAAGCGCCCGATTATCGTTGGCGGCACGGGCCTCTACTTCACCGCTCTGACCGAAGGGCTGGTCGAAATCCCCGCGGTGCCCGACTCCGTCCGCAGGCACGGCAATGACCTGCAAACCGCAGAGATGCTCGCGGCGCTGGACCCGGACACGGCGGCAAGGATCGACACCGCCAACCCGGCCCGGGTGCAGCGCGCCTGGGAGGTGCAACAGGCGACCGGCACCGGGCTGGCGGAATGGCAATCACGTACCCCGCCGCCCCTGCTGCCGCTGTCGCAGGCTCAGGCTCTGGTCATCGACGCCCCCAAGGACTGGCTGTCGCCGCGAATCGACCGACGGTTCGACATGATGCTGGAGGCAGGTGCGCTGGAGGAGGCGCGGGCAAATCTCGATACCTGGGACCCGACGCTGCCATCGTCACGTGCCATCGGGGCGCCGGAACTGATCGCGTACCTGCGGGGCGAGATGACACTGGAGGATGCCCGCACAGCGGCACAGATTGCGACACGGCAATACGCCAAGCGACAGAGAACCTGGTTCCGGGCCCGCATGAAGACCTGGAACATCCTGTCCATGGCGGGATGACCCTTGCCACCAACAAGGACGAACCGAACCTCAAGCGGGGTTGATTCGCACTTGTCCACAGGGCAAGGTCGCAAAATCGAACCACAGCTGCCCCGGGGTTCCATCATGACTGTCCTGCCTGTGACGCCGTCCGGCCCCCTTCGACTGGTGCCAATGCAACAGCTGACCCGCGGTGGACGCTGGCGCACCGAGGCAATGCGAAGCTACCGCATGCCGCTGTTGCTCTGGTTCACCCGAGGCCAGGGCCGGATCACCGTTGCAGGGCTGACCCGAGGTTTTGGCCCCCACAACGCGGTCTATATACCACCCAACACGATGCACGGCTTCGAGGTTTCGGGCCAGGTGTTCGGCACCGCTGCGTTTTTCAACGCAGCATCCGCGATCGACCTGCCCGATGCGCCGGTGCACTTGCGGATCCGGGAAGCGCGCCTGCAGGCAGAGGCCAGCGTCTTGCTGGAGAACCTCCAGCGCGAGGTCGAGGGCGACCGACCACTGCGCGACAAGGCCATTCACCATTACACCGGGCTTTTGTCCGTCTGGCTTGACCGGCAACGCATTTCAACCGAGGACCTGGCCGAAGACAGCGCCGCGCGGGCGCTGGTGCGGCGCTATACCGGCGCCATCGAGGACCAGCTCTATACCGGGCAGTCGGTCAGCGATTTTGCCGAAGCATTGGGCGTCACCCCGACCCACCTGAGCCGTGTCTGCAACCAGACCTGCGGCCGGCCGGCTTCCGAGCTTCTGGCCGACCGTCTGACCTTCGAGGCACGGCGGCTGCTGCTGGACACCTCGTTGCCGGTCAAACGGGTCGCAGAGGTGCTCGGATACAACTCAGCCGCCTATTTCACCCGCGCCTTCCACAATCGCACCGGCCAGACGCCGACCGAGTTTCGCGAGGCTCCCCGCGCCTGACCTAACGTCAAGGGGCGACAACCGCATCTCGGTGCCAACGGCCCGGCCTTGCCGCCCTAATCGCCCGCCTTCGTGGAGAATTCTGCGTTTGTCCGCCGACGCATCCGGCCATCGCGCTGACCGGTCGACAGGTCGCGTTGCCGAAATCTGGTCATTTTGTATTGCCTTCCAGATCAATGTCGCTTTTGCTTCTCGCGAATGTCGCTTTTGACCTATCGTCGGTTGAATGGCGGCGTTGACGGTTCGGCCAATCCGTTGCCGAATGATCAGACCAGTGGTGACCAAAACAGAGGACAGCGGAATTTCCGAAACGACACTATTCGGTAGCGCGCAAAGTTCCCGCTTCGCCACGGCAAAAGTGAGTATCCCAGGGAGACCAGAATGACCCAACCTACCCTTACCGGTAAGCCCATCCACTCGGCCGCCCGGATGTACGCCAGGGAATTCAAGGCCGGTCAGCTTGACCGCCGCGAGTTCCTGACCCGCGCGACAGCGCTTGGCGTTACCGCCGCCGGTGCATACGCCCTCATCGGCGCCCATCAGCCCGCGATGGCCATGGACAAGCCCATGATGGGCGGCACGATCCGCATCCAGCAGGAAGTACGGGGCATGAAAGAGCCGCGGCTGTACGACTGGTCGGAAATCGGCAACATCACCCGCGGCTGGCTTGAACTGCTCGTGCATTACGAAGCCGATGGCACATTCGTACCTGTCCTTCTCGAGAGCTGGGACGTCAGCGACGATGCCACCGAATACACTCTGAACCTGCGCCCGGGCGTGACCTGGAACAACGGTGACGCCTTCAAGGCATCCGATGTGCTCTACAACATCGAGATGTGGTGCGACAAAGCCGTCGAAGGCAATTCGATGGCCACGCGGATGGCATCGCTGATCGACGACGCGACCGGCAAGCTGCGGGACGGCGCCGCCGTCGTGGTTGACGATCTGACCATCAAGCTGACCCTGCCGGCCCCCGACATCACGCTGATTGCCAGCATGGCCGACTACCCGGCCCCGATCGCCCACCCGTCTGCAAAATACGACGATCCTGTCGGCGACCCGATCGGCACCGGCCCCTACATCCCCGAGAGCTATGCGGTGGGCGAAAAGGCGGTGATCGTGCGCAATCCGGACCACGTCTGGTGGAACAAAGGCAACGGCGCCTACCTCGACCGGATCGAGTTCATCGACTACGGCACCGACCCGGCAGCCTTCATGGCGGCCCTGGAATCCGACGAAGTCGACATGGTTTACGAGACGACGGGCGAGTTTATCGACATCCTGTCCGATCTCGGCCTTCAGATGTCCGAAGTGACGACCGCCGCAACGCTGGTCATTCGCACCAACCAGCAGACCGAAGTTGACGGCAAGCCGCCCTATGGCGATGTCCGCGTGCGCAAGGCGTTGCAGATGGCGATCGACAATGCCGTCCTGCTCGAACTTGGGTATGCCGGTCGTGGCACGGTCGCCGAGAACCATCACGTCTGCCCGATCCATCCGGAATACGCCAAGCTTCCGCCGATGCCGTTTGATCCCGACGGTGCAAAGGCACTGATGGAGGACGCCGGCATGATGGACTTCGAGCACGAAATCACGTCGCTCGACGATGGCTTCAACAAGGACACCTGCGACGCGGTGGCCGCGCAACTGCGCGACGCCGGCTTCAAGGTCAAGCGGACGGTCCTGCCCGGCTCGACGTACTGGAACGATTGGGCGAAATTCCCGTTCTCTGCCACGGAATGGAACCAACGTCCGCTTGGCGTACAGGTTCTGGCGCTCGCCTATGTGAGCGGTGTTCCGTGGAACGAGACCGGCTTTGCCAATGCTGAATTCGACGCGCTTCTGAGCGATGCTATGGCGATTGCAGATGCCGACAAGCGCCGCGAGATCATGGCAAAGCTCCAGACGATGATGCAGGAAGAAGGCGTGATCGTCCAACCCTACTGGCGCTCGCTGTTCCGCCACTTCCGCGACGGCATCGTGGGCGCGGAAATGCATCCGCAGTTCGAGATCCGCTATCAGTTCATCGGCCTGACGGGCTGATCGCCACCCGGCGACCCAAACACGGTGACCGCGGGTGTCCGCCCGCGGTCATTCCCCCAACGATGCGCAGACCGACCCCAACGGATCGGCCCCGCGTTTCCGGTAGGAAAGAACCATGGCCATATTCCTGCTCCGCCGTATCGGAGTGATGCTGCTCACCGCCATAGCACTGACCTTCATCGTGTTCGTCTTGACGAACCTGCAGCCCAATCTCGAGAAAGTCGCAAAGTTCCAGGGCAACGTCCGCATGACCGACGAAGAGGTCACCAGCTGGCTGGGCAAGAACGGGTACGACCGGTCGATGGTGGCCCGCTATGGCGAGTGGCTTGGCGTCGTGCCCGGCTGGACCTACACGGATGACGCGGGCAAGGTGACCGGCCGCTGCATCGACGACGACAACGCCGACCAGGCACAAACCCGCTGCGGCGTGCTGCAGGGGGAGTGGGGCCATTCGATCGTCTTCAAGGAAGACGTGCGGGACATCGTGTTCAAGCGCCTTGGGCTGACCGCCAAGCTGATGTTCTGGGTCATGATACTGATGGTGCCGATGGCGCTGGTCCTGGGTGTGCTCGCCGGAATGCGCGAAGGCACGCGGCTCGACCGATCGCTTTCCACCATTTCCATCGCCACGACGGCGACACCCGAATATGTGTCCGGGGTGATCCTGATTGCTGTCTTTGCCTCCTCTGCCGTCGGCCTGAAATGGTTCAAGGGGACTGCCACCAGCGCCATGGACGATATCACCTTTGCCAACTTCACCCTGCCGGTGGTGACCATCGCCCTGTACGGCATGGGCTACATTGCCCGGATGACCCGCGCCTCCATGACCGAGGTCATGACCACCCAGTATATCCGGACGGCCCGCCTGAAGGGTGTGAGCTTTACCAACATCGTCCTGAAACACGCACTGCGCAATGCGCTGATCGCCCCGTTCACGGTCATCATGTTGCAGATCCCGTGGCTGTTGAACGGCGTGGTGATCGTGGAGACGCTGTTCAACTACAAGGGCTTCGGTTGGACACTTGTCCAGGCCGCCGGGAACAACGACGTCGAGTTGCTTCTGGGCTGTTCGGTCGTGGCCGTCATCGTGGTGTTGGTGACGCAGCTGATATCGGATGTCGGCTATGTCTTCCTGAACCCGCGCATTCGCATTTCTTAAAGGCCAAAGAGCATGGAACCGCTATCCTGGGGCAGCATCATCGCCCAGATCTTCGCCCAGTTCACGCCGGTCTGGATCGGCATGGTCACTGTCTTTGTCCTGTCGATCCGGTTCAAGCGCCGTCTTGGTCTCTACGGCAAACTGTTCGATTCCACGGTCGGCATGATCGGTTTCGCGCTGGTCCTGTTCTGGGTCTTCACCGCGCTGTTTGCCGGCTCGATCATCACCCATGATCCGCTGGGCCAACTGTCAGGGATGAAGAACAAGCTTCCCGGCACGCCTGTCCCAGACGGGGTGGATGTCTATGCCTATTACCTGCTTGGCGGCGACAACCTTGCCCGCGACGTGTTCAGCCGGATGGTGTCGGGATCGACGATCGTCATGCAGATCGCACCGCTTGCGACGCTCTTTGCCTTCATGGTCGGGATAACACTTGGCCTGCCGGCGGCCTATTACGGTGGCAAGCTCGACATGTTCCTGTCGTTTCTTGCCAATCTGATCCTCGCCTTCCCGGTGATCCTGCTGTTCTACCTTCTGGTGACGCCCGAGATCGTGAAAACGGGGCTGCCCAAGTATATGGCGGGCGTTCTGTTCCTGTTTCCGATCGTGTTCATGGTGGTGCTGCTGAACGCACGTTTCTTCACGCAGCCGGCCAAGCGCGCGGCCTATCTGACGGCGACACTCGTGGTCGGCCTCTGGATCTATCTGGGCGTCGCCTGGAACACGGATCCGCTCGGGATCATCTCCGTGCCGCCCAACATCCTGATCGTCTTTGTATCGGTGGTCTTCGTGAACGCACCCACCGTGTTCCGGATCGTTCGTGGCCTCGGCCTCGACATCAAGACCCGCGACTACGTGGCCGCCGCCCAGACCCGTGGCGAAGGCCCATGGTACACGATGCTCTGGGAGATCCTGCCAAATGCCCGCGGGCCGCTGATTGTCGATTTCTGCCTGCGCATCGGCTACACCACGATCCTCCTGGGGACCCTCGGCTTCTTTGGCCTTGGCCTTGCCCCGGAGAGCCCGGACTGGGGCACCACGATCAATGACGGCCGCAAGCTGCTGTCGATATACCCGCACCCGGCCCTTGCGCCTGCACTGGCGCTGATGAGCCTGGTGCTGGGGCTGAACCTGCTGGCTGACGGCCTGCGCGAAGAAAGCCTGAAGGACTGATGAGACCAACGCACTGCATCGCCAAGGGGCGCTCCATGCCAGCAGCCGGGGCGCCAACCCTCCGGTCCAAGCGAGGGGCTTCAGGACAGAAGACGTCACGGGCACCGGGATCGCGCGCGCAGCGCGCGCCCTGCCCAACCAGTTTCCAAGCCCGGTTCGGGCGCGGAAACAGGGCGGGAGCCCCCGGCCACGCGACGCAACGAACAACTGGGAGCCAGACATGACCAAGTGGGACTATGACGGCCCGATCCTGGAGATTGACAAGCTTTCGATATCATTCTTCACCCGTTTGCGGGAGATCCCGGCGGTCATGGACTTTTCGGTCACTGTTCGTCCGGGCGAAGCCATGGGGTTGGTGGGAGAATCCGGTTGCGGCAAGTCGACTGTCGCCCTGGGCATCATGCAGGACCTTGGCGTGAACGGCCGCGTCGTTGGTGGTTCGATCAAGTTCAAGGGCCGCGATCTGAGCGAAATGAGCCCCGAGGAACTCCGCGACATTCGCGGCTCCGAGATCGCCATGATCTATCAGGAGCCCATGGCCAGCCTGAATCCTGCAATGAAAATCGGCCAACAGCTGATGGAAGTCCCCATGATCCACGAGGGGATCTCGAAATCCGAGGCCTGGAAACGGGCCCTCGAGGTGGTGACAGACGTTCGGTTACCCGACCCCAAACGCATGCTCAACTCCTATCCGCACCAGCTTTCCGGTGGTCAGCAACAGCGGATCGTCATCGCCATGGCGCTGATGTCCAAGCCGTCGTTGCTCATCCTCGACGAACCCACAACGGCGCTCGACGTGACGGTCGAAGCCGCCGTGGTCGATCTTGTGAAGGATCTCGGCAAGAAATACGGCACGTCGATGCTGTTCATCAGCCACAATCTGGGGCTGGTCCTGGAGACCTGCGACAGGCTCTGTGTGATGTATTCCGGCGAGGCGGTCGAGCGTGGCTCCATCCAGGACATCTTCGACGAGATGCAACACCCCTACACGCAGGCGTTGTTCCGCTCGATCCCGCTGCCGACCGCCGACAAGAACTCCCGCCCGCTGGTCGCCATTCCGGGCAATTTCCCATTGCCACACGAACGGCCTCACGGCTGCAACTTTGGCCCGCGCTGCGACTATTTCGAGGCCGGACGTTGCGATTCAGGTGAGATCGCGATGCATCCCGTCGCGGGCAACGAGCGGCATTCTACCCGGTGCCTGAAATTCCATGAAATCGACTGGCAAGCCCCCCTCGCCAAGGCCATTCAGGTTGAGTCCGGCGAGATCGGCAGGCCGATCCTCGAAATCAAGGACCTGAAGAAGTACTACGAGGTTTCGGCCAACGCCCTGTTCGGCGGCAGCCAGAAGGTGGTCAAGGCCAACGAGACCATCAGCTTTACCGCCCACGAGGGCGAAACACTGGCCATCGTCGGGGAATCCGGCTGCGGCAAGTCGACCTTTGCCAAGGTCCTGATGGGGCTGGAAACGGCCACCGAGGGCTCCATCCGGCTGGACGGTCAGTCGATCGAACAACTGCCGATCGAGCAACGGGACACCGCGTTGGTCTCTTCGGTGCAGATGGTGTTCCAGAACCCGTTCGACACGTTGAATCCGTCGATGACCGTGGGGCGGCAGATCGTCCGGGCACTGGAAATCTTCCGTATCGGAAATTCCGAGGCCGAGCGCCGGGCGCGGATGCTGGAACTCCTGGACCTGGTGAAGCTGCCGCGCGCCTTTGCCGACCGGATGCCACGGCAACTTTCGGGCGGGCAGAAACAGCGAGTCGGGATTGCCCGCGCCTTTGCCGGCGGTGCCCGCATCGTTGTTGCCGACGAACCCGTGTCGGCGCTGGACGTGTCGGTGCAGGCGGCCGTCACCGACCTGCTGATGGAAATCCAGCGCGAGGAAAAGACCACGCTGCTGTTCATCTCGCACGACCTGTCGATCGTGCGCTATCTCAGCGACCGGGTGATGGTCATGTACCTCGGACACGTCGTGGAACTGGGATCGACCGATCAGGTCTTTTCGCCGCCCTATCACCCCTACACCGAGGCGCTCCTGTCGGCGGTGCCGATCGCCGACACCTCGGTCCAGAAAAAGCACATCGTGCTGGAGGGCGACATCCCGTCGGCCATGAACCCGCCGCCCGGGTGTCCATTCCAGACCCGGTGCAACTGGAAATCCGAGGTGGCCGGTGGTCTCTGCGAGCGCGAAGTTCCCCCGATCCGCGATTTTGGTGACGGTCATCAGGTGAAATGTCACCTGCGGGAGGACCAGTTGAACACCATGGACCCGGTCATCACCTTTGCCGCAGAGTAAGGTCGACCGGCGCCAACGGGGCATGGGGCCACACCGGTAGGCGCGCTCTCTTTGCGGGACCAGATCATCAAGGCAATGCAGCGACTGCTGCCAATCCGCCGGAGCGCTCCGGCATGCGTCGACGGCCCCGGCCCCGGATGACGGATGACGGCCTTGAGCATCGCGCCCTTCGTGCGGCATGGCTCCTGCCAGCATGAGATCGCACCGTCAGGTCTGAACAACCGCTTGGACATGACTCCTTTCAAGCGTCCTGCAAGCCGAAGATCACGCCTGACCGGCTTAATTCGTCGCTTGCAGGCATTGGTTCGCCCCGACAGATCATTGCAAGGCGCCGGAGGCCGAAGAAAATCAATTCGGAAAGTTATCACATAAAAACAGTATGTTGAAAGACTCTAACGGGTGATGACCCGGGATTTTCGTACCTACCATTGCACCTGATATGGCGGATCGGCTATGATGCGCCAACAAGATATAGCGGTGCGCCCAAATCGCAGGCAAAGAATGACCGATACCCCGGAACCTCCTGAAAACCAAGAAGAAGATCGCCCGGACCGTCCGACCTATGACGGGCCAACGATCTCCATCTCCGAGGAGATGAAAACCTCCTACCTCGATTACGCCATGAGCGTGATCGTGAGCCGGGCCATTCCCGATCTGCGGGATGGGTTGAAACCGGTGCACCGGCGCATCCTCTATGCGATGCACGAAACCAACAACACGCACGAAAAGTCGTATCGCAAATCCGCCCGCCCCGTCGGCGACACGATGGGCAAGTATCACCCGCATGGCGACAGCGCGATCTATGACGCGCTGGTGCGGATGGCACAGCCGTTCTCGATGTCGCTGCCACTGCTGGATGGACAGGGCAACTTCGGTTCCATGGACGGCGACAACGCCGCCGCCATGCGGTACACTGAGGTCCGGATGGACAAGCCGGCGGCCTACCTGCTGGCCGACATCGACAAGGACACCGTCGATTTCCAGGACAACTATGACGGCAAGGACCGCGAACCCTCGGTTCTGCCGGCGCGCTATCCGAACATGCTGGTCAACGGCGCGGGCGGTATTGCCGTCGGCATGGCGACCAATATCCCACCGCACAACCTGGGCGAAGTGATCGATGCCACGCTGGCGTTGATCGAGGATCCGGATCTCACGTCCGAGCAGTTGATCGAATACGTCCCCGGCCCCGATTTCCCCACCGGCGGTGTCATGCTGGGCCGCTCTGGCGCCCGCAAGGCTTACCTGGAGGGACGTGGGTCTGTCGTCATCCGGGCCAAGGCCCGTGTCGAAGAGATCCGCAAGGACCGCTTTGCCATCGTGCTCGACGAGATCCCCTATCAGGTCAACAAGGCCACGATGATCGAAAAGATCGCCGAAATGGTCCGCGACAAGAAGATCGAAGGCATCGCGCACGTTCAGGATGAATCCGACCGGATCGGCGTGCGGGTGGTGATCGAACTGAAGCGGGACGCGACACCCGACGTGGTGCTGAACCAGCTCTGGCGCTTCACCCCCATGCAGACCCATTTCGGCTGCAACATGCTGGCGCTGAACGGCGGTCGCCCGGAGCAGTTGACGCTGCGCGACTTCCTGACTGCTTTCCTCGATTTCCGCGAAGAAGTCGTCGCCCGCCGTACGGCATTCGAGCTGCGCAAGGCGCGCGAACGCTCGCACATTCTTTGTGGACTCGCCGTTGCGGTCACCAATGTGGACGAGATCGTCGCGACCATCCGGTCGTCGGCAGATCCGGCCGAGGCCCGCGCGAAACTGATGACCCGCCGCTGGCCGGCGGAAGACATCGCACCCTATATCCGGCTGATCGACGACCCGACCCACAAGATGAACGAGGACGGGACGTACAACCTGTCTGAAACCCAGGCCCGCGCTATCCTGGAACTGCGTCTGCAACGCCTGACCGCCATGGGCGTCAAGGAAGTGACGGACGAGTTGCAGGACCTGGCCGCGAAGATCATGGATTACCTCGCCATCCTGCGCTCGCGCGACCGGATCATGGAGATCATCTCGAACGAGCTGAACGAGGTACGCACCCAATTCGCCGTGCCGCGCCGCACCGAGATCGTCGATTGGTCCGGCGACATGGAGGACGAGGACCTTATCGAGCGCGAAGACATGGTCGTGACGGTTACCCAGACCGGCTATATCAAGCGCACGCCGCTGTCCGATTTCCGCGCCCAGCGTCGCGGCGGCAAGGGCCTCAGCAGCATGTCGACCAAGGACGATGACGTGGTGACGACGCTGTTCGTGGCAAACACCCATACGCAGCTGCTGTTCTTCACGACGGAGGGCATGGTCTACAAGCTGAAGACCTGGCGCCTGCCGGCCGCTGGCCGCAACGCCAAGGGCAAGGCCATCGTCAACATCCTGCCGATCCCCAACGGGGTGTCGATTGCCGCGATCATGCCGGTGGACCGCGACGAGGACGAATGGGCAGATCTGCAGATTGTCTTTGCCACCTCGGCCGGGACCGTCCGGCGCAACCGGCTGTCGGATTTCACCAACGTGATGCGCAACGGCAAGATCGCGATGAAGTTCGAGGACGAGCACGCCGACACCAAGCTGATCAATGCCCGGATCTGTTCCGAGGATGACGACGTGATGCTGGTGACCAGTTCGGGCCGGGCGATCCGTTTCCCGAGCACGGCCGTGCGGGTGTTCAACAGCCGCAGTTCGGTTGGCGTGCGCGGCATTCGGCTGGGCAAGGACGATACGGTTGTCTCGATGTCGGTCATTCGCCACTTTGAGGCCGAGGCTTCCGAGCGCGCCGCCTATCTCAAGCAACGCCGCCTGATGGCCGGCGCCATCGACGAAGACGTCGAGGCCGACGATGACGAGGAGGCGGTGGCCGAAGGCCAGCTGAGCCCCGAACGTTACGCCGAGATGTCGGCCGCCGAAGACCTGATCCTGACCATCACCGCCCAAGGTGCCGGCAAGACCAGTTCCAGCCACGATTACCCGGTACGCGGGCGTGGTGGCCAGGGCGTGGCCGCAATGGATCGTGCCATGCGCGGTGGTGCCATTGTCGCCTGCTTCCCGATCGAGTCCGACGACCAGATCATGTTGGCCACCTCAACCGGCCAATCGATCCGTTGCCCGGTCGATGGCATCTCCTTCCGCTCGCGTGGCGCGGGCGGTGTGCGGGTGTTCAACACCGCCGTCGGCGAAGAGGTCGTGTCGGTTGCCCGCATTGTTGAACAAGGCGAAGACGACGCTGACGGAGATGACGGCGAAGCCTCCGCCGAGGCGTGAATTCGACAAAACGGGGGCACGAACATGCCCCCGTTTTGCGTTCATCCAAGAAATCTTGAGTGTTTCGCGCATACCGTCGCCTTGATTGCCGGTTTGGAAACACTCTGTTCGCGTTAACCTTCACAATCAAAAGCGAAAATCTCCCCATTTCGCCCCTGAACCTGCCGTGTTCGTGAACAATCCTGCAGGTGTACAAGAATTGTTGCCGCAGATCATGTGTCAGACCTGGTAAGAGTACGTTTGCGCAGCGCATATCAGGGGACTGAACATGCAAGACCAAACCAGTGATCGACTGGTTCTGAGTGCTCCGGCGCAGAATCTGCTGCGAATTCTGATTGCCTCCTATTTTCTCGCAGGTGCCATCGGGTTGATCCCCGGCTCTGACCTGACGCCGCTGTTCGGGCGTGTGCTGCCCGAACAGATCGCCGGACCGTCGGCCGCCTGCTTTGTTTTCGTGCTGTCGTACCTGGTGATGATCGGTGTGTGGCTGCGCGGCGCGGCGCTCACGCTTGCCATCGTGACCTTCTGGGCAAGCTACCTGAGAATGATGGACATGGGCATCGCAGATGAGCTTGGCGGCTTTTGGCGTGACCTGGCATTGATCGCATCCTTGATGCTGACCTATGCCGAAACCGACCCGAAGAACCGGGAAAAACGCGCCCCGCTGCGGTGCGAGCCCTCCGACGCCGATGTGGATCCGCATCCGCAGGTCCGCCCTCGGCAACCGGCGGCTGCGCGCCCTCTGCCCGATGGCCCGACCGATCAGACCGGCAGCCCGGTTGTCCGTCACGACCATCTTCGCCAACCGGTCTCCTCGGAAGAGCTGGAACACATCTTCCGCGAGGAATTCCGACAAGCCCGGACCAGCTAGGACCTTTCCAAAGTCGGTCGTATCCCCTAGATCGGCCAGCATGACACGCGCAATTCACATCGTCGGAGGCGGCATGGCCGGCTCCGAAGCCGCCTGGCAGGCCGTCCAAATGGGCGTGCCTGTCGTTCTTCACGAGATGCGGCCCAAGGTTGGAACCTTTGCCCACCACACGGGCAACCTGGCCGAAATGGTCTGCTCCAACTCGTTCCGGTCGGATGACGACGAGAACAACGCGGTTGGCCTGCTGCACTGGGAGATGCGGACAGCCAACGGGCTGATCATGACCACCGCCGATGCCCATTCCCTGCCCGCTGGCGGCGCGCTGGCGGTGGATCGGGACCAGTTCTCGCAATCCGTCACGGAAAAGCTGCGGGCGCATCCGCTGGTCACGGTGGTCGAGGACGAAATCACCGACCTGCCAGGCCCCGACGCCGGCCCGGTGATCATCGCCACCGGCCCGCTGACATCGGGCGCACTGGCCCAGGCGATCGCCGCCGAAACCGGCCAGGATGCGCTGGCCTTTTTCGACGCCATCGCGCCCATCGTCTATGCCGAGTCCGTCGACATGGACGTGGCCTGGATGCAATCGCGCTATGACAAGGGCGATACCGAGGAAGAGCGCACCGCCTATCTGAACTGCCCGATGGACAAGGCGCAGTACGAAGCCTTCATCGACGCCCTGCTGGCCGCGGACAAGACCGAGTTCAAACCGGGTGAAACCGCTGGCTACTTCGACGGCTGCCTGCCGATCGAGGTCATGGCCGAACGCGGTCGCGAGACCCTGCGCTTTGGTCCGATGAAGCCGGTCGGGCTCACCAACAGCCACAACCCGACGGAAAAGGCCTATGCCGTGGTGCAGTTGCGCCGCGACAACGCGCTTGGCACCCTGTTCAACATCGTCGGCTTCCAGACCAAGATGAAATACGGCGCCCAGACCGAGGTGTTCCGGATGATCCCGGGGCTGGAAAACGCCCGGTTCGCGCGGCTTGGCGGCATCCACCGCAACACCTTCATCAATTCTCCGACGCTGCTGGACGACCAGATGCGCCTGCGCGGCAGGCCGCACCTGCGGTTTGCGGGCCAGATCACCGGGGTCGAGGGCTACGTGGAAAGCGCCGCGATGGGGTTGTTGGCCGGGCGTATGGCCGCTGCCGAGGTTTTGGGGCAAAGCCTGCCCCCGGTTCCGGTCGACACGGCGATGGGTGCCCTGCTGACACACATCACCGGTGGTGCAGAGGCCAAGACGTTCCAACCGATGAATGTCAATTTCGGCCTGTTCCGTCCAGTGGATGCCAAGGGTGGCCGGCGGGGGCGCAAGGTGCGCTACAAGATCTACACCGACCGGGCCAAGGCCGCGTGGTGCGACTGGCTGGGGCTTCCCGCGCCCGCAACGGTCGACGCCGACACGTGAACCGGAGAGCGCCGCGATGAACTACCTGCTTGCCCTGTTGTTGCCACCGCTGTCGATCATGATCGCCGGGCGGTTCTGGCTCGGCCTGCTGGTCGCGCCGATCTGGGTGCTGGCGCTGATATTTTCCGGGGGGCTGACGCATCCGATGTTCATCCTGCTGGCCTGGCTGATCATCCACCAAAGCAACGTCAGCCGCGGGAGTTGACCGCCAAGCGATGAGAACCCGCTTCGCCCCTTCGCCGACCGGTCCGCTGCACCTCGGGCACGCCTATTCGGCGATCCTCGCCCATGACATGGCCACGGCGGCGGGCGGCACCTTTCTGTTGCGGATCGAGGACATCGACCAAGGCCGCGCCCGCCCGGAATGGGAGGCCGCCATCTACGACGATCTTCACTGGCTCGGGCTGTCATGGCCGGTGCCGGTCATGCGGCAATCGGACCGCCTGCCGACCTATCGCGCTGCGCTCGAAAGCCTTTGGACGCGTGGGTTGCTGTACCCCTGTACCTGCCGCCGGCGCGACATCCAGGAGGCGGCCCAGGCCCCACAGGAAGGCGGGGCGCCACTCATGGGCCCAGATGGACTTGTCTATCCCGGCACCTGCCGCGTCACGCCGCGCGACGGGCCGATGCCCCTGGATCAGGCGTTGCGTCTCGACATGAGACTGGCGTCAAAACACACTGGCATTATTGAGTTTTCAGAATCCGGATCGGGTCCATCAGGACAGGCAGGCACGGTTCGAGTCGACCCGAACACGTTGATCCACGAGATCGGCGATATCGTCCTGTCTCGCCGCGATATGGGAACATCTTACCACCTGTCGGTGGTCATCGACGACGCTGCGCAGGGCATCACCCATGTGGTCCGTGGCCAGGACCTGTTCGATGCCACCGCGATCCACGTCGTGCTGCAACGGCTGCTCGGCCTGCCAACGCCGGAGTATCATCACCACACCTTGATCCGAGACGAGTCCGGCAAGCGCCTGGCAAAACGCGACGACGCCCGCGCCATTTCACGTTATCGCGCGGATGGCGACACGCCGGATGACATTCGCCGCCGGATCGGCCTGTAACGCATCGATTGTTGGCGGCCCTTCAACGCGTCACTCCATCGGAGCCATGATTTCGACTTCAGCGCCTGACCGCACCGCCGTATAGAAACAACTGCGCCGGTTGGTGTGACAGGCCGGTCCTTCCTGACGGACGCGAACCAACAGGCAATCGCGATCGCAATCGACCCTCAGGTCGACCAACGCCTGCGTGTGTCCGGAGCTTTCGCCCTTGACCCAGAACGATTGCCGAGATCTGGACCAATAGGTTACCCGACCAGTTTCAAGCGTCTTGGCAACGGCTTCGGCATTCATCCAGGCCATCATCAGCACATCGCCGGACTCGTCGTCCTGGGCGATTGCGGGGATCAGGCCGTGTGCGTCATAGCGCAGGGCGTGTGGATCGAAGTCCATGGCTTGCTCCTTTGCAAATCGTTTTGGCAGGGCTATGAAGGCAGAACTCGCCCCGGAGGACAGGCAATGGCCAGCGATCTCGATCTCGTCAAGCTCTATTCCGGACGCATCCTTGCGCTCGCGGCGGACATTCCGCACCTCGGTCGGCTGGACGCGCCCTCTGCCACGTCACGCCGACGATCGCCTCTGTGCGGTTCCACTGTGACCGTGGATGTCGTGCTGCGCGACGGGAAGATTGCCGAGTTCGCGCAAGACGTGAAGGCCTGCGCGCTTGGACAGGCGGCGGCCTCGGTGCTGGGCGCGCATGTCATCGGCCTGTCCCGCAGCGATGTGGAGCGCGGCCGCGATCAACTGGCCGCAATGCTGCGCGAAAACGGCGACGTGCCGGCCCCCCCCTTCGACGGGCTGGAGGTGTTGCTGCCAGCTCGCGAGTTCACCAACCGACACGCATCGATCCTGTTGGCCTTCGAAGCAACGGCGGACGCGATGGCACAGGCCGAGCAGGCCGCCTGAGCTCTGCGCTCCGGTTCAAGCTGCATTGCAGGTATGGCTTATGGCTTGTCCCATTGGGGTGGCGGGCGTAGACCAAGCCCATCGTGGACCCGTCCGCTCGCCTGATCGCCGTCCCATGTCGGATCGGTTGGGTTTTTGGCGTCCGTCGGGCTCGCGGTATTGTGCCCTTCTCAGGACCGACCATGCTCGTGATGCCCCCAACCCCGTCAATGTTCCACGGCGTGAAAGATCGCGCCGACGTTGCGGCAAGAGGTTGTATGAACTGCGCTTTCAACGAGGCAAGCACCGAGGCCGGACTCAGCGCGTATCCACCAGTGGCTTCCGAGGATGCTCGTTTCATTGACCGGCGGTCGACCCGTCCGTCCGACCTGCCTTCAAGGCTTGCCGCGCCTCTCCGCGCCCCATCGAAGCCATTGACTTTGGTCAATGCCGCTTCCCTTTGTTGTGATATCCGCGAGTCATGAATACGACACCTGCCCCCGGCGACGCGATCAAACGTCACCTGCCCGACCTTGCCGACCTGCCAATGCCGTTGCTGCCACTGCAGCCAGTTCTCTACCGGATCGTGCGCCGCGTGGCTGCCCTTCACCCGGAACTGTTCGAACGGCTGGGCAAGCACCAACGCACCAGTTTCGTCATCGATCTGACGGACATGCCCTTTGCCCTGCACCTGCGGCCCTATCTGCCGTCGCTGATCCTGCGCGCGGTCAAGCGTGATCGCTTGCCGGCCCATCAGGCCAGCATTTCAGGCGATTTCAAAACCCTGATGCGGCTGCTGGATGCCGACGAGGACGGGGATGCCATCTTTTTCTCCCGCGATCTGCTGATCGAAGGCGACACCGAGGCGATCGTGACCCTGCGCAACGCGTTGGACGATGTCGAAGGGTCGATTGCCGAGGATGTCGCGGAAATGTTCGGAGCCGCGGGGCGTCTTGCCCTGACGCGGCTGCGCGAAATGGCCCACGGGCCGAACCACTGACGGAAGACAGACATGACCACAGGTGAACTCGTCTGCCCTGCCGGGACCCCGGCGTCCCTGCGCACGGCTGTCGATGCCGGGGCCGACTCGGTCTATTGCGGCTATCAGAACGCGACCAACGCCCGCAACTTTCCCGGCCTCAACTTCACGCCGGACGAACTTGGCCGGGCGGTGAAATACGCTCATGACAAGGGTGCCAAGGTGCTGCTGGCGCTCAACACCTATCCTCCGGCCGGTGGCTTCGAGTTGTGGAAGGACGCCGCCGACCTGGGCGCGAAGCTGGGCGTTGACGCCTATATCGTCGCCGACATGGGCGTCTGCGACTACATCGCCACCACCCACCCCGACAAACGCCTGCACCTGTCGGTTCAGGCCGCCGCAGCCAGCCCGGATGCGATCCGCTACTATGTCGAGAAATTCGGCGTCAAACGGGTCGTGCTGCCCCGCATCCTGACGATCCCCGAGATCCGCGAGATCAAGACCGAGATTCCCTGCGAAATCGAGACCTTCATCTTCGGCAACCACGGGTTGATGGTCGAAGGGCGCTGCTCGCTGACCAACTACGCCACAGGATTGTCGACCAACATGGATGGCGTCTGCTCCCCGGCGCATCTTGTGGAATACGACAGGGATGACGCGGGCAACATGTCCACGCGGCTCGGCGGGTTCACCATCGACCGGTTCGGCGCCGAGGAAAACGCAGGTTACCCGACGATCTGCAAGGGCCGCTACTGCAACGAGCAGCACCCCGAGGGCTACTATGCCTTCGAGGAGCCGATCAGCCTGAACCTGTCGCGCTTGCTGCCCGACCTGATGGACGCCGGCGTGAACGCCTTCAAGATCGAAGGGCGCCAACGCTCGCGCGCCTATGTCCGCAAGGTTGTCAGCTCGTTCCGCGAGGCCGTGGATGCGGTTCGGGCCGGACGCGAGCCCAACCTGGCGGACCTCGTGGCGCTGACCGAGGGTCAGAAGCAGACCGAAGGCGCCTTCCAGACCAAGAAATGGAGGTGATCGGATGACACCGCGACTGACCCTTGGACCAATCCAGTACTTCTGGCCCGCCGAGACGAAGATCGATTTCTATGCCCGCATCGCCGACGAGACGCCGATCGACACCGTGTACCTGGGCGAGGTTGTCTGCTCCAAGCGGCAGCCCTTCTTTGACAACCATATCGAGGTCATCGGGGAACGGCTCGAGAAGGCGGGGAAACGGGTCGTCCTTGCCGGACTGGCCGAGGTCATGTTGAAGCGCGAGCGGAAGGCCTGCGCGGACCTGGTGCAGGACGGCGAGTTCGAAATCGAGATCAACAATGCCGCGGGGCTGTTCCACCTGGAGCCGGGTCAGGCCCACCGGGTCGGCCCGTTCATGAACGTCTACAACGAGCAGACCATGGCCCACATGGTGTCAAACGGCGCAACCCATATCGTGGTGCCGCCCGAACTCCCCGCGCCTTCTGTCGAGGTCATGGCGCGCGAAGCTGCCCGGTTGGGTGTCGGCCTGGAGGTGCAGGTCTTTGGTCGGGCCTGTCTGGCGACATCGGCGCGATGCTATCATGCGCGCGCCTACGGCCGGACCAAGGACAATTGCCAGTTCGTCTGCGAGGAACATGCCGACGGCATGCCGCTCAACACCCGTGACGGACAGAGCTTCCTGCGGGTAAACGGCATTCAGACCCTGTCGGAATCCTACATGAACCTGTTTGCCGAAGTTCCGGCGATGGCCAAAATGGGCGTCACCGATCTCCGCCTGATGCCGCAGGACGTTGACATGGTGACGGTTGCGAAAACGTTCGACGACATCCGCGCCAACCGCATCGACATGGCAGAGGCCCAGGCCCGGTTCGACGCCCTGCCCGGCAGCGCGCCGTCTTCCAACGGGTTCTGGCACGGCGAGGCCGGCTACAAACGGATCGAGGCGGCAACTCGCGAACTGGCGTGACCGGTCTGCGAGAGGACTGAACTCAGCGCGATGGCGGGATGGCGTAGGTCAGGCTCGCCCGCGCAACCGGGTCGGTCGTGCCGTCGCTGAAAATCATCACGTCGCCGACGGCCAGCGACCGCCCGAGCTTCAGCAGGCGGCACTCGCCCAGCAGATCGGTACTGGCGACCGGCTTGCGCATGAAATCGATCGAGCAGTTGGTCGTCACCGCCAGTGCCACAGGCCCGATCCGGCTGAGCACTGCAAGGTACATCGCACAATCCGCCAGCGCAAACATCGACGGCCCCGACACCGTGCCACCCGGCCGCAGATGGCGTTCCTCGACCTTCAGTCGCAGGCAGAGGCTGTCGGCGCGCGCGTGGACCACGGTGAAGTCCCCCGAGACTTGAGGGAAGATCTCTTCCATCAGGCTTTCCAGCGCCGGGCCGTCCAGTGCGAGTGTCATCGTTGCTTTTCTCCTGCATCCGCCGTGGCTAAGGTCGGGCCAGACTAGGGGAGGATACCATGAGCGACGAGATCCTGCTGCGCACCGACCGCGGCCACGTTGCAGAACTGACACTGAACCGTCCCGCAGCGCTGAACGCGCTGTCGGATGCCATGCTCGCGGCGCTGAAGCGGGAACTGGACACGATTGCCGCTGACCGCTCGGTGCGGGTTGTCGTGCTGCGCGGCGCCGGCAAGGTCTTTTGCGCCGGCCACGATCTCAAGGAAATGCAGGCCGGGCGGGCGAGCGACGACAAGGGGGCTGCCTATTTCAAGGACCTGTTCTCCCGCTGTGCCGCACTCATGCAGGCCATCACCCACCTGCCGCAACCGGTGATTGCCGAGGCCCACGGGATCGCCACGGCAGCAGGATGCCAATTGGTGGCGACCTGCGACATGGCAGTGGCCGCCGAGGGCACGCGATTTGGCGTCAACGGCGTGAACATCGGCCTGTTCTGCTCGACCCCGATGGTCGCGCTGACCCGCAACGTGCCGCGCAAACAGGCCTTCGAGATGCTGACGACCGGACGGTTCATTCCGGCGGAGCGCGCCGAGGCCATCGGCCTGGTCAACAAGGTGGTACCGGTGGAAGACCTGCGGGCACAGACAGACGATCTGGCAGATGCCGTGGCCGCAAAGCTGTCGAGTGCGGTGAAGATCGGCAAGGAGGCGTTCTATCTTCAGGCAGAGATGGGCCTGGAAGAGGCCTATGCCCATGCGGCCGATGTCATGACCGAAAACATGTTGTGGCGGGACACCGACGAAGGGATCGCCGCCTTTCTGGAGAAACGCCCGCCCGCCTGGAACGAGTGATGGCGGTTGGCTCCCGCCCGTTTTCCCACGCCTGTCGGCGCAAGAAAACCGTTGGGCCGGGCACGCTTCGCGTGCGTGCGTCCGGCTGGGATATCCCAAGACCGGAGCCCCCTGGGCGGGGGCGTCAGAACAAAGCTGGCCACCTTTGCACGGACACCGGGGCGCGGGTTGCAGGACCGGCGCCTGAACAGGGCGGTTTGCCGCTTGGCCATGCGGAAAATCGGAACAGTCGATAGCGACATCGGGGGTCGCCTTTGGTCTAGAACACCCCGGACCGCCACGAGACTGTGAGGCAATCACTTTCGGAGGCTTTCATGAAAACCACCACCCGGGTCTGTGTCATTGGCGGCGGAGTCGTCGGCTGTTCGGTGTTGTATCACCTGACCAAACTTGGCTGGAGCGACGTGATGCTGCTCGAACGGTCGGAATTGACGAGCGGGTCGACATGGCATGCGGCCGGCGGGTTCCACACGCTGAACGGCGACACCAACATGGCCGCTTTGCAGGGGTATACCATCGGGCTCTACCGGGAACTCGAAGAGATCACCGGAATGTCCTGCGGATTGCACCATGTGGGCGGGATCACCCTGGCCGACACGCAGGAACGGTTCGACATGCTGAAGGCGGAGCGCGCCAAGCATCGCTACATGGGGCTGGACACGCACATCCTGACCCCGGCGGAGATCAAGGACCGCGCTGAACTGGTGAACATCGACGGTATTGTCGGGGGGCTGTACGACCCGCTCGACGGTCACCTTGACCCGTCCGGCACGACGCACGCCTACGCCAAGGCCGCACGCATGGCGGGAGCCGAGATCGAGACCCATTGCATGGTGCGCGAGACCAACCCGCGCCCGGACGGAACCTGGGACGTGGTGACCGACAAGGGCACCATCCACGCTGAACATGTGGTCAACGCAGCCGGCCTGTGGGCGCGCGAGATCGGTGCCATGGCCGGCGTCTACCTGCCGCTGTTGCCGATGGCCCACCAGTACATCGTGACCGACGACATCCCCGAGATCGTGAACCGCGAGACCGAATTCCCCCATATCATGGATCCCGGCGGCGAGAGCTACATGCGCCAGGAGGGCCGCGGCCTGTGCATCGGGTTCTACGAGAAACCCTGCGAGGCCTGGGCGGTGGACGGCACACCCTGGGGGTTCGGGCACGAATTGCTGAACGATCAGTTCGAAAAGATCGAGGACAGCATCGCCTTTGCCTATGCCCGCGTTCCGGTGCTGGAAACCGCCGGGGTGAAATCCGTGATCCATGGCCCGTTCACCTTTGCGCCCGACGGCAACCCGCTGGTCGGTCCGGTGCCGGGACTGCGCAACTACTGGTCTGCCTGCGCGGTGATGGCCGGGTTCAGCCAAGGCGGTGGCGTTGGCCTGACGCTGGCGCAATGGATGATTGACGGCCAGCCGGACCAGAACACCTTTGCGCTGGATGTGGCGCGCTTCGGCAAGTGGACCACGCCGGGCTATACCGTGCCCAAGGTGATCGAGAACTACCAGAACCGCTTCTCGGTCTCTTTCCCGAACGAGGAACTGCCCGCTGCCCGTCCCTTCCGCACGACGCAGATGTACGACATCTTCAAGGGCATGAACGCGGTCTTCGGACAGCAATACGGGCTGGAGGTGGTGAACTACTTCGCCCTTCCCGGCGAAGATGCCCATGAAACCCCGACCTTCCGCCGCTCCAACGCCTGGGAGGCGACCCGACAGGAGGTCATGGCGGTGCGCGAAGGCGTCGGCATCAACGAGACGCAGAATTTCGGCAAGTTCCGCGTCACCGGCCCGAACGCCCGCGCCTGGCTCAATCGGATCATGGCCGGACGCATTCCAAAGCCGGGCCGCATTGCGCTCACGCCAATGCTGAACCCCACCGGCCGTCTCATCGGCGATTTCACCGTCTCTTGCCTCGCCGAAGGCGATTTCCAGCTCACGGCATCCTACGGCGCACAGGATTACCACCTGCGCTGGTTCGAACAGCATCTGGAAAGCGGCAGCGGCGTGCGGGTGCGCAACGTTTCGGACCGGCGCACCGGGTTCCAGATCGCCGGACCGAATGCACGAGAGCTGCTCTCGCGAGTCACCCGCAGCGACGTTTCGAGCGAAGCCTTCAAGTTCATGGACGTGCGCCGCATGACCATCGGAATGGCCGACGCCATCGTCCAGCGAGTCTCGTATACCGGCGATCTGGGCTACGAGATCTTTGTCGCGCCTGAGAGCCAGCGCCATCTTTGGCACGTGCTGAGCGATGCCGGCGCGGACCTTGGGCTGCGCCCCTTCGGGATGCGCGCGATGATGTCGTTGCGTCTGGACAAGGGGTTCGGCTCGTGGCTGCGGGAATTCTCGCCTGACTACACCCCGGCCGAGACCGGCATGGATCGCTTCATCGCCTGGAAGAAGCCAGACGATTTCATCGGGCGCGTGGCAGCAGAGGCCGAACGCAAGAGCGGACCGACGCGCAAGCTGTGCACCTTTGAGGTAGAGGCCGACGATGCCGATGTCGTGGCCTACGAGCCGATCTGGCTGGACGGAGAGGTCGTCGGGTTCTGCACCTCGGGCGGGTATTCACATTTCACCGACACTTCGGTTGCCATCGGGTTCGTTCCGACGGATCGGATCGCCGATGGGCTTCGGGTCGAGATCGAGATCCTGGGCGAGATGCGTCCGGCAACGCTCCTGTCTGGACCATTGTTCGACGCCGATGGCGCCCGGATGCGAGGGTGAATCAAGGCACAGGTCAAACCTGAACAAAGACACACAATCAACTGAATTTTAAAATTAAAAGGGGGATGGACCCGAGCAGAGGCCCATCCCCAAGGAACTGCCGGATAGGCTAGCGGGTCAGTGCACCCAGCGACTGCGCCCGCATTCCGGCAGTGGTGTTCCTTCGAGTTCGAGCTTGCCCGTCTGGCGCGAGACGCGGCCACGATATGGCGCAAGGGTTGGTGGTGATCCGCGTGGACTGTCTGACACCATGACCAGAACCTTTCGCCCCATCAGCGGCGTCTGCCTCGGGTTCTGACCGATGGACACCCACAGAACGGGCCCGCCATGTCCGCCGCGGTCGTTGCAGATCCGGTCGCCCGGCCGCAGTCTTTCGGCGGGGACATCGCCTGCGGATGTGCGCACTGCGTCGCCAACGCCAAAGGTCAGCACCGCGGGCGCAATCGCTCCTTGCACCGGCCGCTGCACGACCGATTTCCTGTCTGTTCTCATTCCTGCCTCACCAGCCGCTCTTGTCGGGGCCATGTGTCTGTTAACGACTTTATCCACGCCGTCGCCGGAACGTCAGCCGTCAGATACGGCCAGCGAGATTATCCACAGGAGTGATTCATTTTTGGCACCCTTCGCGCCGCGTTGATCAAACAAGAGAGGGGAGCGAAACCGCTCCCCTCTCTGTCGTGCCCCCACGAAACCCCCACCGGGTTGCTTGTGTTATTGCATCAGCAGAACGGCCTCGTGCCGTTTCAGCGTCTTGCGCGCCGCAATATAGGCATCGCGCCCCTGCGTCGTGCCGAGTTCCGGGAAGATCTCCAGGATCTCGTCGCGTTGCTCCGCACCGATGCCGTTCAGCGTGTAATCGCCAGGCTGGAAGCTTTCGGTCCAGGACCCGTCCGCCAGCACAACCTCGTGCTGGTCGAACATGAAGTGGATGTAGGTCGTGGACAGGGCGTTCAGACGCTGCACGCGTTCTCCATCGACCAGGTGCTTGGCAGCCACCAGAACCTCGTGCTCTTCGAAGTAGAGCGAGGTGCGGTCGTTGGCGACCAGCATCCGGTGGTTCGGCGAAACCATCATGTCACGCTCTGGCAGACCGTCGCCAAGGGCACCCTTCCGGATCAGGACCGGTTGCAGATGCGGGACCTGGGCGAGTTTGCCATAGCCCAGCTTCTTCTGACCGTACCAGCGGATCTCCTGGATGCCGTTGTCGCGGGTGATGATCTTGTCGCCGATGCACAGCTCTTCGACCAGCCGCTCGCCCTTGGGTGTCGCAACCCGTGTGCCCGGTGTGAAGCAGGGAATGACATTCTCGATTTCCGAGAAGGTCGCCACCCCAGTGACATTGCCGCCCGGCGCATCGAAATAGGTGATGGTGCCGGATTCGGTCGACGGATCGCCGCCGGTCCAGTTGACCGAGAGCGGCCCAGTATACCCGGACAGGTCGATCGTGTCGTTGTCATCCCCGGCTTCACCACCAAAGACCACATCGCCGGCCCGCACCTCGAGGAAGGTATCGGCATCTGCGCCGCCAAAGGCCACGTCGGTGTCGGTGTCCTCGCCCAGCGACAGCGTGTCATCGCCGCCATCACCGAACAGAACGTCCTGACCAGTGCCCGCAAGAAGCGTGTCGCCGCTCGGGTCGCCGGTCACGGAGTCCGGGGAATCCGCGTCGCCGCCAACCAGGACGTCGTCGCCCGCTCCGCCATCCAGCGTGTCGGTTCCAAGGCCTCCCACCAGGACGTCGTTGCCCTGCATGCCGCGCAGCGTGTCGTCGCCTTCGTCGCCACGCAACTGGTCGTCGCCCTCGAAGCCGAGCAGCGTGTCGTTGCCCTCTTCGCCACGGACGATATCGTCGCCGCTGCCGGCATCGACGGTGTCGTTGCCTGACCCTGCCAGCACGTAGTCGTTGCCAACACCCGAGCGGATGTCGTCGTTGCCGCCAAAGCCGCGAACAACGTCGTCGTTGCCGCCAAGACCCGGCAGCGACGTGCCATCGTCGATCTGGTCGCCTTCGGGGTCGACGTAGCTGCTGTCCATCAGGTCGGCGCCATTGGTGCCATCGACCACGCCGTCAATCGTATTGGGCGGCAGGTCCTCGATCACCGGAGGTGAATCGGGCGAGTCCCCCGGCGGGATCGGGTTGGGCTCCGGAATGACATAGGTCAGGTTTTCGATGTCTTCGAACTGTGCCTGGCTGACCGGAACCTCGCTGCCGAAGTCCAGGAAGTTGATCGTACCCGAGGTCGTGGAGCCGACGTCGTACTCGATGATCGCCGGACCGGACAGGACCAGCGTGTCCTCGCCCTCGCCGCCCTTCACTACGTCGCCCGCATCGACGTTCACGAACAGGTCGTCGCCGGTGCCGCCATCCTGAGCGTCTTCGCCGTCGCCACCGACGATCACATCGTCGCCAGCGCCACCGTCCAGGGTGTCATCGCCTTCGCCGCCAAACAGGATATCGCCGCCACCGGTGTCGGTCGGGCCATAGTCCGGGTGGGTGTCGCCATAGATCGTGTCGTCGCCAGCGCCGCCTGCAAGCAGATCCCGGCCTTCGCCCCCCGCGATGACATCATCACCGGTGCCACCCAGGATCAGGTCGGTATCGTCCATGCCATGCAGAGCATCGTCGCCCTGACCGCCAAGGATGACATCGTTGCCGTCGCCGCCCCAGATCTCGTCTTCGTCGATGCCACCGTCGATCCAGTCATCTCCGGCATCGCCAAAGATCGTGTCGTCATCGTCCTGGCCATAGATGGTGTCGTTGCCGTCGCCGCCGTGGATCAGGTCCTTGCCGTTGTCGGTCACCGGGTCGGCGCCGAGCGGGTGGGTTCCATCGTCCTCGATGTTCAGCGCATCAGGATAGATCGGATCGAGACCGCCATAGATCGTGTCGTCGCCATCACCACCCGTGATCGTGTCGGAGCCTTCACCGCCAACGATCATGTCGTTGCCCGTGCCGCCCTTGATCGTGTCGTCGTCGATGCCGCCATCAATCGTGTCATCGCCGCTGCCGCCGTCGATCCAGTCAGCATCGTCGCCCGTCGTGATGGTGTCGTTTCCGGCACCGCCAAACACGATGTCCTTGTCGTCGTTCACGTCCGGATCGGCGGGCACGAACGGGATCGGGCCAAGCCCCGGGAACCCGCGGTCGGGCAGCGGGATCGCCGTGGTGGAGGAGGTGTCGATGACATCGTCGCCCTCGCCGCCCCGGACTTCGTCGCAGCCATCGCCACCATCGATCGTGTCGTTGCCCTCGCCGCCGTCGATGTAGTCGTTTCCGCCCTGGCCAAAGATCGTGTCGTCGCCGACGCCGCCAAAGAGAACGTCGTCACCGGCAGCGGAATCGTCAACAACCGGGCCATCCGAGCTGTAGTCATAATGGGCATTGTCAAACGTCATGCCCGAGGTGCCGAGATTGATGTTCAGCTCGACATCGTTGAAATCCCGATCGCCAAGACACAGCAGGTCTTCGAAGCCAAGCGTCACCGAGCCGTCGGCGTCTTCGCCCAGACCCATGGTGTGCAACTTGCAGTCCGGGTTCAGATCGAGGTTGTCGCCGTAGGCCGAACTGACAAACGTGCCCTCGGGGCTGATGATGCCGACACCCATCACACCGCCCGGGTCAGGCTGGTAAGTGAAGGTCTTGCCCAGGTCGGCCCGCGCATTGTCGCTCAGGATCTCGATATTGGTGACCTCGCCGGTCTCCGGATCGATCGTATAGGCAAAGACCTTGTTGTCGTAGCTGGCGTTGTGACCGGTGATGGTGATCTCGACCGGGCCTGCCTCGGCCTCGCCACGGTCGCCATAGATCGTATCGTCGCCGTCGCCGCCCAGAACGGTGTCGTCACCGGCGCCCGCATAGACGATATCGTCGTCGGGACCTTCGCCGGGAAGGATCGCGTCGCCGTTGTCGATCATGTCGCCGTCGGGGTCGCCGGTATAGGCGATGTCGATCAGGTCATCGCCAGCGGTGCCCTCGACGATGCCGTCCAGTTCCGGATCCAGGTCGATGTCATAACACAGGTCATCAATCGCGGCAGAGCCACACAGCACGACCTCCATCCGGTAGACGCCGGCACAATCGATATCCACGGTCGCCTGACCGTTGTTGCACAGGTCCGGGATGTCGACGATCTTGATCAGGCACCCAGCGTCGTCGAACAGCTTGATGCAGCCACCTTCCTCGGTGTCCAGCACCCGCAGGCTCTGCACGTCGGCCGCGTCGTCGAAATCGAACACCAGCTTGCCGCCAGCGGCGTTGTCGTCCGGATCACTGCTGTCGCCGTCTTCCGAAATGATCAGCACCTTGCCCATGTTGCCAGTGGCAAGGTCGTAATCCCCGCCGGTCGGATTGGCGGTGTCGAAAATCATGGGTGGCTTGGAGCCATTGGCGGACGAAATCGTCACGCCCTTTGCCGAAAACTGGTTGTCGACAATTGCACCGGTGGCCAGATCATTGAAGTCCAAAAGAATGTTGGTCATCGCCGCCTCCTATCAAGATCCGCAGGGTCGCGGCGTCGCCGCCCCAGGACTAATGAAACAATACGTGTTGCCCAATTCGAGGCCGCGACCGCGAACCACGCGACGACCGGTCAATCCGGGCGTTCTGTGGGCGTTTTCCATCGTGGTAGCCATGTCGGCGATCTCCACTCGCAGTTGCGTTTCAAATTGGGGCACGATGCCAACGCCACATTGCGACCGGCACACCGTCCCTGCTCTCGGCGAGGAGATGAAGAATGATACAGGTGGTTCAAGACGCTCCACCCGGACCTCTTCGCCCCGTGTCGCCTCAGTCAAACCCAATGCACTCGCGCTCGCGCAAGCACCCGCACGCTCTACTCTCCCACAGCCAATTCGCCATGGTCTTGTGTGCGGCCGCCCCCGTGGCCTACAGACATCGCCCCCCAGTCGGGCATCTTTGGTATACCTCTTTGCCATATGACCAAGGAAGCGAAAATTGTCGGAAAATTGGCGGCGACTTTGAGGCAAATTCAGGAAACCTCAATAAAAGCTGGTTCGCGCGGGAATGGGTCAAAAGGCGATTGTTTCCATCGAAACCGCCCTGTTTCGGCGCCATGGCCACAAAAAACGCCCAATCCTCCGGAGAGGCCGCAATTCCCCCGGGGCGTTTGCCATGTTCTTGCCGCAATGTAGGGGGTGTTGTTTCCCGCGCCGTGACAATCACGTCTGCGCCACGCCACCGCCCAGATCCTGCCGCATTAACTAACATAACCTTAAGGTCACTCAGCCGGCTGTTGCCATCTGAGCGCCAATTCTTGGATTTCCGACTGAATTGTCGCCAGATCCGCGTTCAATTTGTGAAAGGCAGGGCCGAATCGTCGCGCCTTTGGGGCTAGCTCGAACCAGTAGCCGGGGTATCTATGGTTTCGTGCCAGGGCTTGATGTCGACCAGAGGCGTTCCGTCCATACAATCGATCGCATCAATCCCGATGGTTCCAGCCTCAGGGTCCAGCGCCGTGATCCGGACCGCCGACATGGCCAGCGGGTTGGGGCGGTTGGGCGAGCGCAAGGCAAAGGTGCCGCGCGGCGCCTCAACGTGCCGGGGCGCCTGAACGATCAGGTCCCGACGGGCGTGGTGCATCCAGTAGACCACCATGAGCGGTTGACCGACCTGCAACCCTGCGAGGCCACGCGCATAGCCTGGTGCCAACTCGATCCGGGCGCCCTGACCGCTGTCGCGAGCGCTGCCGATGTTGCGGGGACAGGTGGCGCGGTCTTTCCACGGGCTGCGGATGCGGCCGATAAAGACCACGCCCGCGTCCGTCTGACTGGCGGGATCAAACTCCAGAACCTCTTCGCCTGCACGGATCTGAGTCTCGTTCATATCAACCATCGGTCGTCTCCCTTTTTATTAAAGGTGTCGCGTTTTCGACCGCCCCTTGCCACACGCGGAACGCCGCAGGGATCAGGACGGGTTGAGCGGCGGCAGATCGTGCGTGTCGGTGTCACCACCTGTTCGCCGCGTGCGCTCGGCGCGAAATGCCGCCGCCAGCGCCGCCCAATCCCCTGATCCGCCAATGCTGCCCCCGAACCGCACCGCCCCGATCCCGGCCAGGGCAGGTTCCAGCGCCGTGCCTTCGCTGCCAGGGCAGCGGCTTGTCCACAACGCCAGCGCGTTCAGCACCCCGTTCAGGTCCTTGCGGTCGATGGCCTGTTCTACCCGCTTGGCAGCAAAGGCTTCGCTCGCGTTCCAACGGGCGCGCCGACCCGCCAGATAGGCTGTCAGCGGAGGCAAGGCATAGCGGCGCAAGACCCATAGCCCCAACAACAGCAACAGAACGGACCCGGTCAGAATTGCGATCTGACGCTTGTTGATCTTCGGCGCATCCGGCGGTGGCGGCGGGGCATCGACACTCAGGGTCACCCCCGGAACCGTTGCCGTTTCCACCTTGCCCGTTTCGACGTTGAACCACTCGATGGAGATCTCGGGCAGATCGACTGAGCCGCCATACTGCGCGACATAGGTGGTCGTGTCGGTCCGGCTGCCCGACACAACGCCACGCACATCGGTGTCCTTGACGACCGGGTCACGCGGATAGGATTGCACCGCCTGCGCGCTCACCTCCGGTATCAACGGCGGGATGAACAGCGCCGAGGTGCCCGTGATCGTCGCGGTCAGGGTGCGCGTGACGGCATCGCCCTGCCCCAGCGTCCCGTCACCGCCATCGAGGGTCTGCTCCAACGACAAACCGTTGGCCAGGATCGGTGGATCCAACGCTTCGGCGCCCGCAGGAAGGATCGCGACAAAGGTCACGGCCTCGATCGGGGCCTGGATGGTCAACGGCTCCGCACCGCCACCGGGATCGGCATAGGTCAGCGCGACGCTCTGTGCCGGAAGGGAAAACTGACCGGCGATCATCGGATACAGCCGATAGGCCCGCGACACGCCGGACCAGGTCTCGCCCCCGACCCTTTCGCTGATCGGGTTGGTGGCGCGCTCCGGCAGGCGAACCATCAGGTTCGGAGCCTCCATCGATGGAAAGGCCGGTGGGCTCGGCATCCAGGTCGGCACCAACACCTTGACCCGCAGAACCAGCGGCTGGCCCACCACCGTCGTGTCCGCCGAAAGCTCTGTCTCAACGCGCGGCGTGACCGGGGCCGACTGTTGCGCACCCGTAGAGGCCGTATCCTGCGCCCAGACCGCGGTGCCGATGAACAGCAGGAGGACGGCGAGCACACGGGTCATTGGGTCCCTCCATCGACGTTGTCCTGCAGGAACCGTGTCCGCAGGAAGTCGCCCATGTTGGTATCGACCGAACGCATCCATTGCTCGGTGGACTGCAATCCGGGCGCATCCGTGGGCTCGGAATACTCCTTCTCGGTATCGGCGCCCTTTTTCTCGGTATTGTCGAACACCACGTCGTCGGCACCGATCCCGGCTTCCTCGCCGGTATCACCCGCCTCGCGAGCGTCCTCCACATAGTCGAGGATCGCCCGGGTCACCGCCAGGTTCCAATCCGCCTCGGGGAAATCGGGTTGCAGGGACAGCGCCCGTTCATAGGCCGCAATCGCCGGACGGTACTCGCGGTTGCGGGTGCGCGCCATGCCCTCGGCAAAGGCGGCTTCGGCGGTGTCCATTCGCGCAAAGACATCGGCGGCCTCGGAATATTGCCCGCCCCGGAACATCGACAGGCCCCGCCACATCGGGTGCTGAAATGCTTCGCCCGCCTCGCGGTATTCCTTGTCGCGATAGGCCATCATGCCCTGTTGATCGGGGGTGAAGAACCAGTCGATCACATCGGCCTTTGCCGTGCCGGGCACACCGCCGCCCAGCCCCGCCGCCAGCAGCAATGCCCATCGCATCGTCCAGCCACGCCGGAACCAGAACAGCAGCAGCGGCACGATCAGCCAACCCAGCATCCACCCACGGTCATCCCAGTCCAGCCGTTCATCGCCCAGCAGGGCCGCGCGATAGGCCGACGCCGCCGCCCGTTCGATCTGGCGCAGGTCGGTATCGTCGGCGGTCAACTGGATGACCTGCGCCTCCGGGATCTGATCCAATGCCTCGCGCGGGCTGCCCTCCGGCGCGGCCACCAGGAACAACACCGGCACATCGCCCTGTGCCGCTTGCGCAAACGCGGCCGCATCCGAACCGTTCAAGGCGTCCAGAACGAACAGGATCGCGCCAGGTGTGTCGGATTTTACAAGCTCGGCCTGTGCCAGCGCCAGCGCGGCGGTGGCATTGTCGCCCTCGACCGGCATCACTTCGGGCGTCAGCGCCTCCAGCATGGCGCGCAGGATATTCGGGTCTTCGGTCAGCGGCGCCACCCGGTGGGCGGTGCCGGCATAGGCGATCAGCGCCGTGCGGGCGCCGGCGCGGCTGGCCACCAGGTCCATGATCTTGAACCGGGCGCGCTCCTGCCGGTTGGGCGGCAGGTCGGGCGCTTCCATCGACCGCGTGACTTCCAGCGCCACGACCAACGGCGCCGTCTGCGCCAACAATGGGTTCGGCACCCGGCTCCACGTCGGGCCAGAGGCGGCCAGAAGCATCAGCACAACCGCCAGGGCGACACCGTCGATGGCATAGAGCCGCCGCGTGCCGCTGTCGCCCACGGTGAGCGCGCTGGCCAGATGCGGCGCGATGCCCGTGGGATCAGGCCCCTTTCCGGAACTGCGACGCCGCGCACTCCACCAGAGCGCCATCATCGGCACCAGTCCGATCAGCCAATATGGGCGCAACAAGTGAAGCGCGGCCAGACCATCGAGGAACGCACTCATGCCGTGGCCTTCCTGCGGGTCGACAGATGCAACCAGCCCGTCGCCAGCAACGCGATCACGGCTGCCAACCCGAAAGGCATCCAGGCCAGGGGCTGCTTCGGCTGAAAGCTGACAGTTTCTGTGATCCGCGGGTTCAGCCGCTCGATCTCGGCATAGACCTGCTCCAGACCCTCACTGTCCGTGGCATAGTAGAAGGCGCCATTGGCACGGGCGGCGATGTCTTCCAGTGCTTTCAGGTCCACCTTGTCCTCGCCCGAGCCCTCCGGGTCCCCCACTCCGATGGTAAAGATCGATACCCCCTGTTGCGCGGCGATTTCGGCAGCATTCACCGGGCTCATCGTGCTGGTCGTGTCGGCCCCGTCCGACAGCAGCACCAACAGGCGCTGGTCGACTTCGCTGGTCTCGAAGGTGCGGATGGCCAGACCGATGGCATCGCCGATCGCGGTATGCGGCCCGGCCATGCCGACCTGAGTGGTCTCCAGCAGCTCCTTGACCGATGCCAGATCCTCGGTGAAGGGTGTCTGCACAAAGGCGCGGGAGCCAAAGACGATCAACGCGATGCGGTCACCGTCGCGGGCTTCGATAAATTTGCCCACCACATCCTTGACCACCTGCAGGCGCTGTTGGCGCTCTCCTGCGGCATCCGTCATGTCGTGGGCATCCATCGACCCCGAAATATCCACCGCCAGCACCATGTCGCGGGCAGCCTTTTCGACCGTGATCTGCTGGCCCAGCAATTCGGGCCGGGCAAGGCCGATCACCAGCAACCCCCAGCAGAGTATCGCTGCGATCATCTGGACCCGCCGGCGTTGCAGCACGACAGCGCCGGATTTCGGTTCCAGCCCGGTGGCCTCGGTGATCTGGCGAAAGAACGGAATCCGGATGGCCGATGTCCGGTCGCGATACGGCGGGACAAACCGCCAGACGACCCACGGCGCGGGCAACAACAGCAAGGCCCAGGGAAAGGCGAGCGACAGCGTCATGCGGGCACCTCGTCCTGCGTCGGCGCGTTGACCTTGTGAGATTTCAGCCAGTCCCGCGCCACGGCGGCCAGCGCGGGCGAGGCCGGCTGTGGGCGATAGGGTGCGCTGATCAGAACGGCACCCAGGTCCGAGGAAAACGCCCCTTTCCCGCCGGTTCGATCAAGAAACGACAGCCACTCCGCCCCCACCAGCCCGGCCACCTGGCGGCGCGGATAGGCGACCAACGCCGCCCGGCGCAGGATCGCGGCAATGGCCACCGGGTCATCACCCGCCGCCTTCAGTTCCACCAGCGCGGCGCGGCGATAGGCATTGGCCGTCCAGTGCCGGTGGATGCGCCAGCCAGCCCAGCCCAGCAGAACCAGCAGCGCCAATCCCAGCCAGATCCACGCCTGCGTCGCCGGCCACATCGAGATCGGCGCGGGCTCCGGAATCGGCTTGAGCATGTCGAGCAGCGTGACAAGATCCTTGCCATCGGTGACAGGAAGATCTGCCATCACCGCGCCCCCTGCAGGCCCATCAGGTCCATCACCTGCGGCAGCGTTTCGCGCCCGGCCGACAGTGGCAGGACAGGGATGCCATACTTGCGGGTCCAGTCGAGCGTTCGGGCGATACGACCGCCAACGACATCCTGGATCTTCTGACGGACTTCGGTGTCGCGCGAATCCAGCTCGACCTGCAGGGTTCCGTCCGAGGCAACGATGCTGAAATCATCCGGAACCACCAGCCCGGACGGATCCGAGATGGGAAACAGGATCACATCGTTGTGCATCGACAATCTGCGAACGATGCGTTCCGTGCGGTCGTCCGCCTCGTCGAAATCGCTGAAGACGAGGATCATCATTCCGGTTGTGGCGATGCGCGCGGCGGCCTCCAGCGGCGCGTTCAGCGACATCGATTGTGGCACCTCTCGGGTGGCATGCAGGGCGCAATTGGCCTCGGCGATAGAGGACAGCAGGCGGTTCAGTGCGGCGTTGCTGGCCTTGGGCCGCAGTTCGGCCACGGTGTCGTCACCAAAGACGATGCCCCCCACCCGGTCGCCCTGCTTGCGGATGCTGAAGGCCGCGAGCGCGGCGGCCTCGGCGGCTGTCACCGATTTCATGTTGAGTTGGCTGCCGTAGAACATGCTCATCCGTTGGTCGACCAGCAGCAGCGCAGGGCGATCCCGTTCTTCGGTGTAGACGCGCACATAGGGCTCGCCGGTGCGGGCGGTCACCTTCCAGTCGATGGTGCGCGGGTCGTCACCGATCTGATAGTTGCGCAATTCCTCGAAGTTCAGCCCCCGGCCCCGCAACCGCGAGGCATGCCGCCCGTTCAACGCCGAGCGCGCCGGCTGACGCGGCAGGAACGAGAGATGCCGCGCTGCCCCCGCCAACCGCCGCAGATGCGCCAGGTCGGTGTGGATGCGAGGGTCGCGCGAGGGAGTGAGCGCCGTCATTGCGCCGGCCTCAGGGCAGTGCGACCAGCGAGACGACCTCGTCGATCACCCTGTCGGTGGAGACCCCGTCGCCCTGTGCTTCGTAGGACAGCGCGATACGGTGGCGGAACACGTCGTGCACGATGGCGCGCACATCGGCGGGGTCGACATAGTCGCGCCCCTTGAGCCACGCATGGGCGCGCGCGCACTTGTCCAGCCCCAGCGAGCCGCGCGGGCTGGCGCCAATCTCGATCCAGCGGGCGAGATCTTCGGACAACGCGGCAGGTGTACGGGTCGCCTGCACAAGGTCGGCCATGTACCGGTCCATCGCGTCGGCGACGTGGATCTGGCCGATCTCGGCCCGGGCGTCGAACACGGCCTGCTGCGGGATCACCGGAGGCGTTTCGCTGTCACCGCCGGACTGGGCGGCATGTTCCTCGGCACGCACCAGTCGGATCACATCCACCTCGTCCTCCACCGGCGGGTAAAGCACCCGCACATGCATCAGGAACCGGTCCATCTGGGCTTCGGGCAGCGGATAGGTGCCCTCCTGCTCGATCGGGTTCTGGGTTGCCATGACGATAAACAACGGCGGCATCTTGTGGGTGGTTCCCGCAACGGTGACCTGCCGTTCCTCCATCGCCTCCAGCAGGGCGGCCTGCACCTTGGCCGGTGCGCGGTTGATCTCGTCCGCCAGAACGATGTTGGCAAAGATCGGGCCGGGTTCGAAACGGAACTGCGCCCCCTCGGCCCCCTGGTGGTAGACCTCGGTACCGGTCACATCCGAAGGCAGCAGGTCTGGGGTGAACTGGATGCGAGAGAAATCCGCCTCCAGGTTCTTTGACATCGCCTTGACCGCACGGGTCTTGGCCAGCCCCGGCAGGCCCTCGATCAGCAGGTTGCCATTGGCCAACAGGCCGATGACAAGCCGCTCGATCACATCGCGCTGGCCGATGATCGTTTCACCCATGCGCGCCTGAAGTGCCGCGATCTGTTCATGTGCAGTCATGTCCGCTCCCTGCCCGCCACTCACTCGGTGGACTGAGGGTAGATCACCGCCCAGTCTTTCGCCATGTCTGCAAAGATCCAGCCGCGCTCCGGGCCTTCGTCCAGACCGCGGTTCAGCACGCCGATATGCCCCTCGCGGTCATAGGCCCATTCGCGCGCCGCGTCGGTGTGATGGACATACAGCCCAAGGCGCGCGCCGTCGCCGGCGGTGGACCATTCCAGCATCTCGAAATCGCCGTCAGAGTTGCCAGCCGCGAGGATCGGACGCTTGCCGATATGGTGCACGATCCCGACCGGCTTGCCGCCCTTGTCATCGTTG
This sequence comes from uncultured Tropicimonas sp., assembly GCA_947495685.1. GTDB lineage: Bacteria > Pseudomonadota > Alphaproteobacteria > Rhodobacterales > Rhodobacteraceae > Tropicimonas. Next base: position 110,283 of record CANLZY010000016.1, read on the forward strand.
AAGAACAGATCGGAGCCCTTCATGATCGTCGGCACGCCGTCGATCACCTCGTAGGTCGAGGTCAGCGACGAGCCGATCACCTGTTCCGGCGGAATTCCATAGGCTTCCTCGGCAAAGACCCGCATGAACTGGATGCCGCCGCCCGACACGATATAGGTGGCGAAACCTTCGTCGCGCAGGTAGCTCAGCAATTCGAGCATCGGTTGATAGACCATCTCGTCAAACGGTCGGCCCGTCGTGGGGTGGCGTGCGGTGTCCAGCCATGTGGCGACGTCGGCCTGGAACTGATCCAGCGACATGTCGGTATGGGCCACTTTCAGGATTTCCATCAAGCCGTCCTTGCCACTGGCCAGAATGGCCTCCATGTCGCCGGCCGCCGCGGCCTTGAGCCCGTCGGATGTCAGGATGGACGGGTCCGCCTCGGCCATCTTTGCAACCTGGGTTACGGCGTAGAACAACTGGAAATAGACCGGCTGTTCAGACCACAGCGTCCCGTCATTGTCGAACACCGCAATGCGATCGGCGGGAGTCACATAGGCTTCGGAGGCCGGGTCGGTGACCCCCTCGACAAAGCTGACAATGGCCGTTTTCGTTTCGCCCGCATTCCAGGAGGGCAACGGGTCGGCAATGGCCGTGGTTGCCATCAGCGCAAACGACAGGACGGGAAAAATGGGTCTGAACATCGGTAGAGCCTTCTGTTTGTCGCTGGGCGAGGTCGAATTCCGGGACGGAACAGGCAGGACGCCCTGCACATCCTTGTCTTCAGACATCCACCCAACCGTGGGCCAAATGCCCAGATATGTTGGTCCTCATGGGCGAGCCACCGGTTTCGACGGCCCGCCCATGACGTGATCGATCACTGGTTTCCGGGAGACCCGGCCGTTACGGCTTCCATCACGCGGTCTAGGTTGAAGCTGCCGGGCTTCTGGCGCGGCGGGAACTCCTTGAAGCTCTGAAGCCAGGCCCCGACATAGGCGCTCGCCGGGGCAATGATGAACATGTGCTCCACCCACCAGCGCTGATAGCCCATCGCATCTTCGCCTTCGGCACGCTCGAACGGATCCATCCGCAAGTTGGTGACCGACGGGGCACGCAACTGTTCGAACGGCGCCGACCAGACCTTGTAGCCCTCGGCGTTCTGGCGCAGGAACGTGATCTTCCAGTCGTTGTAACGCAGCGCCGCAACCGAGCCGTCATCCGTCCAGTAGATGAAGTCCTTGCGCGGCCATTCGCCTTCGCCCTTGAGCGCCGGCGTCAGGTCATAACCGTCCAGGTGCACCTTGTACTCGCGACCGATCGCCTGAACACCACCCGCCATCAACTGTTCCTTGATTTCGGGGGATCCCGCTGCGGCCAGGATCGTCGGCAGCATGTCCTCGTGTGCGCCGAAATCGTTGACGATCGTTCCCGGTTCGATGGTGCCGGGCCAGCGGATCATCGTCGGCACGCGATAACCGCCCTCCCACTGGGTGTTCTTCTCACCCTTGAACATCGTCGTGCCGCCATCGGGCCAGGTAAAGGTCTCCGCACCGTTGTCGGTGGAATACATCACGATGGTGTTGTCGGCGATGCCAAGCTCGTCGACCTTGTCGAGCAACTGGCCCACGTGGCCGTCATGCTCGACCATGCCGTCGGCATAGACACCGTAGCCGGTGACGCCCTGCGATTTTTCCTTCAGGTGGGTAAAAATGTGCATCCGGGTGGAGTTCCACCACAGGAAGAACGGCTTGTCCTGCTCCACGGCGCGGACCATGAAATCGAGCGCGGCGGCGGTGACTTCCTCGTCGACCGTCTCCATCCGCTTCTTGGTCAGCGGGCCGGTATCTTCGATGCTGCCATCGGCAGAGGATTTGATGACCCCACGTGGGCCGAATTTCTCGCGGAATTCCGCGTTCTGCGGATAGTCCGGGTTCTCCGGCTCTTCCTCTGCGTTCAGGTGATAGAGGTTGCCGAAGAACTCGTCGAAACCGTTGTTGGTCGGCAGCATCTCGTCCAGGTCGCCAAGGTGGTTCTTGCCGAACTGGCCGGTCATGTAACCAAGCGGCTTGAGCAGGCCGGCGATGGTCGGATCCTCAATCATCATGCCCTCGGGGGCGCCCGGCAGGCCAACCTTGGTCAAACCGGTCCGCATCGGAGATTGCCCGGTGACAAAGGCAGCGCGGCCCGCGGTACAGCTCTGTTGCCCATACCAGTCGGTGAACAGCGCGCCTTCGGAGGCGATCCTGTCGATGTTGGGAGTGTAGTACCCCATCATGCCGCGGTTGTAGGCGCTGATGTTATACTGGCCGATATCATCGCCCCAGATAACGAGAACGTTTGGCTTGGCCATGTCCTGGGCAAAAGCGACGCCAGCGCCGGTCAGGCCGACCGCAAAGGCAAAGGCCACACCACCGAATTGTCGGTTGAAAATCATCGAAATATCCTCCTCGCGTAAATTCTGCGTGCAGCAGGTCTTGCGGTGATCAAACGTACCGCCGGTCATACATAATATAGCCCGGCAAGCGTGCAGGCCGTGGTGAAACAAAAAGGTCCTGCGCGGCGAAAACCGCGCAGGACCCTCAGTCAGCAGAATTACTTTGAGCCGACCGAGTCCATGATCTTCGCCGAGGCGTCGCCGATGGTGAAACTGCCCGGCTTCTGACGCGGCGGGAAATCCTCGAACGTGGCAAGGAACTGCCCCACGAAGTCGGCTGCCGGAAGCAGCAGGAAGACGTGATCCAGATACCAGTCCCAGTAGGTGTTGGACGTGATGTTGGAGCGCTCGTACGGATCGCGACGCAGGTTGAACAGCAGCGGAATGCGCAGTTCGGTCCACGGCTCGGCCCAGGCCCGCAGGGTCTGCGGATAGCGGTGCTCCAGGAAGATAACCTTCCAGTCGTCGTACCGCAGTGCCGTCAGGTCGCCATCATCAGAGAAATAGAACACCTCCTTGCGCGGAGACACCTCTTCCTGGCCCGTCAGATAGGGCAGCGTGTTGTAACCATCCAGATGCACCTTGTAGTCGCGTCCACCGCCAACTTCGGCAACGGTCACACCTTCCAGAAGCTGCTCCTTGATGTCATCCACACCAGCCATCGCCAGGAACGTCGGCAGCCAGTCCATGTGGTGCATGATCTCGTTGGAGATCGAGCCGGGCTCGATATTGCCGGGCCAGCGGACCATTGCCGGCACGCGCCAGCCACCTTCCCAGTTGGTGTTCTTTTCACCGCGGAACGGGGTCATCCCGGCATCGGGCCAGCTGTTCATGTGCGGGCCGTTGTCCGTGGAATAGAAGACAAAGGTGTTGTCTGCGATGTCCAGCTCGTCGAGCTTGTCGAGGAACATGCCGATGTGGCGATCATGTTCGACCATGCCGTCGGCATATTCGTCCTGACCGGAAATGCCACGCAGCTCGTCCTTGACGTGGGTGCGGAAGTGCATCCGGGTGCCGGACCACCACGTGAACCAGGGCTTGCCCTCGGCAGTCTTGCGCTCGATGAAGTCCAGCGCAGCGGCGACTGTCTCGTCATCGACCGTTTCCATGCGCTTCTTGGTCAGCGGGCCGGTGTCTTCAATGGTACCGTCAGCCGAGGACTTGATCACACCGCGTGGGCCGAAACGCTCCCGAAACGCCGGGTCCTGGGGGTAATCTTCCAGCTCCGGCTCTTCTTCGGCGTTCAGGTGATAGAGGTTGCCAAAGAACTCGTCGAAACCGTGGTTGGTCGGCAGCATCTCGTCCCGGTCGCCCAGGTGGTTCTTGCCGAACTGACCGGTATCGTATCCCTGCCCCTTGAGCAGGCCGGCAATGGTCGGATCCTCGATCTGCATGCCTTCCTTGGCACCGGGCATCCCAACCTTGGACAGGCCGGTACGGAACACGGACTGACCCATGATGAAGGACGACCGGCCCGCGGTGCAGGACTGCTCCGCATAATAATCGGTAAAGATCATGCCTTCATTCGCGACACGGTCGATGTTCGGCGTGCGATAGCCCATCAGGCCCATGGTGTAGGCCGAGATATTGGACTGACCGATATCATCACCCCAGATAACCAGAATGTTGGGCTTGTCGGTCTGTGCCAAGGCAAAGCTGGCGCCTAGCGTGAACGCGGCAGCAGTTGCGACACCCCCGAGCGCCCTCAATGGCAAGCTCAGAAACATATTTTTCTCCCAGTTTACGAGGGCAAGATGTGCCCTCCTTTTTTGGTGAGCAAACGATAGGGCAAATGACCTCAAAAACAATACAAATGGTGCGCTTGACTTTGTTTTAACAAGGACTTTTCCCAGCGGATCGAAGATTCACGCCCACCCCCGGACCAAGAGCTGCAAGGCCCTTCGGGCACCCCACCCTGGGCGTGGGGGGCACCGCGGTATGCACAAATCGGATTCGGCAAGAACTGGCCTATAAAATGCGCCCTGCCCGATTTCGTCACGCCGGGCGACTTCGGGGATGCCGGGTGGGCTGCCACCATCGTGCAATTGTCGGGCATTTGCACAATTCGGTGTCGAATACGGACGCGACGACTGGGGCGTCTGCAATTCTGTGCGACAGCGATTCGCCCGCCCGATCCATGATCGAACGACAGAATTCGAATTTATCCAACGCCGACGATCAGTTTCGGCTTCATTGCATCTGGACCATAGCAGAGATAGTCTTGCTGGATATGTTGTTGGTTTGTTGGTCACCTGGTTAGTCGATGAGTACAAAAAGCGATTCCCATTCTTTGGACGAATTTCAAACGGCCTGTGAGTTCCTGTGTCGGAACGGGTGGTTGAACACGCTGTCGCGGCAAACCCAGGGCAAGATCCTTCAGACCGGTCGCCTTGCGCGCTTTGACGACAACGAGGCGATCTGTCGGATGGGGGAATGCGCCGACGGGTTGGTCGGGCTGGTCACCGGTGGCGCAGAAATCCGGCTGATGGGCGACGATGGCGTTCTGACGGCGGTGCATCGCACCGAGCCCGGTTTCTGGTGTGGTGCCTCGGCGATCTTCTCGGACGATCCAAGCCTGGTGTCTGTCATAGCCACAAGGCCCACCGTTGCGCTTCACCTGCCGATAACACGATTGCGCGCGCTGGCGGACGCAGACCCTCAACTCCACCGGGATTTTCACGCCCTCAGCCACCGAAACCTTGCAACCGCCTTGCGGCTGGTCGGCAACCTTTGCGTTGCAAGTTCCGAAAGACGCCTTGCCCTGCGACTGGCCCATTACGACGAGATCGCCCCCGAACCCGGGAACTGGATCTTTGTCTCGCAAGGCGCGCTGGCCGATCTGATCGCGGTGTCGCTCCCGACGCTGCAGCGCGCGCTGCGTCGGTTCATCCGCGACGGGCTTGTCGAAGTTGGCTACGGAAAGCTGCGCATTCCGGATCGCGACGCCCTGCGGGCGCATTCGTCGAATTGAGTCCGCGATCAGGCTGGCGATTTGCCCCGACGACGCGCTAGTGTCGGGCAACACACCAACCTGGATGGTTTCATGGCTTTCTCCTTTCGCGGACACTTCGCTGTCGCCACACTCGCGGCAGTCTGGGCGGGCAGCCTTTTTGCGCAAGACAGCGCCCTGCCCCCGGCCTATGTCGGCACAGACACCTGTATCGACTGCCACCAGGGCGAATACGACGACTGGACCGGGTCTCATCATGACCTCGCCTGGACAGAGCCATCCCCCGAAACCATCCTCGGGGATTTTGATGACGCCACCTTCGATCATCGCGGCGTGACCAGCCGGTTTACCCGCGAAGGCGATCAGTACTTTATCGAAAGCGACGGCCCGGACGGTGCAATGACCCGCTGGCCGGTGGCCGGTGTGATCGGCATTGAGCCGTTGCAGCAGTACTTCGTCGAGACCGAACCCGGCCGCCAGCAGAGTTTTGATATCCCGTGGGATACGGTAAAGAACGAATGGTTCCACATGTATCCCGACCAGCATCTGCCGGCGAGCGATGCCTTCCACTGGACCGGTCCCTACAAGACCTGGAACAACCGCTGCGCCGAATGCCATGCCACGGACTACCAACGCAACTATGACCCGACGACGCGAAGCTATTCCAGCACCATGTCCGAGATCGGCGTCGGCTGCGAGGCCTGCCATGGCCCCGGCGAAGCGCACTTGGCCTGGGCCGAGGACGAGACGCGCCCCGAGACCTGGCCCTGGACAGATCTGACCGACACCGGCTTTACCATCGACTACCGCCCCGGCGACACCGAAACGGAAATCCAGCAATGCGCCGCATGTCATTCCCGGCGCGGACCGCTGCTGGAAGGCTCGCCGCTTCCCGGCACCCCGTTTCACGACGCCTATCGCCTGTCGACGCTGCGGGACCCGCTGTACCACCCGGATGGGCAGATCCTCGACGAGGTCTATGTCTACGGGTCGTTTCTGCAATCAAAGATGTATGACAAGGGCGTCACCTGCTCCAACTGTCACGACGTGCACACCGCCGGGCATATCGCCGAGGGCAACGGGATCTGCACCACCTGCCATTCGCCCGCCGAAAACCCCGAGTTCCCGACCTTGCGGCTGGCGGAGTACGACACGCCCGACCATCACTTCCACGAGGACGGGACGGACGGCGCGCAATGTGTCTCGTGCCACATGATCGAACGAGTCTACATGGGGGTCGATGGACGGCACGACCATTCCTTCCGGGTGCCGCGCCCGGATCTGACGATCGCCACCGGCGCGCCCAACGCCTGTACCGACTGCCACGCCAGCGAGGGTCCCTACTGGGCCGATGACGCCCTGAAGGAGCGGTTCCCGGACTCGGCCTATCGCGGCGATCACTTCGCGCTGGCATTCCATGCCGCCCGGACCGGGGCGGACAACCAGGCCGCAAACCTGGTGGAGATCTCCCTGAGCGATACCCTGCCCGGAATCGTCCGTGCGACGGCGCTGGAGATGCTGACGCCCATGGCAGACCCCGACATCGCCGCCGCGACAGCCCCGATGCTCACCGACCCTGATCCTCAGGTCCGGGCGCTTGCGGTCGGGTTGCAACGGGCCGCCCCGCCAACAGAGTTCATCGAACGGGTGTTGCCGTTGCTGGAGGACGTGTCCCGCTCTGTCCGGATCGCAGCTGCGCGCGAGATGCTCGGCGCTCCGATTGCGCGTATGCCAGAGCGTTACAACGTGATGTTGCAGCGGGCGATGGGGGAATGGCAGCAGACCCTCGCCAGCCAGACCGACTTCCCCGAGACGCAACTGGTGATGGGCGGCATTGCCCTGACCACGCGCAATCTGGACGGGGCGATGTCCGCCTTCCGCGAAGCGGTCCGCATCGATCCGCAATTGATCAATGCCTGGTCGATGATCGTTCGCCTCGAAGCGGCCACGGGCGATGAAACAGCGGCACGTGCGTCGCTGGCCGAAGCGCTGGCAGCCAACCCGGACAACCCGGACCTCACCGCGCTCGAGCAGCAATTGCCCTGACCTGGCAGCCTGCGACCTGCCTCTTGAAACAAGAAACGCCCTGCCGATTGAATTCGGCAGGGCGTTTTATTCGTGTAAGTGTCGAACCGTCCGGTGCGGCCTTAGCCGACGGACCACCAACCGCGCCGCTTGGGCTTGTCGGACGCTTCCGGTGTCGCCTCGACCTCGGCGGCCGGGATGACCTCCGCGGGTTCAGCTTCGGCAACAGCCTCTGGCGCCGGTACCTCGTCTGCTTCAGCCGCTACGACCTCCACATCCGCGATTTCGACCACCTCGGGTGCCGATGCACCCTCGGGAGCCTGTTCCTCGGCAACAACAACGGGCGCCGGCGTGTCGGCCATCGCGACCTCAACCGTTTCCGGTTCACTCACCGGGATGCTTTCCGGTGCTGCCTCTTCGGGCGACCCTGTTTCGACAACCACCGGAGTTTCGTCGACCACGGCAGCCGCTTCGACCTCGACGGCCTCCGCCACGGGTTCGACCGCTTCTGCGACCGGCTCTGACGCCGGAGCCTGCTCCGCCGTTTCCGGCGTCACTTCCGGGGTCGGATCAGCGGCAACAGCATTGGCCTCGCCCTCACCCTCTGCCGGTTTGCGCGAGCGCGTCCGGCGACGGCGACGGGGCCGGGTCGACTTTCCACCGTCTTCTTCGGAGCCGGTCGCGTCAGCCGCTGCCTCGTCTGTCGCGGCTTCGGATGTTCCCTCGGCAGCATCGTCGGACTGTTCGTTCGATGCCTCCGACGCGTCTCCGTTCTGGGCTTCCCCTTCACCGGACCCGCTCCGACGACGACGACGACGGCGGCGTTTCTTCTTGCCGCCGTTCGCGTCCTCCGAGGCATCCTCCGGGGCTTCCGGCGTTTCCGCCACAGCCTCGATCACGGCCTCTTCCGCTTCGACCACGTCTTCTTCCTCGAAGTCCGGCATGTCCGACGTGTCGATCGAAATCACCGGCGCCGAGACTTCAGGCACCCAGCGTGTCGCGGTCTTGAACTTCTCTACCGAGAAATCCGGCGGGATCAGCGAAGGATCGGCCTCGACCCGCACGGCCATGCCGTACTGGGACTCGATATGGGCGATATGTTCACGCTTCTGGTTCATCAGGAAGTTGCAGATGCCCACAGGTGCCTTCACCAGCACCTCGCGCGAGCGATTGCGTCCGCCTTCTTCCTCTAGCTGGCGCAGGATCTGAAGCCCGATGCTGTCGTCGGACCGCAGAAGGCCGGTGCCATGACACGCGGGGCACGGCTGCGTTGTCGCTTCCAGCATACCGGGACGCAGACGCTGACGGCTCATCTCCATCAGGCCAAAGCCGGAAATCCGCCCGACCTGGATGCGCGCGCGGTCGGTCTTGAGCTTGTCCTTGAACCGCTTCTCGACCGACGCGTTGTTGCGGCGTTCTTCCATGTCGATGAAATCGATCACAATCAGCCCCGCAAGGTCCCGCAGACGCAGCTGGCGGGCAACCTCCTCGGCGGCCTCCAGGTTGGTCTTGAGCGCGGTTTCCTCGATCGAGCCTTCCTTGGTGGCCCGGCCGGAGTTGACGTCGATCGCCACCAGCGCCTCGGTGATGCCGATCACGATGTAACCACCGGACCGCAGCTGGACGGTCGGGTTGAACATGCCCGACAGGTAGCTTTCCACCTGGTAACGGGCGAACAGCGGCATCTGCTCCTGGTAATGCTTCACGTTCTTGGCGTGGGACGGCATGATCATCTTCATGAAGTCCTTGGCCACGCGATATCCGGCGTCGCCCTCGACAAAGACCTCGTCGATATCGCGGTTGTAGAGGTCGCGGATCGAGCGCTTGATCAGGTTGCCTTCCTCATAGATCGGCGCAGGCGCGATCGACTTGAGGGTCAACTCGCGGATCTGTTCCCACATCCGCTTGAGGTATTCATAGTCGCGCTTGATCTCGGACTTGGTGCGCTTTGCGCCCGCAGTCCGAATGATCAGGCCGGCGCCCTCGGGCACGTCGATCTCGCCGGCGATTTCCTTGAGCTTCTTGCGGTCGACGGCATTGGTGATCTTTCGGCTGATGCCGCCGCCACGGGCGGTGTTGGGCATCAGGACGCAATACCGACCGGCCAGCGACAGGTAGGTCGTCAGCGCAGCGCCCTTGTTGCCGCGCTCTTCCTTGACCACCTGGACCAGCATGATCTGGCGGACCTTGATGACTTCCTGGATCTTGTAACGGCGCATGCGGGGCTTGCGAGGCCGGCGAATTTCCTCGGCCACGTCTTCTTCGGCCACGGACTCGATGTGACGGCCGGGATGGTCGTCGTCATCGACGGCGTCGTCCTCTTCGGTCGTGTCGTCTTCGTCGGTCGTGTCGTCTTCGTCAGCCGCGGTGTCTTCTTCGGCGACAACTTCGGCTTCGACGGGCTCGGCAACCACTGGCGCTTCCGCGCTGACCTCTGTCTCGGCCACCGCTTCGATCACGTCCCCTGTCGCACCGGCGTCAGAGGTATCGGCCTCGTCCGACACGATGTCGGAATGAACGACATCCTCGGAATCATCTTCACGGCGCGCCGCCATGGTCTTGTTGGGCCCGTTGTCTTCGCCATCACCCTGCTCCTGGGTGTTCGCCTCAGCGCTCTCGGTCGCATGCCCTTCCGGGGCTACGTCTGTTTCCGGGGCGACATTTTCCGGAACGGCCTCGGCAACGACGTTGTCCGCTTCGGGCTGAGAAGCGGGTTCCGCGGCGGTTTCTTCCACAGCGTCCGGCGTCGGCTCTTGCGTTGTCGCGACAGGCGCCACAAAGGCATCCTCGACCACATCCGCAGTGGCATCGGTGGCCACGGCTTCGCCGTCCTCGATCACCGGTACCGGGTCGATCGGGTCATCTCCAAGGTCGACGACATCCATGCCCTCGATCCCGTCCCGACGTGCATCGGCGCCGTCCTCGGCAGTGCCGTCCTGCGGCTTGCCACGGGAGCGCGACCGCGACCGGCGTGACCGGTTGCGGGAGGATTTCTTTGCCTCTTCGGATTCTTCTTCGTCTTCGGCCCGTGCAAAGGCGCGTTCCTCGGCCAGCAGGGCCTCGCGATCGGCAACGGGAATCTGGTAGTAATCCGGATGAATTTCCGAAAACGCCAGGAAACCATGACGATTTCCGCCGTAGTCCACGAAGGCCGCCTGCAGAGACGGCTCCACGCGGGTCACCTTTGCTAGATAGATATTGCCGGCGAGTTGGCGTTTGTTGATGGTCTCGAAATCAAATTCGTCAACCTTGTTTCCGTCCACCACAACAACGCGGGTCTCTTCCGCGTGCGTGGCATCGATGAGCATCTTTTTTGCCATTTAAATCTTTCGCACCCGGGTGGGGCCTGCGTCCGGTCAGATGCAGGAGTAACGCCAGGGTGAATTGTTGGGACGAATGCGGGAGTCACACGAATGGCGGCAGCGGCGTCGCGCGCCCTGCCGGCCTGATCGTATTCTCTCACGCGTTGCATCGCGGTTCTTGTCTCCGATGCGACCACGGTCGAGCGCGGCGCACCAATCTAGCGGTTTTGCCCGGGTCCAGCCGCGGGCGGTTTGGTCTGTCTTGACCGGTCACGCTGTCTCGCCAGAGCGGCATTTGGCCTGCTGTTGAGCGATCCAGAGAAATATCCGTCGGGGCGCGGCATTTTATCTACCGATGGCTCCGTGGCCTGACTGTATCGGCAGGTGTGGGCAAAATACAATCGTAAAGTGCGGCGCAATCACCCGGTGCCTGCGCTGCATGACCTTTTGCAGCGCGTTGCGCTCGATCGATGCATGATGTGATCAGAAACCTGCTTTGCCGTGGAACGCCACTCCCCTGCCCTGGGGTCCGGCGGCGTTTCCGTAACGGTTCAACGAGGGGCGGGCCCGCCCCCTGCTGACGACCGGGTTCAGAGATAGTCTGAGCGCTGCAATCCGTATTTCGCCATCTTCTCGTTCAGGGTCCGCCGGGGCAGGCACAGCTCATCCATCACCGACACGATGGAGCCCTTGTGGCGTCGCATGGTGTTGTCGATCAGCATCCGTTCGAACGCCTCGACATATTCCTTGAGCGGCTTTCCCTCGGTCGTCATCACCGGCTCGACCGTCTCGCTTTCGGCCATCAGCAGCGACGCGATGGTTCCCGAACCGCGACGGTTCTGAAGCACCGCCCGTTCGGCGACATTGATCAGCTGGCGGACGTTGCCGGGCCAGGGGGCCTGCAACAGTTGCGCGGCCTCCTGGGCGCCGACAGCGGGAGCGTCACAGCCGTATTCCTCGCTGAACTGCTCGGTAAAGCGAGTGAACAATTGCAGGATGTCTTCGCCCCGCTGGCGCAGCGGCGGCAGGGTTATGCGCATCGCGGCCAGGCGATAGAACAGGTCGGGCCGCAACATGTCCTCGCTGGTCTTGCCCTGCTCCTGCAGGTTCGAGACCGCCACGATCCGGGTTTCTGCCGGGGCGCCCTGATCGTTGATGAAGGTCAGCAACCGCGCCTGCACCGACGGGCTGAGCGCCTCGATATCCTCCAGGCACAACGTGCCGCCGCGGGCTTGCTCCACCAAAGGCAGAACGCCGGCATCGGGGTCGCCGTCGAACAGGCGTGTGCCCATTTCCTCGTCGGGATAGGCACCGCACTGGACCAGCACGAAGGGCTTCGAGGCCCGCGATCCAACAGCATGCAGCGCGTGGGCCGCAAGTGTCTTGCCGGTGCCCGTCTCGCCGTCGATCAGAACATGGCCGTCGGCCTGCCCCAGATCGAGGATGTCCTCGCGCAGCCGTTCCATCGCCGGGCTGGCGCCGATCAGCTTGTCCATGATCTGGGTACCGCCCGACAGGTCGCGCCGCAGCGCCCGCGCATCCAGCGCCAACCGGCGCTTCTGGGTGGCCCGTTTGGCCAGCGCGGTCATTTGATCGGGGTTGAACGGCTTTTCAAGGAAATCGAACGCCCCGACCCGCATCGCCTCCACGGCCATCGGCACGTCGCCGTGGCCGGTGATGATGATGACCGGCAGCGCCGAATCCTGGCTCATCAGCCGTTTCAGGAAGGCCATGCCATCCATGCCCGGCATCCTGACATCCGACACGACGACGCCGGGATAGTCCGGCCCGATGCGTTTGAGCGCCTCTTCGGCGGTGGAGAATGTCTCGGTGTCGAACCCACTCAGCGCGAGCCACTGGCTGATCGACTGCCGCATGTCCTGCTCGTCGTCGACAATGGCGATCTTCATTGCTTTTGCCATGGTTCCACCTCTCTGGTACCTGATCTGCGCACGCTCATTCGGCAGCCTGGACGCTGTCGGCGAGGATCGGCAGCCTGACCTCGAAAACCGCGCCGCCCTCCGGGGCATTCCTGGCCGTCAGGCGTCCCCCAAAGTCGTTGACGATCCCCGATGAAATGGCAAGGCCCAACCCGACTCCGTCACCGGCCTGCTTGGTTGTGTAGAAGGGCTCGAACAACGAGTCGAGGTCCGCAATACCATGCCCATTGTCGCGCACACTCAATGTCGCGGAATCACCGGCCGACAGGATCAATTGTATCTGGGGATCAGCGGCGTGCTTGGTGGCGTCGATGGCGTTTCGGAACAGGTTGATGAACACTTGTTCCAGGCGCAGCCGGTCAGCAACGACCATCACCGGGATCGCCGGCATGGTGCGTGAAATCGCCACCCGGCGGCTTTTCAGCTGTGGTTCCATCATCGCAAGCGCCGAGGACACGGCTTCGCGGACATCCAGCGGTTCGAACGCCTCGCCGCCCTTGCGGGCATAGGATTTCAACTGCCGGGTGATGGCCCCCATCCGGTCGATTAGGTCGTCGATCCGCTGGAACGAACTCAGCGCCTCGTCGGGCCGTTTGCGCTGCAACAACAGGCGCGCGCCGGCCAGATAGGTCTTCATCGCCGCAAGCGGCTGGTTCAACTCGTGACTGACCGCCGCGGACATCTCCCCCAAGGCCGCGAGTTTCGAGGATTGCGCCAGCGTCTGCTCTGCCACCAGCAGGTTTTTCTCGGCCTCAACGCGGCTGGCGATCTCGCGTTGAAGACGCTGGTTGAGGATCCGCAGTTCCGCCGATTCCCGCTGGAACAGGCGCGACCGGGACTGCGCCTTGCGGCTCATGAAATAGAACGCCAGCGCCAGAAGCAGGGCAAAGCCCATGATCTCCAGCGCCAACACCCCGTTCACCCGCTCGCGCACCGAACTGTAGGTGGTGAAACTGACGATCCGCCAGCCTTGGAAGGGAATGCGCCCGTCCGAGCGCATGACCGCCTCGCCAAGGATATAGGCATCCGGCATGGTCAGCGACCAGTCGGTTGTCGCCTGCAAGGCCCGGGCGATGGCCGAGGGCGCGGACTTGGCGGCCAGCGCGTTCTCGATCGTATGGCCGCGCCAACGCGGCTCGGTGGACAGGATGATCGTGCCTTCGCTGTCTGTCACCAGAACCGCGTCGGCAATCCCGGCCCAACTGCTCTCGAACTTGCGCAGGTCCACCTCGACCACGATCACGCCGATGGCTTCCCGATCGGAGGTGATCCGGCGTGAATAGGTGAATTCCTTGGCCCCGGTCTCCAGTTCGACCACGGAAAAGACCGTGTCGTTGGCCCGCAGGGCATCGATGAAATACGGCGTGGCGCGATACTGGCTGCCGATCAGGCTGCGGTCGGTCGCGGCAACGACCCGCCCGGACGCGTCGAGCATGATCAGCGACGCGGCACCGATCTCGTCCCGGAACGAGATCAACCGCTGCGAGCTTTGGGAAAAATCACCTGAATTCAGCGCACCGATCAACGACGGATCCTGCGCCAACAGCAGTGGCACCACGGAATTTCGTTGCAACTCGCTGATCACGTTACCGGAATACAGCGCCAGCCGAAGCTCGGCCCGGTTGCGCGTGGTCTCCGTAAAGCGGTCCGTCAGCCAGAAGTTGGTGATGTAGAGCGTGACGCCGGCCACCAGCAGGATAAGAACCACGACGAGGCGCAACCGCCACGGCGGGCTGTCTTCTATCAGGTCTGGTTGGAGCTCGGGCGCGGACATGTTCAAATCCTAAGTGATCCGGGCTCGAAACCCAATAGGCCTGACGTCCGGGCCATAGGGTTGCCCCTTGGCATCCGCGTTGCCGAACAGCCCCGGCGTGGAGCCAACGACAGCCGCGAAGCTCAGGCGGATACCAGCATTTCGGCCAGCGAAGAGAACATCGCCCGCCCGTCAGTGCCACCATGCAGCGGATCGATGGCGCGCTCCGGGTGAGGCATCATTCCCAACACACGGTGGTTCGCCGACAACACACCGGCGATATCGCCCGCAGAGCCGTTGGGATTGTCGAGATAGCGGAACGCCACGCGCCCCTCCCCGTCCAGCCGTGCAATGGTCTGGTCATCGATCTGGTAGTTGCCGTCATGGTGCGCGATCGGCACCGTGATCTCGGCACCCTTGCCATAGGCCGCGGTAAAGGGCGACTCGGCACTGTCGACCCGCAGGCCAATGGGCTTGCAGATGAAATGCAGGTTGGCATTGCGCATCAACGCCCCCGGCAACAGGCCGGTTTCCAGCAGGATCTGAAAGCCGTTGCAGACGCCCAGTACATGGCCGCCACGTTCGGCAAAGGCTTTCACCTCGCGACAGATCGGGGCGTTGGCGGCAATGGCGCCACAGCGCAGGTAGTCGCCAAAGGAAAACCCGCCCGGCAGGCCGATCACGTCCAGGTTGTCCGGCAGGCTGGTATCCTTGTGCCAGACCCGCGTGACCTCAAAGCCTGTCTGTTCGAAGGCGACGGCCAGGTCGCGGTCGCAGTTTGATCCGGGAAAGGTGACGACGGCAGCGCGCATGGGGTGGCTCCTCAGGTCTGAAAATCGGTGATGATGGCGACGCCGGGCGCGGCGGGACCGTCAAAGGCGGAAAGTTCGGTGGACGCATCCGACAGGCGGACACGACGAGATATCAGCGGCGACAGGTCCAGCCCGGTCGCCTCGATCAGGCTGAGCAGGCTGGGATAACGCCAGGCGGGCATTCCACGGGTGCCGAAAACGGCCAGTTGCCCCGAATAGACCGCATCCATCGGGATCGGCATGGTCATATGTTCGCCCGCGGGCATGCCGACCTGCACCATGCGGCCCATTTTGGCCAGCGACTTCAGCGCCGGAACCGTGGTGTCGGCAATGCCAAGCGCCTCGATGGCAACGTCGGCGCCACCGCCGGTGATCTCGCGCACGGCTTCGACAGGGTCGGTCAATGCGGCGTTGACCACCGCATGGGCCCCGTGGGCCAGGGCGTGGTCCAGTTTTTCCGGCACCACGTCGACGACAACGACCCTGGCGCCAAGCGCCCGACCCAACATCATCGCCGACAAGCCGATTCCGCCGCCGCCAAAGATCGCCAGCCACTCGCCCGGTGCCAACGCCGCCCGACCGGTCAGCGCGTGCCAGGCCGTCGTCACCCGGCAGCCCATGGCCGCTGCCAGCGCCGGGTCCATCCAGGGCGGCAAGGCGGTCAGGTTGGTGTCGGCAAAGGGCACGGCGATCCGCTCGGCATATGCCCCGGCACAGGTGAAGCCCGGCAACGCCTGATCGGGGCAGATGGTCTGACGGCCGCTG
Organism: uncultured Tropicimonas sp.; assembly: GCA_947495685.1. Lineage (GTDB taxonomy): Bacteria > Pseudomonadota > Alphaproteobacteria > Rhodobacterales > Rhodobacteraceae > Tropicimonas. The sequence goes on from CANLZY010000016.1 coordinate 126,243, forward strand.
GAGCACGCCGGACAACTGCCACAGGCCAGGATGAACGGCGCGATCACCCGGTCGCCAATCGCCCACTGGCGCACGCCCTCGCCCACCGCAACGACCTCGCCGCAATACTCGTGACCCAACGTATGGGGCAGATCGACCGGATCGGCCCCGGTCCAGGCATGCCAGTCCGACCGGCAGACTCCGCAGGCCAGCACCCGCAGCACGACACCGCCAGCCGGCGCCACCGGCTCCGGCAAGTCGCGGATCTCCAGCGGGGCGCGAAACTCTGTCAGGACGGCGGCTCTCACGTGCGGGGCGCTCCTGCGATTGTCATCTGCCCGCGCCAGCGGCGCACCAGCAGGGTGATCCATGTCGCAGGCAGCGTCAGCACCAGTCCAAGCGCACCAACGATCAGCCCCGGCAGCCAGTTGTGCCACCCCGGCAGAACCACGTTGCCCTTGTGACCCTTGAAGTAGCGGATTTCGTGCAGTGACCCGATGGCGAAATCGAAATCGGGCGAAGACATGCCGCTGCTGGCCCGGGTGATCGTGCCATCGGTCCATTCATACGCAAAGACCGGTCCGTAGTTGGTCACGTCCTTGTCGAAAATTGTCTCGCCCTCCCAGGCATGGACCTGCACCACTTCGGCCTGTGTCGGGAGCGTCGCAAGGTGCCGGTAGGCTTCGATGACCAGCATCGCCGTTCCCGCACCGGTCATGAGCCCCGGCAGCACCCAGATCAGCACCCACAGCCGCCAGCTGACCTCCCGCGTTCCGTCGGCACGTGTTCGCCACAGGAAGGGCCGGGACGCCATCGCCGGGTCAGCCGATCTGGACGCTGTAGCTTTCGATGACGGTGTTCGCCAAAAGCTTTTCGCACATCTCGGTCACCGTCGTCTCGGCCGTGGCGGCGTCGGTCTCGGCCAGGTCCAGCTCGATCACCTTGCCCTGGCGCACGGCGTCCACACCGTCGAATCCAAGGGCGCCAAGGGCGGTTTTCACGGCTTCGCCCTGCGGGTCCAGGACACCGGTCTTCAGCATGACGTGAACTGTGGCTTTCATCTCTGCGCGTCCTTTCGGATGGCCCCTTCCGGAGGGCCGGGTCGTGACCTGCGCCCCATCCGGGGCGCAGCGGTTCAGTTGATCAGGGTCGGCTTGCCCAGGGGTGCCGAATTGGTCGGCAAAACGCCCAGGCGGCGGGCGACCTCGGTATAGGCATCGGCCAGGTTTCCAAGATCGCGACGGAACACATCCTTGTCGAGTTTCTGGCCGGTTTCCATGTCCCACAGGCGGCAGGAATCGGGGCTGATCTCGTCGGCAACCACGAGGCGCATGAAGTCGCCATCCCAGATCCGTCCGATCTCGATCTTGAAGTCGACCAGCTTGATTCCGACGCCCATCATGACGCCCGACATGAAGTCGTTCACACGCAGGGCCAGCGCGACCATGTCATCCATGTCCTGCTGGTTGGCCCAGCCAAAGGCAATGATGTGTTCTTCGGTGACCAACGGATCACCAAGCGCGTCGTCCTTGTAGTAGAACTCGACGATCGGGCGCGGCAACGGCGTGCCTTCCTCGATGCCCAGACGCTTGGAGATGGAGCCGGCAGCGACGTTGCGCACGACAACTTCGAGCGGAATTATCTCAACCGCACGAATGAGTTGCTCGCGCATGTTGATGCGCTTTATGAAGTGCGTGGGCACTCCGATATTGTTCAGGCCGTTCATGAAGTACTCGGAGAGCCGGTTGTTCAGAACACCCTTGCCCTCGATCACGTCCTTCTTTTCGGCATTGAAGGCGGTGGCGTCATCCTTGAAGTATTGCACGAGCGTTCCGGGCTCGGGACCTTCGTAGAGAATCTTGGCCTTGCCTTCGTAGACTTTCTTGCGACGTGCCATGGGATCCTTTCATCGGCCCATCCGGGGACGTCCCAGGGCCGGTTCCGTGCAGCCCTATACGGCATGGGCGGCTGTGTCGCAAGCAGCGCAGGTGGGCCAGCACCTGTTGACACTCCGCCGCCCCTGTCCGACGCTGAGCGCAGCCGCCAGCGCGCGGCGGGCCGCGGATCGGCCAGAAGGAGACGACCAGCCATGACCGAGGATTTCGCCCTGATCGACTTTGCCCTGTCGGCACGGTCGCCAGCCGAGATTGCCGAAGCGCTCGGCCGCGTTCGCGCGTCGCAGGCCCGCCCGCGCGAGGACCAGCCCCCCACGCCCGAGGCAAACGGTGGCTTTCTGAGCCGACTTTTGCGGCGCGGCGGACCCAAGCGCAAAAAGGCTTCGCCTGTGGCCCCGCTGCTGATCCAGCCCACCGGGACGCTCGGCCCACCGCCGTTGACCCGGCTGCTGCTGGCCGACATGGGATATGGCGCCTCTGACAGCCCGGTTCGGCTGACCGCGCCGCTGGGCGTGGCCGGATTGACGCTGATCGAATTCCGGGACGGCGACACCGGCGTGTCGTCGCTGTGCGAAGGCCTCAGCGAACAGTTGCGCGGGGACGAGGTATTCTATTTCCGCCATTCCGGCAGCCGCCATCCGGGCGCGCATTTTGCCTTTCACGTCTATCAGGATGGGCGGCTGACGCGCCGCGCCGAATCTTCCTGTGCCGAGGGGACCGCGCCCGAAGCGCCCTGGGACGGGATCGATTCCGGCATGCCCCATCCGCTTGAGGCCGACAGCCTTCCGGCCCCCGGCACACCCAATTCCGAGATCATGACCCCGGTGCGCCAGGCGATCATACTCGAATCGCTCGGGATCGACCCCGATACGATTTTTGACGGCGGCGGCGAAAGCTCCGCTGCGTTGGTGATTCTCGAACTGTCGAGCGCCGCTGGAGGCCTGCCGCTGAGCGACGCCCGCGCCGAGGTCGAGCGGGCCCGCCAAAAGACGGCCCAGGCCCCGGTGCCGATCAATGCACCCGAGACGCCGCACGGCGTACCCATCAACGACACCCTCGCCCAACCGGAAGCCCCGTCGACCTGGGAAGAAGAGGTGACAGCGTTGCTGGTGTCTGCGGTGGAATCAGCGCTGCCCCCCGACGAGCAGGTCGCCTGGCTTGACGGGCTGACCGGCATGTTGGTGTCTGGCGATATCGATGCTGCGTTGCAGGAAGCCGGAGCAATGATCCTGGCCGGAAACCGTTCGGCAGCCGAGAAGGAGGCAGCCTTGCACAGGCTCGGTCATTTGTTCGGTCAGGAGGACGAGGGCGGCGGGTCGCACTAGGCAAGATCGTGTCGCTCACATACATTGGAAATGAAACAGTATTGCGTGAGGGGAGATCGCAAATATGACCGTATTCGACGACCGGGAAGCCGCCTACGAAACGGGGTTTGTCCATGAAGCCGAACTGGAATTCATGGCGCAGGCGTCGCGGAACAAGCACGTGGCCTTCTGGGCCGCTGCGCTGATGGGCCAGACAGCCGAGCAGGCTGTGCGCTATGCAAAGGACATCATCCGTACAGATCTGGAAGCCCCGGGGCACGAAGTCGTGGTGACCAAGCTGAAGGCGGATCTGGGGGATCTTGCGACAGAAGAGAAGATTCGCGAGAAGATGGCCGAATTCCTGGCCGAGGCCCGCGAAAGGGCCAGAACCGGCCAGCTGGGCACGATGCTCTGAGCTGACCTCAGGATCAGCACACACAGGATAGCGGCGCGCCCCATTGGTGGCGCGCCTTTCTTTTGCCCACCGCCCCCTGTCTGCCTCATGATCATCATGACTGCATATCATTTGCACCCGGACGCAGGTCGTGACATCAGCAACCACGGGGCGGCAATGGGTGCGGCCCAGGTGACGACGGACATTCTGCAATGAGCGATGTGCTTTCCCGGCTTCTGAACGAACGCGACTGGCTGATGGCTGACGGGGCCACCGGAACAACGCTGTTCAACATGGGGCTGCAGGCGGGCGATTCTCCGGAACTGTGGAATGCCGACCAACCCGACAAGATCCGGGCACTGTACCAGGGTGCCGTGGACGCGGGCAGCGACATCTTCCTGTGCAATACCTTCGGCGGCACCGCTGCACGGCTGAAGCTGCACGACGCCGCCCACCGGGTGCGTGAATTGAACCGGCTTGGCGCGGCACTTGGCCGAGAAGTGGCAGATGCCGCAGACCGAACCGTGGTGGTTGCCGCCTCGATGGGCCCGACGGGCGAGATCATGGCACCGATGGGCAACCTGACCCACGAGATCGCGGTCGAGATGTTCCACGAGCAGGCCGAGGGCCTGAAAGAGGGCGGCGCCGACGTGATCTGGGTCGAGACGATCTCGGCCCCCGAAGAATACCGGGCCGCCGCCGAAGCCTGCAAGCTGGCCGGCATGCCCTGGGTCGGCACGATGAGCTTTGACACCGCCGGGCGCACCATGATGGGCGTGACCTCGGCCGACATGGTGACGATGGTCGGCAAGCTGGATCATCCGCCGCTGGCCTTTGGCGCCAACTGCGGCGTCGGATCCTCTGATCTGTTGCGCACCGTTCTGGGCTTCACCGCGCTGGCGCCGGAGATCCCAGTGGTGGCCAAGGGCAACGCGGGCATTCCGAAATATGTCGAAGGACATATTCACTATGACGGGACGCCCGAACTGATGGCGGAATATGCCTGCATGGCGCGGGATTCCGGTGCCCGGATCATCGGCGGCTGTTGTGGAACCACGACCGAACACCTGAAAGCCATGCGCGCCGCGCTGGAAACCCACCCCGCCGGGCCGCGCCCGACGCTGGAGGCCATCGCCGAAACGCTTGGCGGCTTTTCCTCGGCCAGCGATGGCACGGACGGAAATGGCCCAGAGGCCCGAACCCGTCGCCGCAGACGCAGCTGACCCCCGGCGGTTCAACCGACACCATCGGTCCGGACCGGGTGTTTCGGCGCAAAAGAAACCCGATTTTCAGAACAGGGACAGTTGGTCGCCTTCGCCGGGCGGCACACAAAACAGGTCCGTGCGCAACGCCGGTGGCGTTCGCCCCATACCAAGACGTTTGAGAGAAAGATGAAACCTCTGGTGCAGCATCGTGGCATAGATTCCCCGTCCGGTCATGCGTTGGCCCCAGGTGGCGTCGTAGTCGGCGCCGCCGTGGGTTTCGCGGATCCGGGCCATGACTCGCGCGGCGCGGTCCGGGCGGGCCTCTCTCAGCCATTCCCGGAACAGCCCGGAGACCTCCAACGGCAGGCGCAGCAGGATCATTGTCGCATGCATTGCACCGGCGTCGTGGGCGGCGGAGAGGATCGCCTCGATCTCGTGATCGGTGAGACCGGGAATGACCGGCGCCACCGAAACCATGACCGGACAGCCGGCGCCGGCCAGCTTTTCCAGCGTACGCAGGCGGCGGGCGGGCGACGGCACGCGTGGTTCCATCGACCGGGCCAGGTTTGCATCCAGGGTTGTGATCGACACCGAGACACGCGCGAGATCGGCCTGCCCCATCTCTCCCAGAATATCGGCATCACGTTCGACCAGCGTGCCCTTGGTGACGACGGTCAACGGGTGACGAAACGCCTGCAACACCTCCAGGCACCCACGGGTGAGGCCGCGATCCCGCTCGATCGGCTGGTATGGGTCCGTGTTGGTTCCGAAGGCGATCGGCGCGGGACGGTACCGGCGCGCCGACAATTCGCGCCGAAGCGCGTCGGCGGCCGTGGTTTTGGCGGTCAGCCGGGTTTCGAAATCCAGCCCCGCCGACAGGCCCAGAAAGGCGTGACTGGGGCGAGCAAAGCAATAGATGCAGCCGTGTTCGCAGCCCCGATAGGGATTGATCGACCGGTCGAACCCGATGTCGGGCGACCGATTGCGGGTGATGATCTTGCCCGGAACTTCCTCGGAAACCTCTGTCCGCAGCGGCGGCAGCGCGTCGTCATCCCCTTCCCAGCCGTCCTGAACGGCTTCTCGGGTATGAGGCTCGAACCGGCCCGGCCGGTTGGAAACCGCCGCACGGCCCCGTCGACGGGCCTTTGGCACATGAGTGGGATCATGATCCTGCATGGCGCCAGACTAGAACATAAAGAGAACATTTTGCAAGCAGGCCGACCGGCATTTTGCTGGCAGCGTCGGTTGTGGCATTGCGTATGTCGCAATCGGTCGCGTCCCGCCCACCGCTTGCGTGGAAACGTATTCGAAAGCCCCGCGGTCCTTGAGCCGCCCTTCCCGGAGTCCTGACATGTCCGACCAAGAAGACGACATCATCCTGTCCGAACTGGAGACAGCCGAGCTTGTCCTGCAAATGCATGACGATCTCTATGACGGTCTCAAGGAAGAAATCGAAGAGGCTGTGAACATCCTGCTGGAGCGCGGCTGGGAGCCCTACCAGGTTTTGACCGAGGCCCTGGTGGCAGGCATGACCATCGTGGGCAACGATTTCCGCGATGGCATCCTGTTCGTGCCCGAAGTGCTGCTGGCCGCCAACGCGATGAAGGGCGGCATGTTCATCCTGAAGCCGCTGCTGGTCGCGACAGGCGCGCCACGGATGGGCAAGATGGTGATCGGCACGGTGAAAGGTGACATCCACGACATTGGCAAGAACCTCGTGTCGATGATGATGGAGGGCGCCGGCTTTGAGGTGGTCGACCTGGGGATCAACAACCCCGTCGAGAACTACCTGGAAGCCGCCGTCAAGGAAGAGGCGGACATCATCGGCATGTCGGCGTTGCTGACGACCACCATGCCTTACATGAAGGTCGTGATCGACACGATGATCGCCAAGGGAATTCGCGATGATTACATCGTGCTGGTCGGAGGCGCGCCGCTGAACGAGGAGTTCGGTCGGGCCATTGGCGCCGACGCCTATTGCCGGGATGCCGCTGTGGCGGTCGAAACCGCCAAGGACTTCATTTCCCGCAAGCACAACCAGCTGGCGGCTGGCTGAGACCTGCCCGCCCTGACACGCCGGGGCCTTCGCACCCAGCGATGTTTCCTGTTGTGTCGCCCGCTCGGAAACCTATGGTTCGGGCGTCTCGACAGGAGACCTTGCCCGGAGGAACTCCATGACACCGGATGACGACATTCTGACGGTCGACGGGTTGACCGCTGGGGCTGACAACGCGGCGAAGGTGCTGATCCTTGGCTGTGGCGCCATTGCGCGCGAAATCCTCGCGTTGAAGGCGGCAAATGGGTGGGACCACGTAGCGCTGACCTGCCTGCCGGCGATCCTTCACAACCACCCCGAAAAGATCGCCGGGGCGGTCGAGGACGCGATCCTGAAACATCGCTCTGATTTCGACACGATTTTTGTCGCCTATGCCGATTGCGGCACTGGCGGCCAGTTGCAGGAGGTCTGCGACCGCTACGGGGTCGAGATGATCGCCGGGCCGCATTGCTACAGCTTTTTCGAGGGGACCGAGGCATTTGCCGAGAAGGCCGCCGACGAATTCTCGACGTTCTACCTGACCGACTTCCTGGTGCGGCAGTTCGATGCCTTCGTCTGGAAACCGCTGGGGCTGGACCGGTATCCGGAGCTTCGAGACACCTATTTCGCCCATTACACGACACTGGTGCATCAAGTGCAGGTGGACGACCCCATGTTGACCGCCAAGGCCCAGGAATGCGCGGCACGGCTGGGGCTGACCTATGAGCGGCGTTTCACCGGCTACGGCGACCTGGAGACATCCCTGCGAGCGGTGGCGCAGGGATGAACAGGCAGCACCACGGGGGCCATCGGAACGCCCCTGTGGTCGATGCAAGGCTGTCGTGCAAGGCCATGCCAAAAATCGCATCAACGGACCCCACAGGTTGCCTGCAGCCGCCGTGCCGAGCACGCGGCATGTCCATTGCGATCAGGCTGCGGCGCGTTCCGACAGCATGCGAATGCGCTCGACCATGGCCCGCACGCCGTTGGAGCGCTGCGAGGACAGGTGCTCGTTCAGGCCCAGCCGCGCCAGCTCTGCCGGGGCATCGACTGCCAGCACCTGGGTGACATCCAGCCCGGAATAGAGGGCGTGAAGCACCGCGATCAATCCTCGCACGATCATCGCGTCACTTTCGCCCCGGAAGGTGAACACCGCCTGCGGCCCCTGCCCTTCGATTTCCGGCACCAGCCAGACCTGGCTTGCACAGCCATCGACCCTTGTGGCGGGAACTCGCAGCGACTCGTCCAGCGGCGGCATCGCCTTGCCCATGTCGATCACATGTCGGTACCGGTCTTCCCAGTCCTCCAGAAACTCGAAGGTCTCGACGATTTCCTCAAAGGCTTGCTGTGCCATGAAACGCTCCGTTGCTGACATATCTATCTATGGCGACCGGCGCCCGGGGTCCAGCGAAAGCCATGTCGTGTTCCACAGGGTTTCCAATTGCCGCGCTATTCGCTAATCCGAAGGCCAGACATGGGACGACGAGGACCAGAAATGAAAGTGCAGATTGTTGCCGGCCTGCTGGCCATAGGTCTCTTGGCCGGATGTCAGTCCCGCTACAGCCCGAACAACTGGGGGTGGTTTGGCGGCAGCCAGTCGGAACCGACCCTGGCGCCCAACGATGGCTACGCGCCCGACTATGACCGGCGCCCGCTGGTGCAGCAGGTCGTGTCGATGAGCGTGGATCAGGTGCCCGGCGGCGCCATCGTGACCGCCGTGGGACTTCCTCCGACGCAGGGTTACTGGGAGGCCGACCTGGTTTCCACCTACGAGACCGAATCCGGCAAGCCTGCTCCCAAGGACGGGGTGATGCGGCTGGAGTTCCGGATCGTGCCACCGCGTGGACAAAAGCGAGTCAGCACGGCGATTTCACGGGAAGTGACCGCGGGCACCTTCCTCAGCGACCAGGCCCTTGGCGCTGTCCGTACCATCACGGTGGTCGGGAGCGGCAACCAGCGGTCGTCCGGGCGCTAGACCGGCCATCGGCGCCAGCAGGCTCGCAACCTGCTGCCAAAGGACCAAGGCGACAGTCCAGGCGGCAACTGCTGCCCGGACCGGTGCCAAAGGTATCAGACGTCGATGACGACCACATCCGCGCCCTTGGCAGCCAGCGCAATCTGGCCATCACACAGGCGCAGCGCATCGGCCCCAAAGACTTCGGCACGCCAACCTTTCAACGCAGCCGCGTCCCGCCGACCGGCAGCAATGCTGTCCAGATCGGCCGAGGTGGCGATGAGCTTCTGCGCGACAGAGGCGGTCTCGGACTTGGCCTTCAGCAGCACCCGCAACAGATCGGCCAGTGCGGGATTGACCTGCAACTTGTCGCGGCTGGTGTCGCCCACCGGATAGTTCGCAGGGTCGGTTGCCAGCCCGGCCCCGATCGCCGCAAGGATCCCGTCAGCCACGGCGCCCTTGCGCCCTTCGCGCATAAGCATACGTGACTTTCCAAGGTCCGCGTGGGTCTGTGGCTTGGTGGAGGCGAGTTCCAGAAGGGCATCGTCCTTCAGGATCCGGCTGCGCGGGATGTTCCGCGCCTGTGCCTCGATCTCGCGGTAGCGGGCGAGTTCCTTGACGATGGCCAGGAACTTGCCGGAATTGGTCCGCGTCTTGACCCTGCGCCAGGCATTCTCGGGATCGACCTGATAGGTCGCCGGATCGGTCAGAACCGACAGTTCCTCCTCGACCCAGTGCTGGCGCCCGCTGCGGGTCAGCTCTGTCGACAGGTGTTCGTAAATCACCCGCAGATGGGTGACATCGGCAACCGCATAGGCCTGCTGGGCCTCTGACAGGGGCCGACGCGACCAGTCGGTAAAGCGGGAGGATTTGTCCACCGAGCCGCGTGCGATCTTGCGCACCAGAGTCTCGTATCCGGCCTGCTCGCCAAAGCCGCAGACCATTGCCGCAACTTGTGTATCGAACAGCGGCTCGGGAAAGACGTTGCCCTCATGAAAGAAGATTTCCAGATCCTGGCGGGCGGCATGAAAGACCTTGACCACCGAGGTATCGCGGAACAGATCATAGAGCGGCTCCATCGACATCGCGTCGCCCCCCAAGATCGGGTCGATCAGGACCGCCTCGCCATCGTCCGGCAAGGCCATCTGCACCAGACAGAGCTTGGAATAATAGGTACGCTCACGAAGGAACTCCGTGTCGAGCGTTACGTAGGGACCGGACTTGGCTGCCGCGCAGAACTCGGCCAGCTCTTCGGTCGTCGTCAGTGTTCGCATCAAGGCGGCTCTTTTTGTTGTGCCTGAACGGCGTTTCTTGCCCGCTCCGGCCCATTTAGCCCAAAAAGCGTCGGTTGGAAAGTGTCACCCAAGTGTTACCGGACGCCTGTCCCCGGCTGCGAATCGACGCAGCACCGCAGGATACAACCGATGTTCCATCGCCAGCACCCGCGCAGCGAGCGTTTCCGGCGTGTCGCCGGGTTTGATGGGCACCCGCGCCTGGCCGAGAATGGGACCATCGTCGAGTTCCGGCGTCACCTCGTGAACGGTGCAGCCGTGTTCGGTGTCGCCCGCCTCCAAGGCCCGCGCATGGGTGTGAAGCCCGCGGTATTTCGGCAGCAACGAGGGATGGATGTTCAGCATCCTTCCCGACCAGGGCGTTACGAAACCCGCCGTCAGAACCCGCATGAAGCCGGCCAGACAGATCATGTCGGCGCCGTGGTCGAGGATCACCTTGTGCAGCTCCGTTTCGAACGCTGGGCGGTCCTTGCCAAAGGGGCGATGGTCGACCGCCGCCGTCGCCACACCACGTGCCGCCGCCCGCTCCAGACCGGTGGCCTGCGGGTCGTTGGAGGCCACCAGGCAAGGCGATGCCGGATGTCCGGCTTGCTCCATGCTGTCGAGCAACGCCAGCATGTTGGAGCCACCCCCGGAAATCAGGATGGCAACGCGGGTCACTTCAGCGTCCCGCTGTAGGACACGCCTTCACCCGCCACGACAGCGCCTATCCGCGACACCGTTTCGCCCTCTTCGCGCAGCAGCGCCTCAAGCGCGTCGGCGCGATCGGGCGCGACGACCAGCACCATGCCAAGACCGCTGTTGAATGTCTTCAACATCTCCGGGGTACCCAGCCCGCCTGCGGCGCTCAGCCAGGCAAAGACCGGCGGCAAGGTCCAGCTGGACAGGTCGACCTCGGCGCCCAGCCCCTCTGGCAGAACGCGTGGCAGGTTTTCGGTCAGGCCGCCGCCGGTGATATGGGCCAGGCCATGCACCCCGCCGGCGCGGATTGCCGCAAGCGCCTGGCGAACATAGATCCGCGTCGGCGCCAGCAAGGCCGCGCCAAGGCTTGCATCGGCAAACGGGGCCGGCGTGTCCCACGACAGGTCCCGGACCTCGACGATCTTGCGCACCAGCGAATAGCCGTTGGAATGCACGCCGTTGGATCCCAGCCCCAGCAGCACGTCGCCCTCCGTCACGTCTGCGGGCAAGGCAGACCCGCGTTCCATGGCGCCGACAGAAAACCCCGCGAGGTCGAAATCTTCGGCGGCATACATGCCGGGCATCTCGGCGGTTTCGCCGCCAATCAGCGCACAGCCAGCTTGGCGGCAGCCATCGGCGATCCCCTCGACAACCTGCGCAGCCCGCTCGACGTCAAGCGCGCCACAGGCGAAGTAGTCGAGAAAGAACAATGGCTCAGCGCCCTGACAGACGAGATCGTTGACACACATGGCAACCAGGTCGATTCCGACGCCGGAGACCACGCCGGTGTCGATTGCGATCTTGAGCTTCGTGCCGACCCCGTCCGTGGCCGCGACCAGCACCGGGTCGACATATCCCGCCGCCTTCAGGTCGAACAACCCGCCGAACCCGCCAAGCCCGGCCATGACGCCGGTTCTGTTGGTGGATTTTGCCGCCGGCTTGATGCGTTCGACCAGGGCATTGCCCGCGTCGATATCCACGCCCGCCTGAGCATAGGTCAGCCCGTTTTCCCCGTCAGCTCCGTTCCGTGAGTCTGCCATGTCATTCCCCATCTCCGATTCCTGTCCGCTTATCTCAAGCGCCGTCCAAGGTCCACGTTTCGGACGCCACCTTTGCGGGTGTCGCCTGGCTGGCACCCGTGGATGGCAACGGGAACGAGGGCGTCGCCCGCGGCAACGATACCCAGGATGATCACCGGGACCGGGCGACAGGATCACTTGACCCCGACCTGCACCCCGCGTAATCAGCGAAGCGCGCGGGCCTGTAGCTCAATTGGTTAGAGCAGAGCGCTCATAACGCTTTGGTTGCGGGTTCAAGTCCTGCCGGGCCTACCACCGCACCCGTTCCCTGCCTGCTTTGACAGGGCTATAGGATCGTTGTGGACCACAAGATAAGCGCCGTGCTCCATGTTGCCGATTTTCAGATTTGAGATCCGCGTTTTTGCAGTTGCCGCAAGCCCTGCGCGTTCGACGCGCTTCGTTTATTCCTCCGAAGTCTTCGCCTGCGTGTGAGACATCAAGGACATGATCTCGCATTGGATCGCTCCGGTAAGACCCAGAAGCTCGGCCGCGCCCGTTCGAATTCCGTGCTGAGTTCTCCGCTTCGGCAACCCTGCCTGAGCCGTCCAGTTCTGAATTCGGTTTCTCATCAATTCCGACGATGCAAAGGATTTTCCAGTCGCGGTTGTCATGAACGTCGTGTGAAGCGGGTGCAGTTCGATTTCTTCAAGGAAATGCTGAAGCGGCGGCACATCAACAAACGCCGACCTCTTTTTCCCGGGTAGGAGCGCGATCATGTTCGTACCGTCCTTTTCGGTGAGGTGGGAGCGACCGCGGATCGGCACATCACCAATCCGTGGAAGGACATTCAGCGATAGAGGGGTCCAAGGCCGTTGCCTCGTTCCAGGACCGTGTTTCTTCAGGAAGTCCTGTTTTTCTGAGATTGACCACGCTTCTGCACCACCATTGTTCTTGTGGATCTTTTTCATGGTCTTGATGGCCAGGTTTTCCTTGAAGCCTCGGCCTTTCCCCCACAGGAACGCGGCCCGCAACGCTTTCATGCAATTGTCGGCAGCCCCGGTCTTTGCGCCGAACTTGTCCTGATGTAGACGAAGGCCTCTTTCGGAAGATCTGCATCAAGTGAGCCAAGCCGATCGCCATCACGATCCCCCATATCGCAGACTTGAGTGAGCAGCGACGTATAACCTTTCAAGGTGAGCGGCGAACGTTTGTTTTGCCTTTTTCAATTCTTGAATCGGTATCTAAACCACCGGCAGCGTGCAGACAGATGTGCGCAGCACAATGGCATCGCCCCGTCGCCTCCATCGCCACCAGCTTGGCCGATACCGCCAGGCACCGCGTTCGGAGCCTTTGAATTCCGACCGTATCGTTCTCTCCCCGAAACCACTCTCTGTCGGGGTGAACTAATACGTCGAGCCAAGCCTTGCTGACATCTATGCCAACCACGACGGCAGCCGGGCGTCTGCCTTGCCGCGTTACCTTGCCTCTCATGCGGGACATCGAGGACTCCCCTTCATCTGTTCAGGACCAAAACCGACAACGGGGACCGACCCAGCTTTCCCACGGCTCTGAAACGCCCAGGGGAACTACGGCCCGATCCCTCCCAAGCATCTTGCATCGGATTTGTGCAGCAAGGCCGCAGCAGTGCGGAGGTTGCACTTTCGCATCGGTCGATGAAGGGAACAGCAACTCAGGGCCGGGAGTCGACGTTAGGAGTGTTTCTGGCCCAGTTGGAACCCGGTGGCTTCGGGTTTCTGGCAGCATGCCTCCCACACAACTTGCGCGCTTGGCGACGACACTGACGACCCGCGATCTCACCTCGACTGCCACGGCCAAAAGTAGATCCGAGTTTCGGGGTCGGGAGATCGATGCCCATCCGGCCACCAAACCGGATTCTGACCCCGGATCGAATCAGAGCTTCAATCCGGCCATCGGCATGAAACTCAAGCCGCCCGAATCCAGCCCTGAGAGACTAAATGAGCGATTTCAATAGCATACCAGGGCATGGAATACCATTATAGGTGGAAATCTAACGTAGGGTTATTGTGAAGACCTCATTTGAACTTTTTTTGAGGCTTGAACATGACACTTTTTGTCCAAACCCACGGGGGATCCAACCGCACTTCCAAACCCGAAACCAGAGCCCATGCGGTGCCGAACGCGCTGGTTCCGGCGACCGGCGATGTGGCCGTCGACGAGGCGGCGGATTTCGGGTATCTTTTCCCGCCCTCCGGAAATCCGGGCGACTACATTTCAGACGATGCACTTGCCGAGCTCGACGAGCTGGGCAATTTGATGGTGCCCGAAGAGGATGACGCCAACACCCGGGTCACCCCCGACTCGGCGTTGCCGCCGGTGATGACCTACTGGGGTCAGTTTCTCGACCACGAGCTGACTGCCCGGACGGACCGCGAGACGGATATCTCCGACATTGCTACCGCAGTGCCCAAGTTGTCGGCCGCGGAGATCGAGACCAAGCTCAAGAACGCGCGCACGCCTCGTTTTGACCTCGATAGCGTCTATGGCGGCTTGCCCATCGGGGCGGAAATCACCCCCGACGTGGTCACGGTCATCTCCGGGATGCGCCATCCGAACCACCCCGAGAAGATGCGCGTCGGCACGGCGGAAGGCATCGGACCCCTGCCGGACACACTCGACCCACATCGCGATCTGCCCCGGTTCCAGCAGGTTCAACAGGAGGTGAAGGACGCCTATCTCAATATCCTGCGCGACAGGCTTAAGCCCGAGGACTTTGCCAAGTTCGAAGCGGGTCTGCCGCAGCGGGCGATCATCGGCGACATGCGCAACGACGAAAATCTTGTGATCGCGCAGTTCCATCTCAGTTTCCTGCGGTTCCACAACAAGGTCGTCGATTATCTTGAGTCCCGTCAAACCGGTTGGCTACCCGATTTCCACGCGGCGCAAGCGTTGACGCGATTGCACTACCAATGGCTGATCGTGGACGGTTACCTAAAGGGGATCTGCGATCCCGCCGTCGTCGATGCTGTGCTCGCAGCCAAGGCGAAGCATTTCTTCGATTTTCGCGCCGCCCACGCGACACGGGTCGGGGCCGACACCCTCGGCAATGCGATGGCGCTGGAATTTTCCGTTGCCGTCTTCCGCTTCGGCCACACGATGGTGCGCGACGCCTATGACTACAACAAGAACTTCGGGCGCTCTGGCGGCGGCACGATCTTGCCCAAGGCGCCGTTCGAGGAGTTGTTCTTGTTTACGGGCGGCGGGGGATTCCGCGGCGGCCAGCGCGTTCCGGAAAACTGGATCATCGACTGGAACCGGTTCGTGGTCGCGGACGGCGACGATTCCGACGGCCTCCCGGCTCGGGTAGCGCGCAAGATCGACACCCTGCTGGCGCCGCCGATGGGCGATCTGCACAATGTGGCCGTCGACGAAGCAAATCCGAACATCAAGGCGCTGTTCCGCCATCTGGCAAGGCGCAATCTGAGGCGCGGGCTGAGCTTGCGGCTACCGACGGGTCAGGCGCTTCATGCTCACCTGAAGTCGGTCGGCGCGCTGAACAGCGATCCCATCACCAATGTCGCGGACCTGCTGGACAACAAGCCCGACCTGAAGGCGTTTCTCGAAGGTTCGCAATCGCGGATGTTCGAACGCACGCCGTTGTGGTTCTACTGCTTGGCCGAAGCCGAAGGGGCCGGTGGTAACCACTTGGGCGAGCTGGGAAGCTGGATCGTGGCGAGCACCTTCATCGCGACGCTGCTGGCGGACCCGGATTCCGCCCTGAGCCTCGATTTCACACCGCAGGACAGCCCCCTTCGGGCACCAGACGACAGCCCGATCGACAGTATCGCCAAGTGGATGCAATTCGCGCTGGTGATGGAATAGTGCGACCCGCAGATCGCGCACAAAGGACCGACCCATGATCACGCGCAGACGTCTCATGCAAAACGGATTCGGGCTTGGCGGTCTTTCGCTTCTGTTCGGATGCGGGTCGATTCGGAAGTATTTCCAACCGGAGGTCTCCCGCACGGCGATCGACATTCACGCCCATATCTTCAACGGGCGCGACGTGCCGATCGTCGGGTTCCTCAAACAGGTCATCCTGCGCGATCCGCACGAACCCGTCGAGGACATGCCAATCACCGAGGGTTTTCTCAAGCTGCTGACCAAGATCATGCTCTCGGGCACGCCGGGGGCCGCGCAGGAGCTGGAGACGCTGAACAAGCGTGGCTTCGCACCCCTGTCGGAACCCGAGGTGTTGCGGCGCGACGAACAGAACGTGGCCAACGGACTGACCGCGTTCAGCGCCGACATGGGACAGCAGACCGCCGGCCTGCGCACCACCCGGACCGAAGAGGAGTTGGTGCTCGACCAGATCGCCGCGGAGGTCGGACAGCCGGGATTGCGCAACTCGCTGCAGACGCCGGAAAACCAGGCCCGCATCCTGGCGGCCCAGATTTTCAAGCCGGAAGATGCCGGCGCGCTGAGCCAAGGCGAAATCCGTAGTTACCGCCATCGCTCGCCGTTCATTCAGACGATACGCTGGGCAGGCCTGCAGACACGGCCGCGGGTGGATATCTTGGCAGAACTCGGGCGGCTCTACGGCGGGCCCAGCGGCATCCGGATGTTCTCGCCCTCTCTGGTGGATTTCAGCGCGTGGTTCAGCACCAACGAAGGCGTCACACCGCTGGAGACCCTGATCACGCTATTCTCCGCCATCGCCAAGGGTTTTCCGAACGCACTGGTCCTGAATTTTGCCCCCTTCTGCCCCTTGCGCGCGGCGCTCGAGACTGAGGACGATCCCGCGATCGACACCCTGCGCCACGTCAAACGCGCGGTGCAGGAAGGGGGCTTCGCGGGGGTCAAGCTCTATCCGCCTATGGGGTTCCTTCCGGCGGGCAACGAGCGTGTAGAGAGGCGTTGTTGCAGAACTCCGGCTTGAGGCGTGCCGGCCCCATACCCCATTGACTTCAGGCGACGCGGGCGATCTCGGCGGTGCCAAGGGCGTTGAATCGGTTCATCAATGCGATGCGTATGTGGATTTCGGCGGTTTGTCTGTCGGGGTCTCTGGCGGCAATGCGCTC
>CANLZY010000017.1 GCA_947495685.1 uncultured Tropicimonas sp.
GCCGACGGGCTGCACGTGGTGCCCGAGTTCCTCGGCAACCGCGCGCCCCATGCCGATCCGCACACCCGCGCGGTGATTGCAGGTCTGGGCATGGAGGCGGATGTCGACAATCTCGTGGCCCTCTATATCGCCGGGCTGTGCGGCCTCGGCTACGGCCTGCGTCAGATCATCGAGGCACAGGCCAGGAATGGCGCACCGATCAAGGCGGTGGTCATCAGCGGCGGCGCCGGGCGCAGCGAACTCGTGCGGCAACTGTTGGCCGATGCGACCGGGGTCTCGCTCGCTGCTCCCAGAACCGAGGAGCCCGTCCTGCTGGGATCTGCGATCCTCGGCGCCGTGGCCGCCGGGGCCTTCAAGGACATGCAGAGCGCAATGGCTCAAATGTCATCGAACGAGGCCGTGTACGAACCGTGCGATGCGGCCGCAGCCTATCATGATCAGCGGTTCGATCTGTTCCAGCGTTTCCAGGAACTGGCCCGCGAGGCGGCTGTCCGCGGTTGAGGTCTCCACCGCCTGCAGGCGGTGGCCTTTGACCTCATGAACGTTTCAAGGAGCGTCCCGCCGCAATATCTTTGACGCCGACGTCGTTCTCGTCGACCGCTCGCTGGTGATCGAGGCGCTCGTGCGTTTCGGGCCGGGGGCCTGTCGGCTACGAGTAAAACCTCGGTTGGGGTTTCGCGGTGCCGCGCACTGAAGGCTGGTTGGGAGAAATCGCACTGCTACAACGGCTGCGGCCATGATGGCCGTCCCCAGGGTGCCCCCGCGCAGTCTACGCGGGAGCGCCAGTCTTGTTCCTGATAGTTTGTCAGGCGGCCTTGGAAGGGTTTGCGTCACGCGCCAGCAAACGCAGGCGCGAGGTGAATTCACCGCGGTCCACATAACAGCCGTGCAGATGCCGGTACCCCGTCGACGGATCGAACGAGTCACGCCCGTGCAGCACCCGACGATTGTCAAAGACCACCATTTCGCCCCCCTTCAGCTTCAACGTCAGACGGTATTCCGGATCCCGGGTTTTGGCCATGTAAGCGCGATATGCACGGTAATAGTCGGGCATGATCTCGGACGGCATGTCAAAAATCCCCGCCAGATGGGCATTGAAGCGGATCTCGACTACCCGCCCTGACCGGTCCAATGTGATAACGGGTTCATGCACCCGGATATCGGCGGTGCCATCGTGGAAGCGAAAGGGAACCGGCACGTCACACAGCAGCCGAAACGCTTCCGGATCTTCGTTCCTGAGATCCTCTGCCATCGCAAATCCATCGGCGAACAGGGATCCGCCCCCGGTGGCCTCGTTGGCCAGACAGTGCAAGAACTGGTAGCCGGGGGGGACTTCCTGGTTCGGCAGATCCGTGTGCAACGGCAAGGCAACAGAGGTGTAGGCCAGGTTGTTCGGGTCGGGTTTGTTGATCACCTCGAAGGTTGAGCCAAAGTTGGTTTCCCGCAGGAAGCCGATCCGTTGAGCCACTTCCATTCCGGCGCTGGTTCGATCATCAAGATGATCAACTATCGACACGCCGAATTTTGCCGTGTCCTGCATCCATGCCTTCAACGATGGGGCGTCTGCCAGAATTGCGGTCGCCGAATGACGCGGAACAACCGCTGCGGTCATTTCTGCCCGCCATAGCTGGGGCAGGATGGCGCCCGCATCCGCCGTTGGGTGGCCGGGGCGATGGGCGCTCAGCAAGGCCACTGGCATGTGGCTTGTGTGGCCGTCCTCATACCTCAGTACCACGTTGCCACCGTCGAGTTGTGCGCTCGACAGCACGGGTGACACATCCAGAGCGAGCAAATCCAGTAGTCTCTCGTGGGTTTGTGGGTGCAACCCAGAGGGACAGTTGTCACGCAGCCAGATGGTTGGGAACGAAGTCGATGTTGTGTCCGCCCACGTCACGACAAGCGTGTCGGCGCGGACCAGGAAGGTCGCCATGGTCATCGGGAATCCAGTTCATTTTGAGGTGTTGGACGCAGAAACGCGGATCAACGCCCGGGGGGCGGCCACCATTCCTGCGTCTTGCCGTAGGGCGCGCCGGAGGCGCGCCAACCAAGCTCAAAATGTGTGATTTCGGATCGCATGGTTGACGCTAGGTCCGTTTCGGCCAACCGGCAAGTCGCAACCGTTGGCCCGACAGGATGAAAGGCTCCAAGGCCGCTGGACCTGCCCAACACCAGACATTGTCCTCTGCCCCCTGCGTCAGGCATTTCTACGGGTCCGGCCGCATAGCCAGCCAGATCAAGACTCCGATGTAGGCGAAGACCGTGACATTCAGCAACGTGTCGAGAACCTGGGCACTCATTGTCTCGCCTCCCGTCGCAAGGACCTGAACAGGCATAAAACCAGAATTGGCACGATGAAGACAAAGGCGATTGCCGAGAGCGCAATGACCGACCGCACCAGTGAGATGTCGCCAACCAGAACCATGGCAAACCCGAGCGCGGCCAGAATGGCGCCCCAGATCGTGCGAATGCGGGGTGTCGGGTTTTCGTCGCCGCCGGTGCCGATCATGGCCAGTGTAAAGCCCGCGCTGACGACGCTGGTGACCACGAAAAGAAACGCCGCCAACACCGTCACCGTGCGGGTCAACCCATCGAGTGGGAGGCGTTCCAGCAGTGCGAATGTCGTGGCATCGAGGTTCTCGCGGTTCACGGCCGAGAGCGCTCCCTCCTGCCGGAGCGCATCGAAGAAGCCCAGGCCGCCGAAGACTCCGAACCACAGGATCGAGAACAGGGTCGGCGCGACGATGACACCCACAAGGAACTCCCGGATCGTGCGCCCGCGCGAAATTCGGGCGATGAAAATGCCGACGAAAGGCGACCAGGCGAGCCACCAGATCATGTAGTTGAGGGTCCAGCCCTGGAACCAGTCCACCACGTCGCGGTCAAAGAACTCTGCGGTCGAGAAGCCGGCGGGCAGCACGTTGAACACGTAGCGCCCGAACCCGGAGACGATGCCGTTCATGAGATAGGATGTGGGGCCGAGGATTAGCAGGTAGACCATCAAGCCGATCGCGATCAGCATGGCCGCGTTGGAGAGCTTGGACATCCCGTCACCGAGGTCGCGTCTCAGCGGAATTGCAAAGCCCACGCACATCGCGACAAAGACCGGAATGGTCAGCGTGCCGGGAGATTCTACCCCGATCAAACCGGCCAACCCGGTCTGAACCTGAAAGACGCCCATCGCCAACGATCCCGCAAGCCCCACGGCAATTGCGACGATCGACAACAGATCGAAAACCCATCCAAGGGCACGAGTCCAACGGGCGTCACCAAAGGCATCCATCAACGGAGCGCTCAGCAGCAGTGTGCCTCCGCGGCGAAACGCGAAGTAGGCAACGATGAGACCGACCACACCGTAGATGGCCCAGGCGTGAAAGCCCCAGTTCAGGTATGTAACAAAAAGCGCGTATCCCGCGGCTTGTGGATCGCCGGTGGATTGCCGCAACTGTTCGAAATGGGTCAGTGGTTCGGCGGCACCATAGAACAGCAGGCCGACGCCCATCCCGGCTGCGAACAGCATGGCGATCCAGGCCGGCGTGGAGAATTCGGGCTCCGCATCGTCGGGCCCCAGGCGGACGTTTCCAAAACGCGAGAAGACAAGGAACACGGCGATGAACAGCAGGCCGCTCGATTCCAGCATGATGAACCAACCGCGGCTGTCGAATTGGGATGCGACCGCCGCTGCGGCCAGACTTCCCAACCCCTGGGGATCCGTGATCCCCCAAATGGCAATCGCCGCGCTGATCGACAAGGCAACGATCAACAGCGGGCTTGGTGACTTTCCGTCCATATTCTCAGATCTCCCAAGCCTAACGCGGCGGCCAGTTTTCTTATGCTGTCATACGAGTTGACCCTACCCGATGAAGCCTGCGCCACCAACTGATCCGGAGCGCCCCAAAGGTGTCCGGTTGACCACATAGCACACCCGGCCGCTGCGCGCTCCCGGGCAATCCGAAAAAGCAACCGTGGCGGTGTCGAGCCGTCGCTGCTTGAGCGCCTTGCCGGGGACGATAGCGTGGAATTCACTGCGCCCATTTCTGACAGAACGAAAAGCGGTTACAACGTTCCAAAGGACATCATCTGTTTAAAGGTCGCGGCCAATCGCAGAACAACGGTTCCTTTCCGGGCTGGCGCGATGCGGATCATGGGACGCTTTTCAAATTGGAAACCGTTCACCAAGGCCAATGGCCGCTCAAGAATTGCTGGAAGACCCATGTTCACGCTTTATGATCGGCTCACCCGGGTCGCCCTGAACCTCGCGAACCCTTATGTCCACGGATCCGGGGGCACGCCGCCCGATCAGGTCTGGCCATACCTCAAATCGCACATGCGCCCACTGCGTCGCGTGCTGGTGCTGAGTTTGATCATCACTGTGTTCACGGCCAGTATCGAGGTCTGGCTGATCGGCTATGCAGGACGGCTGATCGACATGCTGGCTGATACTGCCCCAGCCGAGATCTGGCATGACCATCGTTGGAGCCTGATCGGTGCGGCATCGATGGTGATCCTGCTGCGCCCGTTGGCGCAATTCGCCCGCCATTCGGTGAACGACATCGGATTGCAGTGCAACGCCGCCAACCTGTTTCGCTTTCGGGCCCATGACCACCTGACACGGCAGTCGGTTGGCTGGTTTCAGGAGGACCTCGCCGGACGCACGGCCTCGCGGCTGGTGCTCCTGGGAAACTACGCCACGGATGTGATCTATCAGTCCCTGAACGCGGTCGCCTTCGGTCTTGTGTACATGGTGGGGATCGTCACCTTCATGGCCGGAACAGACATTCGGCTGGCGCTCCCGCTCTTCGTCTGGCTCGCGATCTATATCACCATCATGGTGCTGATCGTTCCGCGCATGGTCCGTGCGATGGAAGACTTCATGGCCACCAAGTCAGCCTTGTTGGGCAGGGTGGTGGACGTGTTCTCGAATTTCGACACGATCAGTCTCTTTGCCCGCAGCGAGGATATCGAGGCGGATCACCGGGCCTCGCTTGAGGAGACGCGGGAAAAGCTGTTCCACGCTCGCCAGATCAGCGTCGGGATGCGCACGGTGACTGTCTGGCTCGAAGGCGTCATCATGGCGGGCTTTGTCGGCTATGGCATCTGGCTCTGGTCACAGGGGGCGGCGTCCATTGGCCTTGTCAGCGCGGCAGTTGCGCTGTCCTTGCGGATCACGACGATGGCGGATTGGGTGTCAGAGGCGGTCTGGTCGATCTTCCAGCAAGTCGGATCGGTCCGCGAGGCCCTGCGCAGTATCAGCCAGCCACTCACGATCCCGGCCCTGGTGGGCGCGGCGGAGCTGGCGGTTGGCCCGGGCGAAATCACCATCCAGGGCGCGCAGCACCATTACGGCAAGGGGCAGGGCGGGCTCGCAGGGATCGATCTGCACATCCAGCCGGGCGAAAAGGTCGGGCTGGTCGGGCCGTCGGGGGCGGGAAAATCGACCTTGGTCAACCTGATCCTGCGGTTCTACGATCCCGAGGGTGGTCGGATCATGATCGACGGACAGGATATCAGCCGCGTCGATCAGCAGAGCCTGCGACGGGCCATCGGCATGGTCAGCCAGCAGGCCGCCCTGCTGAACCGGTCTGTGCGCGAGAATATCGCGCTTGGGCAGGTGGGCGTGCCTCAGGCACAGATCGAAGCCGCGGCCCGCCAGGCCCGGGCCCACGAGTTCATCTGTGACCTGCAGGACAGCAACGGGCGCGCCGGCTATGACGCCCATGTGGGCGAACGCGGGGTCAAGCTCTCCGGCGGTCAGCGCCAGCGGATCGCGCTGGCGCGGGTGATCCTCAAGAACGCGCCGATCCTGATTCTCGACGAGGCGACAAGCGCGCTGGATAGCGAAGTCGAGGCCGAAATTCAGGCCGCGCTGAAGCACGTGATGCGGGACAAGACGGTGATCGCCATCGCGCACCGCTTGTCAACCATTGCCGAGCTGGACCGCATTGTGGTGATCGAGGCCGGGCAGATCGTCGAGAACGGCACCCACCAGGAATTGCTGGCGGCGGGGAAACTCTATGCAACACTCTGGAACCGCCAGTCTGGCGGCTTCATCGGTGATCAAGGCGGCGACGGACGGCAGAGCGGTGAGGTTCCTGCGCCGAGGCGCGAGAGATGAAATACACCACCGACCTTCCTGTGGAGGTGACCATCCGGGAAATCCTCGGCCTGCTGGCGTGGATCGGCATCGAGACCGGAAACCCTTTGCCCTCAACGCCCGGCTTTCGAGCGTGACGCGCGAACACCTGCAAGGTGACCTTGCCGCCAAACGTGACGGCGCGCGACTTTTGGGCCTTCACAGTCCACAATGAGCAAAGTCGGTCGATGTTGCGGGCGGCTCCTGTGAGAGTCCTTCGGCTCGGAGCCGCCCGCAGGCAAGAACAGGACCCGGTTGCTGAACGGTATCAGGCTGATCGAATGACCGACCCCGGCCGGCATCGAAGACGGACCGATGCGAGCGAGGCCGAGCAGATCGTAGGTGGCCCTGCTCCGCGCAGATGGCGTGGAAATAGGGGTTGATCCGAAGCGGCGTCCGGCAGATCCTGCGGGACCTGCTTCACCATCGGGAGAATCCTATGCTGGCTGGCCTGGCCGTTTTGGCTTTCATCGTTCTGGAATTCTTCGCGATCCGCTTTTCCTGGAAGGCCATCACCTCGACCCGAACATCGCAGGGCGCGGTCGGTTGGGTCGTGTTCCTGATCGCGGCGCCCTATCTGGGCGTTCCGCTGTACCTTTTTCTTGGCCATCACAAGTTCAACAACTACCTGATTGCCCGCCGCGACAGCGAACAGGTGATCGACAGCCTTCGCGATTTCGCCAATGCCAATGCACCGGAAACGGAGACGGTGATCCCGGTCGAGCCGTTCGAAAGGATCGCCGAGCTTCCGGCCGTCCGGGGCAATTCGATGCAGCTTCTGATTGATGGGGAGCAGACCTTCGAGGCGCTGTTTGCTGCCATCGACGCTGCCCAGACCTACGTTCTGGTGCAGTTCTACATCATCAACGACGACGGCCAGGGGCGCGCCTTGCGGGAGCGCCTGATCGCGGCGGCCAACCGGGGTGTCTCCGTGCGGCTGATGTTCGATGCCGTGGGCAGTGCCAAGCTCAAGGCTGGCTTCCTCGACCCCTTGCGTGAGGCGGGTGTGGAGATGGCGGATCCCGAGCAAGCGCGGGGGCCGAAGAACCGCTACCAGCTCAACTTTCGCAACCACCGAAAAACCGTGATCGTGGACGGCACAATCGGGTTCACCGGTGGGTTCAACGTCGGCGACGAATACATGGGCCTGAATCCGAAATTCGGCGATGACTGGCGGGACACCCATGCGGTTCTGCGTGGCCCGATCATTTCGCAGCTACAGTTGATCTTTGCAGAGGATTGGCACTGGGCGACCGAGCAAAACATCGTCCAGGGGCTCGAATGGGAAGCCCCCTATGCGCCTGAAAACATGACCGGGATGATCATGCCCACGGGTCCTGGCGACGACATGGAAACTGGGGCGCTGTTCTTCTTTTCCGCGATTGTCGCCGCAAAGCAGCGCCTGTGGATCGCCTCGCCGTATTTCGTGCCGGATACCGACGTGCTGACCGCTCTGAAACACGCGGCCCTGCGCGGTGTCGATGTGCGGATTCTCGTGCCCGAAGTGATCGACCACACCATTCCCTGGCTCGCCGCATTTGCCTATTTCGACGAAATCCGCGCCGCAGGTGTGGAGGTCTGGCGGTACGATTCCGGTTTTATGCATCAAAAGGTGGTCCTGGTGGATGATGGCCTTGCCGCAATTGGGACGACCAACATGGACAACCGATCCTTCCGGCTGAATTTCGAGGCGATGGCGCTCTTCTTCGATAGCCGGGCTGCCGAGGCGACGGCACAAATGCTCGAGGCGGATTTCGCACGCTCCTTCCGGTTGGAAAAAAACCTTGCGGAGCAGCCCGCAAAGGTCCGGTACGGCGCACCGATTGCCCGATTGTTTTCGCCGGTGCTCTGAGCCTTTCCCGGCAAACAAGACGCCTGACCGTTCTTTACCATGATCGAGAGCCAGTGCGAAAAGTTGTCTTGGCGGTGTCTTCTCGTGTCTGAGATGACAGTATCTCGTTCGGGAAGGCGCCGGATGCGCGACGTTCCCGCGACTCGCGCAGCGCAGGTGATCGGTATTTGTGCGAGATCCGGTGGGAAATCGGGGCCCCGGTCGAACGGGAGGTTGCCGCGGAAGAGCTGTCGAGCCTGATCGAGGAAATTCCCGACGAGATTGTCAACAACATCCATGCCAGCGAATTCACCGCGCGATGTGCGGCTGCCGACGGGATAGATGATCTTGGCCCGCTGGGCGCTGAATGGTTCACCCCTTCCCAGATGCGTGCCAGCCTGATTGCGGCTTAAGGTCAGGACCCATTAATCCCCGCCCAGCCCAAACGCAAAACGCCCTGCGAATGCAGCGCGCTTTCATTCTATCAGAGCGTGTCAGCTACGGCGCCTGCGACGCATCAGGCCCAAACCGCCAAGCGCGGCCACGAACATTGGCAAGGCGGCGGGGCGGGGAACCGGCCCGGGTTCCGCCGGTACCACTGTAATTTCTGATGTGCTTTGACCCCCAAAATACTCAGTTAACGAGCTTGAATCATCCTTCAACCAAAATCCGAGACGATAAATGGACCCTTGTGTGAGTAGCAATTCAGATAAGTCTTTTGTGGTGGCAAAAGGGTTCTCGCCGACATCGAAATCCAGGATCACGCCTGTAAGCGAGCGTGTACCAAAACCTGCACTGGAAGTACCCGGTACGAACGCTGTAACAATGTCATCGGAACTGGCCTCGAGAAGGAAACTACCGCTTATCGTGGTGAAACTTTGCGGTACTCTGCTATCCCAGTTCACGCCGCCTACAAAATCTGAAAATGTGGCCGGGCGATAGGCGGCGGAACCATCGACGTCAAACGTGAAGGACCCGGTCACGACAGTGCCTAACGGTAATCCGGAGGTCAGTGGAGTATCGGAATTGTCGTTCGTAGCTGAAAACCCGACCGTCAAACTGACCGCACTTGCGCCTGTCGCAGCAACCATCAGCACCGCCGCTACGGCACCCGTAAAAAATTCCTCACAATCAATCCCCCGTGTTTTCAGCGACCTTGGGGGAGCAACCTTAACAGGGTAGACCAATTCGGGGTCACCTTGCGCAAGGTGGCAGAGGCGAACGCGGCTTGGGAGCCTGAAGTTCGGTTGGGATTCATGGGTCCAGAGCCTGGCGTGGCGAGATGGATCTGCCGGAAAGCGTTCCGGGGCGCGATATTTCGGCCTGAATGCAGATTGCCTGCCTGATCGAGACAGTGCGCAGCGTTGCCGGGACGGATTGGTGCCCCGAGCGGATCACCTTCGGCTTGGATCCAGGACAAGCGACGATGCCAAAGTGGCCTTCCCGGACGCACGGTTCGAAACCGACATTGTGTACACCTTCATCATCTTGCCGACCGCACACCTGTTCAACTCAATGCCGGGGGCGTCGGGTCCGGACGCCCAAGAGACTTGCTGTCAAACGCCGGTTCAAGCGGATGACCTGCTGCGTCGCCTGATCCGCCCCTATCTGCTCAGGTCTGGCGGCCCCGAACGCAGGACAGGCGGATCAGTGTTGCAGGAGCACTCAAAAGCCGCGGTTCACAGTCACGCATCAGGCCTGTCCTTGCAGAGAGTGTCCTGGAACTCCCTGGATGGTACCCGTTCAAGAAGCGAGAGGTTCCGTTCCAGAGACGTCCGTTTCGCGGTGCCTATGAGCAGGGACGCCGTTGCAGGATGGTTCAGGCAGAACTGCAAGGATGCCTCTGCGAGCGACATGCCGAGAGCCTCGGCCCGCGCCTGCAAATCTGCCACCTGTGAACGGGTGCGTTCGGACGCTGGCTGATAATTGTACGTCGCGCCGTCCACCGGTCCCGTCGCCAGGATGCCTGAATTGAACACGCCGCCGAGCACCAGGCTGGTGCCTGCGTCCATGCAGGCCGGAACCAGCTCCGCCTCGGCTGACCGATCCAGCAATGTCAGCCGTCCGGCGAGCAGGATTGCGTCGAGCCGTGCGTGCCGCATGATCTCAAGGCAGATCTCGTTCTCGTTTACGCCAAGGCCGAATGCGCCGATCCGACCGCTCTCCTTGAGCCGCACAAGGCGTTCATGGCCCGACCCCAGAAAGGCCTCCATGTGTTCGGCATTCCTCTCTCCATGGGTGACCACGCCGATGTCGTGCACATAGACGATATCAACATACCCTGTCCCGAGCCGTTTGAAACTGCCCTCAAGCGCCTGCTCGATCCCGTCGCCCGAGTAGTCATAATGCACATCGTTTGGCGCCGGATTGATGAACCCGTCGGCCTCGTCCATCGGGACACCCGGTGTCAGGACGCGACCGACCTTTGTCGAAACGGCGTAGCTGTCGCGCGGGCGCCCTGACAGAAAGGCCCCCAATCTCTGTTCCGAAAGACCCCGGCCGTAATGCGGCGCGGTGTCGAAATACCGAATGCCGGACGCCCATGCCGCTTCCAGAACCTCTGCCGCCTGGTCTTCACGGACTGCGCGATACAGATTGCCGATGCTGGCACAGCCAAAGGAAACCTCGGTCACCTTGACGGCAGTCTCTCCGATACGGTTGGTCTTCATCCTCTGGTCTCCCTATCCCTTGAACTGGTAGTCCTGCAGCGTCGCGTCGCGCATCTGGATCGAAAATCCGGGTGCGTCGGGCGCGAGATAGGCCCCATTTTCGACAATGCAGGGATCGCGGAAATGCTCGTGCAGGTGGTCGACATACTCGATCCGTCGACTGTCCTTTTCGCCGGTGATCGCGACGTAATCGATCATCGACAGGTGCTGCACATATTCGCACAGTCCGACCCCCCCGGCATGGGGCCAGACAGGCAGGTCGTATTTGGCCGCCATCAGCATCACGGCCAGAACCTCGTTCAGCCCACCGAGGCGACAACTGTCGATCTGGACAATGTCGATCGCACCACCGGCGATGAACTGCTTGAACAGGATCCTGTTCTGACACATCTCGCCGGTCGCGACCTTGATCGGGGCGACGCCGTCTCGAATGGTGCGGTGGCCGGACACGTCATCCGGGCTGGTCGGTTCCTCGATGAAGAACGGGCGGGCAAAGGCGAGCTTGTTGACCCAGTCGATCGCCTGATCGACCTCCCAGACCTGGTTGGCGTCGATCATGATGTTCATGTCTTCGCCCAGAACCTCCCGCGCGATGCTCAGACGGCGAATGTCGTCGTCGAGGTCCTGGCCGACCTTGAATTTCACATGAGTGAACCCGGCCTCGCGGGCTTGCATGCACAGCCGCCGAAGCTTCTCGTCGGAATAGCCCAGCCAACCGGCCGAGGTCGTGTAGCAGGGGTAGCCCTCGCGTTCCAACCGGGCGATGCGGTCCGCCTTTCCGGGTGCCGCCGCCCGTAGGATGGCACGGGCCTCGTCGGGCGTGATGGCATCGGTGAGGTATCGGAAATCGATCAGGCGCACGATCTCCTCCGGCGACATCTCGGCCACCAATCGCCAGACGGGCTTGCCGGCGACCTTCGCCCAGAGGTCCCAGACCGCGTTGACGACAGCCCCGACCGCGAGATGCATGGCGCCTTTGTCCGGGCCGATCCAGCGCAATTGGCTGTCGCCCGTGACATGGCGCCAGAAGCGCCCCATGTCCGCCTGGATCCAGTCCAGCTCAAGCCCGACCACGCGGGCCACCAGCGCTTCGATTGCGGCAACGCAGATCTCGTTTCCGCGACCGATGGTGAACGTGAGGCCGTGACCGGAATGTCCAGCGTCGGTTTCCAGCACGACATAGGCCGCGGAGTAATCCGGATCCGGGTTCATCGCGTCCGACCCGTCGAGGGACTCCGATGTCGGGAACCGCAGATCGTAGGTCCGCAGGCCCGTGATCACTGTCATTTCGCCGCCTCTGCCACTTGTCGCTGGCTGCCCAGCCCCTCGATTCCAAGTTCGACGATGTCGCCCGGTTTCAGGTAAGTCTCCGGCGTCTGCCCCATGCCAACGCCCGGAGGCGTGCCGGTGGAGATGACGTCTCCCGGTTGCAGGCTCATGAACTGCGACAGGTGCGCGATCACAGTCGCCACGCCGAAATGCATCGTGCGCGTCGACCCGTCCTGGTAGCGGTGGCCGTTGACATCGAGATACATCGCAAGCTCCTGCGGGGTCGAAACCTCGTCGCGGGTGACAAGCCACGGACCGATCGGCCCAAAGCTGTCGGCGGACTTGCCCTTCACCCATTGCCCCGAGCGATGCAGTTGGAAGTCCCGTTCGGAGAGATCGTTGATCACGCAATAGCCCGCCACATGGTCCAGCGCATCGGCTTCGGACACGTATTTGGCTTCCTTGCCGATCACCACGCCAAGCTCGACCTCCCAGTCAGTCTTGACCGAGCCGCGCGGGATCTCGATCCCGTCATTCGGCCCACAGATGGACGAGGTTGCCTTGAAGAAGATCACCGGCTCTGCGGGCAGGTCCATGCCAGCCTCGGCGGCATGATCGGCATAGTTCAAGCCGATGCAGATGAACTTTCCAACCGATCCCACGCAGGGACCAACCCGGGTCTCGGGCGGGATCACCGGCAAACTGGCCGGATCGAGCGAGGCCAGGTGCGCAAGACCGCTGTCTGCAAGCGCCGCACCGGAAATATCCGGTACGACAGACGTCAGATCACGGATGACGCCATCGGCATCGAGCATGGCCGGTTTTTCGGCACCCTTGGGGCCGACACGCAAAAGTTTCATGGATGAATTCCCCTTAGATGGCCCATCCGCCGTCGATGACGTGGACTTGTCCGGTGGTGAAAGCGCTCTCGGCGCCGCCAAGGTAGAGTGCCAGGGCAGCGATCTCGTCCGTTGTGCCGACCCGGCCCATCGGCTGGCGTGCGTTGAATTCGGCCCACGCCTTGTCATAATCGCCGGTTGCCCGCAGGCGCTCGTGCAACGAGGGCGTGTCTATCGTGCCCGGGCAGATTGCGTTGCACCGTATGCCCTGTGTCACGAATTCGGCGGCGACGGCCTTGGTGATGCCGACAACGGCCGCCTTCGAGGCGGTGTAGGCGAAACGGTTCAAGGTTCCGGTGACCGACGACAGCACCGAGGACATGTTGATGATGGAGCCACCGCCAGCCTCCAGCATTGCCGGCAGGAAGGCGCGGATCATCCGGTACTGGGCCTTGGCATTCAGGTTGAATGCGAAATCCCAGTCTTCTTCTGAGCATTCGAGGATCGAGCCTGCATGCACCACCCCGGCGCAATTGAAGAGCACATCCACGCCGCCGATCTCTGCTTGAAGGGCGTCGATCTCGGCCTGCGAGGTCACATCCAGCCGTCGGGTGGAAATGCCCGGCACGGCGCCCAGTTCGGACAGCAGGGCTTCATTGACATCGGTCGCCCAGACATGGGCGCCCTCGGCGGCAAAGGTTTCCGCCGTCCGTCGCCCGATGCCCTGGGCTGCTGCGGTTATCAGGGCGGTCTTTCCCGCCAGTCGTCCGGCTTTATCGTTCATGTCCTCAATCCGTATGAAAAACTTCTTCCATCATCGACCATTGCTCTCCCTCGGCCCGCGACGCGAGCGGAGATTGGCAAGGGTCGGTGTGTGTCCACCATTCCCGGGTGCGCGGATCACGGGCCATCGCGGCCATGTCGGCGTCGAAATCGTTGCCGTGGTATTCCCAGCACCCAAAGAGCAGGTTTTCCGGCTCCCGCAAAAAGATCGTGAAGTTGCGGATGTTGCTGTTGTGGATCTGCTCCAGAACATCGGGCCAGACCGCCGCGTGCAGGCGTTTGTATTCATCGATCTTCTCGGGCCGCACGCCGATCACCATTCCCATGCGTTGCATCAGCTTCGCTCCGACACTGTGAACCCTGCCACCGAGTTGCGTTCGATCTCGGCGCGGTCCCAGGCGACCCCCAGCCCTGGCGCCTCGGGTGCCAGGGCTTCGCCGCCCTCGATCCGGATGCCGGTCTCGGTCACGAGGTCCAGCTGCGGGATGTATTCCAGCCATTTCGCATTCGGGATGGCGCAGACCAGCGACAGGTGCAGCTCCATCAGGAAATGCGGGCAGACGGTGACGTTGTGCGCCTCGGCCATGTGGGCGACCTTGAGCCAGGGCGTGATGCCACCGATCCGGGCCACGTCGACCTGCACGATGGAGGCCGCGCCGAGGGTCAGGTAATCCTTGAACTGACTGAGCGAATACATGCTTTCGCCCACCGCGATTGGAACCGCCGTGCGGCGGGACAGCTCGATGTGCCCTTGTATGTCATCGGCCGGCAGGGGTTCCTCGAACCAGCCGATCCCGTGGCGTTCCAGCATCTGAGCCCGGCGGATCGCCTCGGACAGGCTGAAGCCCTGGTTGGCATCCACCATGATCTCGTAACCCGCGCCAACGGCCTCGCGCATCGCGCCCAGCCGGGCATCGTCTTCCGAGATATGCTCCCTGCCGATCTTGACCTTGGAGCCGCGAAACCCCTTGGCCTTGACCTCCAGCGCATCGTTGATCAACGCCTCCTGGGACAGATGCAGCCAGCCGCCCTCGGTCGTATAGAGCGGAATGCGATCGCGGCTGCCGCCTGCTGCCTTCCAGAGGGGCAGGCCGGACTTGCGGCAGCGCAGATCCCAGAGCGCGGTGTCCACTGCGGCCAGCGCCAGCGAGGTGATCGCGCCCACCGAGGTCGCGTGGGTCAGGAACAGAAGGTCGCGCCAGATCTGCTCGATCCGGTCGGGATCGCGCCCGATCAGGGCCGGGGCGAGGGTGCGCTCCAGCAGGGCCATGACAGACGGCCCACCAGTGCCGATCGTATAGGTGTAGCCTGTCCCGCTGGCGCCATCGCTGTCGTGGATGGTCAGGATCGGCGTTTCCTGACTGACGAAGGACTGGATTGCGTCGGTGCGCTTCACCTTGGGGATCAGGTCGACCATCGCAACGTCGACACGGGTGATGACAGCCATGGCTCAGGTCCTTCCGATGGCATT
This sequence comes from uncultured Tropicimonas sp., assembly GCA_947495685.1. Lineage (GTDB taxonomy): Bacteria > Pseudomonadota > Alphaproteobacteria > Rhodobacterales > Rhodobacteraceae > Tropicimonas. The sequence goes on from CANLZY010000017.1 coordinate 14,993, forward strand.
GCCGGTGGCCGCGTCAAAGACATGGCAACGGTCCAGCATGAGGTTGAATGTCAGGTCCTCGCCGGGCGCAACGGGGCGGGGGTTCAGCATCTTGCCCTGGATCTCCGCGCCAGCGAGGGTCGCGAACAGCAGCGTTTCGGTGCCGAGTGGCTCGGTAAGATGCACTCGCAGATCAAGCTGCGTCGTTTCCCCTTTTTCGCGCAACCCGTGCCCCACCGGCGTCAGGTTGTCGGCCCGGAATCCGAAGATGACCTTCTGCCCGTTGCTGAGCTGACCGCGAACGGAGGACGGGATCGGAACGTAAACCTCGCCCAGCGAAATCGCATCGCCCTCGACGGTTCCAGCAAGCTGGTTCATCGGCGGCGAGCCAATGAACCCGGCCACGAAGATGTTGACCGGTTGCTCGAACAGCTGAAGCGGCGTGCCCACCTGCTCGATCCGGCCATCCCGCATCAGGACGATCCGATCCGCCAGCGTCATCGCCTCCACCTGGTCGTGAGTGACGTAGATGATCGTGGAATCGACCTTCTGGTGCAGCTTCTTGATCTCGACCCGCATCTGCGAACGCAGCTTGGCGTCGAGGTTCGACAGCGGTTCGTCAAACAGGAACACGTCAGGGTGGCGCACGATGGCCCGCCCCATCGCCACGCGCTGGCGTTGCCCGCCCGAGAGCGCGGCAGGCTTGCGGTCCATCAATTCGTCCAGTCCAAGGATGCCGGCGGCCTCGTCCACCGCACGGACGATCTCGTCCTCGGGGCGCTTGGCAATCGTCAGGGAGAACCCGAGGTTTTCGCGAACGGTCATATGCGGGTAGAGCGCGTAGTTCTGGAACACCATGGAGATGTTGCGCTCGCGCGGCGGGAGATCATTCACCACCCGTCCGCCAATCGATACCTCTCCGTCGGAAATGGCCTCCAGCCCCGCGATCATGCGCAGGGTCGTGGACTTTCCGCACCCGGACGGCCCGACGAGCACGACGAATTCGCCATTCTCGATCTCCAGGTCGATCCCGTGGACGGCCTGTTGGGTGCCGTAGCGCTTGATCACGTTTCTCAGTGAGACTTCGGTCATCGGGTCATCCCTTGACGCCGCCGAAGGTCAGGCCGGCGATCAGATGTTTCTGGACAATGAAGGTGAGGATCAGGGCGGGCAGGATCATCAGAACCGCCAAGGCGCACATGCCGCCCCAGTTGATGGTGAATTCCGCCGTGAAGTCGAGCAGGCCCACCGGCATGGTCTTGGAGCCGGTCGAGCGGGTCAGTTGCGAGGCCAGTGCGAATTCGTTCCACGAGGTCAGGAAGGCAAAGATCGCGGCCGAGGCGACACCGGAACGTGCCACCGGGAACTCCACCTTCCAGAACGCCTGCCAGCGGGTGCAGCCATCGATCTCGGCGGCTTCGTGCAGCTCTCCCGGGATCTGCCGAAAGAACCCGTCGGTCAGCCATACGGTGAAGGGCACGTTCATCGCCACATAGACAAGGATCAACCCGAAATGCGTGTCGATGATGCCGACCCGGGCAAAGACGATGAACAGGGGCAGGGACAGTGCAACCCCCGGCACGGCGCGAAAGAGCATCAGCCCGACGAAGATGCCTCCCTTGAAGCGAAACTTGTAGCGCGCAAAGGCGTAACCGCCCGACATGCCGATCAGGATCGCGATGACCGTCGAGGTGACAGAGACCACCAGCGAGTTGCGGAAGTAGTGAAACACCGGCACGCCGCCTTCGCCCGCGCCACCGAACATCGCCCGGTAGTGATCCAGGGTGAACGAGGGCACCCAGACGGGCGGCTTGGCCATGATCTCGACCGTGGGCCGGAAGGAGTTCAACACGATCCAGAGGCCGGGAATGCAGATGATTGCCATCACGATGAACAGGCCGAAGAAGTGCATCCAGGCGAGGACACGGCGGCGATTGCGGTGGGTGCGATTGCGATCCATGAGCCTTACCCCTCCAGCCCGATTTCGGCGCGGGCGGCGCTGAGTTTGCGGAAGAAATAGATGGTGAAGAGGATCGACAGGATGATGGAGACATACCCCATGGCGTTCGCCAGCCCCATCCTGGCATCAACGTAGCCGGTTCGGGACATCAGCGTCCACAGCAGCTCCGTGCGCCGCGCCGGCCCGCCGCCGGTCATGATCTGGACGATGTCATAGGCCCGCGCCACATCAAGCGACCGGATCGTCATGGCGATGTAGATGAAGGGCATCAGGAACGGCAACGTGATGTGCCGAAAGGTTTGCCACGGGGTGCAGCCGTCAACCTCTGCCGCCTCCAGCGGGTCGCGGGGCATGGCAAACAGCCCGGCCAGGATCAGGATGGCAAAGACGGAGGTGCTCATCCAGACCTCTGCGAAGACAATCGAGAACATCGCCAGTCGCCCGTCCACCAACCAAGGTAGCGCCATGTCCGTGATGCCCAAGGATTGCAGCACGTTGTTCACCAGCCCGACGTTGTCGTTGAAAATGAACTTGAACTGGAAGCCAACGAGGATCGGCGAAAACATCATCGGAAACATCAGGATCGTGCGCAGGGTGCGCTGCCCCCAGGTGACCCGGTTGACCATCAGCGCGATGCCAAGACCAAGAAGCAACTCCACGTTCAACACGATGGTCAGGAACAGGACCGTCCGACCGAAGGCCGCCCAGAAATTCGCATCCGTCAGGATCTTCTGGTAATTGTACGTTCCCACCCAACGCCACAACGTCGAGGGCCGGGTGAGCTTGTAGGGTGTGAAGCTCGAATAGAGCGAGAAGATCAGCGGGATCAACACCACTGCTGCGATCACGATGAACGCTGGCAATAGCAGGACAAACCACTCCGGCAGGCGGCGTCTCATGGCGTCTGTTCCTTGGGAAAACGGAAAGGTCGGCGGAGGCCCTGAATGCCCCCGCCAGGGAGGGTCAGTAGTACCCGGCCTCACGCATCAGTTCGTCGACGCCTTCGGCAGCATCGTTCAGGGCCTCTTCGACCGTCTTGTCACCGACAATCGCTGCCTGAAGCTCCGGGAAGACGATGTTGGTGCTTTCGCCCCATTCCGGGATCGGCGGTACGGCAAACGCGTGCTTTGCACCTTCTGCAAACGCGGCGAGGGCTTCGGCGCGGAATGCGTCGTCCCCGTTCTGTGCGGCTTCGACGTTGGTCGCCCACACAGCCGTTCGTGTCGGCAACGACCCACCGGCCGACTCGGCCAGCTGGCTTTCCTCGCTGGTCAGGAACATGACGAGCGAAACTGCGGCGTCCTTGTTCTCGCAATCATCGGTGACCGAGAATCCGTGATGCCCCGACCAGCCCGTCCGAGCCGCCGATCCCATGGGTTGCACCGCAACGCCGACGTTTCCGGCAGCCTTCGAGGATTCGGGATCGTTGAAGAACCCGGCCCAACCCGGCCAGTCGAGGTTCAGAGCGATGGTTCCCGAGGCAAACCCTTGCCCAAGATCATCCCAGACATAGCTGGTGGTGCCTGCTGGCACGGCCTTGGCCTCGTACAGATCGACAAACCATTGCAGGGCGCGTTGTCCGGCCTCGGAATTGAAGATCGGCTTGTTGGTCTCGTCGATGTAGTTGCCACCCTCGGCCACGACCATCTCGTAGAAGCGTCCGACGATTGCCTCGTCCTTGCCCGCATATTGCGTGCCGTAGAAGTTCGGCGGATCGGCAAAGAAGATCGCCTGGTCCTTGACCTGGTCCCAGGTCTCGGGGACGGCCAGATCGTAGCCATATTCTTCCTTGAAGGCGGCGGATTTATCGGCGTCCTCGTAGTTGGACTTCAGGTAGTAGAGAACCGAAACGTCGAACTGGGCGCGCGGCAGCATCAGAAGCTCTCCGCCCACCGTCGACGCATTGATGTTCCCGGGAACGAATTCGGCCACCGTCTCGGCGGGCACAAACGCGTTCAGGTCGACGTAGAGCCCCTCGTATTGCGGGGCAAAGGACGAATGGTTGGAACCGACACACCACGATGTCGTTCCCGCAGCCATGTCCGACTTGATCTCGCGATCAATCTCGAAATGGCTCTTCTTGGATGAGATTTCGACCTTGCCGCCGGTCTCTGCCTCCCAGTCGGCGATCCGGGCATACAGCCCCTCGTATTGTTGTCCGCCGATCAGCTTTGCCTGAATCGTTACACCGTCAAATTCTCCGGCTGCCGATGCTCCGGCGCCAACACCAACAGCGGCGACGCTCGCCATCAGCATCCTGAATGCGCGTAAATCTTTCATGATGTCCTCCCTGTGCGCGCCCTAGGTCTTCGAACTTTCGGCGCAACGCATTTATATACAAAACCGATATTCAAAAATAAATCAACCTTGACTTTAAATGCGACTTCGCCTGAATGTCCGAACATGATGGATCGGGACGAGACGAACGAGAAGTACAGGGCGCCGGCGCTCGAAAAAGGGCTGGATATCATAGAGTTGCTGGCGGAAAGCGTGGACGGGCTTGCCCAGAAAAGCATCGCGCAGGCGCTGGATCGGTCGCAGAGCGAAATCTACAGGATGCTCTCGACGCTGGTTCGGCGCGGCTATGTTGTTCGCTCGTCAGAGGATGACCATTACTCGCTCAGTCTCAAGATTTTCGCCCTGGCCCAACGGCATCCCCCGATAGGACGTCTGCTCGATGTGGCGCCGGCAAGGATGCGGAATCTGTCGCGCCGTATGTGGCAATCGAGCCATCTGGTCACGGAGAGCAACGGCGACATCGTCGTTGTGGCATCCGTCGAATCCCCGGGAAACTGGGGGCTGGCCCTCAAGGTCGGCTCGGTGATCGGCCTTGGCAATACCGGCTCAGGCCGGGTCCTTGCCGCGTTTCGATCCGATGAAGAAATCGACGAGATGATCGGTCTCCATCGGCTTTCTGTTGGTGAACCACCGCTGGACCGGGACGAGTTCCGTGCACATATCCTGCGGATTCGGGAAGTGGGATACGAACGCATGCCGTCCTCGACGACAGTCGGGGTGACCAACCTGTCCTTTCCGGTGCTCGATCAGGTCGGGCGCTCCATCGCGACATTGAGCTGTCCGTTCCTGGAGCGGATCGATGCGCATGAGGTCCCGTCGATTGACGAAGTTCTGGAGATGCTCCGCACCCTGGCGCGCGAGCTGACGGACTTCTATTGCGGCACCACCGGCGTCGAGGGGGAACCGCGATCATGATCGACACCCATCAGCATTTCTGGCGCCTTTCCCGCGGCGGCTACGACTGGATGCCAAAGGATCTGCCGGTCTTGTATCGCGACTACGAGCCGACCGACCTGGAACCTTTGCTGACTGCCTGCGGGGTGACCGGAACCATCGCTGTTCAGGCCGACGACAACGAGGACGAGACCCGGTTCCTGCTGTCGCTGGCCGACGATCATCGCTGGCTCCTGGGCGTGGTCGGCTGGGTCGATCTGCAGAGCGAGATGGCACCAGCCCGGATCGAAACGCTTGCACGCCATCCCAAGTTCCTGGGAGTCAGGCCGATGATTCAGGACATCGACGACATCGACTGGATGCTGCGTCCGGAGTTGGCCCCCGGCCTCGCAATGCTTCGCGATCTGGATCTTACATTCGATGCCCTGATCCTTCAGAAACACCTGCCCAACCTGGCCCGGTTCCAGACCCTGTATCCTGATCTGCGAATTGTCATTGATCATTGTGCCAAGCCAGAATTCCAGCCCGGAAGGTTCGACGATTGGGCCGACGGCATGTCCCGCGCGGCGGCGTCCCCAAACACGTTCTGCAAGGTCTCGGGATTGCTCACGGAGGCCGGTCCCGGCGCGGGCTTGCTGGACGTCGCGCCATATATCGACCACGTAACAGAGGCATTCGGTCCGTCGAGACTGCTCTTTGGGAGCGATTGGCCAGTGCTGAACCTCGCCGGTGATTACGTTTCATGGCACGGGATGCTGAACCGCCATTTCGGGCAGGATCCGGCGGTATTACGCAAGCAGATCGGCATCGCCGCAGCCTATGCGGCCTATCCGAGACTTCGACCAGCGGCGGCCTGATGCGGAGTGCGGAGCCGATCTTTCGGACTCCCCTTTCTGCATGACAGAGCTGGCCCGGCGAACCGGGGTCAAACGAATTCGAACGACAGGTCGCGATTGAGGTCGAAGCTGGAGAAGCCGATGCCCGACAACACGATCGTGGTATCGTCGAAGGTGACCTTCGATTCCTGGCTGGTGCCTGTCAGTTGCGCGGTCGCCGATCCGACAGCAATGACCACGATGGTGTCGATTCCCGGCTGGAAATCACGGATGGTATCGGTGCCATCGTCGACGCCAAAGCGGAACTCGTCCGCGCCGTCGCCGCCAATGAGTATGTCGTTCCCCGTACCGCCGATGATGGTGTCATCCTGGTCTCCGCCGTTGATCGTGTCCTTCCCGGCATTGCCCAGCAAGCGGTCCTTCCCACCGCCTCCGGAAATGTCATCGTCACCGGTGCCGCCGCGGATCGTGTCGTTGCCCGCACCACCGATCAAGGTATCGTTGCCGCCAAGCCCGTCGATCTCGTCCGGACCGGCCGTACCTGTAATCGTGTCATCGCCGTTGGTGGGGCGAAAGCCACCCCCCAGGGAGATCGTGATCCCGGCGAAGTCATCCTCCTTGATGACGCCATTTCCGGGAGTGCTGTCGGGATCCTTTTCGCCGACGGAAACGACTTCGGCCGTGATCCGGGCATCGCCCTTGCCCTCCAGTGCCAGGGTGAGATCGCGACCCAGTGCATCGCGCAGGTTACCCAGCGACCAAATCCCGGTGCTGGCGTCAAACGCACCCTGAACCGTGCTCCACGAGTCGACCGTGACCCCCTTTGGAAGCGAGACAGCGATTTCGACATTGGAGGCGACACCCGGCCCGGCATTGTCGACTGTCACCGTCGCCTGTGCCCGGTCGGAGGCATCCGGTCCGGCGTCGGTCAGCTTGACGCTCAGATCCGCCTTCTCGGGGAGCGACCCGACGGAGTTGAAGCCCTGCAGGATCTCGTTGTTCGTCGGGTTGATATCCTTCTTGGCCGTTGCCACGATGTGAGAGATCACGCCCCCCGCCAAGGCTGTTGTTCCGCTGACGGTGTAGGTGCGCTTGGCGCCCGGAGCCAATGTGCCCACGGCAATCTCGAGCGCCTGCGCATTGAGGGTGGTTCCGCTGCGGTTTGCGGCCAGATTGCTTGCTCCCGTCACGGTGTCGGTCAGTTTCACATTCTTCGCTTGCAGGTCGCCGAGGTTCTTGACCACGACATCGTAGCTGAAGTCTTTCCCGACCACGCCCTTCGAAGGAAGATCCTTGGTCCAGATCCGAAGGTCCGGACCCAGATACACCTTTGGCGCCACGATGACTGTCTCGCTGGCAAGATCGTTGGTGCGTCCGAAATCGTAGGTTTCCGTCAGCACCACCCCATCAAGGGTGATTGGTCCGGCCTTCTTCGTGCCCGGCATCTTCAGCGCCAGATCGATTTCAGAGACCGATTTGCCAGGCACGTCGCCGACCTTCAGCGTCAGGGTGCCGTCCTTCAGCTTGTGCGGAACAGACGCCGAGGAAAACGTCGTTCCGTCGGGCAGGTCGAACTGAACAGACGCGTCGCTGGCCAGACCGGCCTTCAAGTTGCGCACGGTAATATCGTACTTGGCGACCTTGAACGGCAGCACCTCGTCCTGCCTGGCGTCGATCTTCAACGCCAGATCGGTTTGCGATCCGACCTTGAGTTTCTTACCGGCCCGAACGACCTCGGGGGCGTTGTTGCCGTCATCGATGATGGCATAGACACCGTAGGTTCCGGGGGCGACACCGACCGTATCCCAGAAGAACGTGCTCTTCCCATCCATTTCCCGCGCGGTGCCGATCAGAGTGCCGTCCAGCGTGGAAAGGTCGTCGTCATACCAGAAGGTGATATTGGCCCGGGAGTCGCTGTCAAAGGCCTTGTAGAGGATTTTGACATCGCCTTTCACCTTCTCAAGCTTGGTGCCGCGGAAGGACAATTCCGGTGCCGGTGTGCTGCCCATGCCCTGATAGGTGACGTTGCCCAGTCCGGCCTCCTTGACCATCACCACATCCCAGACCCCGGCATCCGGTTGCGCGATGACGACGGCCCGACGGGTCGCCGTCGTCAACTCGTCGACGATGGCGATCCCTTCCTTGGCGAACCCCTTTTCAAAGATCTGCCGGCCATCCGGGGCGATCACCTTGAGCTTGCGACCGGGGGCTGCGTTCTCCCATTCGGCCGAGACCATCAGGTAATCGCGACCGTCCTTCACCTGCCAGGATCCGGTCTGAGGAATGTTGCCGGCGCCGATCCGTTCCATCTTCCCGTCGAAGCCGATCCGCATGCCAAGGGTCACGTCGATATCCGCAGCGATCAGATCCGGCATCGGCACGGTGAAGGTCGACCAGCCTGCGATGTAGTCATTCTTGAAATTGTCGTCGTTGGTGAACTTGAACTGGTAGTTGCCGCCGGCCAATCGGGTGCCGCCGATCCCCGGGACAAAGTTCGGGATGGCGATGGCGGCGCTGTCGGAGGCGCTGAAGTTGAATTTGGAATCGAACAGGAAATCGGACTTGGCGGTGAAGAAGCCATCCATCACATTCGTGGTGCCCTTGAAGGTCAGCTCACCCTTGCTCCAGTCCAGCCGCATCGTGCCGACCTGGTTCGCCACGGCGAAAGTTCCCAGATCCTTGCCAAATCCCTTGAACTCCGCTGTCAGCAGCTTGTTGTCCATCTTGCCTTCGATGAACTTGGAGCTGACCGTGATATCCAGATCGGAGCGTACAAGGGAGGTTCCCTTGATCTGCGGGCCAAGCGTTGCGCCGCCCGTCCCGGTCAATTCGATCTTGCGCCAGTCCAGGTCGGCGAAGTTCGCGATGGCACCGCCAATGGATTGCCAGAAAAAGACCGGGTAGGCAGGTATCGGCTTGTTGATGTTGTCGATGACGAAGCCGATCTTTTCGAGTTGCAGCGGGTTGTAACTGACCTCGAAACTGGGCTTGACGGAAATGCCTTCGTTGCCGAACTTCACGCCGAAGGGGGTCCCGAAAACGGCGCTGCCACCAACCTTGTCCGCCTTCGTGTCGACCTTGATCTCGATTTCGGACAACGACCAGAGGCCCATGTTGATCTCGGTTTCGACCTTCAGCGTGCCGACGACATCCACGTCCCGGTCGCTCTTGACCTCGATGTAGTTGGGGCCGGACAGGTCCGCCGTGATCTTCTTCAACGCGCCGGAACCGCCAAAGAAGTCGTCCATGACAATCTTGGAGCGGAACAGGATCGAGTCCGAGGCTCCGCGATACGTCAGGGAGATGTGGCTGGCGTTCACCTTCACCAGATTGCCCATGGTGAATTCCACGTCCGCGTTCAGGTTCAGCTTGCCGCCAAACGCAAACCGTGCGCCGTTCTGGTCGATGATGAGCGCGTCATCTCCGACCTTCACCGTATCCACAAACAGGCCCGATGCCTCGTCGGGCAGCTTGAAGGTCGCATCAAAGGCCAACTTGTCGGACAGCATTGTCATGCCCTTGAAATCGACATCCAGGTCGGCCAGCTTGAAGTTGCCCTTGCGCACATTGGAGAGTTTCGCCTCACCGCTGGTGGCGCTGAAATCCATCTTGCCGCTGAACAGAGACTCGGCGACGCCGCCGATCACCGCATAATAGGTGCCGCCCGTTGTCGTGGCCTTGTTGCGGTCGTGCTCGCCCTTTGCGCCCTCGATCCGCAACATCGGATCGGTCCCGTTGCGGTGGCCCAGCAGGAAGGTGCCGGCGGCCGTGCACATCTCCTTCGTCTTGTCGAACTTGAAGGTGTCGCCCACGACCTCGAAATTGTAGGTCTTCAACTCCGGGCAGCTTTCGACGGTGACGCCGTAGTTCCAGGCCGTTCCCGAGTCATTGGTCGCCAGCAGCACTTGCAGGCTGTCGCTCTTGCCCGGCGGCAGTTGCAAGGTCCCGGTGGCCGAGCCCCCGGTGAATCCGGTGTCGAACAGCGTGCGACCATCGTAGCGGATGATGAACCGGTCCGGGATCGTGTAGTGTTCGTATCGGTAGGTGATCGTCCCACCTTCGGAACTGCCAAGCTTCAGAAGCTTCGAACTGCCTTCGAATCCACCACTATCTTGTACCGAAATCATGACCTGCCTCCCCCGCTGCCATCCGACATGTATAGAAATGCCTTGGGCGCGATCTCGGCTGCCTTCAGGCGTGCAGACTCCCCCCGCGCCTCTCCCGATGGTTAATAATACCACGGCAATGGCCAAACGGGCCTTGAGTGAGATCAAGGTGGCCGTCGGTGAGGGCGCTCAGGCTGGCCCACGACTTCCCGGTTACGTCGCGTGGTTGGGGGCCCGCCGAAGAACCTGCATTCCGCCTCAGGCAGAGTGGTCGAATATCGTTTCGACGATGGGGGAGAGCGGGAAGGGACCGGTGGTCATTGGGCACTCACGCGGGAACAAATGTCCTTCAGGGTGCTTCAGGCGATCAAGATGTCGGCTCTTTTTCCCGGCGTCCGGCCTGCGGCTGTACTGCACCATGCCCCAGACCCAAATTCCCGAGGCTCGCACCGGAACAGTGGTTCACCCACGATTGCACCAGGGGACCCGACGTTCCAACCGATCCGAGCGCTTGAGGCAACTGCCCGCCCCTTCGCACCACGACAGCTTTCAACCTCTGCATTTCCGGTTTCGCTACAAATCTCACCCATGTTGTGTTGTTATCCTTGGAGGGATCGGGCTAGGAAGCTACGATTCATGAAGGAATGGTGACATCTCAATGAAAATGCGCGACACGTTCCTAAAGCCGATGCATCCAGAAGGGCGCAAGTTCGTCGCCATCTTTGCTGCATTGACCGCAGTCTTGTTCCTGATTTCCTCTTTCCTGGGGTGGATCGGGGTTGTTCTGACAATCTGGTGTTACTACTTCTTCCGCGATCCAGTGCGCGCGACGCCGACCCGCGATGGCTTGATCGTCAGCCCCGCAGACGGTGTCGTCTCTCTCATCGAGAAGGCCGTGCCACCGGCAGAGCTTGGCATGCCGGACGAGGCGTTGACCCGCGTCAGCGTCTTCATGAGTGTCTTCAACTGCCATGTGAACCGCGCCCCGATTGCCGGGCGCATTGCCGCGATCGCCTACCGACCGGGCAAGTTCTTCAATGCATCCCTGGACAAGGCCAGTGCCGACAACGAGCGCAACAGCCTGTGCATCGAGATGGCGGATGGTCGACAGGTTGCGGTGGTCCAGATCGCGGGTTTGGTTGCACGGCGGATTGTCTGTTTTTCCTTTGTGGATGAACAGCTGCAGACCGGCGAGCGGTTTGGCCTGATACGCTTTGGGTCGCGATTGGACGTGTATTTGCCGGACGGCGTTCAGCCCATGGTCAGCCTTGGGCAAACCATGGTCGCCGGGGAAACGGTTCTTGCCGATCTGACCTCGACAGAGCCTGCACGTTCAGCCCGGACAGATTGAGCGATGCCAGAGCCGTCAACCGACAAGAAGCCACAGGTCCCCGTCTTTCAGCTCCTGCCAAACCTGCTGACCATCGTGGCCATTTGCGCGGGTCTCACGGCGATCCGGTTTGGCTACGAGGGGAACTATGAAATGGCTGTCCGCCTCATCCTGGCGGCCTGCATTCTGGATGGCCTGGATGGTCGGCTGGCGCGCATGATGAACGCCGCCTCGCCAATTGGTGCAGAACTCGACTCGCTGGCGGATTTCCTGAATTTCGGGGTGGCACCCGTGCTCATTCTGCACAGCTGGACCCTCCAGGAGTTCCGCGGAGCCGGCTGGATGGCCGTTCTGTGCTATTCCATTTGCGCCGTCTTGCGGCTGGCGCGTTTCAATGTCAGCAGCCGCCTCGAAGCCGAAGGGCACGCACCTGACTTTTTCGTCGGCGTCCCCGCTCCGGCGGGCGCGCTGCTTGTGATGTTGCCAATGGTTCTTTCGTTTGCGGTTTCGGATCTTCCGTTGACGTCGCCTGCAATCGTCGCGGTCTATGTCTGCATCGTGGGATTGTTGATGATCAGTCGTATTCCAACGTATTCCTTCAAGAATCTCTCGATTGATCGCCGGAACACAAAGTTTGTTCTGCTGGGCGCCGTGCTTTTGGCGGCCGCTCTTCTGACCTACCTTTGGGCGACCCTTGCGCTCCTGACATTTTTCTATGTCGGGTGCCTCGTTTGGGCGTTTGTTACTGAACGGTATTCCCAGAAGCCGGGTCGATAAAACCACCGGGGCGATGCAACAACGCGACTTGGCCCGGACACGGGCCGTCGGGCACCCGATGCCAACTCGGACCACCGACCCAGTCTCCTAGGCGTTCAGGTCGACGCATTGGGATTTCAGGGATCTCCAGAGCGTCCCGATACAGTTGTTGTGCCTTGGCTCAGTTGTCTCCGGTTCCAGGCGCGCGAGTTTCGGTTGGGTCCAGCGCTCGAAACACTCATCATCCCGCCTACGAGCAGCCAGGTCTGCAACGCGATGGTCAGCGTGGTGTGGCACCATTCCCGCGCATGCGGGTTCGAGGCGGCGTCGCCTGCCTCTGCGTGTGGGACGGAGCTCGGAGCTGGGGAGTGGGGAGGGCTTGCTACACGGTAGCGGCCATTGGGGTCCGGAGCGGCGAGGGCCGCTCCGGACTTGACGTCAGGCGAAGCCTGCGCGTGTCATTTGCGCATCGAGCCGCTCTCGATGAACCGCTGGTGCCAGGCAAGAGATTCGCTGGGCAGGGCGGGTGAGTGCAGGCCAAAGGCATTCTTCTTGGCGCGGTCATAGTAGTCTTCGAGCATCGGGCGGTAGGACGGATGCGCACAATTCTTGATGATTGTCTCGGCGCGCTGCTTGGGCGGCAGTCCGCGCAGGTCCGCGAGGCCCTGTTCGGTCACGATGATCATGACGTCCTGTGTGATGTGATCGACATGGCTGACTTGCGGCACGATGGTCGAGATGTCGCCGCGCTTGGCAATCGACGGCGAGACGAAGCAGGACAGATAGGCATTGCGGGTAAAGTCGCCCGAACCGCCGATGCCGTTCATGATCCGCGAAGCCATGACATGGGTCGAGTTGATGTTGCCGAAGATGTCGGCCTCGATCATTCCGTTCATCGAGATCGTTCCCAGACGCCGGATCACCTCGGGGTGGTTCGAGATTTCCTGCGGCCGCAGGATGATCTTTTCGCGGTAGAAATCGAGGTTCTCCCGGAACCGCTTGGCCGCCGTGTCGCTCAGGCCGAATGCGGTGGATGATGCGGCGAGCATCTTGCCGGAATCCAGCAGGTCCATCATGCCGTCCTGGATCACCTCGGTATAGGCCATCAGGTCATGGAACGGCGAATCCAGCAGGCCATCCAGCACCGCGTTGGCCACGTTGCCAACACCCGATTGCAGCGGCAGCAGCTTGTTGGTCAACCGGCCCTTCTTGACCTCCCACTTCAGGAATTCCATCAGGTGGCCGGCGATGGTGCGCGACATGTCATCGATTGGCGGGAACGGCGCGTTCTTGTCCGGCAGGTCGGTTTCGATGATGCCGACAACCTTGTGCGGGTCGCAGCGGAACGTGGACTGGCCGATACGGTCGTCCGCATGCATCATCGGGATCGGCACACGGTTCGGCGGCAGGGCGGTGCCGTAGTAGATGTCGGCCATGCCTTCCATGCGCACGTCATGCCATCTGTTGACCTCGAGGATCACCTTGTCGGCGCAGTCGATCCAGGTTTTGTTGTTGCCGATGGAGGTGGCAGGGATCAGCGAGCCGTCTTCCTTGACGCCGGTGACCTCGATCACGGCAACGTCCAGGTTGCCGAAGAAGCCTTCCCAGACCATCGGCGCAACGTGGCTGAGGTGCAGGTCGAAATAGTCGACCTCGCCACGGTTGATCTTCTCGCGTTCGATCGGGTCCGAGTTGTAGGGCAGCCGATATTGAATGGCGTCGGCCTTGGCCAGCGCGCCGTCAAGCTCGGGTCCGGTCGAGGCGCCAGTCCACAGGCCGATCTTGAACTGTTCGCCCGCGTCGTGCGCGGCCTCGATCTGTCCGGCGAGGGCTTGCGGCAGGGCCTTGGGGTATCCCGAACCGGTAAAGCCGCTCATGCCGACCGTGTCGCCCGACTTGATCAACGACGCAGCATCGTCCGCGCTCATGATCTTTGAACGGAGTTGGTTGTTTTTGATACGATCACTCGTCGACACGATTGGTCTCTCCTTTGTCTGAGCTCGCACCTGCAATCGTATTGGGCTTCCCTGACGCGGCGGCGAGGATGCCGACGGCCTGGTGAAACGCCCAACGGAGTTGCCCGCAGAAATTGGAGGCGGTTGGAGCCGAGCTTTCTACCGGTGCAATAAGCTTAAACTGAAAGATCGTACAATGTGACGAGTCAGCTTCCTTTGCCCAAACCGGTGCAAGCGTTGTATTTTCGTCCTAATTATCTGATTGAGCACCAAAATACCCGTCCTGCGCCGGATGCAACCTGCGGCGATTTTATCCAGGCGTGAGACTTGCCTTCCTCAATGGCGGTGCATGTCCTTGAATGAAAAACACCCAGAAAGCACCACAGGCGATGACGGTTGTGGCTGACGACAGCCCAGCGAGGCACGGTCAACACCGGTCGCAGGGTCGCCATAGGAAGTTATAATTATTTGAAAATATTTGTGAAATGTCACTGCAGGTCCCGGTGAACTGGATGGACGTCGGGACGATGCATGCGGTGCGCCCGACGACAGGCAGCCAGAACACCGGTGAATCGGGGACGTTTGGTGGCTGTCCGACCGATGCGCGCTTTTGTTGCAGATCGGCGTCGTGAAACGCAACCGGGAGCGCCTGGTCTGGCCGTTAGGGCGAGTCCAGCAGCATTTTCCATAGATCCGGGGCGCCGGGCGAGCGTTCCGCGATGGCCCGTTCGCTGTAGCGGCGGGCCGATGCTGTCACTTCTCGGTGATATTTCCACGATAACAGGCTGATGTTCTGGGGCAGGGGCGGTGTCATCAGCAGGTCCCGCGCGGTCAGCGACGGTTTGCGTGCCGTCTGTCCCACCATCATGCTGCGCACGAGTGTTTCGGTCAGGCTTGGTGCCCAGGGGCGGCGGGGGCCAAACGGCCAGAGCATGCCTTTCAGGTAGTCCCGTCGGCGCGGAAACTGCTCGTACGGCAACTCGGCGCCGCGTTCCGTCCAGCGCAGCAGGGACGAGATCACGTTTGGGCCGGTCTTGAGCCATCGCATGGTATCGACAGGAACATTGTTGATCACCCCGCCGTCGACAAGAATTGCGCCGTCGTCGCGGATGAAGGGCGGCAACACCCCGGGGATCGAGGTGGAGGCCCGGACGGCGCTCCACACCGGGCCACGGCGGATCTCTTCGAGGCTGTTGCTTGCCAGGTTGCTGGCGACGGCGAAGAATGGCAGCCACAGGTCTTCGATATCCGTTTCGGTGAAGTGTTCGATCAGTTTCGCGTCGAACAGACCATGATCGAGCAACCCGTAGCGGGGCAGGGTGAATCGTGAAAAGACCCGGTTTCGAACGAACAGATCGTCGATCTTTTCGGCGATCATGCCGCTGTCGTGGCCCAGTGCAAAGGCTGCCGCCATTGCAGCACCCGCGCTCGACCCGCCATAGGCGTCGAAGGTGACTCCGGCCTGGCCAAAGGCGGACCACACCCCGACATGGGCCGGGCCGAACGCTCCGCCGCCCGAACACACCATCCCCACCGCCGTTCCAGAGACGAAGCGCGCGAGGCGCTGCCAGTCGGACTCGTCATCAAAGGTGGCGTGATGGTGCAGGCGGACCGGAAACCGGTCCAACCAGGCCGAGGTGCCGCTGACCCGTGTTCGACGTTCGCGGTGGACGAGGACCAACCGGCGCATGTTGGCCGGGATCTGCCGGAACGCAAAGGCCTCGATCTCGCCGGGAGCCGGCGGTTGGCCGGCCAGCGAAAACAGGATCATCTGGTCTGACTGGCGCAAGGCGGCGCGGCTCCAGGCCGGGGTGTCCGACGGACAGACAAACAACGTGAGGTCGGCCCGACGCTCGATCTCGTTGAACCATTCGATCGTCCCGGCTCCGTCAAGCGCGGCCTCTCCGCGGTCGGCGGCATGGTCCGCGGCTGTCACGACCTGAACACGGACCATACCGCTCAACGCGTCGCGGAGTGCATTGATTTCGCGCTGTGGAAGCGGCCGGTTTCCCGCGCCGAGCAGGGCAATCGTGCGCGGCCGCACGCGGGTGATCGGGATGCGCTCTGACACCACAAGGTCGTTGGTGGCCTGAAGACGCGTGGCAAGGTCCGACATGATGATGTCGCGCAGGGGCGGAATGGCGTCACACAGATGCTCGAAATCCCGCCGGTTGACCCGCAGCACCAACGCGTCGCGCAGGGCGACGACATCGGCGGCGCGCGCGGCACCGGTCAGGAACGCCAGTTCGCCGACAACGCTGCCCGCCTCGATATCGCTCAGCACCTGCCCGTCTTTCACCACGCGGAGACGCCCGGCGATGACATAGTACATTTCACCCGCCGGATCGCCCTGCCGCAGCAACAACTCGCCGCGCCGGATCTGAAGCCGCCGATCCGACCGGGCATCAACCTCGCGGGCCAGGTAATCTTCGAGCAGGGTTTTCAGAGTGGCAGGATTCGGTGTGGTCATGTCGTGGCGATCTGGCCAATGGTTTGTCCGCGTTTCTAAGCAGTTACCGGAGCCCGCGTCACGTGTCCATCAGCCGTCTGGCATAACGTTGTGTGGAAACTGACCTGTATCCGGCCACAAGCGCGGTCGCGGGCCGGGGAAGGCGCATGCTGGGTGAAGCCGTCAATCCGAAAAGACGCTGTGTTTCCAGGTCCCCTTGTAGATCCGAAGGTGAAACATCGGAAACTTGACCAATTCCTCGAACAGGACGAGGGCAAAGACCCATGTCACCGAAAGATCAAGGTACAGGATGAAGATCGCCGTCAGCGGCACCTTGAACAGCCATTGCGCCGAAACAAAGATGTTCATCACGTACAACGTGTCACCGCTTGCCCGAAGAGTCTGCCCGCAGATTGCGTTCGACCCCTTGGGGAAGGGCAGGATCAGCAGGATCGGCAGAAAACTGAGGAGCGCTGCGGTCGTTTCGGGTTCGAGGTTTCCGTAGATCCGGTCGGAGGAAAGAGAAACAATGAGGTAGGTGACCGAAACCAGCGCCGCAGCCACGAACGCCATGCGCCACGCCCGGCTGAGGAACGCGTCGAGTTCGGGTCCGGTTCGATTGCTGCCCAGAAGCTGCGCGACGATGATGCCGGTCGATTGCGCCCAGGCCATGCCGAAGGTTCCGGCCACATTGACCCAGGGCAGGATCAGGGTCATTGCCGCGAACTGGTTCACGCTCATCTTGGCATACAGCAACATCGAGACATTGTTGGCCACCGCATTGCTGATGAACGTCCCGGCAATCGGCAGCGAAAAGGTCAGGTGCCTTCTGGTCGAGGCCCAGAACGTCCCATGAAGCCACCCGGTCAGCCCGATGTAGGCCCTGTTCAACCGATAGAAGGTTATCCCCAGGAACAGCGCCCGGGCCAATGATGCCACTGCACTGCCCACTGCGGCCCCGGTGACTCCGAGTTCCGGAAACCCGTAGAGGCCGTGGATCAGCACATAACTGACGGCCACGTTCAACGGTATCGCGATCAGATAGCTGCGAAACGGCGTGATGGTCTTTCCGCAGCCGTTGAAATAGCTGCCGAGGCACTGGCCAAAGGCTTCGATGAAGACCAGCATGAGAAAGACATTGAGATAGTTCTTTGCCTGATCGGCGATCCACGTGGTGTGCGCGAACGAGTCGATCAGGATGCCGCTGCCCCCCCAGATCAGGGCCGCTCCGATGCCCGCCGCGACAAGGTTGATCACCAATCCGGCGTAGAACCCCGTCTTGAGCGCAACCGGTTTTCCGGAGCCGAAGGACTGTGCGATCCGGATCTGCGTGGCCGTCGAAAAAGCAAACAGGATCCCCAGAAGCAGCCCGCCGAAAGAGGCCGCCAACCCCATCGCCGCCAGGGCCGGTTCGCCGAGCGATGACACCAGGTAGGCATCGATGACGACGATGCCGTGGACCATCATTGCTTTCAGCATCAGCGGCCAGGCGAGTCCGAAAATGGCAGCAGTGGACGGCGTCGACGAGTGGGTCGGAGCGTTCGACATCAAGATTCCGTGGATGACAAAAAGTTACAAATCTTTAACGACCCCGAGATTGAAACTGCAACCGGATTTCACAAAGCACCGCTTTCCCGGCGCAATCGAGCCTCCGAGGCGTTGCCGTGCTCCGGCTGGGGTGCGGACAAGCCGTAGCCGCCGGTACAGGTGCGCGCCCGTCCGAACGACCAAGGTTGTTGACGGATGGAGAAAAACTTGCAAGCATTTGCCCTTAATCGAAGCATTGTTCCAAATTTTGACTGGTAAGGGGATTTTTCCATGGTGGCTTCTCTCAAGAGCGCAGGCTCGGAATTCCGCGCTAACACCTACACCAAGAAGGGGCAGGGCGATCCAAGCATCGATGCCAACCCCAAGTCCGGCGGCTTTCAGATTGTCTGGGAGAGCGACGGGCAGGATGGCAGTGGTCTTGGCGTCTATGGCCAAAACTTCAACTCCAACGGCAAAAAGGTCGGCAGCGAGTTCCTGATAAGCGACATAACGAATGGCAGCCAGCAAAACCCCGATGTCGCGTTCGACGAGAATGGCAACGGCATGTGGGTCTGGCAGACCGAAGGGATTATCAACTCGGCGGCCTCCAATGCGAACGAACCTGCGGTCGGGTATTCGTATTACGCCGCCAACTACCGCACCAGTTCCAAGACCTTTGGCTACGAAGATGGCGACGGTGACGGTGACTCAATCTACTACAATCACGAACGCCTGCGTGATGGCGGATGGGACGACGACCCGGTGGGCAAGGATGCGATCGACCCCACGGTTATCTCGATCGGCGGCGACATGTTCATCAACGGCTGGTATCGCAAGGACGAGGACCGGGCCGAGTTCCGCTATTCCGTCGACCAGGTCAGCGCCGATTTCGACAAGGTGATTTCCGCCAACGGCGATTACTCACGTGGTTTTGCCGAGGCAGAAAAGACCGACAAGATCTATACGAATTTTGGCGATGTCGGCATGCTGCGGACCGTTGATACCCGCTTTGGCGAAGTGCGCGAAATGATCGTGGTGACGACACTGGCCAGCGACCTGTATTCCAAAGATGGCGTGATCCAGTTCCAGATTTTTCAGGAAAGCTCTTCAGCGGGCCTGGCCTTTAGATACGGGCAAAACCTGCAGACGGACTACAACGACCGATTTGTGCTCGAACAGTCCGGCCTGACAGGCGATGCCAGCAACCCGCATGTTGCGATCCTCAAGAAGGGTGCGTTTGCCATAACCTGGACAGAGTTGAACCAGACCGGCAACAATGAAAACTCTGACGTCTATGTTCAGCTTTTCAGGGGTAATCTGACGGAGAAGGCCGACGCAATCAAAGTGCATAGTGCTTCCGGCGCGAACCAGAGTGATGCCGAAATCACCACGTTGAAGGATGGCGGTTTCCTGATCACCTGGACCGACGATGGCGGCAAGGATGGTGACGGGTCGTCGATCATGTCACAGCGCTTTGATGCCAATGGCGTCAAACTTGGCAAGGCTGTTCTTGTCAACGACACCAGCGGTGGCGATCAAACTGACTCGGCAGTGACCACTTTGAAAAACGGTCAGGTTGTCGTGACATGGGAATCCGAGACCGGTGATGGCAACAACAGCGGCGTCATGGCGCAAAAGCTTTCAATCCAGAACTATGGCAGCAAAATCGCCCAGGAACTGTTCGGCACATCCAACAACGAGAAGTTCGCCACCAAGGGGGGCAACGACACTGTTTTTGGCGGCGCGGGCAAGGACACGATCAAAGGTGGCGCGGGCAAGGACAAGCTTTACGGCGAGAAGGGCAACGACAATCTCCAGGGCGGCACCGGCAATGACAAGTTGAACGGCGGCGCCGGCAACGACTCTCTCTTGGGCGGTGGCGGCAAGGACGAGTTCGTCTTCAACGACGGCGTGGATGTGATCAAGGACTTCAAGGACGACGTCGATACGGTGACCTTTGACCACTCGCTGGTGAAGGGCAAGCTGACCAAGAACAAGCTCGCCAACATTGTCGAAGAGAAACAGGACGCGCTGGTCTTCGACTTCGGAGACGACAAGCTCACGATCCAGGGGATCTCGGATTTTGGCGATCTGCGCGACGACATCAGCTTCGCCTGATCGTGAAATCCACGCGGCGCCCAGCGAGGGCGCGCTATCTATATCGACGGGGCGGTCCAACAGGACCGCCCCGTTGTTTTGACGCGGCCATCCAGGCGTTCGACCCGCTGGAAGCCAAATCTCCGATCCCAATGAAACAGCGCGCCATCGTTCGACGGCGCGCTGCATTTGTCTGTGATGCCCGGGGTATCTTCCCCCGGACACAGGTGGGCCCCATCGCGTTGACCGTCGCAACGATGGGGCCCGGCCTGTTCCGGCGTCTTTCGATCAGCTCATGGCTGGAGGATCGAACGCGGTGACCGAAGGCAACTCACCGGTGAACTTTTCGAGCCGCACCAGCGTCGTGTGAGCCGTCGTGGCCTGTCCGATCAGCGAACTCGGGATATCGCGGGTCAACTGGTTGGCAGAGCCGTACTTGTCCAGCGTGCCGACCTTTCCCGGTTCGGCCGGATCATACCACGACCCCTCGCACAGCCGCAGCACACCTGGCATCAGATCATCGGTGAGCACGGCACCGGCCAACGTCTGGCCACGGTCGTTGAAGACCCGCACCACATCTCCATCTGCTATGCCGCGCGCCTTGGCGTCGGCGGTGCTGATCTCGATCGGTTCGCGCCCCTGCACCGTGTACTTGTCGCGGACATCGGCAGAGTTCATCTGCGAATGGATCCGATACTCCGGGTGTGGGCTGACCAGGTGCAACTGGTCGGCAGCGTCGGCGCTTCCCAGCCATTCGGACGGGGCGATCCACTGGGCGTGCCCGACGATTCCCTCGTACCCAAAGTCCGCGATCGTTTTCGAGAACAACTCGATACGACCGGAGGGCGTGCCAAGCGCTTCGATGTCCGGGTCTTCGCGGAAATCGGCATGCCGCACCCTTTGGCCAGCCTTCTCGTCGACCGGGAACTCGTGGTACGCCCCACTCTCCCAGAACTCGGCGAAGGGCGGCATGGTTTGCCCGACAGCGGCCGCCTGTTCGGCGCACGTGGCATAGAAGCTCTCGATTTCGGCCAACTGATCCTTGCGGTTGAACCCGGCACCATATCCCAGACGTTCGGCCAGATCGGCCGCGATGTCGTAGTCGTTGCGGGATTCGCCCTGCGGGTCGACCAGCTTGTGCATCGGCACGATGAACTGGCGCGAATAGTCGCCGCAGATCTCGATGTCGTCCCGCTCGAACGGGGTTGTAGCGGGCAGAACGATGTCGGCAAACCGTGCCGTCGTTGTCCACCACGGCTCCTGGATGACGACGACCTCGGGCTTGTGCCAGGCCTCGATCAGCTTGTTGCGGTCCTGATGATGGCTGAACGGGTTGCCACCCGCCCACATGATCATCCGGATGTCCGGATAGGTCAGTTTCTTGCCGTTGAAGTCGAGCGTTGCGCCCGGGTTCATCAGCATGTCGGCGATGCGAGCACAGGGGATGCGCGGGGGCATGTTGTCGGGCGACGCGCCACCCGACAGGCCCGGCAGGCCACCACCCGTCGCGCGCGGCGCCGAGGTCGAGTTGTAGTGATACCCGACCGAGAAACCACCGCCCGGCAGGCCGATCTCGCCCAGCATGGCGGCCAGCGTTGCCAGCATCCAGTAGGTCTGCTCGCCGTTCTCGGTGCGTTGCAGGGCCCAGCCGCCCATCAGGAAGGTGCGCTTGGCCGCCATCTTGCGGGCCAGGTCGCGGATCGTGTCGGCCGGGATCTGAGCGATTTCGGCGGCCCAATCAGCATCCTTGGGCTGACCGTCGGCCTCGCCGGTCAGATACGGCACGAACTGGTCGAACCCAACCGTGTAATCATCGAGGAAGTCAGCGTCATGCAGCCCTTCGGTATAGAGCGTGTGGGCAAGGCCCAGCATGATGGCGGTGTCCGACTGTGGCCGCGGTGCGATCCAGTCGGCGTCGAGATATTTGGCCGTCTTGGTCTTTTTCGGGTCGATGACAACGGTTTCGATTCCCTTGGCCTTGAAGGCCTCAAAACCTTTCAGCGCCTCGTGATCCGGCGGTGCGTATCCGATCTTGAGTGTGACCAGCGGGTCCGACCCCCAGATTACCAGCAATTCGGCGTTCTCGGACACACCCGGCCAGGCCGATTGCGGCGAATAGACTTCGAGCCCGCCCATCACGTGGGGCATGATGCCCTGTGCCGCGCCGGTCGAGTAATCGCCCAGCGGTGACGTGAACCCGCCGTGCAGGTTCATCAGGCGCACAAGCGACGCACGTGGGTTGTGCAGCCGGCCGGAGCTCTTCCAGCCCAGGTTGCCGACATAGAAACTGGCGGGGCCGTGGTCTGCCTTGACCCGGGTCATCTCGCGGGCGACGAGGTCCAGCGCCTCGTCCCAACTCACGCGGACAAAGTCGCCGTTGCCCCGTTCCGAGGTGTCGCTCTCGTGGCCCTTTTCCAGGAACCCGCGGCGCACCATCGGGTATTCGATGCGTGACTTCGAGTGCACCATGGATGGTGTCGAGGCGATCATGTCGACGTTGGGGAACGGATCCTTCTCGAACGGCAGGGCTGAGACGAACTTGCCGTTCTCGACCTTGGCGCGCATCACGCCCCAGTGGGCGGCCGTCAGAACGCCGTCGGATGCCGACGCGCGTGCGACCCCTGCGGTGAAGGGTGTGCCAAGAGCGGCGAGCGCTGCCGCGGCGGCGGTGGACCCAAGGAACCATCGGCGGTTCAGGGTCGGTGTGATTGGTGGTTTGGCATTGGGCATGGGATCAGCCTCCTCATCTGTGTCACCAGTCGGGAGTCGGGCGCGGCGGGTGCGCGGATGGGCGCACGGGTCGTGTTGCCGGCATCAGGACCGGAAGATCCTGCCCGTCAGCCTACGCTCGCAATGTGAAGCTGTCAGTCCCCGCGATCCATAAAAGGTATATATTTGGCGCGTCATTTTGACGTTTGATCCCGTACCGAGAGGGGCGTAGCGTCCGCCCAAAGGGAGAGAGACATGTCCGACAGCGGTTTGCGGGCGTGGCTGACCCGACCATCATCCATGGCCTGGAGCCTGTTCGCGCTCATCTTCTTCGTCCTCGGCGTCCTGTTCTGGGGCGGCTTTCACACGGCGATGCATGTGACCGACAGCATCTCGTTCTGCACATCGTGCCATTCGATGTCGCCGGTGTACGAAGAATACAAGGCCAGCACCCACTTCCAGAACCCGTCGGGCGTCCAGGCGATCTGCACCGATTGCCATGTGCCCAAGGACTGGAGCTCCTACGTGGTGGCCAAGGTAAAGGCATCGCGAGATGTCTGGGCCGAGCTGCGCGGCACGATCGACACGCCGGAGAAATTCGAGGACAAGCGGCTCGAGTTGGCAGAACGGGTCTGGCACGAGCTGGAACGGACGGATTCGGCCACCTGCCGGAACTGCCACGCATTCGAGACGATGCAGGTTCCGGCCCAGGCCAAGGAGGCGCAGACTCAGCACCCCAAGGCCATGGACGGCGGCGATACCTGCATCTCCTGCCACAAGGGGCTGGTGCACAAGATGCCCGACATGGGATCGCTGGCCAAGATCGCCTTTGCCGCCCTGGAGCCGACCATCGGACAGATCCCGGCCGACGCAGACATGGTCTATCCGCTCGAAACACAGGGGTATTTCGTGGACCGTGACAGCCAGACCAAGGCGGGCAAGGTGCTGGCCGGCGCGCCGCTGGATCTGCTGGCTGTCGAGGGCGACATGGCCCGGATCAGGCTGCATGCCTGGCGGCAGGACGACATCGCGCGGGTTTCCTATGCAGACGCCGGCAAGCGCATCCTGCTGGCCTCGCTGAGCAAAGAGGCACAGGCGGTGGCCCGGGACACCGGCGCGCCGGTGGTTCTGGAAGATACCGGTCAGACCTGGACACCGATCGAGGTTGACGGATGGATTGCGACGGCGGGGCTGACGGCCTCGAGCGAGGCGATCTGGAACTATGCCGATGCGCTCTACACCGCCAACTGCGCCCTCTGCCATGCCGCGCCGCACCTGAACGAATATGCGGCCAACCAGTGGTCAGGCCAGTTCAAGGCAATGGTCGATTCCAGCAATCTGCTGAAGGAAGAGGGGCGTCTGGTCCTGACCTACCTGCAACTCCATGCGTCTGACATGGCCACGTCACACTGACGCCGATCCAACCCGACCGCCGTTCCATGCCCACGGGGGGCAGGTGCGTAATGCACACTTGCATGAAGAGGGGAGCGC
Source organism: uncultured Tropicimonas sp. (assembly GCA_947495685.1). Taxonomy (GTDB): domain Bacteria; phylum Pseudomonadota; class Alphaproteobacteria; order Rhodobacterales; family Rhodobacteraceae; genus Tropicimonas. The sequence continues at coordinate 39,380 of CANLZY010000017.1, forward strand.
GCTAAGGATGACGGGCGGAGCAATTACGGGACGCTGAATGGAACTTCTGAGTCTGGGGCCGAGCGGAGAAGCCGTTCTGGCGCTTGTCATCGTACTGGTGATGTTCGTCCTGTTCTCGCGCGAGCTCTTCCCCGCCGAGGTTGTGGCGATGCTGGGGGCGGCAGTGATGCTGGCCACAGGCATCCTGCCCTACGACTCCGCGCTGGAGGTCCTGTCGAACCCCGCCCCATGGACCATCGCGATGATGTTCCTTGTCATGGGGGCGCTGGTGCGAACCGGGGCGCTGGACTGGTTTACACAGATCGCGCAGCGACAGGCCGAACAGAATCCGAAGCTCGCCATCGGCACGCTCATTGGCTTTGTCGTCGTGGCTTCGGCGGTTGTGTCGAACACGCCGGTCGTGGTGGTCATGATCCCGGTGGTGGTGCAGATTTCGCGCACTCTGAAACGACCGGCGTCCAAGATGCTGATCCCGCTGTCCTACGCGGCGATCCTGGGGGGCACGCTGACGCTGATCGGCACTTCGACCAACCTGTTGGTGGACGGTGTGGCGCGCGCCAACGGGTTGGAAGCCTTCGGCATCTTCGAGGTGACGCCGCTGGCGATTGTCCTTGTGGCCTGGGGGATGCTGTACCTGCGTTTCATCGCACCGCGCCTGCTGCCGGCACGGGAAAGCATGGCGAACCTGCTGTCCGACAAGCAGGCGATGAAGTTCTTCACCGAACTCGCGGTGCCCGAAGAGAGCAACCTGATTGGCCAACAGGTAATGGAAGTGGATCTGTTCAAGCGCGAGGGCGTCCGGCTGATCGACGTGCTGCGCGGCGATGCCTCGCTCCGCCGCGATATGAAAACCGTCGTCCTCGAACAAGGTGACAGGGTCATACTGCGGACCCGGATGGCCGAATTGCTGAGCCTGCAGGAAAACAAGCAGCTTCGGTCGGTGGACAAGCTGAGCTCGGTCCGGACCGAAACCGTCGAGGTATTGATATCGCCTGGTGCCCGGATGATCGGGCGCACCCTGGGCCAGTTGCGCCTGCGCCGCCGGTACGGGGTCTATACCCTCGCCGTACATCGCCGAAATCAGAACATCGGCCGACAGTTGGATGACCTTGTGGTGCGAGTCGGCGACACGTTGTTGCTGGAAGGCGCGCCCGAGGACATCCATCGCCTTGCCGCCGACATGGGGCTTGTCGATATCACCAAGCCGTCGGCGCGGGCCTTTCGGCGCGACCGGGCACCGGTCGCAATCGTGGCGCTTCTGGGGATTGTCGTTCTGGCGGCAGTCGGTGTCGCGCCGATCCTGCTGTTGTCTTTCATGGCGGTCGCAGTGGTGCTCGTGACCCGCTGCATCGACGCCGACGAGGCGTTTTCGTTCGTCGAGGGACGCCTGCTGGCGCTGATCTTTGCGATGCTGGCGATCGGGGCGTCGCTGGAGGCCTCTGGTGCCATCGAACTGATCGTGAACGCCGTGTCGCCGGGCATGGCGGTACTGCCCCCGTTCCTTGTTATCTGGGCGATGTACCTTTTGACCTCGGTGTTGACGGAAATGGTGTCGAACAACGCTGTTGCGGTGGTGGTGACGCCGATCGCCATCGGCCTGGCCACCGCGTTGGGATACGATCCGCGCCCATTCGTCATTGCCGTGATGGTTGCGGCCTCGGCCAGCTTTGCCACGCCCATCGGGTACCAGACCAACATGATGGTCTATGGCCCCGGCGGCTACCGATTCTCGGACTTCCTGAAAGTCGGCATTCCACTAAATATATCAATTGGCGTAGTTGCGTCGATCCTGATCCCGTTTCTGTGGCCACTGTAAAAAGTCCAGCCCCAATTTTGCCAGATTTGCCCCAAAAATGACTTAACTCTCAAAGCCGCCCTCACTAGAACAGACCATGTATCAGTAACCATGGTAAGTGAGGATAATTCCTTGAAGGTATGTCTAGTTGCGGCTGCGGCCGCTTTTTCTGTGTGTTCGGTCGGTGTGGCTTCGGCGGCCACCATGACCATTGATGATTTCACTGACGCCCAAAACGTTGCGGCCATGGCGCTGTCTCCGTCCTTCCCGTCGTCGAGCGAAGTGTTGGGTGCCGGAATTCTTGGCGGGGCGCGCGATCTGAGCGTCACCACGTCCGCGACCGGTCCTCTTCAGACCCAGGGTAGCGTTGCTGCGGGCACGCTTGGCTTCTCGAACACCGTTGGTGTTTCCGGCAGCCTGACTGCAACCTGGGACGGTACCGGCACCCCCGGCAGCGGCCTCGGCTATGACTTCACGGGCGGCGGCCTGTTTTCCAGCGTTGTTGTCGACCTGCTGTCCTCGGACACCGGCCTGTCGATGTCGCTGATCGTTGATGGCGACACGGTAACCAAGGTGTTCGCGACGGGTGTTGCGTCTGTATCCACGCAGATGTTCGACTTCTCCGAGTTTGCCTCCGCGGACTTCAGCAATGTCAATAGCCTGAGCCTGTTCCTGACCGGCCCGGAAGATCTTGATGCGAGCATCAGCCTCGTCGGTCTGTACGGTGCGGACACCACTGCGGTTCCGCTGCCGGCTGCCGGCCTGCCGCTTCTGGCCGGTATCGCGGCTCTTGGTGCCATCGGCCGTCGCCGTCGTCGCGCAGCCTGAGACGACGTTCCGTCTGTGTCTGAAGATTTGAGGAGGCGCCGGGGAAACCCGGCGTCTTCTTCCGTTTGCGCAGCGCGGTCTTCGTGCGCGACACGCCCCGGCCCCCGCCCCAGTGGCCACGACGCCTGTGCCTGGCTGCTGACGGGGCTTGTCGGGCTGGCGTGTCCACCTTCGAGCTATCGATACGCGCGATCTCCATCAATCCGGTGTTTTCCGGGCGCCAATCCAGGGGATGGGATTGCCCCGCACCGGTGCTTTGCGATAAGGAACGCCGCAACCCTGATCCATTGTCACGACCCGAACGGAGAAGACCCATGGCCGGCCATTCAAAATGGGCGAATATCCAGCACCGCAAGGGGCGCCAGGATGCCGCCCGCTCGAAACTGTTTTCCAAGCTGTCGAAGGAGATCACCGTCGCCGCCAAGATGGGCGACCCGGATCCCGACAAGAACCCGCGCCTGCGGATGGCGGTGAAGGAAGCCAAGTCGAACTCCGTCCCCAAAGACGTTATCGACCGCGCGATCAAGAAATCGCAGGCCGGTGAGGGCGACGAATACGAAGAGATCCGCTACGAGGGCTATGGCCCCGGTGGCGTGGCCGTCATTGTCGAGGCGATGACCGACAACCGCAACCGCACCGCCTCCAACGTCCGGTCGACCTTTGCCAAGAACGGTGGCAACCTGGGTGAAACCGGATCGGTCGGCTTCATGTTCGACCGCAAGGGCGAGATCACCTATCCCGCGTCCGTCGGCGACGAAGACAGCGTGATGGAAGCCGCGATCGAGGCCGGTGCCGAAGATGTGGAAACGGACGAGGACGAGCACATCATCTATTGCGCTGACACCGACCTGAACGAGGTGGCGACCAATCTGGAAGCAAGCCTGGGCGAATCCGAGCACACCAAGCTGGTCTGGAAGCCCACCACCACGACCGAGTTGGACCTGGACGGCGTGCAGAAGCTGATGCGCCTGATCGAGATCCTTGAGGATGATGACGACGTGCAGCGCGTCACCGCCAACCTGGAACTCTCGGATGAGGTTGCAGCGCAGCTCTGATGTTGCCTGCGGGCACTGCGACCGGTGGCGTTGCCGTGCGAGAAAGGATCGAACCGCCCGGGATCTCGTCAGTTTCCGGGCGGTTTTGCGTTTGTCGGGCTGTTAATGGACTGACGCGCCAGCGTCGGCAGGGGCGGTAGGGTCATTCCACTCCGGCACCGGGATGGTGAAGTCGCCAACCACGCACCCGTCCGGCAGGGCAGTGAACAGGAGCCCGGCATGGGATACGAGGCCTTCATCCAGGGGTTCCTGGTCAGTTTCAGCCTGATCCTCGCGATCGGGGCACAGAACGCGTTCGTGTTGCGGCAGGGATTGCGGCGCGAACACGTGTTGCCGGTCGTGCTGGCCTGTGCGTTGTCCGATGCCCTGCTGATCACCATCGGTGTCTTTGCCTTTACCTCGGTGTCCAAGATGGTGCCGGGGCTTGTGCCGGTCATGCGGTGGGGCGGCGCGGCGTTCCTTCTGGTCTATGGCGCGATGAATTTCCGCTCTGCCTGGCGCGGAGGTGAAGTGCTGGAGGTCGGCAACGGAGAGACCCGCAGCCTTGCGTCCGTGCTGGCGACCTGCCTCGCGCTGACCTGGCTGAACCCGCATGTCTATCTGGACACGCTGGTGTTGATCGGGTCGATCTCGGCCGGGTTTCCGGGGCAGGAAAACGCCTTCGCCATCGGTGCGATCCTTGCGTCCCTGTCCTTCTTCTTCGCGCTTGGCTATGGCGCCCGACTGCTGCAACCGCTGTTTGCGCGTCCTGCCAGTTGGCGGGTTCTGGATGGTCTGATCGGTTGCGTCATGTGGGCCATCGCCGCCGGGCTGGTTCTTGGCTGAGCGGCGCTGGCCGTCGCTCGGGAGGCTGTGGCACGAAAAGCGCTTCCGTTGCGCTTCTTTCATTGTGGTCGGCCCGACAATCGGATCAGGTCGCAGCCATGTCCCAGACCAACGCATATCGCCCGCTGATCGGCATCTTCTGGATGGTCGTCACCGGTATGTGCTTCATCGGGGTGCAGGCGCTGGTCAAGGTTCTGGGCGGTCGGTTGCCGCCAGCGGAATCGGCCTTTCTGCGCTACCTGCTGGGGCTTGTCTTCCTGATCCCGATGTGGCCGGGCCTGCGTCGGACGCACCTGTCTCGCCGGGCGTTGGCTCTGTTCTCGTTGCGCGGGGCGGTCCAGGCCTGTGGCGTCATCCTGTGGTTCTTTGCCATGACCCGCATCTCCATCGCCGAGGTAACGGCGATGAACTACATGTCGCCGATCTATATCACGCTGGGGGCGGCTGTCTTTCTGGGCGAACGGCTTGCAATGCGGCGACTGGCGGCGATTGCCGTTGCCCTGCTTGGGGCGCTGATCATCCTGCGCCCGGGGTTCCGGGTGCTGGACCCGGGCCATTTCGCCATGATCGTCACGGCGTTCTGCTTTGCCGCGTCGTACCTGATTGCCAAGCGCATGTCCGGCGAAGTGCCACCCTCGGTGGTGGTGGGGATGCTTTCGATCACCGTGACGTTGTTCATGGCGCCCTTTGCGCTTGCGGTCTGGGTGCCGCCAACCCCGTCGGAGCTGGGCCTGCTGATGGTCGTCGCGTTCTTTGCGACGTCCGGACACTATGCGATGACCCTGGCGTTTCAGGCGGCCCCGATGGCGGTGACACAGCCAGTGACGTTCCTGCAACTGGTGTGGGCAGGGCTGTTGGGGGCCCTGGTCTTTGGCGAGCCGGTCGACGGCTGGGTCATGTTGGGGGGCGGGTTGATCCTTGGAGCGGTCAGCTTCATCGCCTGGCGCGAAACCCGGATCAAGGTCGAGCGGTCAGAGCCAACCCTTCAGAACGGATGAGCCTGGCCATCCCAGGTCTCGAAACACCCTGTGGTGTCCAGCGACAAGGCATCGAACCGAGCAACCAGCCCATCCGCGGAGTCGTCCACCGAGATACTGGCCCCGGCCCCGCCCATGTCGGTGCGCACCCAACCGGGATGGTACATGCCGACCGCGATGCCACGCGGGGCCAGGTCGGTCGCCAGGTTGCGGCCAAGGTTGGTCACCGCCGCCTTGGAGGCGCGATAGATGTAGCTGCCGCCGCCGGTGCGTTGGCTGGAGCCCATCTGAGACGAGATGATCGCGATCCGGGGGCGGGTGCCGCGCGCCAGGTTTGGCAGCAGCGCCTGAACGGTCAGGAAGACGCCGGTCACGTTGGTGGCAAAGGTATCCGCCCAAAGCGCGGCCTCGAATCCGTCGTCCAGCGCTTCGTGCCGGTCGACAAAGATCCCGGCATTGCAGACCAGCAAATTCAGCGGCAGCCCGTCGAGGCAACTGGCCAGCGACGACGCGGCCTCGGGTCGGGTGGCATCGAACGGCTCCCACCGAACCCCGGGGGTATCAGGCTGTGGCGACCGCGCGGTCCCCACGACCGGCCCGCGTGCGGCGTACCTGTCCAGCATGGCCCGGCCGATGCCGCGATTGGCGCCCGTGATCAGCACAGCTCCGGTCATCAGTTTGTCTTGCGCCGCGGCGCAAAGGGCAGCGGCAGGACCGGGATGCCGTCTTCCATGAGGCTCTTGGCCTCCTTGGCGTTGGCCTCGCCGTGAATGGATCGCTCGGGCGCGTCGCCGTCGTGAATGGCACGCGCCTCGCGGGCAAAATCCTTGCCGACATAATCGCTGTTGGCTTCGATCTTCTTCTTCAACTCGGTGATCGCCTGTTCGGCGGCCGACGCCGGGGTCGACAGGGGGCGTTCAGGGCGGACAGCGGGTGGTTGCACCACCGGTGCTGCTATCTGGGCCTTGGACCGGGTGTCGCTGGGTTGCACCCGTGGCGCCATGATCGCCTTGTTCACATCTGGCGTTCCGCAGACCACGCAATTGATCATGCCCGAGGCCCGGAGGGTCTCGAACGCATCGGCCGATGCAAACCAGCTGTCAAACTGGTGATCGTCGGCGCATATGAGGCTGTACTTGATCATCACCCCAAGATGTAAAGCTTTCCGGCCCCGTTTCAAAGGGGCGAAGTCTGCGTCACCGAGACTTGTCGGGGTCGAAGGCCTTCGGCAATCGCCTCAATTCCGGTTCCGCGACCTTCTTGGCGGCCTGTTTCGGGGAAAAAACCACTTGCGCCGCCGGTGTTTGCGCTCGGGGTGCTCTTTTGACAGATGTGTCACCTGCACCGGGAAGACGTTGACAACAAACTGCATCGCGGTGCCCGTCTTCTCGCAGGGTCTCAGGTAGGTGTGAAAGCGGGTGCAACGTGGGTCGATCTTGCCCCGTGCACCGGCCCCTTCCCAGACTTCGACACGGGCCGCGGCGGACGGGGCCGTCCGCTTGATCGGCCAGCCCTTGGGGATGGTCCAGCGCCGCGTTGTGCGCGAGGTGATCAGCAGGTCCCGTGTCTTGCCACGCACGTCGCGATAGTAGAACGCGCCAATTTGAGTCCGGTTTCTGACCTTGCCCTTCGGGAGACCGAGCCGTTGTTTTGATCTGATCAAATTCACTAAAGGCCATTCTGCTGAACGGACCTCCCGTCCCGTTGTTTCGATCTCGGGATTGTCGCCAGAATACCATCGCACAGATTCAACCTCCAGTCCGGCACCTTCGGACACTCGAAATGGGGCGGTGTTTCGGGACCGCGTTTCGGCGCAGCAGGGCAGGTTGTCGGTGGCGGTGAATCAGGCGTTCGGGAAAGCTCCGGGGTGGGCCTTCAAGAGTCGACCCTGATGGATGTTTCAGGTCCGGCGATCGAATTTCGTCGACAGGTGGATCAACGATTCCGTGTCACGGACGCCGGGAATGCCGCCGATCCGGTCGAGGGTCTCGTCCAGTTCCCGTGTCGTCTCGGCCACCAGTTGCAGGATCATGTCGGTGCGACCGGTGGTCGTGTGGCAGGTTTCCACCTGGGGCATCGGTTTAAGCCGTTGCAGAACGCCGGGTGTGCTGCGGGGCTCCACATGGACCAGCACGGTCGCCCGGATACGGCGTCCCTCCAAGGTTTCCCCCAGCCGCACGGTATAGCCCGCGATCACGTCAGTTCGTTCCAGCCGTTCGATCCGCGCCTGGATTGTCGACCGTGCGACGCCCAGCTGTCGCGCCATCCGCGCAGTGGGCATGGAGCTGTCGGCGGCAAGCGCCGCCAGAAGGTTGCGGTCCAGCTCGTCCATCAGATTGCCCTCCGTCTTCGTCATTATGACGAAAATTGAAGTCAATCCAAACGATATCGCAGGGTAAATCGCCCGAATCTACGGGCATCCTGAAGGGGGCGGCTTGGGAAACGGCGCCCTTGGCAGGAAACGCGCACGCAACAGGCGATCGCCCAAAGAGCGGTCACCGTTCGTGCCTTGTTGGCAGAAAGGACATCGCCAATGGGGCTGATCCGAACCATCTGGAGCAATCCGTCGGAATTCATCCGCGCCCATCACGGCGCAAACCCGGTGCTGTTCTTCGCGCCTTCGATCCTGCAAGCCACGGCCCGGCGATTTCTGCAGGGGTTTCCGGGGCTGGTCAGTTATGCGGTCAAGGCCAACCCGGACGAGATCGTGGTGCAGAACCTTGCAACCGCAGGTGTGCGGGCGTTCGACGTGGCGTCGGTGCCCGAGATCGAGTTGATCCACCGGATCGTGCCTGACGCCACGTTGCACTACAACAATCCGGTCCGCTCGGGTGCCGAGATCGACCTGGCGGTGGCGATGGGGGTCCGGTCGTTCAGCGTGGACAGCTGCTCCGAACTGGACAAGCTGGTGGCACGCGTCCCGGCAGGCACCGAGGTCTCGGTTCGGTTCAAACTGTCGATCACCGGCGCAGCCTATGACTTCGGCACGAAGTTCGGGGCGACGGAATCCTGCGCCAGCGACCTGTTGCGCGATGTGGCGGCGGCGGGACTTCTGCCATCGATCACCTTTCACCCCGGTACGCAATGTACCGACCCCGACGCCTGGGTCACCTACATCCACGCCGCGGCAGAAATTGCTCGCGCTGCCGGGGTGCGGCCCGCGCGATTGAATGTCGGCGGCGGGTTTCCCGCGCATCGTCTGGCGGCCGCCCCCCCAGACCTGGAACGGATCTTTTCCCGGATCGGCAGCGCAGTGAGCAAGGCCTTTGGCGACCGGCCGCCCGCGCTGGTCTGCGAACCGGGACGCGGGATGGTCGCCGAAAGCCTGTCGTTGGCGACACGCGTGCGTGCGGTTCGGGACGGGGCGCATGTGTTCCTCGACGACGGGGTCTATGGCGGGTTGATGGAGTTTCCGCAGATCGGTGCCACGGATCGCTTTGAACTGCGCGATGCCGACGGGCGCAAGCGTCACGGCACCTCGGTGGAGCGGGTTGTGTTCGGGCCGACCTGCGACAGCCTCGACAGGCTCCCCGGCCTGTTGGCGATGCCCGGAGACGTCGCGGAGGGGGATGTTCTGATCTTTCACGGCATGGGCGCTTATTCGACCGCAATGGTCACCCGGTTCAATGGCTTTGGTCATCTGGAGGTGGCAACCGTGGACTCGTTGCAGGGCTGATCCCGATCACGTGAACAACACCTTTGCGCGTTCGCACTGTCACAGTCATGGCGACGTCGGCGTTGCATCGCCAGATATTTGGGAGGATCATCGAACGACGACGAGGGAGATCGGCATGCGGCGAATGGGCGATCAGGCGGACATGGAGAATGGCAGGAGCAGAGCATGCGCCTGAGCCGGCACATCGCGGCCTGGGCGCGGTTGCGGCAGCGCAATCGCAGGCGCCAATCCGGCCTTGCCTTGCACACGCGCGGCCCGGTGACCCACGTTGTAATCCTGGATGGCACGCTGTCGACCCTGGAACCCGGCTGCGAAACCAACGCCGGGCTGACCTATCGCCTGCTGGCGGAAGGCGGGCCACGGGCAAGTGTGTCGCTGTTCTATGAATCCGGCATCCAGTGGGCCGACTGGGTCAGCACCCATCACGTGATCGTCGGCCGCGGCCTGAACCGGCAGATCCGCCGTGCCTATGGGTTCATCGCCTCGCGCTATCGCCCGGGTGACCGCATCTATCTTTTTGGCTATTCGCGTGGGGCATTTGCGGCAAGATCGCTTGCCGGGATGATCGGGCATATGGGCCTCTTGACCGGCCAGCATGCCACCGTGCGGAACATTCGGCAGGTCTATCGGCATTATCAATGCACGCCGAACGTGCCCGCCGCAGCGGAGTTCAGCGAGCGGTTTTGCCACCAGCATGTGCCAATCGAAATGGTCGGGGTCTGGGATACGGTCAAGGCCCTCGGGCTGCGGTTTCCGATCCTGTGGCGCTTGAGCGAACCGACCTACGCCTTCCACAACCACGCACTGAGCGCCGATGTTCGACGCGGTTGCCACGCGCTGGCCAATGACGAGACGCGGCTGGCCTTTGCGCCCGAGCTCTGGGAAACGCAGGACGGACGGTCCGGTCATGTCGAACAGAGGTGGTTTCCCGGATCGCATGGCGACATCGGCGGCCAGCTGGGCGGGTTCGACGCGGCCCGACCGAGGTCGAATGTTCCACTGGTCTGGATGCTGGAGAACGCCGAAGTGGCTGGCCTGGATCTGCCGGAGGGGTGGCGGGCACGATATCCGCGCGACATCACGGCCCCGTCGGTCGGCACCCTTCGGGGGTGGGGAAAGCTGTTCCTGCTGCGATCGCAACGGCGTATCGGGTTGGATCCATCCGAGACCTTTCACCCGGCGATCGACCGCCACGAGGCGCTACACCGTGCCGCTGCTTTGGGGTGAGGCAGGTTCGGGCAGGTATGCAGGGCGCGGCGGGGGCTCCCGTCCGTCGTTGCGCCCGTCCCGGGCGCGCCTCCCGTTGGGCATGGCGCCTGCGGCGGGCCACGCCCGCGCACATGGCGTCGCATGACCCATGGGGTCGGACGCCTGATCTGTTGGCGCGTTTTCCTGGCGGCGAATGCGTCCGGACCGGTGCGCGGGCTTTGACGCCGCGGCCCGGTTGGCGCAGACTGCTGCAAACCATCAGGAGGTTCCATGTCCGACATCGACGCCCCGCACGGGGATCTGACATTGCGCACTCTGGCCATGCCGGCCGATGTGAACGTCAACGGCGACATTTTTGGCGGCTGGGTATTGAGCCAGATGGACATTGCCGCCGGCATAACGGCGGGGATGCGGGCGCGGGGCCGCGTGACGACCGTTGCATTGGACGCGATGAAGTTCATCCGGCCGGTCAAGGTGGGCGATGTTCTGTGTGTCTATACCGACGTGGCGCGGGTTGGCCGCACGTCGATGGGGATCTCGGTCGAGGCCTGGGTTCTGCGGGACCGGCTGGGGGCGCGCGAGAAGGTGACCGAAGCCATCTTCACCTTCGTGGCCATTGACCCGGATGGGCGACCCAGACCAGTGCCCGAAGACGACACGCCCGACTCGTGAAAACGGGGCCCAGCCTGGCTGCGCCCCGTTCGGAATTCTGGATCGCTGAAGCGATCAGGCCAGCGAGATGTTGATCGCAGCTTCGCGACCGTCACGGCCGTTTTCGATGTCGAAGGTCACCTTCTGGTTGTCGGCCAGGCCGGTCAGGCCCGAGCGCTCAACGGCGCTGATGTGGACGAAAACGTCCTTGCTGCCGCCATCGGGTGCGATAAAGCCGTAGCCTTTGGTGGTGTTGAACCATTTCACGGTGCCAGTGGCCATCCGTCAATCTCCTGTCTGTTGCTGCCCGCGGAAGTGCGGCAGCCCGGCGGCGGTCAAGTGCGGGTCGATAGAACTGACAGCCGGTGAAGGTAGACAGAGATCGAGTGCGGTAACGTTCGCAAATTCCGATATGGGGCAGGATTCGTCATAAAGCAAGGTTTCTCTCACGATCCCGCACAGGATTTTCGAGTGGAAATCCCGGTTTTGACCGGTGTTCAGGACGACTTGTCGACTGGCGAGAGCGCCGGCAGGCGCAGCTCGTCGTGGATCTGAACCGTGCCGTCGGATACCGTGACAACGCGAAACTGTGATGCCCCTTCCTCGGGAAAATCGGCGTGATCCTTGGCCAGTCCGATCACCACGGAACGCTCCGGCCCCATGCGCTTGATCTGTCGCGCCAGGTCGATGCGGGCACCGCATTGCCAGCGATTGCAGGTGGTGGAGCGCAGGTCCCTGGGCAGGGTGCAGCCACGATCCGACAGGTAAAGGCATGATTGAACAAGGGATTTTCGGGGAATGCGCGACAGGTAATCGGCAATGATCTCTGCCGGGGTCGCGTCCGGACGGTGGTGGCGGTAATAGGCGATGTCGATTGCATGGAGGTAGGCGTGATGGCGCAGACCGGTCGTGCAGCAGTTGCCGCCGCAGGCGATGCAGGCCGCGACCAGCGAGAGAGGGTCGTCCTGGGCCTCCCGGTCGCGATCGGCAAACGCGGTCTCCACGTCCACGTCCATGTCCGGAGCGGACAGAACAGCCGACGCCATGAAGGTCGTATCGTCGTCCGGTCGCGCGGCGGCATCCCCCGGAGGGGTGTCGGAGATGACATTGCCCGAGTTCACGTCGATCGGCATCCCGGCAAATACCTGCGTTACCAATTTGGTCAGGTGGCGGACAAAATCGAGAATCACGTCAGCGTCCCGCTCGACCTCTGGCGGCGCGATGTAGGGCGTGATGGTCGTCGGAATGTCGGCGCGACTGTCGGCGCCAAGCTTTCGGGCCAGGCCCTCCAGGATTTCGCCAACCCTGTCGTCTGCCTGTTGTTCTAGGCGATCCCGCCTGGCGACGGCGGTCAGGCCGAGCTGTGACGCCTGTTGGACGCGACTTCGGGTGATACACACCGGGGTGTCGCAGATGTCGCCGCCGGAACCTGCCAGCAGGGGCTGTTGGCAGAACCGACACCGGCCTGGAACTGCACCGATCATTGATGCATCGGCGCCAGCGCCATTCAGAGCACCGAAACGACTGTGCCGAGCGGAACCCGGTTGTACAGATCGATCACGTGGGAGTTCAACATCCGAATGCAGCCGTTGGACACCGAGCGGCCGATGGATTCGGGCGCCGTGGTGCCGTGGATGCGGAAATACGTGTCTTTGCCATCCTGGAACAGATACAGAGCACGCGCGCCCAGCGGGTTTCCTTCACCACCCGGCATCACGTAGTCGGTTCCGTTGAACTTGCCATACAGGTGCGGGTCGCGCTCGATCATTTCGTCGGTCGGGCGCCAGGTGGGCCATTCCTTCTTGACGTCGATGGTTGCGGTGCCCGTAAACTCCAGGCCGGCCTTGCCGACGCCCACACCGTACCGGATCGCCTTGCCAGGCTCGATGACGAAATACAGGAAATGAGATCGGGGCAGGATCAGCAACTGACCGGGCAGGAAGGACTTCTTGATCTTGACGACCTGCGGTTGAAACTGCGGATCGATCACGAACGGTTGCGCAGGCTGGGTTGTCTGTGCCAGCGCCGGGGCGGCGGCGACAGCAAGTGCGGAAGAAACGAAGGCGCGGCGTGTCAACATGAAGTGCAGATCCAAACTTGAGAGGTACGGACTTATTTGTTGCCTGATTGGCGCGAAAAATCAACGCTTTCCAACCCTGCATGACGCTCACGGCGTATCACGATCACCGTGATGTGGCCGCGACATCGCGGTTCGACACGCCGATGCCTGCTGGGACGACCAGCCCAGGTGACCAGCGCACCCGCGCGGGCGCGGGCGACCCGGTGCTCCGATTTCGGATTGCCGGTGGTGCCGGGATACCCGGGAAAGCGGAAAAGCCGCCCGGTTCGGGGCGGCTTTCCATCATTCTGGTGCGGGCGAGGCTTACGCCTGTTCGGCGACCAGTTGATCCCAGGCAGCCAGCGCCTTGGCGGCATACATCAGCGACGGGCCACCGCCCATCTGGATGCACATGCCCAGCACGTCGGCCAGTTCGTCCCGGGTTCCGCCAGCCTTGGCCAGAGCCTCGATGTGGAATCCGATGCAGGGTTCGCACCGGGTGGCGATGGCAATGCCCAAGGCGACGAATTCCTTGTTCTTGGCGTCCAGAACCCCGCCCTCCTTGGCTGCCTTCGACAGGGCGCCAAACCCCTTGGCGGTGTCCGGAATGGTCCGGTTCAGCTCGCGCAGCTGGTCCTTCATGTCGCCAATGAAATTCTGCCAGTCCATGACGTTTCGATCCTTCACGTGATACAGCGCCGCGTGCCTGTCACCGGCGTCTCTCGAGGTCAGGACAGGGCGCTGCCCGATTGTTGCGGGCTGCGGTGTCCTGAAAGTCTGGGTGACACTTGGGGCACGAATGCAAATCTTGCAATATGAACGACGGTCGCAGGGGTCAGGCGCGTAGCCGATCCGGCACCAGCGCGCCCACCAGCGCGGTGTCGATCTCGGGCATCCTCCCGGCGGCAAGGTCCGCCAGCAGGCGTGCCGCGGCGGGGGCCGTCTGAAAACCGTAGCCGCCCTGGCCGGCGCACCACAGGAAACCGGTGTCCAGCGGGTCCGGCCCCAGAACCAGGGCGCGGTCGGGCGCAAAACTGCGCAGCCCGGCCCAGGTGGTCTCGACCCGTGTGACGTCCTGCGTCGCAAACGGCTGATAGCGGGCCAGACCTTCGGCGATGACCATATCGTCGGCCCAGGCATCCTGCGGCTCCACCGGGTCCTCGTCGGCGGGCGAGACGATCCAGCCACCGGCGTCGGGCTTGGCGTACCAGGCTTCGGTCACCTCGTCGACGAAGGGCCAGTCGCGGGTGTCGAGCCCGCCCGGAGCGGGCAACCGGGCCATCGACCGGCGATAGGGCTGGATGCCAAGGGCCGGAATGCCGGCCAGAAGGGCGATCTGATCGGCCCAGGCGCCGGCGGCATTGACCAGTCGCCGTGCCCGATGTTCCCCGGTCGGGGTCTCGACGATCCACCCGGTGTCGGTGCGTCGGATCGCGGTGACCGATTGGTCCGTCAGGATCTCGGCACCGGAATTGCGGGCCTGCCGGGCGAAATGCTGCAGCAGTCGATCGGTGTCGATGTCATGGGCATCCGCAAAAAAGGCGGCGCGTGTGCAATGCCCGGCATCAAGGATCGGCCACAGGCCCGTTGCATCGGCCACCGAAATGCGATCGGCGCCAAAGGCGACATGCTCGGTTTCGAAACGACCCTCCTGGTCGGCCGCGGCAACCATCAGAAAACCACGCCGTGACAGCACGCCGCTGTCGCGATGAACGGCGGCACTGGCGGAATTCAGCGCCCGCACCGTGGCATTGCCGTAACTTTCCAGGAACATCGCCGCCGACCGCCCGGACGCGTGATAGCCAAGGGCGCTCTCTGCTTCGAGCACCAACACCGATCCCAGTTGCGCCAGGTGCGCCGCAGCCGAGATCCCGGCGATTCCGCCGCCAATGACAAGAAAATCCTTCATGCCCGCTGTTCTGGCAGGGAGTGCTGCCGACGAAAAGGGCCTGTCGTACTTTGGATGTGACCGGGCCGAGGGCATTTCGCTCTTGCCGTGTTCCGCGCCGCGCTTCATCCTGCGAGCAATTGCAGCAGACCTCGATCCCGCCATCCCGCGAGGAGGCCGGTTGTCGGGTCTGACGTTACGCGCAGGGGAAAAACATGAGATACCATACCGCGGCGAGCTTCGAGGAAGCGGTCGCAATCGCTGCCGCTGCCGAGGGCGTGACACGATTTTTGGCCGGAGGCACGGATGTCCTGGTTCAACTGCGTTCCGATGTTGTGACACCGGACGACCTGATCGACATCAAGCATATCCCCGGCGTGTCGGAGATCATCCGCGCGGATGACGGCGGCTGGACCATCGGCATTGCCGTGCCCGGCGCCGTGATGGGCGAACATGCGGACCTGTGCCGGGACTGGCCCGGCGTTGTCGAGGGCATGGAACTGATCGGCTCGACCCAGGTGCAGGGACGGGCGACGCTTGTCGGCAACCTGTGCAACGGATCGCCCGCCGCTGACGGCGTTCCGGCCCTCATGACCGCCGGTGCGACGGTTTCGGTCGTCGGCCCCAATGGCAGCCGGACGGTTGCGGTGCAGGACATTCCCACCGCTCCGGGCCGCATCAGCCTGTCAAAGGGCGAGATGATCACTGCAGTGCACCTGCCTGCACGTGCAGAGCACGCCGGCGACGCGTATCTGCGTTTCATCCCGCGCACCGAAATGGACATTGCCGTCGTGGGCTGCGCCGTGAACCTGCGGCTGGACGGCGACGTGATCATCGAGGCCAGCGTGGCGCTTGGCGCGGTGGCCCCTACCGCCCGGCTTGTGCCCGCTGCCGCCGAGGCTCTGATCGGCAGCACGCTGGACGATGCGGCCCTGTCGGCACTGGCAGAGGCCGCCTCTGCCGCCTGTTCGCCCATCGATGACAAGCGCGGCACCATCGCGTTCCGCACCCGTGTGGCAGGGGTTCTGGCCCGCCGGGCGGCCGGCATCGCCTATGACCGCGCAAAAGGAGCTTCGGCATGAGCAGAATCCATGTGACCACCACGGTCAACGGCGACGAGGTCGAGTACCTGTGCGAACCGCGTGAAACGCTGCTGGACTGTCTGCGCGATCATGTCGGTCTGACCGGGGCCAAGGAAGGCTGCGGCACCGGCGATTGCGGGGCCTGTTCGGTCACGCTCGACGGGCGGCTGGTGTGCTCCTGCCTGGTGCTGGGCGCCGAGGCCGAGGGCAAGAAGGTCGAAACCATCGAGGGGCTGGCCGACGGTGACACGCTGCACCCGTTGCAGCGCAAGTTCATCGAACACGCAGCCTTGCAATGCGGGATCTGCACGCCGGGCATCCTGATCGCCGCCAAGGCGCTGCTGGAAAAGACCCCCGATCCGACCGAGACCGAGGTCCGCTACTGGCTGGCCGGAAACCTCTGCCGCTGCACAGGCTATGACAAGATCATTCGCGCCGTGATGGACGCGGCGGCTGAAATGCGGGAGGCATCGTAATGGCGCTCGACGATCGAAAGACCGACGGTTTCAAGTATATCGGCACCCGCCCCAACCGCCCCGACGGGCTGGACAAGGTGACGGGAAAGGCCCGCTTTGGCGCGGATGCCTCGGCCTCCGGCATGCTGCACGGTGCCATCGTGCGCTCGCCCCATGCCCACGCGCGCATCCTGAAGATCGACGCGACCAGGGCGCTGGCGCTGACGGGCGTCAAGGCGGTCGTGACCCGCGCCGACTTTGCCACCGGATTGACGGGCGAGGACGCCGACCTGCTGGAAAACGTCATCGCCGGAGAAAAGGCTCTGTATGATGGCCATGCAATTGCCGCCGTCGCGGCGACATCGGCGCTGATCGCGCGCGATGCGGCCAAGCTGGTCGAGGTGACCTACGAGCCTCTGCCGCACGTGACGGATGTGGATGCCGCCATGCAGCCCGACGCGCCGATCATCCGCGCCGATGCCGCCGACGACAGCGTGCCCGAGGGCATGCACCCTAACGTTGTCCGCTACATGGAGTTTGGCCGCGGTGATCTGGAGGCCGGGTTCGCCGAGGCCGATGCCATCGTCGAGCAGACCTACAAGACCGAGGCCACCCACCAGGGCTATATCGAACCCCATGCCTGCCTGGCGCAGCTGGGGGCCGACGGCAGGGGCGAGCTGTGGTGCTGTACCCAGGGCCACTGGTTCGTGCGGCGCATGTGCACCGCCCTGCTGGGGCTGGAGACCAGCCAGTTGCGTGTCACCCCGTCCGAAATCGGTGGCGGGTTCGGTGGCAAGACAACGGTGTTCATCGACCCGATTGCACTGGCCCTGTCGCGCAAGGCCAGCCGCCCGGTCAAGCTGGTGATGAGCCGGTCCGAGGTGCTGCGGGCCACCGGGCCGACGGCGTCGGCCTCGATGGACATCAAGATCGGCATGAAGCGCGACGGCACGATCACGGCGGCCAGCGGGGTGTTCCGCCTGCAGGGCGGTGCCTTCCCGGGCGCGCCAACGGCCGAGACGATGCAATGCGCCTTTGCCTGCTACGAAATTCCGGCTGTGCACGAGGTCGGGTACGACGTTATCGCCAATCGGCCGAAACAGGCTGCCTATCGGGCGCCCGGGGCGCCGATGGGGGCGTTTGCCGTCGAAAGCGCGCTGGACGAACTTTGCCGCGAGTTGGATCTGGACCCGATCGAGATGCGACTGAAAAACGCCTCCCGCGAAGGCACCCGGTCTAGTTTTGGCCCCCGGTTCCCGCGCGTCGGGTTGGTGGAAACGCTGGAAGCGGCCAAGGCACATCCGCATTACGCGGCACCGCTGGGCCCCAACCAGGGACGCGGCGTCGCCTGCGGTTACTGGATGAACTGGGGCGGCGAGACGTCGGTGTCGCTGGCAATCTCGGAGGATGGCACCGCGCAGGTCACGGTCGGCACGCCGGATATCGGTGGCTCACGGGCGTCGATGGCGCTGATGGCGGCCGAGGCACTGGGCATCCCGTATGAAAACGTGCGCTGCAACATCGCTGACACCGGCTCGCTGGGTATCAACGAACCGACCCATGGCAGCCGGGCGACCTACGCCAGCGGGTTGGCCACCATCGAGTCTGCACGCCAGGCCATCGGCAAGTTGTGCGAGCGCGCTGCGGACAAGTGGGGCATCGACGCCGAGGCGGTGATCTGGGAGGACGGCTGTGCGAAGCCCTCCGGCCCCAATGCCGGGGAATTTCCGCCGCTGACCATTGCAGAGATCGCCGCCGAGATGGGATCGACCGGCGGGCCGATCTCGGGCCACCACGAGGCCACGCCGAATGGTCATGGCGGCAGCTTTGGCACCCACCTGGTGGATCTGGAGGTGGACCCGGAGACCGGGCGCACCACGATCCTGCGCTATACGGTGGTGCAGGATGCCGGCAAGGCGATCCATCCGGCCTATGTCGAGGGACAGTTCCAGGGCGGCGCCGTACAAGGCATCGGCTGGGCGCTGAACGAGGAATACATCTATGGTCAGGACGGACGGCTTCAGAACCCGATCTTCCTCGACTATCGCGTTCCCGTCGCCTCCGACCTGCCGATGATCGACACGGTGATCGTCGAGGTGCCCAACCCGGGTCACCCCTACGGTGTGCGTGGGGTGGGCGAAACCGGCATCACCCCGCCGCTGCCTGCGGTGGCCAACGCGGTGGCAACAGCCGCGGGCGTGCGCCTGCGCCATCTGCCGATGACCCCACCGCGGATCCTGGCCGCACTGGAGCAGAAGGCCGGTGGTTGAGGTTCACCTCTGGTCCAGCATGCGCCCTCTTGCCGAGGGGCGCGACATGATCGAGGTCGACGGGGCCACGGTCGGTGAGGTGTTGGACGCGGTGGCCGCGGAATGCCCCGCACTTGCGCCGATACTCGCGGCTGGCGTGTCGGTTGCGGTGGACGGTCAGGTCATGACCGGCGCGCGACGAGAGCCGGTCAAACCCGACAGCGAGATCTTCATCTTTCAGAAGATGAAGGGGGGCTGATCGGGCGCGTTCGCTGACGGCTTGCAGACAAAACGAACACCGGGCCAGTAGGTCCGGTGTTCGTCGTTTCAGGAGTCCTGCCCGTGGACTAGCGCGCGACCTCGTCCATGAACCGCTGGCGGATGACGATGGGGTTCATCGTGATCACCGGGCACTTCTTGTTGCCGCTGTCGCATTTCGACACGATGATCGTCATCGTGTCGGCAGCCAGCGCGGCCTTGACCGCATCCGGCGTCTCGGCTGCAGAACACTCCACGACGGTGTCACACCCGCAGGCCTCGGCGACCTTGGCCAGCGAGGTGCGCGCACCGGCATAGGTCGGCTGATCGCCGGTGGAGCCGTAGCTGCCGTTGTCCACGATCAGCAGTATGAAGTTGTTCCGGGCGTTGTTGCCGATGGTGGCCAGCGTGCCCATGTTGGTCAGGACAGAGCCGTCGCCGTCGATCGCGATGACCTTTTTGTCGGTCGCCATGGCAAGCCCGAGGCCGATCGACGAGGCCAGTCCCATCGTCCCCAGCATGTAGAAGTTCGACGGCTGATCGTCGATCTCGTGCAGTTCCTGGCTGGGCGAGCCGATGTTGCAGACGACAAGTTCGTCCGTGATGACGGGTTTCAGGAGTTCAAGAAGCTCGTAGCGGATCATTTTGCGCTCCCCCAGAAGCTGGCGTCGGTCAGGATGGCGACGGGTTTGCAGCACATCTGGGTGTGCTTCAGGATGCCCGGCAGCTCCTCGATCTGCGACGCATGGTGCAGGTGGTAGGTCGGGATCAGCATCTGGTTCAGAAAGGCCTTGGTGTGCAGCGCCATTTCCACCTGGCAGGCCACCGGTTCACCCACTTCACCGCGATAACTGATCAGCATCGGCAGCGGGATCTGGTAGAACTGGATCAGCGTTGCCAGCGAGTTGAGCGTCACCCCCAGGGCGGTGTTCTGCATCATGATCAGCGGCCGCATGCCGCCCATGAAGGCGCCCGCACACAGGCCCATGCCCTCGTCTTCCTTGTTGCAGGGAACGTGCAGGATACCGTCGGTCTGGTCGACGACCTCGATCACGCCTGCCAGTTGCTTGCAGGGGACGGAGGTCACGAAATCGACCTTGTTGTCCAGCAGATCCTGGATGATCCGCCTGTCTATGTCCTTTGCCATCTGGCTTCCTCCTCAGGCCTTGTTCAGTCGGTCCAGCATCAGATCGGCGATCATGGTGCTGACACGAACATTCGATTCCTCGGTGACGCCGGCGATATGCGGGGTCAGGATGAGGTTCTGCACGTCCTTGAATTTCGCAGCGGCCTCGGCCGTCAGCGGTTCGGTTTCGAACACGTCAAGCGCGGCACCCGCAACGTGCCCCTCGGTCATCGCGGCAACCAGGGCGGCCTCGTCCACGACGCCACCGCGCGCCGCGTTGATCAGCACTGCGCCGGGTTTCATCGCCGCCAGCGTTTCGGCGTTGATCATGTGGCGTGTGGCATCGACCAAGGGCACGTGCAGGCTCACCACGTCGGCGGCCTTGAGCACCCCGGACAGATCGGTCCGCATCACGCCATACCAGGCGGGGCTGTCGGCCGACACATACGGGTCGGTGGCGCAGATCTGCATGCCAAGCTCCCTGGCCAGCCGCGCCGTTTCCTGCGCGATGGCGCCAAACCCGATCAGGCCCAGCGTCTTGCCAGACACCTCGCGCCCCGCACAGGCCATGCGCGGCCAGTCCCCGGCCAGCATCGCGGACCGGGCCTGATAGGCGTTGCGCAACAGGACAAAGGCATTGGCGATGACGTATTCCGCCACCGACAGGTTGTTGGCGCCGGTTGCCGGGATGACCTCGACATCGCGTTCCTTGCAGGCCGGCAGGTCGATATTGTCGAGCCCCACCCCCAACCGTCCGACGACCTTCAGGTCAGGGGCGGCATCCAGCAACGCGGCGGTGACCTGGGTCCGGTTGCGGACAACCAGCGCCTGAATCCCGCCCATCATGCCCGGAATATCGCTCTGCCTGTCGGCCAGATCGGGCAGGTATTGGGTTGCGACCTTGTCAGAGAGGGCGGCAACCGCCCCTTCGTCCATGAATTCGGTGATCAGAACAGACATCAGAGCAACCCCGCAACGCAGACGTATTTCGTGGACAGGTAGTCATCCAGCCCCTGGCTGCCGCCCTCCTTGCCCATGCCGGATTCCTTCAACCCGCCAAACGGTGCCTCCACCGTGGTGATCAGGCCCGAGTTGATGCCGATCAACCCGTATTGCAGCCCGTCGTTCAGCCGGAACACGCGCCCGACGTCCTTGGTATAGGCATAGGCAGCCAGGCCGAAGTCGGTGTCGTTGGCGGCGGCGATCGCCTCCTCTTCGGTGTCGAAGCTGAAGACAGCGGCCAGCGGGCCAAAGATCTCTTCGGTGGCAAAGGCCATGTCGGCGGTGGCACCGGTCACCACGGTGGGTTCGAAATAGGTGCCGCCGTTGCCGTGACGTTTGCCGCCTTCGACGATCTTGCCGCCCTTTGAGACGGCATCGGCGATGAACTCCTCGACCTTTTCCACCGCGGCCATGTCGATCATCGGGCCCTGCTGCACGCCGTCCTCGATGCCGTTGCCGACAACCAGCGCCGCCACGGCTTCCTTCAGTTTTTCGACAAACGCGTCGTGAATGCCGGCCTGCACGTAGAACCGGTTGGTGCAGACGCAGGTCTGGCCCATGTTGCGGAACTTGGCGATCATCGCGCCTTGAACCGCGGCGTCGAGATCCGCGTCGTCAAAGACGATGAAGGGCGCGTTGCCGCCCAGCTCCATCGACACCTTCTTGACCGTGTCGGCGGACTGCCGGATCAGGGTCTTGCCGATCTCGGTCGAGCCGGTGAAGGTCACTTTTCGAACATCCGGGCTGTCCATGATGGCGCCCCCGATCTGGCGGGCCGAGCCGGTGACGACATTGACCACGCCAGCCGGATACCCGACCTCTTCGCACAACTTGCCCCAGGCCAGGCCCGAGTAGGGCGTCGCCGTTGCGGGCTTGGCGATCACCGTGCAACCAGCCGCCAGCGCCGGGGCCAGCTTGCGCGCAAGCATGGACGAGGGGAAGTTCCACGGCGTGATGGCGCCGACCACGCCAACCGGATGGCGGGTGACCAGCAGGCGGCGGTCGTTGGTGGGGGCGGGCACGATCTCGCCCTTGGCGCGGCGCACCTCTTCGGCAAACCAGCGCACGTAGGCGGCCGAGATTGCGATCTCGCCCATCGCCTCGAACAAGGGCTTGCCCTGTTCGGTGGTCAGCAGCAGCGCCAGCGACGCCTGGTTGTCCATCAACGCGTCATGCAGTCCGTGCAGCAGCTTCACGCGGGTCATCAAGTCGGTCCGGGAAAAGCTCTTGAAGGCATCGGAGGCGGCCGCGATGGCGCGGTTCGTCTCGTCGGTGCCGCAGTTGGGCACGGTTCCGATCACCTCGCCGGTGGCCGGGTTGGTCACATCGATCGTCGTCCCGCTGTCGGCGCCGACCCAGGCCCCGCCGATCAGGTTGGCTTGCTGCAGATAGGTGGTGAAATCGGTCATGGGGTGTCCTTCGAAAAGATGTATTGCGTCTGTTGGCGATAGGTCTCGCCCGGCCGCAGGATAGCCTGCGGGAAATTGGCATGATGGGGCGAATCCGGCCAGATCTGCGGTTCCAGTGCCACGCCGGCGCCCGGACCCATGCGGCGCCCATCCAGCCCCGGCACCGGCACATCCAGCGCCGCACCATCATAGACCTGAAGCCCCGGTTCCGTCGTGCGGATCTGCATCGAGACACCGGAGGCAGGGCAGGACAGTTCGGCCACCTTGCGCAGCGCCTGGCGTTCGGCGGACAGGCAGAGGTTGTGATCGATCAGCCCCCTGGCGCTGGCCGGTCCAATGGCGCATGGCGCGCGGAAATCGAACCGCGTGCCGGCGACCTCCGCCACGTCTCCCGTCGGGATCAACTCGTTGTCCACGGGCAGGTAGTTGTCCGCCGCGACCCGCAGCAGGTGGTCTGCCACGGTGTCACCCTCACCAAGGTTGAAATAGCTGTGGTGGGCGATATTGCAGAGCGTCGTCGCGTCGGTGGTCGCCTCCATGCAAATGTCGAGAACGCCATCCCCGCGGAGGGTGAAGGTCTGCCGGATGTCGAGGTTGCCCGGAAAGCCCATCTCGCCATCGGTGGCGCGGATCACCAGTGTGATGCTGTTGTCGCTGAGCTCCGCGAGGCCCCAGACCCGCTTGCCGATCCCGGCGGCCCCGCCGTGCAGAAGGTGCTTGCCGAGGAAGTTGGTGTCGAGCTGGTAGGTCTCGCCGTCCAGCTCCAGATGCCCGTCCCGAATGCGGTTGGCATAGCGGCCAGCCGTGGCCCCGAAATAGCGCGAATGGGCAAGGTAGTCCTCGAACGCCTCCAAGCCCAGCACCAGTGGCCCGGCGTGACCGTCGAGCCGCAGATCCTGCAGCACCGCGCCATAGGTCAGGAACCGCGCCGTCAGCCCGCCGCCCTGAATTGTGTAACGCCGAACGGGTGTGCCGTCAGGCATCTGGCCGAAATCTTCCCCTCTCATAGCGATACCTCGATGGCCTGGCCGGTGCGGGCCGATTTTTCGGCCGCCTCGCCGACGATGACAGACCACAGGCCGTCCTGAAGCGTCACCTCTGGTTCGCCCTTGCCGGCAAGCACGAGATCGCGGAACTTTTGATGCTGGAAATAGGTCGAGCCGTGGTGGTCGCCCGCCTCAAGCACCTCGTTGGGAACGTGAACGACATCGACCGAGATCCTCTTGGTGGCGCGTTCGGAGACGACTACTTCGGCGTCCCGTTCCTTGCCATCGGGGGAAAACCGCGAGGGGCCGGGCACCTTGGCCTCGATCCGCGCCGCATCCCCGGTCACACAGATCTTTTCCTGCCAATAGGCCCCTTCGGAAAACATGCACAGATCCAGCATGCCACGGGTGCCGTTGGCAAAGTCTATTGTGACATAGGCATTGTCGATGATGTCGGGTTTGCGCCCGCCATAGGTCTCGTCAACGTGGTTCACATCCATCGCGCCAGAGGCATAGACCCGCACCGGGTCGCTTTGCAGCGTGAACCGCATCAGGTCCCAGAAGTGGCAGCACTTTTCGGTAAGCGTGCCACCGGTGCGCTCGTTGAACCGGTTCCAGTCGCCGACCTTGGGCAGGAAGGGAAACCGGTGTTCGCGGATCGACATCATCTGCGGCCTGCCGATCCGCCCCTCGGCCATCTCCGCCAGCAGCCGTTGCATCGGCGGCATGTAGCGATACTCCATCGCCACCCAGATCGGCGCCGCGCGCCCCTCTGCCTTGGTCACCAGATCGCGGCAGTGCTCGGACGTGGTGCAGAGCGGTTTTTCGCACAGGATCGGTTTGCCGCTGTCCATCACGTCCAGCATGATCTGATGGTGCGTGTCAT
Source organism: uncultured Tropicimonas sp. (assembly GCA_947495685.1). Taxonomy (GTDB): domain Bacteria; phylum Pseudomonadota; class Alphaproteobacteria; order Rhodobacterales; family Rhodobacteraceae; genus Tropicimonas. Next base: position 63,796 of record CANLZY010000017.1, read on the forward strand.
TTGGCGAGATGATCATCAGCGCGTCACAGATGCCCGCCGACAGCATGTCCTTGTGGTCGCTGAAGGCCTTTGCGGTGCCGCCCGACGTTTCCACCGACAGGGCGCGCATCCCCTCGTCGAGGTCGGCAATGGCAGTGACCTCGCAGCCTTCCAGCAGGTTCAGGTTTCGGATGTGTTCCTGGCCCATCATGCCGGATCCGATGAGGCCGTATCGTAGAGTCATGTCAGATCTCCAGAAGTGGCAGGCCAAGCTCGGCAGCCACGGCGCGCAGGGTTGCGCGGTGGTCGCCATAGGCCAGTGCCATGTGGTGTTCGAGCCCGCTTGCGATGATGTCCTTCAACACCGCATCCGCCGGCCGGTCGAAACGGACAACACCCGAGGTGCCGGTAAAGGACTTGGGCCGTCGCAGCATCTCGCCGTGGGCAAGGACCATCTTCGGCTCCCCGAACGCCTGGCTGATGCGGACAAAGGTCACCGGGCCGGGCTTCAGCGGGAATTCATACAGCAGCGGCTGCTTGCGGTTCGTGTGGATCGTGGCGGTGGCGTCGGCCTCGGCGTCCCGCATCGAGATCGGCGCCTGACCGCAGTGCCAGACGACGCCGGTGTTGTCCTCGGAGTCCATGTCCACGAGGTCGGTCAGGAAGACCGGCGCCTGTGCGGCCTCCAGCAATACAAGCTGGGTCAGCGCCCCATAGACATCGGCTTCACAGGCGCAGGGCACCTTGCCCTCGCCCAGCATCGCCGCCGGGCCGCAGACAGCGCCGCCATATTGCGTGAAGGTTTCGGGCCAGCACCGGATGGCAAAGGCGTCATAGCCGCCCCGCGCGCGGATGTCGTCCAGCCCGGCCTTGAGCTTGAGCGAGCGATCCAGCTCGGCCTGATCGACATCGTCCAGCCCGGTCACGTCGGCCTCGGCGATCACACGTACCTTGGCGGCGGCTTCCTGGGGCACCGCCTTGGCGGCGTCGAACAGGTCGTCGAGCGCCAGCGCATCCACCGCAACACCGGCCAGCGCTTCGACCGCACTGGCCGAATAGGCGCAGGTGTCGAACCCGACCGGATGGTCGCCGATCCGCGCGATCCGCTGGCCCCTGAGTGCCTGTGCGACCCGTGCGCCCTCGGCGGTGCGCCCTTGCGATGGCTGTGCGTCGAGCCGTCCCCCCTGCCGTTCGCCGGACAGAAGCGCGGCAAGCTCGGCCGCAATGTCACCCTCCGGGTCGGCATAGAGCCACCCGAAAGACCGCCCGTTCACGCCGAGCGCGTGCGAGGCAAGGTTCAGCCCACAGAATGCGTTCAGCCGCAGCCGCCCGCCAAGCCGTGGTTCCGGAACGGCCCAGATCGACATCGGCTGATCGAACCCCGCACCCGCGGCCACCGCCATCGAGGCGTCGGTGAACGTGACCTGCAGGATCAACAACCGGTCGATGTCGGCGGCGGTCAAGTCGGCCATGGCCGCGCGCGTGGACTCCTCGTCGAACAGCAGGGCGCGGGGGCCGACGATGTCGTGTCCGCTCGCGTCGAGGGCGCCCAGCATCGCGGAGAGTTTTTCCTCCGCGAAGGGCACATCGAAGGTGGGCCGCCCGAGGGGCAGGATTCCGATTTTCACGTCGCTCTCCTCAGAACCCGGCATAGCCGTGGCGGAAACTGGCATCCGCCGGGGTGAAGCCTGCGCCACCTGCGCCAAAGCAGGCATGGTTGGCCCAGTTGGCGGCGCTTGCATCGGCCAGCGCCGAAATGTCGGCCATGTAGTCGCTTGCGTCGCCGCGCAGGCCGGCCTCGATGGCAGCCCAGTCCGGATAGGACTGGAAGGCGTCAAGCCAGATCGCCCGACCGGCAAGGAACCCCGACGCGCCGGCGGCAAAGGCATGCTCCAGCACCTTGCGGAACTCGGCCTTGCCTGCACCGGCAGACAGCATCACCCAGGGACGCCCCGCCAGGCGGCCCATCTCGTCGAACACGGCCTGGACTTCGGCGGACCCGTCGGCGTCGGCGGCATTCACCGGGCTTTCCAGCTTGAAGACATCGACGCCGTACTCCGGCTTGGCGAATTCCTCCACCGTGGCCAACACGTCGTCGGCCTTCTTGCCCTTCATCTCGACGTAGTCCTTGGTCTGGTGCGCATCGGCGGCCAGCGGATAGACCAGCATTTCGAGCAGGAAGGGGATGTCATAGCGGGCGCATTCCTCGCCGATCCGCTTCACATAGTCGTTCTGCTTCTGCACGACCTCTGCCGAGGCATCCGGGCGATACCAGGCCAGAACCTTCACCGCGTCGCCGCCCATGCGTTTGATCTTGGCCACGGTCCAGTCGTCGATATCCGAGCTGAGCCGTCCGCCGGGCGTCTCGGTGAAGACGGAATCCTCCAGCGTCACGATCAACCCCTTGGTGGGCGACAGCGACCCGATTCCGTAGGGGATGGCATAATGCGGATCCAGCAGCATCGCGGTGCTCTGGGCCTGCAAGGTTTCGATCAGCAACCCCTTGAAGCGGGCGACTTCCTCCCAAGGGGCCTGTTCGACACCAAGGTGTTTGGCAATCGGTCCCTTGATCGGGGGGCGTTGGTCGACGGCGGTCATCTTGAAGATACCAGAGTCATCGGCCATGCGACGCAGGCCCCACAGCTTGCCGGGGGTAAGTTCCATTATTCTGTCTCCTTGAGGAAAGTCTGGACGGCGGCGCGGTCGGGGGTGCCCGAGCGTCCGCCAAAGGTTGTGCATTTCAGGGCAGCCGTGGCGTTGGCAAATCGGATCGCGTCGGTCTCGATCTGTCCTTCGGCAAGCGCCAGTGCAAAGGCGCCGTGCCAGATGTCGCCGGCGGCAAGGGTATCCTTGACGGTGACGCGGAACGCCGGAATGTGGGCGATGGTGCCTGCGTCGGTGTACCAGACGCCGTTTTCGCCATCGGTCACGCAGACCCATCCGGGCAGACGTTCGGCAAGGGTGGCCAGCGCGCGGGGCAGGTCATCCCCCACGACCAGCGACGCCAGCCCTTGTCGCGACAAGGCCAGGTGAGAGGCCTTCTCCAGCAACCTCGGGTCGATTGGCGCCTCGCCATCGACGATGCCGGGGATGCCCTGACTGCGCGCCATGTCCAGCGCCGTTGCCGCACCATCGGGCCAGCGGGTATCGACCAGAACAGCCTGCGGGGCGGGCATCCGGGCGATCCAGCCGGTATCGTCGGTCAGACCGGCGCCACGAAAGTTCACGATTTGCCGCTCGCCCGTGGCATCGATATAAACCGACGAAAACGAGGACCGCCCCCCCGGAGCCCGGTGGACAAATGCGGTCGAGACGCCCTCGGCCTTCAGGTCGCCCAGCACGAGGTCGGCCAGCGAATCGTCCCCCAGCCGCGCGGCGAGGGTCGCGGTGCCGCCAAGCCGTGCGATGGCGACAGCGGCATTGGCCGCAGGGCCGCCGCCAACGATCTCGGCCGCCTCGGCGCGGTACTTGGTGGCCTCGGTCGGGAATTCCGGCACCGAAAGCACGAAATCCACCGCCGCCATGCCGAGAACCAGAACCGTTGTCATTCATCCATCTCCAGCCCGCTGGGCACCTGGTGCGGACGCCCCAACCGGCCCTTGATCGAGTCCGTGCCGGTCAGCGCGTGCAGGAAGGCAACAACCTGTTCGACCTCTGCGTCCGACAGCGTCACCGGCACGATGTCCACGGCGGCGGCAAGGCGCGCGCGTTCGCGATGGTCCTCGAATGGCAGGAAGTCACCGGCGGCTAGCCAGGGAGCGTCGGGCAGGTCCACCAATTCAGGCGTCCATGTTTCGAAGGCAGACCGGGCGTCAAGGTGATGGCGCACGATCCCCTTCAGCGTCGGATAGGCACCGTTGTGCCCATAGGGTGCCGTCAGCGCGACATTGCGCAGCGACGGGGTGCGAAAACGGTAGGCATCCTCCAACCGGTCCGAGGCGGCCATCCTCCCCACGTCCCGCACGATCGGGTCCCACATGCGGGTCCGTCCGGGGCCGAAGTGGGGCAGGGCGAGCGCGTGGAACCCCTGATCGGTCAGAAGCGGGCCCGAATGGCACGCCGCGCACCCCGCGTCGCCATAGAACAATTCCATTCCGGCGATTTGGTCATCTGTCAGGGCCGTTTCATCGCCCGCGAGAAACCCATCGAAGGGGCTGTCAAAGCTCTGCCACTCTGTGCCTTCGAAGGCCGCCAGGGCGTTGGCGATATGGGTGATGGAGATATCGAGCGGCTCGTCCACGTCGTCGAAGGCGTCGATGAACCTGTCGGCATATTCCGGGATCACCCGCACGCGTTTGGCGAGGATGGGCCAGACATAGTCGATCCGGTCATGAACGGCTCCGGCCACCTGGTTTTCCCGTGGGTTCCCGGCCATCTCGAACTGCGAGGTCATCGGAAAGAGAGCCTGTACGGCAAGGACGCCGTTCAGCCCCTCGGGCAGCCATTCCTGCGCCGGTGTGTCAAAGCCGGTGTCGTAGATGTCAGAGACACTGACGCGCCCGTCGTGGAACATCACGTCGATCTCTCTGGCGCCAAGGTTCCACAGCCCCGGCGCATTGCGCGGGATGCGTTTGCGGATGCGGCTGTCGCCGGAACCGGTCGTGCGCTCGGGGCCAAGGCCATGGCCGCCCTCGCCCACGCCAAGCGCCAGTCCGTCGGCCGAGCCGTGGTCCGGGTGATGGCAGGTGGCGCAGGCGATATTCCGGTTGCCCGAGAGGATCGGGTCGAAAAACAGCAGCTGGCCCAGTTTGGCCTGCGCGGCGTCGAAGGGCAGGAAATCGTCGGCTTGCAATCGCGGCGGAAGGTCGAGAGCATGCGCCGGACCCACCAGGAGCGACACGAGAGTCGCCAGCCCAAAGGAGACCCCATGCGCGCGCTTGCCATTGCCCTCTGTCTTGCCCTGCCGTTGCCTGCGCAAGCCGAAATCGAAACAGGACGCGACCTTATGGACGCCAGGGACTACCCGGCGGCGATGGCCGAACTGTTGCCGGCAGCGCGGGCCGGGAACGCCGAGGCCGAGGAGCTGATCGGGGTCATGTACGCCAGCGGGCTGGGGGTTGCGAAGGACGATGTCAGGGCGTTCGAATGGTACCTGCGGGCCGCGATGAAGGGGCACGCGGGGGCGCAATCGGGCGTCGGCTGGTACTACGAGGTCGGGCGCGGACTGCCCACGCCGGACCTGACCCGCGCCTACCTGTGGTACGCCCTCTCCGCCATCGGAGGCGACCCCGATGCGGCGATTTCCCAGGAGGAGGTCGTGAAGAAGATGACGCCCGAACAAATCGAACATGCCCATGTGCTGATTGATGACTATCGGGTGTGGCTCTACCCGTTTCGGTAGAACGCCGACGGGGTCCGGAGCCACGATGGGCTCCGGACAGGATCGGGGTGGTTACTTCAGATCCATCGCGTTGGCTTCGGCCATTTCGGCCTCGACAGCGGCAACGGCATCGGTCAGCGCGGCAAAGATCACGTCACCGCCATCGATGTTCTTCTGGAACCAGTCGTAGACGGGTGCCGCAGCGGCCTTGAACGCCGCCTTTTCTTCCGGGGTCGGCACGTAGAGGTCGCCGCCGCCTTCGACAAAGGCTTCGTATGCCGCGATGGACTTGCGCTTGGGCGAGGCGAATGTCGCCTGTTGCAGCGCGTAGAAACCGTCGACGACAACCTGCTTCAGCTCGTCCGGCATTTCCATGAACTTGGCATTGTTCATCCACCACAGCGCGCCCATGTAGGCGTGACCATCAAGCGTGACATACTGCAGGCCGGCATCGGGGAATTTCATCGACATGATGTCGGTGATGCCGTTCTTGGAGCCTTCGACCACGCCGGTCTGGAAGCTGGTGAACAGTTCCGGCCACGGGATCGGGGTCGGCGATGCGCCTAGCGCCTTGACCAGTTCCTGTGGCAGATCGGCGACCACGGTGCGGATCTTCAGCCCTTCCATGTCGGCGGGGGACTGCACGCGCTTCTTGGTGTTGGCAAAGTTGCGCCAGCCGCCGGTGTTGCCGATGGTCATAAGGCGGATCGAGTTGTCGCTGTCTGCCAGCGCCATCTCACGCATCTTGCGGGTGAAATCGCCCTGGAGCACGGCTTCGGCGATCCGGTCGGAGGACATCAGGTAGGGCAGGTCGAGAACCTGCACGTAGGGGAAGATGCCCGAGGCGCCGCCCGAGGTGGAAATGTAGATGTCGATCGAGCCGTCGGCCACGCCCTGAAGGCACTCCGCGCCCTTCGAGCACAGCTGGGTGCCGATGAAGTACTCGACCTCGATCGCGCCGTTCGATGCCGCTTCGACGAAGTTCTTGAAGACCACGAGGCCGTCATAGTCCTCGTCATTCTCGTTCGAGTTCGCAGTCGCGCGCAGCGTGTAATCCGCCGCTGTCGCCGCGATGGTCGACCCGGCCAGAATGGCCGCCGCCGCCAGGGTCGTAATGGTTGATCGGAACATGCTTTCCTCCCTGTTAAGCATTCAAAAGTCTCTATTGCACAAACCCGGTCAGGCGCGGGATCGTCATGCAGATTGCCGGGAAATAGGTGATCAGGAAGATCACCACGACTTCGACCGCCAGGAATGGCAGGATCGCCCGGGAAATGGCCTCGACCTTTTCACCCGAGACCGCCGAGGCCACGAACAGCACCAGCCCCATGGGAGGCGTCGCAAGGCCGACGGTCAGGTTGACCGACATGATGATGGCAAAGTGCACCGGATGTACGCCCAGATCGACAAATATCGGGCCGAGGATCGGGCCAAGGATGATGATGGCGGGGCCGGCGTCCAGGAACATGCCCACCACGAACAGCAGGATGTTGATCAGGAACAGCAGGATCAAGGGGTTGTCACTCAGGCCGAGAATGAATGCGGCCATGGTCTCGGGCGCATGGCTCAGGCTGACGACGGTCTTGAAGGACACCGCCGCGCCCACCAGCAGCAGGACCGTGGCCGAAGACAGCGCCGCCTTGGTCAGGATCGCCGGAAGATCGCCGAGCTTCATGCTGTGCAGCACGAAGAACGAGATGACGAGTGCGTAGGCCACGGCGATGGCAGAGGCTTCGGTCGGGGTGAACACGCCGACGAGGATGCCGCCCAGGATGATGATTGGCGTCTGAAGTGGCGCCACGGCCTTCTTGCAGATGACCCGAAAGTCGTTGGAAACAGACTTGCGAACCCGCATCAGGATGACATGTGCCACCGGCAGGAAGACCACGAAGACGATCCAGCCACTGACGTTCAACTCGATTCCGGATGTGACGCGCAGCAGGAAGGTGACCAGCGAAAAGCCGACCATCAGAAGCCCGGCAAGGTTCAACCGCAGCAGCACGAAGGAAACGATTGCTTCCAATGGGCTGATGCTCTGGTTGGCGCTGACGATCCGTTCCGCCTTGGGCAGGTCGTACCGGTCCGCCATCACCCGTACCACGACCATCAGGCCGACGCCGACCAGGACGCCCGGCACGATGCCGGCAAGGAACAGCGCCGCGACGCTCTCGCCCATGACATAGGCATAGATGATCATGATGCCCGAGGGCGGAATGATCGGGCCGATCACCGAACTGGCGGCCGTTACCGCTGCGGCAAATGTCCGGGTGTACCCATTCTTTTCCATCGCCGGGATCAGGGTGGAGCCGAGCGCCGAGGTGTCTGCCACGGCCGAGCCCGACAGCCCGGCAAACAGGATCGACGACAGGATGTTCACATGCGCCAGCCCGCCACGCAGGTGCCCCATCAACGCCTGGGAGAATTCGACAAGGCGGGTGGTGATGCCGCCCTTGTTCATCAACTCGCCGGCCAGAACAAAGAACGGCAGCGCCATCAGCGGGAAACTGTCCATTCCGTTGTAAAGGTTGCGATACAGCAGGGCGATGTCGCGCTCCTGCCCGTTCAGTTGCAACAACAGCCCGGGCGAAAGCAGCAGTGCAAAAAACACCGGCATCCCGATCAGCAGGAAGATCAGGAAAATAGGGAGGAACAGTGCCAGCATCAGTCGGCCCCCTGCAGGATCTCGGGAGAGTCATCGTCCGGCAATTCGGCATCGGGATCGAACAGGCTGATGAGATTGCGCAGGATCAATTCGATGTTGATCGAGATCAGCAGGATCATGCACACCAGCAGCGAGCCATACATGTAGCGCAACTGCACCTTGATCGTTTCCATCCCGAACCATTCCAGCGGGATACGCAGCGACGAGCTTTTGAACCGGCCGCCAAAGCCCATCGTGTGGTCCCAGCCATGCTGGACCCCGACGAACAGAACCCCCAGCGACAGGATCAGGATCACCAGCATCAACAACTGGCCCGGTACGCGGGGCAGGGCCTGGGGCAGCATGTCGATGGCGACAAAGGCGCTCCAGCGATAGGCGGACGGCGCCATCAGGCCGGTCATCCACAGCATCAGGAACCGTGCGGCCTCGTCCGGCCAGGCAAGCGCATTGTTGAGGGCGTAGCGGAAAAAGACCTGCAACAGGATCACAACGACCATCGTGGCAAGGCAAACCCAGGCCACATTCCGTCCGACACGCAAAACCTGCGTGTTGACCCAAGCAAGCGGACGCAGCAGAGCCAGCATCAGCTTTTCTCCTCCCTGTCCTCCGGCCGGAACGCCTCGATTCGTTGCGCGCGTTTCCGGTTTCGAATTGCTCAAACGCTGATGTAAACGAACCTTTGTGTCAAGCTTTGTTCTGGGGCCGCCGTTCGTGTCGCAGGACGGCGACGGCCTAGTCCGCCAGCACCAGCCCGACCCCCTCGGAGGCGCAGAGCTGGCGCAGTTCGGGGCGGCAGGACCGGTCCGTGACAAAGGTTCGTATCTGTTTCAACTGACCGATGCACACGGGGGCCATGCGGTCGAACTTGGAGCTGTCGGCGCAGAGGATGACGGTGCGCGAACTGGCCAGTATGGCGCGCGCAACCGCGGCCTCCCTGAGGTCGTAGTCCAGCAAGGCGCCATCCGAGGCAATCGCGGCCACGCCCACGATGGCAATGTCGGCGCGGAACTGGCGGATGAACTCGACAGCGGATTCCCCCAGGATCGCGCCGTCCGACCCGCGGATCACCCCGCCGGGCACCATGACTTCGACCCCCGGATATCCCCTTGTTTCATTGGCAAGAGCGACGTTGTCGGTGATCAGCTTGACCCCGACGTGGTGGCGCAGGTTGCGCGCGACCTCGGCTGTCGTGGTGCCGGCGTTCAGGATCACCGCCGCATTGTTGGGAATCAGCGCGGCCGTGGCCCGGCCAATGCTTTCCTTCTGCTCGCGGGCGATCTGCTTGCGCACGTCGTAGCCGGTGTACTCGGTTCCGGCCAACAGCGACGCGCCGCCGTGAAACCGCATGACCCGTCCGGAATCGGCCAGGTGGTTCAGATCCTTGCGAATTGTCTGCGGCGTCGTCTCGAACCGATCCGCCAGATCTTCGACCATGGCGCGGCCATTCTGATGCAGATAGCGCAGGATCGCCTGCTGCCTGGCCTTGGAGTTTCGACCAATTTTCATTCCGGCCACCATCGAGCCCCTATTTCTTTCGAATGAAACATCAAACGAAAGGCGTTGGGAAGGGGGAATCTGCCCGAATTCGTCGCCTCGGCCGTCGGATCAACACCGTGGCGGTGCGGACTTCTGGTCGTATCGGTAGAATCCAGGGGGCGTTTTGACCCAAAAACAAGCCGAAACGATCAAAGTTTCGGTCGCAATGGCGGGGATGCGCGGAGGCGATGGCCCGGACCTGGGGGTTTGACCGGTTTTTGGGTCGAAACGACCCATGGTTCCGGTCGAACCGGCGGGCGGTGCCGCTTGGGCGGCGGGACGACGGACCGGGCGGCGCGCGGGCGCTGCCCCACACCTGGGCCGGACCAGGATCGCCACCTTCAAGATTGAGCCGCAGTCCTCACGTCGCCCGCAGCACTCGAGTGGCGTTCTTGTATGGCCTCGGCCTCGTACCGCTCCATGGCCAGATCAACGTCCCACTTCGCACACTCTTTCGAGAGGTCGTTCTGAGCATTTCGCGACTCCGCAATCCGCCGCCGCGCCGTGCCGACCTCGATGAACTCTCGCGCTGGCGGGCCATTCAGCGGCACGCGGGATGTCGGGGGGGCGTCGAACATCTGGCGCAACGCCGCGCGTTCGGAGGCCGTCAGTCCCTTGACCACCATGGATCCGATCAACAGCGATTCCGACAGGCACCCGTTGGCGATGACGATCTCGTGCCGGTCACAGGCAAAGTGACACCACAGGATCCTGTCCTTGCCATTCATCGACCGTATGCCGGGGAGCCTTGTCAGGGCTTTCGCGGGGACCAGCACTTCGGACTTGAACGGAGCCTGCAACTGCCCGTGCCCACCGGCAAAGATCCGGTGTTGCGGCGACACGATCAGATCCCGCTCGGGGTGGCCATGTCCAAAGGCATTGGCGGCAATCAGGATCGGCTTCTTGTCCTGTTCGCTCGTCGAGAGCACCTGAACGTCCTGACGCACCCAGCGGATCGGTTGCGGGCCATGATCCAGCGTCATGACCAGATCACCGGCCTTCAGCGCTTCGATCGGCACCGCCGCTCCGGGCGTTTCGATCAGCGTTCCCTCGGCATAACAGGTATATCGGAAATTCTCGGGGTCTTGATCGGAGGTCCAGAACGCATTTGGACTGCTTGGGCCACCGCCATTGTCCCAGTACCAGGATTCCACATCGAACCCGGGGGTGTAGATCACCTGGTACAGCTCGCCGGTGTTGGAGTTGATCCCCTCGAACACGACGGCCCCCTGGTCGGGGCCCAGATAGTCCGAGCGGATGACCACGGCGTCTTCCATGGTGCCGCCACCGTGGCCCGACCAGGTAAGATCATAGGTCTCGCCGGTTACAAAGGTACCGGGGTCCGTGTCCTCGTCATTCGAGGTGATGGTGAAGTCCGCCGTGGAGTTGGGCGGGTGATCGAAATAGCTCCAATCCGGATCCCAATTCACATTGTCGCCGCTGGCGGCTGCGAACTGGTTGTCGGGTGGTGTGTAAGTCGTCGGCATGGCTATGCGTCCTTCGGCGGCCTCCGGCCATGCTGGTCAAAAACATCTTTTGATCCGGTTAACGCCCGAGTCTTTCGACTCGGCCCAGCAAAAGCGGGGCCATGCACCGGCGGGCCCACAGGCGAAGGCTCGGCACCATGGCTTGGACGCCGTCAAACCTGCGCCCGGGCTGTCAAGGATTTGGACCTGCAGGGCGGGCAACCCCGCGTCGCGTCATGGCGACCCTCGGTCCGCAAGGTCGCCTTGGCGCAGCAGCCCGCAAGCTGCTGCGCCAAGGGGTGTGTTTACTGGTCCTGCCAGCTCGCAAATGTCTCGCGGGCCAGTTCGCTTTCGGGGCGCAAGTTCTCGATGCCGCCGTAGGGCTGATCCTTGCCGATCGGGCGGTGCGGGTATTTCGCGATCATCTTGGCATGGCGCTTTGCCATGTCCTGAAAGGATGCGCCCGACCAGAGCGATCCACCGATGTCGGGGGTGGTCTCCCGAGGATCGCGCAGGATGTTGAAGACCGGCGCTGCGGCCCCCGGCACACCCGGTGCGGGCATGTGCATCTTGAACTCCTGCTTCACGATCGACCGCAGGACCGGCCCCTCGTAGATATAGACATAGTCCCGGCGCGAGTTTCCTTCGCCTTCCAGCAACAGGGCTGTCTGGTCGACACCGTCGATCACCCGGTCGCGCGGGATGAACTCTGTTCCACCGGCGATACGTGCCAACGTGGTGTAGAGGTCGGAGACGTGGATGATGTCGCCGGCGTAGCTGCCCCCCTCGATGGCTTGCGGCCACCGCACGAAGGCATCCACACGCACGCCGCCTTCGAGGTGCTCGGCCTTGCCGCCCCGGTAGATCAGCTCGATCATGCCGGAATTGGGCGAGTACTGCTTGAAGATGCCGTTATCGGCCATGAACACGACAAGCGTGTTCTCGGCAATGCCAAGCGCGTCGACCTTGGCCATGAGATCGCCGACCCATTCGTCAAGGACTTCCATCTTGTCGGCCATGAAGCCGCCGTTGCGGGAGCGTTGCTGATCGCCATAGGTGAAGTTGAGCGGGTAGAGCGGCCAGTACTGGAGGAAGAACGGCTCTTCCTCGCCGGCGAGACGCTCCAGCTGTTCCAGCGCCTGGCGTTGGTAGGTTTCGTTCATGCGCTCGTAATGGCCCTGCGTCCATTCCTCGCCGGCCTCGAGACCGACTTCGCGGGCCTGCTCTCCGGCCTTTGCCTCAAGCCCGGTCACCAGGCCGTAGGGTTTGAACCGCTGGTCGATGGCGAATTCGCTCGACTGGGTCGAGGGGTGCCAGCCGTTCAGGTTGGTTGCCTTCGCGGCCTCAGGGGTCATCAGGCTCAGTTGAACCTGCTGGTGAACCGGGAAAAACGCGAGATCGAAGCCCTGATTGTGGGGGAAGGATTCCTCGATATCGCCCTGGTGCCATTTGCCGACATGGGCCGTGTTGTAGCCCGATTGCTTGAGCACCTCGGCGATGGTGACCGCTTCGCCGGCCAGGCCTTCGCCCACGAGGGCGACCTTGACCTCTTCCTGTCCGGCCCGGACCGGGTGGCTTCCGGTCAGGAAGGCGGTGCGCGTCGGCGTGCAGGAGGGTTCCGTGTACATGCGCATCAACGCGAGGCTTTCGGAGGCGAAATCGTTGATGTTCGGGGTGTCGAACCCGGCGACGTAGTTCATCGCCCGGTTGCCCATCAGCCCGAAGCTGACGTCATCGATCAGCACATAGAGGATGTTGGGCGGCTTTCCGTCGTTGGCCTCGCGAAGCTCTGCCAGCCGGGAGTCGATCCGGGTGTCCTGTGTGGCCCATTCCTCGCCCATCTGGGCTTTCAGGAAGGTGTACTCTCCGTCGTGGATGATCGGGCCGTCCTGCGCCGTGGCGGTCGACGCAGCAATCATTGCGCCTAGCGCGCCTGCTAGCAGTTTCATTGGATCTCCCTTCGCTTCGATAAGCGGTCAACACTAGGTCGCCGATCGGGGAGATCAAGGACGATGGCGTGCCTGACAAAGATCTTTGGGATGGAGTTCTTCCATCGGACACTCTGGCAGCGGGCAGGGAACGTGGAGACGCCCGCCCGGCCGCCGGGGAGACTGCCTCCTGAAACCCTGTCTGGTGGCAATCGCCGCAAGTGCAATATCCGTCGTCCTGCTGACCCGGATTCCGGCGACGGGACGGCAACCGGACCCTTCGGGTGCTGTTTTCACGGTCGGCTGTGGGGATATTGCGGGCGTCGGACGGCTCTGGCACCATACAGGGGACTTGCGAGGGAGCTTGACTTGGAAGACGGGGACAGCACGCCGGACGGGCATCAAACGATCACACCCTATTTCACAGTTGTCGACGCAGACCGGCTGATCGAATTTCTGACGGCTGCGTTCGATGCGCGCGTGATCCGCGAAAACCGGTACGATGACACGCGCATCCAGCACGCACGACTGCGAATAGGCAACGCAATCATCATGCTGAACGAAAGCTCTGACGCCTACCCGGCCAATACATCTCAGATGCACCTGTACGTGGGCGATGCCGATGCCGCGTATGAACTGGCTTTGAAATCGGGGGCCGTGTCCCTGATGGAGCCCAATGATCGACCGCATGGCGACCGGATGGCCGGCATAAAGGACCCATGTGGCAACATTTGGTGGCTTGCCACACATCGCTCGTAAATCGGGAAGCTTCAGGGAGACGCAACGGTTGCCCTGCCAAGGTCGGGCATGGGCCGGGGTGCTCTGGCTTTGCTTGCAGGACGCGTTGTCCGGGCCGGATGCTGCGGCAGAACCGGGGGCCGCCTTGCCGACCCAAGGGACGCTCGTTGCGCTTGCTGCATTGGTCGCCGGGACCAACCGCCATCCTGCAAGCGGGTCGAGACCCGGACGCTCAAGGTCGATTACACTTGGGGCGGCCCAGCGGACGACGTCAGCTTTCGGTGCGGTTGCGCGGTTGTCTGCCAACCATCAACGTCTCTTGCGAGGAGACCGGCGCGGGCCAGAGTGCGCACCCCGTGTCCCGCCACGAGGCGTCCAGTATAGACTCGCGTCGCCACGGGAACCGGCTATCCAAGCTTGCGAAGAAAAAACGCCTTTTCAAGACCTGCATCAACGAGCGCTTCGGCCAGGTCCGAACTCAGGAAAATGCAGTCGTCAATGGCCGGGTCTCCCCAATAGTCGGGCCGATCAACCGGGAGGTCCAGAAGTCTTACCTTTGTCCATGCGGTCTTGTCGGTCGGTAGAAAATACCGCTGCGGATCTGAGTACCGAACCTTGCGCAGATCCGGCGAGGTTGGATCGATTGTGTGCAGCCGTGACCTTGAAACCAGGCCGAAAACCTTGACGTCGATCTGTGTCGTGTTGTCCTGCTCGTACAAATCGAACGGAACAAGCGTCGCATCCCCCAGATCGAAACGGGAAAATATCGCCGCCACATCGTCGCGCAAGAACACGAAACCGTTGGTAAATACCCGCCGGACCTTTCCTGCGTATGGCTTGGCATCCCCATCGTCCCACACCAGGCGCCTGGGGTATTCGTCATCGGAAAACGGCTCGCCCAGTCTGATCCGGCGTAAGACGTCACCGAGTTCTGTTGCCCCGTCGGGGAACATCTGGCCCGGTTTGGCATCCGCGCGTCGCCAGAAACCGAACGCGGTTTGGGCCTCGGATCGGCGTTCGATTTCGCTTGTCCAGATTGTGCTACTCATGGGGATCGATCCTGCACCATTACAATCAATGTCGGGAGCATCGGGTGTCTGAAGCTCCCGATCCTATCGGTCACGCGTCATTAGACCCAAGTATCCGGGCGCGATCCAGTCGGAAATCACTGCGTCTGACGGATCAACACCCCAGACGACGTTCGCTCGGAAGTCCGGGGTGATGTCCACCGCCAGGATGCCTTTGTCTGCGGTGCAGATCGTAGGCAAGGTGGGCGTGTCACTGCCGTTCGTTGCGGCGACCCCGAACGGCAGCGACCAGATGAGTTTATTCGATGCACCGGCACCGTGGCCTTGGAGACAGGATCGAAAGGCCGTCAGCCGATATCCCCACCGAAACCTGCCTCAGACAAGTGAAGCGTGTGGATACGCCTGTTGCCGCCCTTGAAAGGACAGGACCGTCGGTTTCACGATAACACCACGGTCGATATTCACGGCCCGTCGGATTGTGTCATTGTCCTGCCAGCCGGAACGACCATCAACAATCGTTGGCAAGTGAACAATCAGGGCCGCGGAAATTGAGCGCGACGCACTTTCCCACAGGTAATTGGGCGTATGATCCACTGCATAATAGTCGACCTTTTCAACCTTGAACATTGGGTTCCTGAAGGTCGTCGGCTTTGCAAAGAAGAACCCCATACCCTCATCGCAACTGACATCGACGATCAGGCTTCCCGGCTTCAGGCAGGTTTTTTCGGCCTCCGTCACGAAATCCAGTGGATGATCTGTATCCTGGTACGTGCCGTTGACGATTATGTCGGACTCGGAAATCAGATCTGTCAACGGCCGCTCGCTGCCATCATGTTCGACGACCAACATGCGCGCTTCCCCGTCATTGCCTTCCCTCAGGCGGACATAGTGACAATCCAGGACTTCCTCGCGGACTTCGTGATCGGGGCGCTGAATGCAAATGGTGATATCCCTGAAACCATGGGCCTTTAGCGCGTAGATCGCCCCCCGGCTCACCGCTCCAAAACTGAAAATGATGGTCTTTCGCTGGTTGCCGTAATGACCATCGATGCCCTTCAAGTTCAGAGCATGCAATATGGCGCAGTAGCCTGCCATTTCGTTGTTCTTGTAGAACGTGTGGCGCCCGATTTGGCCGGACGGGCTCCAGACAAACATATCCTCAAAGGCGACAAGGGTCAGCTTTCGGTCGATCGCCGCCTGGGTGATCGCGCGCTGCTGGGCGCAGTGAGGGTAGCCCCAAAGAATACCTCCCTCTCGGAGGTTCAAGAGATCATCAAGTGTGGGCTTGGCGATAATCACATTGCCAAGTTCGGACAGGAGTGTGTCGCGGGGTGCGACGCCGCCGGAGTGTGCGGCGATGTCATCATCAGACAGATCAAACGGCGCGCCATACCCTTCTTCGAAGATGAGTTTCTTTCGGTACTCTTCAGGTAGTCTCGACAAGTGATCTGGGTGAATCGGTACGCGCCTTTCGTCTTCCTTCCTGGACGTCCCGATAACTCCAAAGGTCAGCTTTTCCATTTTCTTTCCACTTCCGGGGCTTGCCCCTGAATTCATCTGCAGGTCTGGATACTTCGTCGAGCCAACATGGCAAGAAGTCGTCTGTGAGCGGTCTGATTGGACGGACCTGCTCAGCATCGAAGGACAACGAGGGCGACGCCCTCGGTCTGGGAATGTTGACTGCAAGGTGACGGTAGTACCTGATTGACTGGAAATTAGCGAATACATTTGGCCCCCGTTCTGTTGACTGGGGTTTCTGGCGCGCGCCGCTCAGGCATTTCTCCCTTGAGACCCTGACCGTTGATCCGTCATCACAAATGACTGGTAGGTCTGCATGGCAAGCGCGCGAAATGAAAAGGACCCGCCGATTGGCGGGTCCTTTCGTTGGTCCGGGGTGCGTCGCAGGGTTACTGCGGGATGTCGCCGGTGAGGCCTTCGACGTAGAAGTTCATGCCGGCCAGCGTGCCGTCATCTGCCACTTCGCCGTCGGCGAGCCAGTCGGAGCCGTCCTGCTTTTTCAGCGGGCCGGTGAAGGGGTGGTAGTCGCCCGCGGCGATGGCGTCGCGCAGGGCCTCGGCCTCGGCCTTGACGTCAGCGGGAACCGCGTCGGAGATCTCGCCGATCTTGACCATGCCCGGGCCGATGCCGTCCCAGGTGTCCATGCTCTCCCAGGTGCCGTCCATCACCGCCTGCACGCGGGCGATGTAATAGGGCGACCAGTTGTCGATGATCGAGGAGACTCGCGGGGTCGGGCCGTACTCGGCCATGTCGGAGGCCTGGCCGAAGCTGATCACGTTGCCGGCCTCTTGTGCGGCGGCTTGCGGCGCGGTGGAGTCGGTGTGCTGCAGGATCACGTCGGCGCCCTGTTCGATCAGCGCCTTGGCGGCGTCGGCTTCCTTGGCCGGATCGAACCAGGTGTAGGCCCAGATCACCGAGAATTCGATCTCGGGGTTGACCTTCTTGGCGTGGATATAGGCCGAGTTGATGCCGCGGATCACTTCGGGGATCGGGTAGGAGCCGATGTAGCCGACCTTGTTGGTCTTGGTCATCTTGCCGGCAATGTGACCCTGCACGGCGCGGCCTTCGTAGAAGCGGGCCGAGTAGGTCGAGACGTTGTCGGCGCGCTTGAAACCGGTGGCGTGTTCGAATTTCACGTCCGGGAACTTGGCGGCGACGTTGATCGTCGGGTCCATGTAGCCGAAGGAGGTGGTGAAGATGATGTCGGCACCACCCAGGGCCATCTGGGTCATCGCGCGTTCGGCGTCGGCGCCTTCGGGCACGCTTTCCTGGTACACGGTTTCGACCTTGTCGCCGAAGTGCTCTTCGACGGCCATGCGGCCCTCGTTGTGCTCGAAGGTCCAGCCACCGTCGCCGATCGGTCCGACGAAGATGAAGCCGGCCTTGGTCTTGTCCTGGGCCATGGCGCCCCCGGCCAGGCCAAGCGCCAGCGCTGTGCAGGCGAGCAGGGTCTTTGCGTTCATGTTTTTGGTCTCCTTGTTGGTCTTCTCTTGAGTGGTGCAAGATCCTTGCGGACCTCGCGTTCGATATCTTCCAGTTCTTCTTCGATCTCTTTTTCGATCGATTCCCTGAGGTCGGTGTTTATCAGGGCCGTGGTGATGATGGCAGTGGGCACCGCGATGACGCCGAGTCCGACGAACAGGATGCCGGTGGTGAAGATCCGGCCCCCCGGGGTGATGGGGTACATGTCGCCGTAGCCGACGGTGGTGAAACTGACGATGGCCCACCACAGGCTGACCGGGATCGAGGTGAAAACCTCGGGTTGGGCCTCGTGTTCGAAGATGAAGATGCCGACGCCCGCGATATAGAGGATCAGCGCGGCCATGAACGCAAACACCAGCAGTTCGCTGCGGCACTGGAACATCGCCGCCTCCAGCCGCATCAGTGCCCGGTTGGCGTGCAGCAGCTTGAGCAGGCGCACCAGGCGGAGCAACCGGAACGAGCGGATGGCGGCCCATTGCGGCGACAGGAACATCAGCGCGGGCAGGCAGGCCAGCAGGTCCACGATGCCCCAGAAGCTGAAGATATAGGCCAGCGGTTTCGGGGCGCAGAGGATGCGGGCGATGTATTCGACGACAAACACCGCGAGGATGAAGACCTCGAACGTGGCCAGCGCCGACTTGGCCCAGGGCGCGAGGTTGGGCACGGTTTCCAGCGAGATGGCGGCGGCCGAGGCGACGATGAGCCCCTGGTGCAGCAGCCCGATCGTCCGGCCGTGCTCCGGATGGGTTCCGTCGAGGATCTGGATGTATTCGTGGCGGCGCATTCTGGCTCAGGTTCGCGGCATCAGGACGAAGCGTGGAAGGAGCGGCCAAGCTCGGCGGGGGCGTTCAGGTGCGCGCGCCCCCGGCCCGACGACATGATGACCAGCACCAGGATGGTGATCAGGTAGGGCGACATCGACAGGTATTCGACCGGCACCTTCATGCCGGCGGCCTGAAGGTTCAGTTGCAGCACCGTCAGCCCGCCGAACAGGTAGGCGCCGATCAGAACCCGCCAGGGCTTCCACGAGGCAAAGACGACCAACGCGAGGGCGATCCAGCCGGCGCCGGCGGTCATGCCCTCGGTCCATTGCGGGACGCGCACGAGGCTGAGGTAGGCGCCGCCAAGCCCGGCGCAGGCGCCGCCAAAGGCGATGGCCATCAGGCGGATGCGGATCACCTTGTAGCCGAGCGCGTGCGCGGCCTCGTGGTTTTCGCCCACGGCGCGCAGGATCAGGCCGATGCGGGAGAATTTCAGCGTTGCCCAGACCACCGCAACGATCAGGATCGCGACATAGACCATCAGGTCATGCTGGAACAGGATCGGCCCGGCGACCGGGATATCGGACAGCAGCGGAATGTGGATCTTGGAGACATCGACGCCCTTGATACCGACATATCCCTGGCCCAGCAGCGCCGACAGGCCCAGCCCGAACAGCGTCAGCGCCAGCCCGGTCGCGACCTGGTTCGACAGCAGGTACTGGGTCAGGAGGCCGAACAGCAACGACAGGGCCGCCCCGGCGATGGCGGCGGCGATGAACCCGAGCGTGGCGCTCTGGGTTTCGACCGCGATGGCGAAGCCGAAGATGGCGCCGGTGATCATCATGCCCTCGACCCCGAGGTTCAGGACCCCGGCGCGTTCGGTCACGAGTTCGCCGATGCCGGCCAGCAGGATCGGGGTGGCGGCGACCATGAGCGAGGCGAGCAGCAGGATCGGGCTGATGGATGCGAGGTTCATGGCAGCTCCAGAAGCATTTGCGGGGGCCGGGTGGGGCTGGTGGCGTCAGCGGCGCGTCCGACGCTGCGCTGGGGGCGCGTGCGTGGATTGGTGCGGTCAGGCCGCAGGAAGCCCCGGACGCGGGTGCCGACACCGGCGAGGCGCAGGGTGCCTGCACGGAATCCGGCACGTGCCGCAGCGAGGATCAGGCCAAGGCGCCACGGCCCCACACGCGGGATTGGTGCGCGCAGGATCGCCCGGATCGGCAGGTCGGCGGTCTTTGTTGGTCCGGTGAGTGCGAGGGTCATCGGGCAGGCTCGCGGCGGTCGAGGCGGATGCGGTAGTTGGACAGCACGTCCACCCCGAGCAGGAAGAACAGCAACATGCCCTGAAAGGCCTGGATCGCCGCCGCCGGGATCTGCAACGTGGCCTGCGCGGCCTCGCCGCCGATATAGGTCAGTGCCATCAGCAGCCCGGCCAGCAGGATGCCGATCGGGTGCAGGCGGCCGAGGAAGGCGACGATGATGGCGGTGAAGCCGTAGCCGGAGTTGAAGTTGATCGAGATCTGGCCAGCGGGTCCGGCGACCTCGAACAGGCCGGCCATGCCGGCAAGCGCGCCCGACAGCCCCATGCAGAACACCACCAGCGCCTTTGGGTTCACGCCGCCGAACCGGGCGGCCTTGGGGCTTTGCCCGGCGAGCTGGATGTGAAAGCCCATCAGGTGCCTGGACAGCAGGATATAGGCGAACAGCACCGCGATGAAGGCCGCGACCACGCCCCAGTGCATGCCGGTTCCGGCGATCAGGTCGGTGTTGGCGGCGGAGGGGTATTGTTGCAGGTTGCGCGAGCCGGGAAAGCCCGCCGTTTCGGGGTTGCGCAGCGGGCCAAGCGCCATGGCGGCCAGCAATTGCTCGGCCACGTAGACCATCAGCAACGACACCAGGATCTCGTTGGTGTTGAACCGGACCTTGAGGATTGCCGGGACCATCGCCCAGAGCGTCCCGCCAAGGGCCCCGGCGAGGATCATCAGCGGAAAGATGATCCAGCTTTCGGTCGGATAGAACGCCAGCCCGACGGCGGCGCCACAGATCGCGCCCATGATGTACTGGCCCTCGGCCCCGATGTTCCAGATACCGGCCCGGAACCCGATTGCCAGCCCGACGGCGATCAGGATCAGCGGCCCCGCCTTTACCAGCAGTTGGCCGCGATAGTAGAAGGCGAATTCGCCCAGCACCGGATCATAGAAGATGGTCTTGATCGCGGTGACCGGGTTCTTGCCCAGCAGGGCAAACATCAGCCCGCCGGCCAGCATCGTCAGCAGCACCGCAACAATCGGCGTCGTGTAGGTCCAGAATTGCGACGGGGTGGGGCGTTTTTCGAGCCGGATCACGGGCGGGTCTCCTCGTGGTGGCTGTCCTGGTAGGTTTCCTTGATGTGTTCGGCCTCCTCGGTGTGGGCCACGTCCATGTCATGGGCCCCGCCCAGCATCAGGCCGATCTGTTCCATCGTCAGGCCGCGCGCCGGGCGCGGGGCCGAGAGGTGGCCGGCGTTCAGGGCCGCGAACCGGTCGGAGACTTCCATCAGTTCGTCGAGGTCCTGGCTGATGACGATCACCGCGGCCCCCGCGCCGGCCAGGTCGAGCAGCGCCTGCCGGATCGCGGCGGCGGCGGCGGCATCGACGCCCCAGGTCGGCTGGTTGACCACCAGAACGTCGGGCCGTTGCAGGATCTCGCGGCCGATGACGAACTTTTGCAGGTTGCCCCCCGACAGCGCCCGCGCGGCAACATGGGCGCCGGGGGTGCGCACGTCGAAGGTGCTGATGATCTTGTCGGCAAAGGCGCGGGCCCTGCCCCAGCGGACGAACCCGCCGCGGGTCAGGTCCTCGCGCTGCCAGCCCGACAGGACGGCGTTGTCCACCAGGCTCATGTCGGGGGCGGCGGCGTGGCCGAGGCGTTCTTCGGGGGCGCTCAGCATGCCACGGGTCCGGCGGGGATTGGGGGGCAGGTGGCCGATCGGCTCGCCGCGCAGCCGCACCGTTTCCGACGCGCCCATGGTTTCGCCCGACAGGGCGCTGAGCAACTCGTCCTGGCCGTTTCCGGCGACGCCGCCGATGCCCAGGACCTCGCCGGCGCGGACCTCGAAGCCGATGTTCTGGAGCCGGGTGCCGAAGGTGGAGACGCTTTCGCTGGTCAGGCCGGCCACCTGCAGGACCACCTTGCCGGCCTCCGAGGGGGGGCGGTCCGGGGTGTGCAGGGCTTCGCCGACCATCATCTCGGCCAGTTCGGCGGCAGAGGCCTGACGCGGGTCGCAGGCGCCCACGACCTTGCCCCGGCGCAGGATGGTCGCGCCCTGGCACAGCGCGCGGATCTCTTCGAGCTTGTGCGAGATATAGAGGATCGCGGTGCCTTCGGACTTGAGCTTGTTCAGGGTCGCGAACAGGATCTCGACCTCCTGCGGCGTCAGCACCGAGGTCGGCTCGTCCATGATCAGCAGCTTGGGATCCTGCAGCAGGCAGCGGATGATCTCCACCCGCTGCCGTTCCCCGGCGGACAGGTCGCCGACCAGGCGGCGCGGGTCCAGCGGCAGGCCGTAGGCATGGCTGACTTCGCGGATCTCGCGCGCCAGTTCGCGGATCGGTGGCGGGTTTTCCATGCCGAGGCCGACGTTTTCGGCCACGTTCAGCGCTTCGAACAGGGAAAAGTGCTGGAACACCATCGCGACGCCGGCGGCCCGGGCGGCGCGCGGTTCGGCGGGGGAAAACGGGGCGCCGTGCAGCGCCATGGTGCCGCTGTCGGGTTTGACCAGCCCGTAGATCATCTTGACCAGCGTCGATTTGCCGGCACCGTTCTCGCCCAGCAGGGCGTGGATTTCGCCCGGGGCGATGGAGAAGGACACGTCGTCGTTGGCGACGACACCGGGGTAGGCCTTGGTCAGGCGCTGGATCGTCAGAAGATCTGTCACGCGCGGCGGTCCATGGCTGACTCCGATATGGCTTTGGTGGCTTTTAGTAACAGCGCCGTGACGCCGACCGCAATGGCATGCGGGTGTTTCCCGAGGGTCGGGTCGCCGATCGGGCAGGTGATGCGGGCAATAGAGGCATCCGAATGCCCCAACTGCCGCAACCGGGTGCGGAAGCGGGCCCATTTGGTGGCCGATCCGATCAGCCCGGCGGTGGCAAAGCCATGGCCCAGCACCGCGTGGCACAGCTCCAGGTCAAGTGTATGGGAATAGGTCATGATCAGGTGGTGGGCGGTTGGCGGGGCGTGCGGCACGGCCAGCGCCGGCGCGGCGGCCGGCATCCTGTCGACACCGTCGGGGACCTGTGCCGGGAACCGCCCGGTGTCGGTATCGACCCAGGTGATGTGCCAGTCGGGCAATGGCGCCAGCAGCTGCACCAGGGCCTGGCCGACATGGCCGGCGCCGTAGAGCCACAGGTGATGCTCGGGGTCGGCCAGCGGTTCGACCAGCCAGCCGTCCAGCAGCGCCGTGGTGGCCGGGGATGTGCCGTTGCGGACCGCCGCCAGGTGCCGATGCACCGCCAGCGGCGGCGGGGCCGGGGGGGCATCGAGCGCCCGCAGCACGCAGCCCGCCTGCGCGCCGGTGGCAAGCCGGTCGAGCGACGCGGCATCCAGCACTTCGCTCACCAGCGTGACGGCACCGCCACAGCATTGCGACAGGGCCGGCCCCAGCGGGATGCGATCGATGCGGGGCGAGGTGCCGGGCCGCATCCGGCGGGCCGTCTGCGTGGCCTGCAATTCCAGCGCGCCGCCACCGATGGTGCCGGCCTGGCCGGTCTCCCAGACGATCATGTCCGCGCCGGGGCCGCGCGGCACCGACCCGGCGGCCGAGGCGACGACAACGCGGACCACCTGTCCGTGGCGCAGGATCTGCTGGCGCAGGGCCGCGGGGTCGAAGCTCATGACCGGACCCGCTGCACCGCCGCAAGGATCCGCTCGGGTGTGGCCGGAGCATCCAGCGCGGGGTAGCGCGGGCCGCAGGCGGCCACCGCGTCCGACAGCGCCAGGAACGCCGAGATGCCCAGCATGAACGGCGGTTCCCCGACCGCCTTGGAGCGATAGATCGTGTCCTCCCGGTTGGGCTGGTCCCAGAGCGAGACGTTGAACACGTCCGGGCGGTCCGAACAGGCCGGGATCTTGTAGGTCGAGGGTGCATGGGTCATCAGCCGTCCGGCCTTGTCCCAGACCAGTTCCTCGGTGGTCAGCCAGCCGGCACCCTGAACATAGCCGCCTTCGACCTGCCCGATGTCGAGCGCCGGGTTCAGCGACGCCCCCGCGTCGTGCAGCAGGTCCGCCCGCAGGATCCGGTTTTCGCCGGTCAGCGTGTCGATCACCACCTCGGTCACCGCCGCGCCGTAGGCGAAATAGAAGAACGGGCGCCCGCGTCCGGCGATCCTGTCCCAGGAAATCCGCGGCGTGGCGTAGAACCCTGTCGCGCTGAGGCTGATGCGGGCCTGGTAGGCCATCATCGCCACCTCCTGGAACGACAGGCTTTCCGCGCCCGCCGATACCCGGCCATCGGCGAAGTGGACCGTCTGGGGGCTGGTCTGGAACCGTTCCGCCAGGAACGCCGCGAGCCGGCCGCGAATTTCGTCACAGGCCGCCTGTACCGCCATCCCGTTGAGATCGGTCCCCGAGGAGGCCGCCGTGGCCGAGGTATTGGGGACCTTCGCCGTGTCGGTCGCGGTGATTTTCACCTGTGCGACATCGATGCCAAAGCGGCTGGCGGCGACCTGCGCGATCTTCTGGAACAGGCCCTGTCCCATCTCGGTGCCGCCGTGGTTCAGGTGCACGGAGCCGTCACTGTAGACATGCACCAGCGCGCCGGCCTGGTTCAGGTGGGTCAAGGTGAAGGAGATGCCGAATTTGACCGGCGACAGGGCGATCCCGCGTTTCAGAACCGGGTTCGCCGCGTTCCACGCCGCAATCGCCTGACGACGGGCGGTGTAGTCGGAGCGCGCCGTCAGCTCCCGAACCAGCCCGCCGAGGACAAAATCATCGACCTCCATGTGATACGGCGTGGTCTGTACGGATTGCCCCGTGGTCTTCGTGGCAGAATTGTCCTCGGGGGGGGGCGGGGGCGCCTCGGCGTCGGTCACGGGCGCGTCGGCATAGAAATTCCGCTGGCGGAGTGTCAGCGGATCCTGACCGACGGCATGGGCAACATGGTCCAGGACCCGTTCGATCCCCAACATGCCCTGTGGCCCGCCAAAGCCGCGATACGCGGTTGCCGATTGGGTGTTGGTGCGCAGCCGGTGCGAGGTGATCCGGGCGTTTGCCAGCAGGTAGGCATTGTCGGCATGCAACATCGCACGGTCGGCCACCGGCAGGGACAGGTCCATCGACCAGCCGCAGCGGCAGAACTGCTCGAAGGTGATGCCCTTGATGCGCCCTTCGGCGTCGGTTCCGACACGGTAGTCGATGCGGAAATCATGCCGTTTGCCGGTAACGATCATGTCGTCATCCCGGTCATACCGCATCTTGCAGGGGCGTCCGGTGGCGCGCGCGGTGACGGCGCAGGCGACGGCCAGCGCGTTGCCCTGGCTTTCCTTGCCGCCAAATCCGCCGCCCATGCGCCGGACCTCGACGCGCACGGCGTGCATCGGCAGGTTCAGCGCCTCGGCCACCTTGTGCTGGATTTCCGTCGGGTGCTGGCTGGAGGAGTGCACGTGCATGTCGCCGGCCTCCTGGGGCAGCGCCAGCGCGGCCTGGCCTTCGAGGTAGAAGTGTTCCTGTCCGCCGATCTCCATCGAGCCCTCGACGACGATCTGTGCCGTCGCGATGGCGGCATCCGGGTCGCCCTTGCAATAGACGCGGGGGCCGTCCTCGAAGCGCCAGTTGGCCTGTAGCGCGTCGTCGATGGTCAGAACCGGCGTCTGTTCGGTGTAGCTGACCCGGGCCAGCCGGGCGGCACGGCGCGCGGCGAGGTGGCTGGTGGCGGCGACCACGAACAGCGGCTGGCCGCGATAGTGGATCTCGCCCGAGCTCAGCATTTCCTCGTGAAACAGCGGGGTCGGGGAGACGTCGTTGTGGCCGGGAAGATCCGCTGCCGTGAGGACCGCGACCACGCCGGGAGCGGCACGAACCGCGTCGAGGTGCAGTTCGTCAAGGCGGCCGGCGGCGATCTGGGACAGGCCGAAGGCGAGGTGCAGGCAATCCGCCGGGACCGGGATGTCGTCGACATAGCGGGCGGTGCCGGTCACGTGCAGCTGCGCGGCATCGTGGGGCAGGGGGCGGGACACGCTCATGGGCGCACCTCCAGCACGTTGACGGCCTGACCGGACAGCTCGGCGTGATAGCGCAACAGCATGTTGCAGGCCGCCGTCAGCCGGTAGTCGGCGGAGGCGCGCATGTCCGACAGCGGCGTGAAATCCTCGGCGAAGGCTGGCAGCGCCGCCGTGACGGTGTCGAGCGTGAAGGGGCGACCGAGGAGCGCCGCCTCCACCCGGGAGGCCCGTTTCGGGATGCCGGCCATGCCGCCGAAGGCGATCCGTGCGGTCGTGACGATGCCGTCATCGGTGGCGATGGAAAAACAGCCAAGGACGGCGGAAATGTCCTGATCGAAGCGCTTGGTCAGCTTGTGGCAGCGCAGGTGGTCGGGCTGGCGGGGGACGGACACGGCCTCGACGAATTCGCCGGGGGCGCGGTCCTGCTTGCCGTAGTCGAGAAAGAAGTCCTGCAAGCGCAATGTGCGGCGGCGGTCGCCATGGCGCAGGTGAAGGTCGGCCCCCAGGGCGATCAGGGCGGGAGGGCCATCGCCGATGGGCGAGCCGTTGGCGATGTTGCCGCCGATGGTGGCGGCGTTGCGGATCTGGGTCGAGGCATAGCGGCGCAGCAGTTCGGCAAAGGCCGGGTGGTGGTCGGCCATGACGGGGACAAGATCGGCCACCAGCACGCCCGCACCGATGCGGATTTTGGTGTCGGTCACCTCGAGCGACTTGAGATCGTCGCAGCGATGCAGGAAGGCCACCGGGGAGAGGTCGCGCAGCGCCTTGGTCACCCAGAGGCCGACATCGGTGGCACCGGCGACCAGCGTGGCATCGGGATGCGCGGCGTACCAGTGGGCGAGCGCGTCGGAGGAGGTGGGCAGGGCCACCTCCGCCTCCTTGCCCGCGTCGGGGCTGCGCCCCTCCGGCGTGGAGGGAGGGGGCGGTGCCGGGCGGAGGGCGGTATCGCGTGCGGAGATGTCGGGGGCGGTGCGCGGGGGCGTGTCGCGAATCCAGTCGGGGACGGGGTGATCCGCCGCGGCCTCGGCGGCGCGGATGATCGGGGCGTAGCCGGTGCAGCGGCACAGGTTTCCGGCCAGCTGGTCGTCGAAATCGGCCCGCCCGTTCAGGTGAGCGGTTGCCATCGACATCACGAATCCGGGGGTGCAGAAGCCGCACTGGCTGCCGTGGTGGTCGATCATGGCCTGCTGCACCGGGTGCAGTTCGCCGTCGGGGCCGGTCAGGCCCTCGACCGTGCGGACCGCCTTGCCGTGAAGCTGCGGCATCAGCAGGATGCAGGCGTTCAGCGAACGCGCGGTGCCGGACGGGTCCGTGACCATGACGGTGCAGGCGCCGCAGTCGCCCTCGTTGCAGCCCTCCTTGGTGCCCTTGAGGCCGCGCTCTTCGCGCAGCCAGTCGAGAAGCGTCCGTGTCGGCCCGGCCTCCACGTGCGTGGTCTCTCCGTTCAGAAGAAACGAAATATGCATCAGGTCGTCCGCCGCAGTACCCCCGACCGTTCCCTAGGCGTGCCCTCGATGCGGCGTAGAAGGCGCGCGGTCCTGTTGAACTCGGTCGAGGAAAGCGGAACCCGACGATGATTGCAAGCGATTGGCCCGATATCTGCCTTGTGCCGCATCATCCGTCTAAAAAATGGGCGTGACGCGGGGGCGTCACGCCCTGTTGGCGGTCCATGCGGCAGAACGGGGCGTGCGCGTCAGGCGATGGGGCGGCGGCGTGCCCGGGCACCGATCAGCAGAAACGCGGCACCCAGCAGGGGAAGCGTTGCGGGCAACGGGACGGCCGCGAGGTCGGTGAGTTCGATGCGTGCGAGATGTCCTCCGAGGGTTGACACCCCATTGGTCGACCAGGTCGCGCCGGAATCGCCGGAAGCGAAGCTGGCGCCTGCAGCGGCAGGATCGCCATGGTACCAATACCCCTCTGCCGGGGATGACGCAGTGATTGCAGCGACCAGCCAATAGGTTGATCCGGCCGTCAGGGACACACCGGTCCAACCGGACACCGAAACGATTTCCGGGGTGAAGCCGGGGGAAGTGGTTGACCCGATCGCGGAGCCACCGATGGCCGCGCCAGGGGCGGTGCCGCCATCCGCGTAGAACGCGAATTCGAAGTCGGCGCCGCCAGTAAAACCGATACGCATCGATATGGGGACGTCGATGGAGGCCACATCGCCGCTGGCCGTGGCAGAGAAAACAAGGGCTCTGGGGGCTGTATTGGTCGTTTGCGGGCCACGGGAAGAGTTGATCGTTGCCGTCGTCAGGTTGTCCCAGGCAAGTGTCGCGGCGCCCGCCGGGAGGGCGCAGAGCGCAGCAGCGACGATGACCGAACCGGCCGTGCGGTGAAGAATCATGTTAACCCTTTGCGGAAATTGCAGTTCACGGTGTCTAGCACACTTTCCTGCGGGAAGACGGCTTTAATGCGGCGTCGTCATTTTTTCCGGTGCCCCCGAATTCCTCAGGCAACTTGAAGAACGCGCACCTCTGGAAGCCAAAAACGTGTTATATTTCAGCATGTTTACCGAGCTGAAGGCGAAGGATCATGGGGCACCTGGAAGGTGCGGGTGAAGCACGTGGCTTTCGGCGCTGTTTGGACCAGCCGGGAACGGCTGGTGGTTCATGGCTGGATGATCAGGTCTGACGGTGGCCTGCTGCTGTTTCGGGAGTTCGATGAGGTGCTGGGCCTGCATACCATTGCGGGCGGATTGCCGAGAGACGCGCGAACCAGCCAGATCCGGCTGCATCCTCTGGTCGATTGCCGGGATATGAAGATGTGAACGACGCGGATCTTCTGGCGTTTGATCCGGTGATGCGTCCGGTGGTCGGGCTCTGGATGTCAGGGCCGTGCATGCAAGCCAGATGGGGCGGTTTCCCGCGTGGGAACGTCAGCACTGAAACCTGAGGAAAAGCGGCTTGGTCGGTCTGCGCAACTGGGTGCCGTTCAGTCCGAAAGCCGAGCGACCCCCGCCATCGGGACCAGAAAACGCGCTCAGCTTGCGCGCCAGATGCCCAGACATCGGCACATTGTGCCCAAGAGACTTGATCGGTGCGCAAAGTGGCGTCAACCTGCGAGGGACTGCCATTTTCTTGGGAAATGTCGAATTTGACGTGTTGCCCCACGTCACACTTTTGGACCTACCGCTCCTTGGATGGTCATTTTATTAAGGAAAAACAGCATGTTCAGTTTTCGTCGCATTCCACCCGGAAACGCCGCATACCGATGTGACTTTTATCAAGCCGAGAACATAATCGGATACACCGGCAATCTGGGGAATAATCCTACGGTCTATTTCCACAAGGATGACGAGTATGGCCACATAACCCAAGCTCACGGTGACGCCAGCAATGTCGGCCGCGAAGAAGTCGCCAACCTGGATGCAGGTTGCAGGTATTCGATCGAAAACGTTGACGGACAGGCAAGGGAGATGTGCCAGCTGCCCAATGGCGAGTCGCTTGTGCTCCATCCGAGCCGTGGGACGTTTGTCGCGGCCGACCGCGGAAACATCGACATGATGGCGTTGCTGTTTGCATCTGTCTGGCGGCACACCGAGCTGAAACAGATGTACCACACGATACGGGACCGCCGCGCTCGTCGTGCTGCAAGGGGTGGAGCCGCCGGCGACACCTGAGTTGGAAGATGACGTTGTCCGGGCCTGGGAACTCGTCGTCGGACACGCCATCAGTGGTATGACACTAGTTGCCAGATGATCCCGCCAGAGACGCCGCGTGGCGAATGGTTCTGTTCCAACGACCTTGGCAACCAGTGATTCCGCATTGATGTCGTCCCGGTTGCACGGGCCAGCTGAGGGGCGTGGATGGGACGATCCCGGGGCGCGCAGCATCCGGAGAGTTTGATGGTCGGCCAAGGTGTTGCAGGTTATTCACCGGAAATCCGTGCGTCGGGCGTTTTCCTGCAGCGGTCCTGCCCGTAAGGTCGCGCCATGAGCAGCACCCCACGATTCATCCACCTCCGCCTTCACACCGAATACTCGCTCCTTGAGGGCGCGATCCGGACCAAAAAACTGCCGGGCCTGTGCAAGAAAATGGGTATGCCGGCGGTTGCGGTGACCGACACCAACAACATGTTTGCCGCGCTGGAGTTTTCGGTCACGACGGCGGCGGCGGGCATCCAGCCGATCATGGGCTGCCAGATCGATCTGGAATACGAAGCGGTGATGCCGGGGCAACGGCAGATACCGCCCGCCGGGCTGGTTCTGCTGGGGCAGGACGAGGCCGGGTATGCCAACCTGATGAAGCTGAATTCGTGCCTGTACCTGCGCGGCGATCAGCAATTGCCGCATGTGACGGTCGAGGACCTGACGCAGCATTCGGCCGGGGTGATCTGCCTGTCGGGCGGGCCGGACGGGCCGGTGGGGCGGCTGGTGCGCGCGGGGCAGGAGCCAAAGGCGCGGGCGCTGATGGAGCAGCTGGCGGCGGCCTTTCCCGACCGGCTGTACGTGGAGCTGCAACGGCACCCCGGCGAGGACGGCGCGCCCGAGGCCGAACGGCTGACGGAGCGGTTCTTTGTCGAGACGGCCTACGAGATGGGCCTGCCGCTGGTGGCGACCAACGATGTCTATTTCCCCAAGCCGGAGTTCTACGAGGCGCATGACGCGCTGATCTGTATTGCAAGCGGGTCCTATGTCGACCAGCAGGAGGACCGGCGGCGGCTGACGCCGCAGCATTACCTGAAGACCCCCGAGGAAATGGCCGCGCTGTTTGCCGACCTGCCGGAGGCGATCGAGAACACCGTCGAGATCGCGCGGCGCTGTGCCGTGGTCTCGGAGCTGCGGAATCCGATCCTGCCGACATTCGCCGCGGACGAGGTGGAGGAACTGCGCCGTCAGGCCCACGCGGGGCTGGAGGCGCGGCTGGCGGTGATCCCGCATGCGGCGACGCTGGAGGAGTACAACGCGCGGCTGGAATTCGAGCTGGGCATCATCGAGTCGATGGGGTTTCCGGGCTACTTCCTGATCGTGGCCGATTTCATCAAGTGGGCCAAGGACCACAACATCCCGGTCGGGCCGGGGCGGGGGTCGGGGGCGGGCTCGTTGGTGGCCTATGCGCTGACCATCACCAACCTTGACCCGCTGCGCTACAGCTTGCTGTTCGAACGCTTCCTGAACCCCGAACGGGTGTCGATGCCCGACTTCGACATCGACTTCTGCATGGACCGCCGCGAAGAGGTGATCCGCTATGTCCAGGACAAGTACGGCCACGACAAGGTGGGGCAGATCATCACCTTTGGGGCGCTGCTGTCCAAGGCGGCGGTGCGCGATATTGGCCGCGTGTTGCAGATGCCCTTCGGGCAGGTGGACCGGCTGTCCAAGATGATCCCGGTGGAGGGGGTGAAGCCCGTTTCCATCGAGAAGGCGTTGGCCAGCGAGGAGCGGCTGCGCGAAGAGGCGAAGAACGACGAGCAGGTCGACCGGCTGATGACCTATGGCCAGCAGGTCGAGGGGCTGTTGCGCAATGCCTCGACCCACGCGGCGGGCGTGGTGATCGGCGACCGGCCGTTGGACGAGTTGGTGCCGCTGTACCAGGATCCGCGCTCCGACATGCCGGCCACCCAGTTCAACATGAAATGGGTGGAACAGGCCGGGTTGGTGAAGTTCGACTTTCTTGGCCTGAAGACGCTGACGGTGATCCAGAACGCGCTGGACCTGTTGAAGTTGCGCGGCGTCGAGGTCGATATCGACCACATCGACCTGGAGGACGAGAAAACCTATGAGCTGTACGCCTCGGCCAAGACGGTCGCGGTGTTCCAGGTGGAAAGCTCGGGCATGATGGATGCGCTGCGGCGCATGAAACCCACCTGTATCGAGGATATCGTGGCGCTGGTGGCGCTCTACCGGCCCGGCCCGATGGAGAATATCCCGACCTATTGCGAGGTGAAGAACGGGCTGAAGGATCTGGAATCCGTCCATCCGCTGATCGACCACATCCTGGAGGAAACCCAGGGCATCATCGTCTATCAGGAGCAGGTGATGCAGATTGCGCAGGTCATGGCGGGCTACAGCCTTGGCGGCGCCGACCTGCTGCGCCGCGCCATGGGCAAGAAGATCAAGGAGGCGATGGACGCCGAGCGGCCGAAATTCGAGAAGGGCGCCGGGGAGAACGGCGTCGACAAGAAGAAGGCCAGCGAGGTGTTCGACCTGCTGGAGAAGTTCGCCAACTACGGCTTCAACAAGTCCCACGCGGCGGCCTATGCGGTGGTCAGCTACCAGACGGCGTACCTGAAGGCGAACTACCCGGTGGAGTTCATGGCCGGGATCATGAACTGCGATATCCACCTGACCGACAAGCTGGCGGTCTATGCCGAGGAGGTGCGGCGGGGGCTGAAGATCGAGATCGTGCCGCCCTGCATCAACCGCTCCATCGAGACCTTCGGGGTGGAGGACGGCAAGATCATCTATGCGCTGGCGGCGCTGAAGAACGTCGGGGCGGATGCGATGCACCTGATCGTGCAGGGGCGGGATGGCACGGCGTTTGTGACCCTGTTCGATTTTGCCCGCCGGGTGGACCTGAAACACGTGGGCAAGCGGGCGCTGGAAATGCTGGCGCGGGCTGGGGCGTTCGACGTGCTGGATCGCAACCGGCAACGGGTGCTGAAATCGCTCGATGCGCTGGTGGCCTATTCGGCGGCGATCCACGAGCAGCGCAATTCCAACCAGGTGTCGCTGTTTGGCGAGGCGGGCGAGGATCTGCCCGAGCCGCGCCTGCCGGACCTTGACGACTGGTTGCCCAACGAGCGGCTGGGCGAGGAACATGCGGCGGTGGGGTTCTACCTGTCGGGCCATCCGCTGGACGACTACATGGGGATGCTGAAACGCAGGGGCATCCTGACGCTGGCGCAGGTTGCCGAAAAGGTCGAGCGGGCGCCCGCCGTGGTCAAGATGGCGGGGTCGGTCTCGGCCAAGCAGGAGCGCAAGTCGGCGCGCGGCAACCGGTTTGCCTTTGTGTCATTGTCGGACCCGACGGGGCTGTACGAGGTCACGGTGTTCTCGGACACGCTGGAAAAGGCGCGCGAGCACCTGGAGCCGGGGCAGAACGTCGTGATTACCGCAGAAGCCACGATGGAGAGCGAACAGCTGAAGCTGTTGTGCAAGGGCGCGCGGCCGATCGATCAGGAAAGCGGGCCGGTGGGCGGTGGCGGTGGGTTCCGGCTGTTCATCGACAACGGTGCCGCGCTGCCGACGGTGCAGTCGATCCTGAAGCGCACCACCGAGGCGGGCCAGGTGCGGATGAAGGGGCCGATCCATGTGACGCTGCTGGACCCGGCGCTGCCCGGAGAGGTCGACATGGAGATCGGACAGCGGCTTCCGGTCAGCCCGCAGGTGCGCGGGGCCTTGAAGGCGGTGCAGGGCGTGGTGGACGTGGAAGACCTGGACGGTCGCTGAGCCAGTGTCCGGAGCAGGGTGACTCCGGGCGTTGGCGGCCCGGGTCGAGACATCCTGCGCTGGACGGCCAGCGGGGGTTTTGCTTTGATGCCCGGGGCGGATGACAAGAACCGCCTTGATTGGCGTGGCCGCTCCTGCCGGGGCGCCACAGTATTTGTCGAAAGGATTGATGTATGGCGATTTTTGCCGTCTGGCCGGAGCTGAACTGGGACCGTGAGGGATGGGATCAGAGCGAACTGCCGAGCAACACGGGGGCCGCGCTGAAATATGTTCAGTCCGGGGAGGTTTCGGTCGCCAGCTTTTCGGGACGTCTGTCCCAGATCCCGATGTCCTTCTTCGAAGTGCCCGGCGCATTGACAACAGGGGTGATCGACCTGGTCCTGCATGACACTGCTGGCTACTGGACCACCCTGCGCGATCATTTCGCGTCCAATATCAGCCTGGATGTGACCAGACTGTTCGAGACGCCGTTGCTGCAAGCCAGGGTTCGGGAGGACGGGACGTTCAAGAAGATCAAGTATCTGAACGTCACTGAAACAACCGGAACGGAGGATGCCGATGATCTGAAAGGTAACCAGAAACTCGACTTCGTGCGGGCCGGAGACGGAGACGATACCGTTTCGGGACGGGGCGGGGCCGACCAGCTGTACGGGGAGCGTGGACGGGACACGCTTTCGGGGGGAGACGGGGACGACCTCCTGCTTGGCGGCAACGGCCGGGACACGCTCGACGCCGGAGCGGGGATCGATACGCTTCAGGGCGGACGGGGCAACGATCTGTTGCTCGGCGGAGAGGGTTACAACTGGATGTACGGCGGTGCCGGCAATGACACGATCCAGGGGGCGGGCGGCTTCAATCGTATGTTTGGTGGCGCGGGAAAGGATGTTCTGCGCGGCGGTGTCGGGGATACTCTGGACGGTGGCCGGGGGAGGGACGTTCTTCTCAGCGAAGGCGGAACCAGTTTTACCGGCGGCGCGGGGGCGGACCGGTTCGTGTTCAAAGGCATCGGCAAGTTCTTTGTCGAGGATTTCGAGACGGGCGTCGATATGTTGGACCTGAGCCGGATGCCGTTCGACGCGGAGCCGAACATCTTCTCGCTTGACGGAATGAGGTGGATCCAGTTCGACAGCGACGATGGTCAGGTTGTAACGGTCCTGCTCGCGGACGGCGCCTCTGTCTCTGTCGACGATATCATCCTCTGACCTTCTGGCTGGTGCCGCCGACGTCGCGCTGGCGCGTTGTCACGCAGGGTGCGGCCTGGGCCATGGGCAGGGGTGCGACTCGGCGGCTTTTTGCCGATGTCAGACCGGCCGAGACATCACGCTTGTGTGAGAGGGAGCGGCGCTTTATCGAAATTCAAGTTTTTCCCGCTCGAGGTTTATCATGCCAATTTCCCACGCCACCGCGAGGGTTCTTGCTGTTCTATGCTGTGTTGCGCTGGCGCTGCCGGCTGCGGCCCAGGATAAGAAAGGGCTGGGAAATCTGTTCCGCGCCTCGACCAAGGCGCCGACCACCATCGACCAGGGACCTGTGGCCAAGGCCTGTGGGGTGAAGGGCAAGGCGCTGGGCAAGAAGGTCGAGAAGGGTCCGGGAAAATGGGCGCTGTATGACACCGCGCCGGGCAGTTCCGCCAAGCGGGATTTCTATCTGACCGGGTTCAGGGATGGCTGTCCGCGAAAGATCACCGGCGAGATCGCGGTGTTCGGCTCTGTCGAATTGTATGAACTGGTGAACTACGGCCCGGTCGGGATGAAACCCAAGGGGACGGAAACCGACCAGAAATATGCGCGGCTGCGGGCCAAGGTCTGCGGCAGCAGCAAATCCGCCTGCAAGGAGCGGCAGGTCAAGAAACTGGCCAAGTCGGCCGTGTTCGTGAACGTCTATCCGTCGGCCGCGACGTCCAGCCGGCTGGAGTTGCTGATGACGGGCGGACGGTTGGCGGCCCTGTCCAAGAAGTGATCCGGCTCAGGTCCGGGGGCCGAGGTCCTCGGGGGTCAGCCGGTAGGCCTTGCCGAACCCGCCGTTGAGGAACGCCGCGCGGACCTCCAGCAGGACAAATCCGAAATCTCCGAAGTCGATGTAGAGCTTGGCCTTTGGGTGATCGCGCAGCCATGTGGCCCGCAGATCGCCGTGCCGGGGATCGTCGCGGGGGATGAACCGCGCGGTGCATTGCACCGTCAGGCGCGGGTGGGTCAGCGGATCGCCCTTGCTGCCCGGCTCTCCGACAAGGATCGAACAGGACGGGGTCGCGGCCAGCGCGGATGTGTGGTGCGACAGGCTGGAGATCAGGGTCACCGGCGCACCATCCGGGGCCCGCCCGATCGCAATGCGGCTGACGAACGGACCGCCGCTCTCGGGATCGATCACCGCAAGGGCGGCGTGGCGGGCATTGGTCAGCAGCCCCTGCGCCAGATGCCGGGCCTCGTCATCGGTCGGGCGAATGGGATCTGTCTTCTTTTCGCTCATCGTCTCTTGCGCCTTCTGGGATTGCATCGCACGGTAACGTCCACTGGGTCGTTTGCAAGGGAGGGCATGTGCGGTTGCCGGTCAGTCACCGGGACGCGCGGGGGGAGACCCGTCGCACCCGAGGGACGCGGAGCCCGGGCACATCGGGTCAGGTCGCCATCGGCGGGACCTTCGATGGCCAGGCATGCAGCCAATCCCGGCGCCAGACCCGAAAACCGGTTTGGCGTGTTCGACATTTTCCAGAAACCGGGGCGGCTGCTGACCTGAATCAAGGCAGATGACGCGCGCACCGGATACATTGAGGTCACCAAGGAGAAATTCGCCATGTATGACAATATCCTCGTTCCGGTTTCCTTCGAGGCGGATCGCAATGCCCGCGAGGCTATGGATATCGCCCAGGCCATTCGTGCCGAGGGCGGCAAGATCACGCTGCTTCACGTGATGGAACATCTGCCCCAGTATGCCACCGAGTATCTGCCGCCTGACCATCTGGAAAAGGCGCGCGCCGATATCATGGGCGGGCTGTCGGCCTTGGCCGATGCGGTTGATGAGGCGGAAGTGGTGGTGGTCGAAGGTCATTCGGCCCGGACGATTCTGGACTATGCCGACGAGGTGAAGGCCGATTGCATCGTGATCGCCAGCCACCGCCCCGGCATGCAGGATTATTTCCTGGGCTCCACGGCGGCGCGCGTCGTGCGCCATGCAAAATGTGCCGTGCACGTCGTCCGCTGACCGGGTGACGACACAGGACAGGCCCGTCGCATCCGTGCGGCGGGTTCTTTTTTGCGCGGGGTTTCGGGCGCTTGGTGCCTGCGTCATTTTCACGGCGATGCCTGCGGGGTATTCTGCCGGGAGTCGGAATCGCGTGATAGTCTTCCGGCAAAGCGAGGGAGACACTCATGCCGACGATTTCCAAGGCCAACGACCACCAGACCGTCATCACCACCTTCGAGATGACGCCGGCGACCTGCCAGGACCTGCTGGAGGAACTTGAGGACGCCTACGAGGGGTTCATCTCCAAACAGCCAGGCTTCATTGGCGCCGGCCTGCATGTGAATGACGCCCAGACGCGGATCGCGAACTATTCCCAGTGGGAGCGGCGCGAGGATTTCCAGGCAATGCTGCGCAGCGCCGAGATGCGGGAGCGCAACCGCCGCATCAACGAATTGTGCCGCAGCTTCGAGCCGGTGATGTATGACGTGGTGGCCAGTTTCAAGTGACGGATACCTTGATTGTCTCGGCCCACCCGGAGCCGAAGTCCTTCACGGCGGCCTGGGCGCACGCCTCGGCCAAGGCCATGGCCGATCAGGGCCGCGTGATGACCTCCGATCTGTACGCGATGGGGTTCGATCCGGCCGAGCGGGCCGACCTGTACGGTGTCGGGGGCCGGTTCGATCCGCTAAGGGTGCAGGAACGGCTGGTGTCCGAGAACGCGCTGCCGGCGGATCTGGAGGCCGAAGTTGCCAAGGTGCGCGCCGCCGACCTGCTGGTGCTGCACTTTCCGATCTGGTGGTTTGGCCCGCCTGCCATGCTGAAGGGCTGGTTCGACCGGGCCCTGGTGCATGGTGCCCTGCATCAGGCCGAAGAGCGGTTTGAAAAGGGGCCGTGCGTCGGGAAGCGGGCGGTGTTCTGTGTCTCGACCGGCTGCCGCGCCGAGGAATGTGCCCCCGACGGACGCGAGGGCGACCTGCGCCTGCAACTGTGGCCGTTGGCGCATGCGCTGCGGTACTGTGGTTTCACCGTGCTGGAGCCGGTGACGGTCCACGAGGTTCACGGGTATTACGAACCGGCGGATCAGCCGGCACTTGCCGCGCGACTGGCGACCGTTCTGGAGGCGCAGGCGACGATCTTGCGTGATGTGGCGGACCGCCCGGTCTGGCACAGCAATCCGGACAGCGATTTTGACGGGCGCGGGCGATTGGTGCCGGGGGCGCCTGTATGCTCGCCTTTCATCCGCCATCCCGGTTGACGTGATGCGCCCGTTGGCCCCGGTTTCGGGGCCGGCAGGCGCGCGGTTCTGACAGGTGGTCTGGTCCGCAGACGCGGGCGAGACTGTCGCAATTGGAGTTTCGAGGGAGGAAACCATGAAGACGATTTTCAGCTTTGGTGTTGCACCGATTATTGCCATGTGCCTGGCCCTGCCGGCGTTTGCCGACGGCGTCGGGATCAGCCGTGATGTGATGGCGGTGACCGTTCCGGCCGAAGGTGGAGACCTGGAGATCAGCCGGATCCAGGACCAGGACAACATGGTCGAGGGCGAATGGGCGCTCACCTCGCGGGCTTGTCCGCCATTCTGCATCCAGCCGATGGCGCCGGCCGAGGGGGTGACGACAATTGGCGAACTGGAACTGCTGGCGATGCTGGAAGATCCGGAGATCCTTGTCGTGGACAGCCGGATCCCGGAGAATTACGAGGCTGGGTCGATCCCGGGCGCGGTGTCCATGCCCTATACCGAGATGGTCGATCACCTGGCCGAACTTGGGTGCGAGATCGATTTCGAGGGCTGGGATTGCGAGGCCGCGCGGCCTGTGGCGCTGTTCTGCAATGGTCCATGGTGCGGGCAATCGCCAACCGCGATCCGCCGGATGATCGAGGCGGGATATCCGCCCGAGCAGATCCACTATTATCGCGGCGGGATGCAGGTGTGGCGGATGCTGGGGCTGACGGTCACCGGGGAATGATCCATCGGCGCACAAAGTGACCTGTATCAATGCGCTGGCCAACAGTTTGCGGCACACTTCCGGGGACAAGCCCAGGAGGTGAGTGATGTACAGAAACATCCTTGTTCCGATTTCCTTTGACGATGACCGCAAGATAGAGGCCGCGCTGAGCGTGGCGCGAACGCTTGCGGCAGAGGGGGCGCGCATCGTCTTGTTGCACGTGATCGAACACGTGCCGGCCTATGCGCTGCACTATGTTCCAGGGGATCTGTTGAAAGCCACGCGCGACGGGCTTCTGGCCGAGCTGGACGGGTTGTCGCAAACCGTGCCGGGGGGCGAAGGTGCGCTGGTCGAAGGGCATGCCGGTCGAACCATTCTGGATTTTGCCGACGAGCACGAGGCTGATTGCATCGTGATCGCCAGCCACCGCCCCGGCATGCAGGATTACCTGCTTGGCAGCACCGCCGCGCAGGTCGTGCGCCACGCCGCATGTGCCGTGATGGTTGTGCGCTGACGCAACCACGGCGGCGAGGCAGGGGCGGGCCGACAGGGCCGCCCTCCCGGTTTTTTGACCGTATGTCAGGATCGGATCGGGTGTGCCCGCCGCGTGTTCTTGTGAGGGTAGGATATGAAACAGGGTTTGATCGGGAGCATTCTCGCAATTGTCCTGCTGTCTGCCGCGCCGATGGCGTCGGCGCAGGATCTGATTGGAAGCTACGTCGCCTATATCGGGCGTGAGGACCTGTACAACTCCAAGGGGCAGCGGTTGAGCGAGCCTTGGCAGGTGCTCCGTCAGGATCGGGCCAATGTGCACAAGTTTGGTATCGTGCATGGTGGCGACGAATGGGATCCGTTCTTTGGCGACATCGACAACCGGGCAGCCATGGAGCGGATGCTGAGGAACGGCTCGATCGACGCCGCGGCCCGCCGGGGCGTGATGCAGGGGGGCGCCACGGTGTTCGTGCGGAT
Organism: uncultured Tropicimonas sp.; assembly: GCA_947495685.1. Classification (GTDB taxonomy): domain Bacteria; phylum Pseudomonadota; class Alphaproteobacteria; order Rhodobacterales; family Rhodobacteraceae; genus Tropicimonas. The sequence goes on from CANLZY010000017.1 coordinate 102,901, forward strand.
CTATGGCAACGGAAACCGCGGCACGGCCGTGCAGGTGACCGTCGTCCGCTAGCGCATCGCGCCGGGCCACAGCAGATAGTACAGGTACGCTGGCACTTCGCGCATTGCATAGCGGAGCTGCCGCGTCCATGGCGTGCCCGTTCCAGGCGGTGACGCAGTGGAGCAGGGCATCCCAAGCCGGCGCGCGATCAGCCGTGCCCGTGGCGCATGGTACCGGTCAGTCACCACGATCAGGTGGCCTGCCCCGTGTGCCTTTGCGATCGGGAGTGCAAATTCGATGTTCTCGCGCGTGGTGGTGGAACGGTTCTCCATCAGGATCGCCTCTGGCGGTACACCCTGTTCCCGGCAGAGACGTCGGATGACCTCGGCCTCGGTTGGTGGGTGCCGGCCAAGCCCGCCGCACGCGATTATGGCCGAGACCTTGACCGCATGAAACAGGCGCGCCCCGTGAAGGGCGCGCCGTTTCAAGGTCGGGGACGGTGCCCCGCCAGACCAGACCGCCGCACCAAGTATCAGTGCAACCGTATGGTCCTTGGGGGGCGTCGGCACGAGGGCGTGGCTGCCGGTCATGCCGGATGCTCAGACGTCAGACAATCGCCATGTCGTTCTTGATGGCCGCCTCTGTCATGTCCTCGATCAGGATCGACCCCCTGGCGCCAAAGTCGAACAGCAGGTCGTCGCCCTGTTGGCTGGCAAAGGCATCCAGAATGTCCGCCTTGGTGACGATCTTGTCGTTGTTTCTCCAGAGCGCGTCGTCCAGCACCAGCGTGTCGAAATTGTCCTTGAAGTCGAGGATCTTGTCGTCTCCGTCGCCGCGGCGGAAGATGAAGCGGTCCTTGCCATTGCCGCCCCAGCTCTTGTCGTTGCCGTCATCGCCTTCGAGCTTGTCGTTGCCCTTGCCGCCATAGAGCTTGTCGTTGCCGTCGCCTCCCATCAGCAGGTCGACCCCGGTGCCGCCATAGAGCTTGTCCTTGCCGCCGCCGCCGTACAGCGAATCGCCACTTCCAAGCCCCTTGAGAATATCGTTGCCCTTGCCGCCATAAAACACATCAAGGCTGACATCCGAGCCGGTCAGCTTGTCAGCGCCTGCGCCGACCTTGTAGGTGCCGTCCAGCCATTGGGTTTCTTCAGTCGTGAACACGTCGGCTGCGCTGACCTCGATGCCCGGAATGGACTTCAACGCAATGTCCGTGCCGGCGGCATAGGCTCCGGTCAGGATGAAGTTGAAGTAGCTGAGATCGCCGCCGCCCAGTTCGGCATAGGCCCTGTCGATATCCGACTGCGTTTCGAGGGTGATCGGGGTCCCGGACAGCTGGAACAAGGTCGTTTCGGACAGGGATCCGTTTGTGAATCCGTAAAACACCTTGCCGACATGCACACCCTTTGTAACGGAGACGATCAGTTCCTTGGTGGCACTGTCATCCGGGTCGGTCGAACTGTCGGTCCTGGCCACGTAGGCACGCTCCAGACTGCCGTCCTTGCCAAAGTCGAGATCGGTCAGCGGATAGCTAAAGTAGTAGCCATCATTCGAGTGGGTAAAGGTGGTCGCCCAATCGGGAAGGACCAACTCCAGTGTCGCGGCCTCCACTTCGTCGGACGATGTGTAGCGGTATCCGTGCAGTGTATACGTCGTCATTCTGGCCTCCCTCGGCAAAACACGTTTTCATACATCATTATAACACCTTTTAGGGTGGTATGGGAACATGACATCGTGGAGCGGAGGTGCCGGAGGCTGCGTCAGAATTCGTACCAGGCGCCGACCTTCATCCCTTGGGACTCGTCGTTCTGAAGTCCGATCAGCAGGGCGGATTCGAGGCGGAACCCATGCCCGATGTCTCGGACATAGGCCGGGACCGCGCGCAGGTAGGACGGGTATCCGTCCAGGGCTCCGGATTGCATCTGGAGCGACCATGTGGATCGCTCGTTCGGCTGAAAGCCAAGCGTGTTGTCGACCTTCCAGAGCACCGAGCCGCTGTCGGACAATGTCGCAACCTTGGCGTCCACGTCGATCCAACCCGCGCCCCAACGGGTGTCGAAGCCGCGCCCCCAAGAGACGCCGAGTCGGTACACGGTTTCGGTTTCACCCAGCCAGTTGCGGTTGGAACCAAGGCCGAGCTCTACCCCGTACCGGTTTTTCCACTGGAACGACCCGAGATTGGCGCGCAGGAACCATATCGACGACCCAGTGTCGGTGGTTGGCCGATTGTAGCGGTCAAGCCCGAAGGTCAGCCGATCAGTCAGCCCATATTCTGCGTAGGTCCCGATTTCCTCGGTCAAATCAAGCGTTGGTTCTTCCAGAAGCGGGGTCTGAAGCGCATAGAAATACCCGACGAGATCGCCAAATGTCGACCAGGTGACCGAGACAAAGCCGTGGCCCTTGCCGCGCGGCCATGCACCGCCCGCAAACGCGGGTTGGCAGAGCACAATCGCCAGCAGGGCGAGGGATCTCAGGGCGGCCGTCATGCCCCGGAAATTCGTTCATCTTGGTTAAGGTAGGGTTTACGGATCGGTGCCGGCGCAACGCTTCCAGACATCCATCGATGACCGCGGGGCCTGATCCTCCTGCCGACCGTGTTGACGGGAGGCGGTCGCGCGGTGTTGTCAGGTGATCAGGGGCGCTCGGCAAACACGACGGCTTGACCCATCGTCTTTCCGAATTCGTGCTGAGCTTTGCGTTCGAGAGATGTTCACGCTGGTTTCAGGCAATCTCGCCCCTGAAGCCGTCGTGTTCGTTCCGGGAACGTGGTTGGAGTGGCTTCAACCTGTGATGTCGCGGTGGCCAGAGATACGAGCCGGTGACAGGCTGGCCGATCCGGTGCCGCGATGGGACAAAACCAGGTCCGACATCATTGCCCAACCGATGAGAACGACATTCACCGCAAGTCCGGTCAACATGTATGCGCCGATCGCGAACAGCCATCCGTGCCCCATTGCGATCGAGGCTATCGCCGCAATTACGCCGACAAAGGTGGAGACCAACATCATTCCAACGATCATTCTTGCCACCTTCCCCAGGTTTCATGACACGGATCAGGAGGCGTTCCTTCGGCGCACCGGAATGGTCCACTTCGGGGGGAGGGCGACGGGCATCTTGGCAGATTGTCGTCCCGATCCTGATCTTTCTCTCTGTTTTTCAGTCTGACCTGCAAAAGGTTGTTGCCGAGTTAACAGAAGTAAATTTTTAGACCCTGGCGTTTGCCCATTCCGGGCCAGCCATGGCCTTTGCGCCGGCAACCTGATCCAGCGGCAACGCGGTGTTGAAGCCGGGATATGCCGGAGCCCGCGCGGCCTGTTCGGCAAGGCGGTTCAGTGATCGCTCGCAATGATACCAGGCGGCGACAACGGAGTGGGAAATCCAGCACAGCAGGCCAAACTGGTTCCCGGGTCGGGAATAGCCCTGCTGGCAAGGGCGCGCCAGCGGATCCAGTGCCTCGAACACAGCGCTGCACAGCATTGTCGGAACAACAAAGAGCTCGCTTTGCGAGGGTGTCGAATCCAGCACCGAGCAGATGGCATCCAGGGCCTGATCGACCATCACCATGTTTTCGGGATCCGTCAGATCGGGCCACCCCAGCGAGAGCAACGCCCGGAACCGGACGAGATCGACAAAGCTTGCCGCGTTCATATCCGACCGTCCGCGGTCGGCGTATTCCAGGCTGAGTTCAAGCGCGCCATCGCGGATGGCCTGCACGATGGTCAGGTCCGAGACCGCATTGATTGCCCTGATCTCCTCGTGCGAAACGGGGTAGCTTTGGGGGGCATGTGTTCTTGGGCCGACGAGAAACATTCTGTTGTCGCTGCCTTTTGTTTGATCGAGGCCGTTGCGAAATGCGCTGGCCGGGAGGCTGACCGGGCGACTCTCTGCCCGGTTGATGCTGCGACTATCCGACTCAAGCAATTGAATTTCTCTTAAGCAAAATGGGAACTATCGTGGCATTTTCGGGGTCAGCCTGCCCCAGGTCTGAATCTTTCGTTTGAGGACCGTGCGTTGCGCAACTTGGCGCACCACACGTTAGGGCATGCGAAACGGTCCTGGCCCGATTCGGTCGCCGTGTAGGGTTCCGCCGCCGCTATTTCCGCTTGCGACGGGGCGTGCCGCCGCGCTGGCCAGGCCGGCCTGCCGTTGAGCGCCCCGACGCCTTCTGGGCGGAATCGACGGCCTGTTCCACCGCCGACTGACGCGCCAGCGGGTCGTCCGAAATCGTCAGGTCGACCGTCTCAAGCCGCTTGATCTCGTCGCGCATGCGCGCGGCCTCCTCGAATTCGAGGTTTTCGGCAGCCTTGCGCATCAGGTCGCGCAACCCGTCGAGGTGGGCCTCCAGGTTGGCGCCGTGCAACGGCCGGTCGACCTGCGCGGTCACCCGGGCCATGTCCACATCGCCCTTGTAGAGACCCTGCATGATGTCTTCGACGTTCTTCCGGACCGTCTCCGGCGTGATGCCGTGTTCCTCGTTGTAGGCGATCTGCTTGACCCGGCGCCGGTCGGTTTCCTTGAGCGCCCGCTCCATCGAGCCGGTGATGCGGTCGGCGTACATGATGACCCGGCCCTCGGCGTTGCGTGCCGCGCGGCCGATGGTCTGGATGAGCGATGTCTCCGAGCGCAGGAACCCCTCCTTGTCGGCGTCAAGGATGGCCACGAGCCCGCATTCGGGGATGTCGAGCCCCTCGCGGAGCAGGTTGATGCCGATCAGCACGTCGAAAGCGCCAAGCCGCAGGTCGCGCAGGATCTCGATCCGCTCGATTGTATCGATGTCGGAGTGCATGTACCGCACCCGGATGCCCTGCTCGTGCAGGTATTCGGTCAGATCCTCGGCCATGCGTTTGGTCAGGGTCGTCACCAGCGTGCGATAGCCGCCGGCGTTCATCTTGCGCACTTCATCCAGCAAGTCGTCCACCTGCATCCCGACAGGCCGTATCTCGACCATCGGATCGAGCAGGCCGGTCGGGCGAATGACCTGTTCGGTGAAGACACCCCCGGATTGTTCCAGTTCCCATGCCGCCGGCGTGGCCGAAACAAAGACCGATTGCGGTCGCATCGCGTCCCATTCCTCGAACTTCAGGGGGCGGTTGTCCATGCAGGAGGGCAGGCGGAACCCGTGCTCGGCCAGGGTGAACTTGCGTCGGTAGTCGCCTTTGTACATGCCGCCGATCTGCGGTACGCTGACGTGGGATTCATCCGCAAAAACAATGGCGTGGTCTGGGATGAACTCGAACAGGGTGGGGGGCGGTTCGCCCGGTGCGCGCCCTGTCAGATACCGTGAATAGTTCTCGATGCCATTGCAGACCCCCGTGGCCTCCAGCATTTCAACGTCGAAATTCGTGCGCTGTTCCAACCGCTGCGCTTCCAGCAACTTGCCGTCGTCCACCAACTGCGCCAGGCGCATCTTAAGCTCTTTCTTGATCTCTCCGACGGCTTGTTTCATCGTGGGCTTGGGCGTCACATAGTGCGAATTCGCATAGATCCGGATGCGTTCGAAGGTGTCGGTCTTTTCGCCCGTAAGTGGGTCGAACTCTGTCAGCGCTTCCAGTTCCTCGCCGAAAAAACTCAGCCGCCAGGCGCGATCGTCCAGGTGCGCAGGCCAGATTTCCAGCACATCGCCCCTGACCCGGAAACAGCCCCGTTGGAACGCGTGATCATTGCGGCGGTATTGCTGGGCAATGAGGTCGGCAATCACCTGGCGCTGGTCGTATTCCAGGCCCGCGTGCAGATCTTGCGTCATCGCCCCGTAGGTTTCGACCGATCCGATGCCATAGATGCAGGACACGGAGGCGACGATGATCACATCGTCGCGTTCCAGCAGGGCGCGGGTGGCCGAGTGGCGCATCCGGTCGATCTGCTCGTTGATCTGCGATTCCTTCTCGATATAGGTGTCGGAGCGGGCGACATAGGCCTCGGGCTGGTAGTAGTCGTAAAAGCTGACAAAGTACTCGACGGCATTGTCAGGAAAGAAGTTCTTGAATTCGCCGTACAATTGCGCCGCCAGCGTCTTGTTGGGGGCAAGGATGATTGCCGGTCGCTGGGTCTGTTCGATTACCTTTGCCATGGTGAAGGTCTTGCCGGTGCCGGTGGCGCCAAGCAGCACCTGATCCCGGTCTCCGTCCCGAATCGCTTGTGTAATCTCTGCAATCGCCGCCGGTTGGTCCCCGGCGGGCTCGAATTCTGCATGCAAGACGAACGGCTGACCGCCTTCGAGTTTTTCGCGGTTGCGAACCTCGGGCGCGGGGCTGTGCAACAGCGGGATGGACTTGTCGGAATTTGCAAATGGCATGAGGCGTCTCTCGTTGCAGATCCACTCAATTTGATCTGCTTTTGTTCCATTTCAACCGAAGCACGGAAAAGTGCAAGGATTCGACGGATCTGTTTGGCGCGCGGTTGCACTTTGACAGGCCGGGAGTCGCACCGCGTTTTGTTCCCAAAACCGACCCAGTTGTGCGGCGAGGCTCCTATTTGCGCCATTGTGGCGACAATTCGTTTGGCGACTCGCAGCTTTGACCTTAGGGTAAGCATACGCAGCAGTCCGGTTGTCAGCCGGGAAGCCTCGCGACCCATTCCGCTCCCTCGACCCTGGCTGGCAACCACCGCGCGCCCTCCGAGACAGATTGGCCCCTTGCAGGTTTCGCCTGTGTTGTTGATATATCGTCCAAGAACCAAGGAGAACCGCCCATGCGTGCCCGCATCTACCAGCCGGCCAAAAGTGCCATGCAGTCCGGAACCGGCAAGACCAGGGTCTGGTTGCTTGAGGTTGCCCCCTCGGCCGACCGGGTCATCGACCCGTTGATGGGGTGGCCGGGCAACGCGGACATGAACACGCAGGTCCGCCTGCGGTTCGACACCAAGGACGCCGCGATTTCCTATGCCAAGGAAAAGGGGATCGAATACGTGGTGATCGACCCGAAGAAGCGCAAGCCGATCATCCGTCAGGGTGGCTACGGCGAAAACTTCGCGACGGCGCGCCGGACCGTCTGGACCCACTGATCCGGTCGAAATCCTCACTCAGGTTGGTGTGGGGGACAATGACGCCCTGGGCAATCCGAGACATCAAGGATGGGCGTGCCGTCATGGTGCGCCTTTTTTTTGTGTGCGCAATCGCCGGACGCCCTGCACGGGGGCGTGAGAGGCAGTGCTTCTGGGGGTCGTATGCCCTGAACGAGACATCGTTCCTCCGGTTCGACGGTCCATATCCCCCCGGTCGCGACGATCGCAACCGTGGCGGCGGTGACCGGTGGACGCTTCAGGGCGTGCCACGGCACACCCGGCGCTCAAGGCCCCGTACCCAGGGCAAGGGACTCCGTGTAGATATCGAGGGAGGCCATCACGGGCTGCTTGACTTTGGTCAAGGTGGTTCCCGGTACCGGGACGTATCGCGAAGCCGTGGCGTCGCTGGTTGCGGTGCCCGGCGTGGCGCACAGGATTTGACGGTCGGGTGAAAGGTGGTCATCGGGTCGAGGGTCGGGAACATCGGCAAAGACTTCGCTCTGTTCAGGGGGGCTGGTCGCCCCTTCCGGATGGGCCCGGTCGCTGGCCGCTCAGTCGCGCTCCCCGAGGTAAGAAAAGGCAGGACATCATGGTCTCTCGGTTGAAACTGTTCTTTGGCGAAGGGTTCCGGGTGTTTTTCCTGGCGGCGGGTGTCTACGCCGTGTTCTCGGTGCTGGTCTGGACACTCTGGCTGGGGCTTCCGACCGCGGGCGGTATCGTGCCCTCCGGCGTGCCGCCGTATCAGTGGCACGCCCACGAGATGATCTTCGGCTTTTCCGGCGCCGCCCTGGGCGGGTTTCTTCTGACGGCGGTGCCAAACTGGACCGGCGCCAAGGAGGCGCGACATCTGTTTATCCTGGTGGCATCCGGCATCTGGCTCGGTGGCCGCATTGCGATGTGGTACTCCGGTGTGCTTCCGGCCGGGCTGGTTGCCGTGGTCGACCTCGGGTTCCTGCCGATCCTGGGCGCCAAGATAGCCACCCAGCTGGTCCGTCGCCCAAAGCCGCAGAACATGATGTTCCTGGCCTTCCTGACGATGATCTGGACCGGCAACCTGATGGTACATCTGGAATGGATGGGTTTGAGCGCGGATACCCTGGACACCGGGATGCGGGCGGGCCTGATCGGCTTGATGTCGATGATCGCGGTTCTGGGGGGGCGCGTCACGCCGGCCTTTACCCGCAACGCGATGAAGCGTGACGAGCTGCCCGAAGCGCGCTGGCCGGTTTCGTGGGCGCCGCTGGACATGACAGGGCTTGGGCTGGCGCTGATTCTGCCTCTGACCATCCTGATTGGATTGCCCGACACCATGGTCGGGGCGTTGGCGGTGGTGTCGGGGGCTGTTCAACTGGCGCGGCTTGCACGTTGGCGGGGGCGCTGGACGTTGACCCAGCCGATCCTGCTGGCACTTCACCTTGGCATGGGCATGCTTGGCGTTGGCCTGTTGGCCTGGGGGCTGGCGCTTCTGGGGATTGGCAGCGAGATCGCGGCCTTGCACGTCCTCGGGATCGGCGCAGCCGGTGGCATGACCCTCGCCGTCATGAGCCGCGCCGTGCTGGGCCATTCCGGGCGGCCTTTGGTCGCGCCGTTTCCGGTGGCCGTGGGGTACCTGATGGTCGCGGCGGCGGCGGTCCTGCGGTGGTTGGGGGCAGAGCTCCCGGGCGACTGGTACATGCCGCTGATCCTTGCCTCGGGCGGTCTGTGGGTCCTGGCGTTCACGCTCTACACGATTGCGATCTGGCCAGCGGTGACGACCCCCAAACTGGCCCGAAACGCCTGATCACGGCCTGTACGTGCGGTGACGATCACCCCCTGAAAGCATCGGCCAGCGGGGCGGGAAGGTCGAACTCCGCCAGCACCCGCGCACGGCCCTCCGCGGACATCTTGCGGGCGGTCTTTTGCACGATGCCGAGGATCTTTTCTTCGCTGTGCTTGGCGGCGAAGGCGGCGAAGTACCATTTCAGGAAGACAAAGCAGATGACATCCTCCAACGCCTGAACATCCGCGTCGCGTTTCAGCCCCTCCTTGCGGAGCATTCGGCCCACGGTCTGGATGGACTCGTCACTGTACCCGGCAGACCGCATCAGGGCGCCGACCCGATCGGCGTGGTGCCGCGCCAGATCCCGGCGCCATGTCAGGTATCCGGTACGCCCCTCCGGGTAATCGGCACGTTTCAGATGCCAGCGTTCGATGTGCTGGCCGCGCGCCGCGATCTTCAGCGTGTCGGAGGCATCCGGGAACAGCCGGTCGACTTCTGCGCTCATGCGTTCGCCATAAAGGCGCGCGGCGGGGTGGCCGTTCTCCTCGGAGGGATCCGCGGCGTTGGCCGTGTCGATCGCGTCAAGTACCGTGGACAGAGGGCTCATAGGGACTTGTTCCATGCACCTGCGGGGTCGGTCTCCGAATAGGTTCTCAGCCGCCCGACGTCCTCGATGGCCGCGTGGTTCCGGGCAATCTGGACGCCGGCGGATTTCAGTTTGGAAAAGGCGCGCGACAGGCTTTCGGGTTTCATGCCGAGCCGGCCGGCAATCAGGATCTTGTCATAGGGCAGCTTCACGACGCAGCCTCCTGTTTCTGTGTCAGTCAGATCGAGCAGGAATTCGGCGACCCTCTGCGCGCCGGTCTGGGCTTTCAGCTGTTCGAGCTGCGAGACCAGCGAATGAAGGTGGGTGAAGGTCGAGGCGAGGACGTTGACGCAGGTGTCGGGGTCCCGCCGCATCATGTCGGTCAGGGCGACCGCGGGGATCTGCATGACCTCGCACTCCGTGACCGCTTCGGCCGAAACGGGGTAGGGGGCGCCACGCAGCGCGACGGCCTCGCCAAAGCTTTCGCCGCGGGCAAAGACGCTCACGACCGCTTCGCCGCCATTGGGGGCAATGCGATAGAGCTTGACCCAACCATCGGTGACGACATGAATGGTTGTTGCAGGATCGCTCTGCAGGAACAGCGTCTCTCCACGATCATAGGTTTTCCAGCTGGACAGCGCGAGCAGCTGGTCGGCCTGTTGCTCGTTGAAACTGTTCAACAGCAGCGAGCCGCGCGCAATGCTGGTGCGGCGTTCGTTGGGCATTCGGGGTGTCCTCCCAAAAATGCGAGACGTGTGATCCTGTGCTTCGCAAGGCGTTTGGTCGCACAGATTCCGGACGCCGTCCAGCACGGCGGGGCAGGGGCGGGTGGCCGTCTGGGTGGCCCTGCGCATCCTTTGACAGGTTGGCTGGCATATCAGCGGCCCGGTTCGGGCCCGTGGGTGATCATGATTGCCCACCCTCTCGCCCCTTTCTTCGGAGGATTGCCGGGATCGGGGCCCTTTATTTCTGTGAATGCGGCAACCGTCCCGCTTGCCCATGGTTTATCCACTGCCATATGTCTGATAACTGGGTTCCTGACTTATGTCGCCTTCTCCCGTCAGCATGGGTGAGGCTGAAGCTGATGATCTGACTATGAAAGGACATGTCATGAAGAAAAGACTTGCTTACCTGATTGCAGCCGTTTCTGTCGCTGCTGCTGTACCCGCCTTTGCCGAGGGCGACGCGACCGCCGGTGAGAAGGTGTTCAAGAAGTGCAAGGCCTGCCACGCGGTTGGCCCGGATGCCAAGAACAAGGTCGGCCCGATGCTGAACGGCGTCGTGGACAAGGCTGCCGCCCAGAACCCGGATTTCAAGTACTCCCCCAGCATCGTTGAGCTGGCTGCGGGCGGCCTGACCTGGGACGACGCGACTCTGACCGCCTATCTGACCAAACCGAAGGATGTGGTTCCCAAGGGCCGGATGTCCTTTGCCGGCCTCAAGAAGGAAGCCGACATCGACAACGTGATCGCATACCTGAGGACCTTCGAGTGATCATCTGATCTGTCAGGAGACTGACACAGAGACGTGCGTCCTTTCTGGCTTGATCGAGGCTGGCGAAAGGGCGCGCGTCTTTTTCCTTTTGGGGTGGCGCATACGGTGGACGGCCCCTGAAATGCGCGGCAGGTTGGCGAAACCTTCCTGATGCAACAAACGCCGTCAGCCCGGTGAGGCCCTTGCAATGCCAGCGGTGCAGACGCATCGATTGCTGTGGGATTCATCGCTGATTTAGCAGATAGGCCCCGCGCATGAACACAGCGGCCACTTTCGAGATTTTCCTGTCGGTTGCCCCGGGGTTGGAGGCGACGGTATGCGACGAGGTGCGCGAAAAGGGCTTTGCCGATCCGGTTGCGGTGCCCGGTGGCGTGACCTTTACCGGGAACTGGTCGGATGTCTGGCGTGCCAACCTTGAATTGCGCGGGGCAGGGCGTGTTCTGGCCCGGATTGGCGGTTTCATGGCGTTCCACCTGGCCCAGCTCGACAAGAGATCGCGCAAGTTTGCCTGGGGCGAGGTTCTGCGCGCGGATGTTCCGCTGCGGGTCGAGGTCACGTGTCACAAGTCCAAGATCTATCACGCGGGCGCTGCTGCCCAGCGGATCGAGACTGCGCTTCGCGAAGACTTCGGCGCGACGATCATGCCGGAGGCAGCGGTCTGCCTGAAGGTTCGCATCGACGACAACAATGTCCTGTTGAGTGTCGATACCTCGGGCGAGTCCCTGCACAAGCGCGGCCACAAGGCGGCGGTGGGCAAGGCCCCGATGCGCGAGACGCTGGCGGCCATGTTCCTCAGCCAGTGCGGCTTTGCCGGGCAAGAACCAGTGGTGGACCCGATGTGCGGCTCCGGGACCTTCTTGATCGAAGCCGCCGAAATCGCGGTTGGCTTGCATCCCGGGCGCGACCGGAATTTCGCCTTTGAACAATTGGCGACCTTTGACCCAGCCGCATGGGACCGGATGCGGAAGTCCGCTACGCCGACAACTCCACCGGTGCGGTTCTATGGCTCGGACCGCGATGCCGGGGCCATTCGGATGAGCACCCAGAACGCCGAACGCGCCGGTGTTGGTGACGTCATAACCTTTGCCAACCATGCTTTCAGCGACCTGACCCCGCCGGAGGGCACACCAGGGTTGGTGATCGTGAACCCGCCGTATGGTGGTCGGATCGGCAACAAGAAGCTGCTGTTCGGGCTGTATGCGGCGCTCGGGCAGGTTCTGAAGGAGCGGTTCGCGGGCTGGCGCGTCGGCATCGTGACCAGCGACCGGGGTCTGGCCAAGGCGACGGGCCTGACGTTTCTGCCACAGGGCCCGTCGGTGGCGCATGGCGGGCTGAAAGTGACCCTGTTCCGGACCGAGCCGCTGCGCTGATCCTTGGCGCGATGCTGCTGTTTGCTGAGATCCCACGACGCGGGAAATCCGGTGTCGTGCAACGCCGGGACACGGCCCCGGAGCGACGGCACCGGGGATTGCGCTTGCAGGTCAGGCCGGATTTCAAATATGCCCAAGGCAACGCGCCTTGAAAAAGGACTGGTTCCCATGCCCCGACCGCTTTTGCGCCGATGGACTGCGCGCCTGTTATGGCCGTTCGCCTTGGTGGCATTGCTGGCCCCACCGGCACTGGCCGGCGATGGCCGGCTGACTGTCTTTGCGGCTGCAAGCATGAAAAACGCCTTGGAAGAGATTGCCACCGGATTTGCCAGGGACACCGGCGGGGAGGCGACGTTGTCCTTTGCCGGTTCCTCGATGTTGGCGCGGCAGATTCAGCAGGGGGCCCCGGCGGATCTGTTCATTTCGGCCAACCCGGACTGGATGGATGTGCTGGAGGCCGACGGGATTCTGCTTGCCGACACCCGGTCCGACCTTGTTGGAAACGCGTTGGTGCTGGTCGGGTACGGCGGTGACCTGCCGCCGGTCGAGATCGGGCCATCGATGGATCTGGCCGGGATGTTGGGCGACGGCCGTCTGGCCATGGCGCTCGTGCAGGCGGTTCCCGCCGGGATCTATGGCAAGGCCGCGCTGGAGGCGCTTGGCCTCTGGTCCTCCGTTGCGCCGCAGGTTGTGCAGGCCGACAACGTTCGCTCGGCGCTGGCCCTGGTGTCGCTTGGCGAAGCCCCGTTGGGAATCGTCTATGCCACCGACGCCGTCGCCGATGACAACGTCAGCCGGCTCGGGACCTTTCCGCCCGACAGTCATCCGCCGATTGTCTATCCGGTTGCGTTGGTGGCCGACGGCGATGGGGCGCTGGCCCGGCCGTTTCTGGACTATCTGCGCGGGCCAGACGCCCGAGCGGCGCTGGAACGGCAGGGTTTCGTCGTGATCGGGGAGTGAGCGCAGCGTATGGCGTGGCTGGGACCCGATGAATGGAGCGCGGTGGCCTTGTCGCTCAAGGTCGCGGGATGCGCCACGCTGGTGACGCTGCCACTGGGGGTCTTCGTGGCCTACGTTCTGGCGCGGTGGAGCTTTCCGGGAAAACAACTGCTGAACGGGATCGTGCACCTGCCGTTGATCCTGCCGCCGGTGGTCACCGGCTATCTGCTGTTGCTGACCTTCGGCACGCGTGGACCGGTCGGCGGGCTGTTGCAGGAAATCGGCATCGTCTTTGCCTTTCGCTGGACCGGGGCCGCGCTGGCGGCGGGGGTGATGGCCTTTCCACTGATGGTGCGCGCCATCCGGCTGTCGATCGAGGCCGTCGATCCGGGGCTTGAACAGGCGGCTGCGACGCTTGGGGCCTCGCGGTTGTGGGTGTTCGCGACCGTCACGCTGCCGTTGATCCTGCCGGGTATCCTGACCGGCGGCATCCTGGCCTTTGCCAAGGCGATGGGCGAATTCGGCGCGACAATCACCTTCGTGTCCAACATCCCCGGGCAGACCCAGACATTGCCCTCGGCGATCTATGCTTTCCTGCAAGTGCCCGGCGGCGAAACCTCGGCCATGCGGCTGGTGCTGGTGTCGGTCGCGGTGGCGATCAGCGCGCTGATGTTGTCGGAGTGGCTGGCGCGGCGGGTCGCAAACCGGGTGGCGGGCACATGAGCCTGTCGGTGAGACTGACCCATGCACTGGCCGGGTTCGACTTGGATATCGCCTTTGACGCCCCCCCGGGCGTGACGGCCCTGTTCGGTCGGTCGGGCGCGGGCAAGACGACGATCGTGAACGCGGTCGCCGGACTGTTGAGGCCCGATGCGGGCCGTGTGGTTGTTGGCGACCGGGTGCTGTTCGATACGGCGCTTGGGCGATGGCTGCCGCCGCACCAGCGCCGGGTGGGCTATGTCTTTCAGGAAGGGCGGCTGTTTCCGCATCTGAGTGTGCGCCAGAACCTCGCCTATGGGCGCTGGTTTGCACGCCGCGCGCCCGCAACCGAAAGCCAGGACCGGGTGGTAGAGATGCTGGGCATCGGCCATCTGCTGGACCGGCGTCCGGCAAAACTGTCGGGGGGCGAGAAACAGCGGGTGGCGATAGGCCGGGCGCTGCTGGCCAACCCTGGTCTGATCCTTGCCGACGAACCGCTGGCGGCGCTGGATGTGGCGCGCAAATCCGAGATCCTGAGCTATCTGGAACGAGTGCGCGACGAGGTGTCGGTGCCGATCCTCTATGTCAGCCACTCTGCCGCCGAGGTCGCCCGGATCGCGACGACGGTGGTGGTGCTGCAGGATGGCAAGGTACAGCGGCAAGGCCCGGCCACCGAGGTATTCGGCGACCCGTCGGTGCTGCCGACAGGGGTCCGGGCTGCGGGCGCGGTGTTGCAGGCCATCGTGGTCCGCCACCATGCCGACGGGCTGACCGAGATTGATGCGGGCGGGGCACGATTGTTCCTGCCGCTGATCGCGCAATCGCCGGGGCGGGAGGTCCGGGTCCGGATTGCCGCTCACGAAGTGCTGTTGTCGCGCGGCCGGCCCGAAGGGTTGTCGGCGCTGAATATCCTGTCGGGCACGGTCGACCAGGTGCGGGCCGGCGACGGACCGGGGGCCATCGTATCGGTTCGTACCCAGGCCGGGCCGGTTCTGGCGCGCGTCACCCGCCGATCAGCCGATGCGCTTGGGTTGGCGCACGGCGTGCCCTGCCACGCGATCATCAAGACGGTGTCCATCGCGCCAGAAGACATCAGCGGGCTTGTCTAGGCCCGGGGGGCTGCGTCCAGATCGCGCTTGCGGGCGGGCGCGACGCTCCTATCATCCGGGCCGAACCATACCGCCTGGAACAGAGCCGGGCACCGGGAGACCCTCCAATGACCCAGACCCCTGAAAACATCGGCCACCGGATCGAGATCCTCGACCCACGATTCACCGCGCTCCGCATCAGTAGCGCTCAGCTCGAACGGCTGTGGACGGGCGGGCGATGGGTCGAGGGCCCGGTCTATTTCGGCGATGGCAAGTACCTGCTGTTTTCGGACATTCCCAACAATCGCATCCTGCGGTTCGACGAGACCGACGGGCAGGTCTCGGTCTGGCGGGCGCCCTCGAACAACTCCAACGGCCAGACGCGCGACCGTCAGGGGCGGCTGGTCACCTGCGAGCACCTGAGCCGGCAAGTGACCCGCACGGAGTACGACGGCACCCGGACGGTTCTGGCCGACCAATTCGATGGCAAGAGGCTCAATTCGCCAAACGATGTCGTAGTAGCAGCGGATGGCGCGGTCTGGTTCACCGACCCGACCTATGGGATCGATGGCGACTACGAGGGCGATTTTGCGGTATCTGAAATCGGCAACAGCAACCTGTACCGGGTCGACCCGGGCACCGGCGCGGTTCAGATTGCTTGCGGCGACCTGGTACAGCCCAACGGGTTGGCGTTTTCCGCCGATGGCTTACAGCTGTTCGTCAGCGACACCGGTGCCAGCCACGTTGACAACGGTCCGCGCCACATCCGGCGGTTTGACGTGGACGGGGCAACGTTGCGTGGCGGCGAGGTCTTTTCGGTCTGTGCGGCCGGGGTTTACGACGGATTCCGGGTGGATATGCAGGGCAACATCTGGGCCAGCGCCGCCGATGGGGTGCATTGCATCAGCCCCGATGGCGACCTGATCGGCAAGGTCCTGGTGCCAGAGACGGTCTCGAACGTCTGTTTTGGCGGGCCCAAGCGGAACCGGCTCTACATCACCGGCACGACATCGCTCTATTCGACCTATGTCGGGGTTTGCGGCCTTCCGTATTTCTAAGCCATCAGGAAGTGTTTGCGAACAGCGTCGTTGTCAGCCTTGACGACACCATTCCGCGAAGTGTTGCGCGTGGCCGCTTCACATCATTGCCCGGTCTGCGCCCGCGCAGCTCTGTCGGGCGCCCTTCAAAGAATGGGGTCTTCCAGATCCCGCTGATTTTGTAGTCGCAGTCTGTTCTGTCGAGGCCCCCACCGCCGGCATGGCGGTTTCAATTTGATCTTCCCTGCGGATTGATGGACGCTGCGCCGGGATCAACAGGAGAACCGCAGTGCTGGACGCCACCATCCTCTGGGCCTGGACGGAGTTTGCCGTCCGTTGGCTGCATGTCATCACGGCGATCGCCTGGATCGGATCGTCGTTCTATTTCATCGCACTGGACCTTGGGCTGCGCAAAGCGGCAGATCTGGCGCCCGGTGTGCACGGCGAGGAATGGCAGGTTCACGGCGGTGGGTTTTACCACATCCAGAAATACCTGGTGGCGCCGGAACGGTTGCCGGACCACCTGATCTGGTTCAAGTGGGAAAGCTATGTCACGTGGCTCAGCGGGTTCGCGATGCTGGTGCTGGTCTATTATCTGGGCGCCGACCTCTACCTGATCGACCCGAGCGTTCTGGATCTGCCGCTCTGGGTGGCGATTGCCATTTCCGTCGGATCGCTGGCCTTCGGCTGGCTGGCCTACAATGCGATGTGCCAGTCGCGGTTCGGTGACGACAACACCCGCCTGATGGTGTTGCTCTACGTGATTCTGGTCGTGATGGCCTGGGGCTACACGCAGGTGTTCTCGGGGCGGGCGGCGCTGCTTCACCTGGGGGCCTTTACCGCCACGATCATGTCGGCCAACGTGTTCTTCATCATCATCCCCAACCAGACCATCGTGGTCGGCGATCTGAAGGCCGGCAGGACGCCGGATGCAAAATATGGCAAGATTGCCAAGCAACGTTCGACCCACAACAACTATCTGACCTTGCCGGTTATCTTCCTCATGCTGTCGAACCATTACCCTCTGGCCTTCGCCAGCGAGTGGAACTGGTTGATCGCCAGTCTTGTGTTCCTGATGGGGGTGACGATCCGGCATTATTTCAACAGCTTCCATGCAAGCGACTTTCCGAAGTCCGGACCGCGCTGGACCTGGGCCGCGACGCTTCTGTTGTTCCTGGCGATTGTCGGCCTGTCGCTGGCACCGCTCTATGGCGAGGATGAGGGGTGGGAAGAAACTGCGCTCAGCACCGCACAGCAGCGGTTTGTCGAGGCCGAGGGCTTTCCCGAGGTCTACGATATCGTGCTGGGGAACTGCTCCATGTGCCATACGCCGGAACCCGGTTGGGAGGGGTTGGCCGTTCCGCCCAAGGGCGTGAAGCTGGTAACGGAATCCGACATCGTGCGTCACGCGCAGCAGATATACCTTCAGGCTGGGGTCACCCATGCGATGCCTCCGGGGCGGGCCAATTTCATGGAACCGTCCGACAGGGCGATGCTGCGCCGGTGGTATCGCGCGGGTGCAAAGGGCTAGGGAGCGCTCCCGCCCGTCGCGGCCATATCAGAGATTTGTCCGCTCCCGTTGGGCATGGCGCCTGCGGCGGGCGGCATTTGGTCGAACCGAACTCCAAACAGCAACCCGAGCCACAGGGCGCGACGGTGCCTCCTGTCACACGCGTGCGTTAGCACGCGCCACGCCCAACGGGATGATGGCGCCGAAGGCGCCGGAAGACGGGCGGGAGCCCCCGGCCTCAGGCCTTGAGCCATCTGTTTGAGAAGAGGTCCGAAGGGGCGCGGCATCCCGAAACCGTGGTGTTTCTGATTCAAAGAGGCGGCACAGGGCGCGGCCAATCTTGGTTGCTTCATCTGCCGCCCGGTCTGGCGAAGCCTGAGCCGATCACCGTGTCGGTTGATGGGTGGAGGGCTTTACACCCCAAGGCTGTTGCGATACCGGGAAAAGCAATCGAGGCGAAAAAACCGTGCCCAATCGGCCAGTGCGGTTGGCCCGGCACAGGGCATGCCTTGCTGGTTTGCTGCTTGGGCGCATCCGATCAGGAAGAACATCCTGCTCAATCCGTGGCAAGTGCCTTGATCCCTGCCGGTTCACACCCTCCAACGCAGTACAGGATGGCGGGGGGCATCCCCAACGATCCGGGTCAGACGCAATCAGCCGAGAGGATACTTGGCGTTGCACTGGGCAAGACCCGCTTCGGCCTCCCGGACAAGGCGCGCGCGGGTCTGTTTCAACTCGGCGAGCTTGCGTTGCTCCGTGGCGCCATCAATGGGCACCGGCTTTTCACGATAGCGGGTGTCCGGCACCGTGCAATAGGTCCAGCCGACCCCGACGCCTCTCCCGCGATAGCCGTAATTGCCGCTGCCAAGGCAGAGGTCCACGCGCGACGAGATATAGGCCTCGCGGTCGATGGCATAGCCGCGCGACAGGTTGGCCTGTGTCTGCAGGATCAGTTCGTCGACAATCGCAAGATCCTTGGTTGCCGATTTCAGACAGCTTTCCCGAGGTGTCGCGCAGGCGGCGAGGGCCGATAGCAAGAGCAGAAGAATCATGCGTTTCATGTCAACATCATAGCGGCTTGCATCCGATCCGCCAATCGCGCTGCGGGCTTGGGCCGGGTCTGGTCGGAGGCATTCAAAACTGCTAGCGAGGGCCGATGATCGAAGGAGACAATTGCATGACCCAGCCGTTCGACGACCAGAAGGCCCGTGCCTCCGCCTGGTTCCGGGAGTTGCGCGACCGGATCGTGACCGCCTTCGAAGCGTTGGAGGACACCCAGGTCGAAGGCCCCTTTGCTGACCTGCCTGCCGGCCGGTTCGAGGTCAGCGAGACCCGGCGTGGCTCTGCGGACGGCAGTGATGCCGGGGGTGGCCTGATGAGCGTGATGCGCGGTGGGCGGGTCTTTGAAAAAGTCGGCGTGAACATCTCGACCGTCTATGGCACGCTGGGCGAGGCCGCGCAGAAGGCGATGGCCGCGCGCGGCGTTCCGGGCATGGACAGCGACCCGAGCTTCTGGGCGTCTGGCATCAGCCTGGTGGCCCATATGCAGAACCCGCGCACGCCGGCGGTGCACATGAACACCCGCATGTTCTGGACCCCGCACGCCTGGTGGTTCGGTGGCGGGGCTGACCTGAACCCCTGTATCGAAAACGACGCGGACACGGCGGCGTTCCATGCTGCCCTGAAACTGGCCTGCGATGCGCATGACCCAGCCTACTACGATCGGTTCAAGGCCTGGGCCGACGAGTATTTCTTTGTTCCGCACCGGGGCCGGGCGCGCGGTGTCGGTGGTATCTTCTATGACGATCTGAACACTGGTGACTGGGAGGCGGATTTTGCCTTTACCCGCGATGTCGGCGCGGCGTTCCTGCCGGCGTTCCTGCCGGTCACCGAACAGCACCGCAACGATCCTTACACCGATGTCGACAAGGAAGCGCAACTGATCCATCGCGGCCTCTATGCCGAATACAACCTGGTCTACGACCGGGGCACGAAATTCGGTCTGGCCACCGGCCACGATGCAAATGCGGTGCTGATGTCGCTGCCACCGGAGGCAAAATGGACCTGACCGAGCGATCCACGCGGGAGAACGCTCTAGGACAACCTGTCGGGTGGCCGGTGGAGATGCCGTTTCCCCGGCCCTTGCCACGGCGGGAAACGTTGACCGGCAGGTTCTGCATGCTGGAACCCGCCGACCCGAAAGCGCATGCCGCAGGTCTGGCCGAGGCGTTCAATGCCGATCCGGACGGCCGGAACTGGACGTATCTGCCCTATGGTCCGTTTCGCTCCGAGGCCGAGGTGTCGGCCTGGATGGAGACGGCCTGCCTGGGCGCTGACCCGATGTTCTTCGTGGTCCGCGAGGCGGGCACAGGCCGTTGCCTTGGCATTGCAAGCTATCTTCGGATCGGTCCGGCCAATGGATCGATCGAGGTTGGGCATATCAACTTTTCCCCGCTGATCCAGCGCACCCCCGCCGCGACCGAGGCGATGTTCCTGATGATGGAACATGCGATGGAGGACCTTGGGTATCGTCGCTACGAATGGAAATGCGATGCGCTGAATGCGCCGTCCCGGGCGGCGGCGGCGCGGTTGGGTCTCGTCTATGAGGGAACCTTCCGCCAGGCCACGCACTACAAGGGGCGCAACCGGGACACTGCGTGGTTTGCTTTCACCGATGCGGATTGGCCGGTGGTCGGGGAGGCGTTGCGCAGTTGGTTGTCGGCGGTAAACTTTGACGCCGAGGGGCTCCAGAAGCGTCGGTTGCAGGATATCCGGGCCGGGTTGGTGGCCTGACACGGCACACTGCCCGCACTCAGGTGCAGAACAGGCGGTCGTGCCCGCCTGAATTGCCCATCCACCAGCGGCCATTGTTCGCCTGGCTGTCCCGCTCGTCACACCCGCCGACATCTCGCGCCCGCATCGACGGATGCGGAGCCACTCAGGATGCGGTTTCGCGCACTGTATCGATCATCAGCTGAACGTTTTCCGGGTCGGCGTCCGGCGTGATGCCATGCCCGAGGTTGAAAATATGTGGCCCGCCCGAGAAGGCGCGGACGATGGCGCGGGTTTCCTCGACCAGGGCGTCGCCGCCGGTGACCATGTGGCGCGAGGCCAGGTTGCCCTGCACGCAGCCATCGACCTGTACCATCTCGGCCGCCCACTCGGCGCTGACCGAATTGTCCAGCGCCACGCAATCGGCGCCGGTGGCCTTGGCAAAGCCGATGTAATTGTCGCCGGCCTCGCGCGGGAAGGCGATGATCGGCACATCGGGATGGCGGGCTTTCAGGGCGCTGATGATCTGCCTGGCTGGCTCCAGTGCGTACTTTGCAAAGGCGTCGCCCTTCAGCGATCCGGCCCAACTGTCGAACAGCTTCACGGTCTCGGCGCCGGCCTCGATCTGGCAGGACAGGTACTCGATGGTCGCCTCGGTCAGCAGGTCGAGCAGGGCCTCGAACAGCGGCGTGTTTTCCTCGCGCAGCGCATGGGCCGGGCCCTGATCCGGCGTGCCGCGCCCGGCGATCATGTAGGTTGCCACGGTCCAGGGCGCGCCGGCAAAACCGATCAGCGCCGTTTCGGACGGCAGGGCGCTGGTCAGGAGGCGCACGGTCTCGTAGATCGGGGCGAGGTGGTCGTGGATGTCATCCTTGCCCTTCAACTTGTCGAAATCGGCCTGCGTGGTGATGGTCGACAGCCGCGGGCCTTCGCCGGTTTCGAACCACAGGTCCGCGCCAAGCGCCTGCGGGATCAGCAGAATGTCGGCAAACAGGATCGCGGCGTCAAAGCCATAGCGGCGGATCGGTTGCAGGGTGACTTCGGCGGCCAGCTCCGGATTGTAGCACAGCGACAGGAAATCGCCGGCCTGCGCCCGGGTCGCCCGGTATTCCGGCAGGTAGCGCCCGGCCTGTCGCATCATCCAGATCGGGGGCACGGCCTGGGTCTCTCCGGCAAGTGCGCGCAGCAGTTTTTTCTGTTCGGCCATGTCATCCCCTCCAGTTGCGGCGTTCGTTGGGTGCGGCCTCTGCGGCAGGAAGTCAAGTCGCAGGGGAGTTGTCACTGGGCAGGACGGCAATTAAGCACGGTGCCATGACACAGAAACTTCCGTCCCCCGCTTCTCCGCTGAAAATCGGCACCCGTGGCTCTCCGCTGGCGTTGGCCCAGGCCTACGAGACGCGCGCACGGCTTGGGGCGGCGTTCGATCTGCCCGAAGCCGCCTTCGAGATCGTCGTGATCAAGACCACCGGGGATCGCGTTCAGGATCGCGCGCTGCGCGAAATCGGCGGCAAGGGGCTGTTCACCAAGGAGATCGAGGAGGATCTGCTGTCTGGTGCCATCGACATCGCGGTGCATTCGATGAAGGACATGCCGGTCGCGCAACCTGACGGGCTGCTTCTGGATTGCTATCTGCCGCGCGAAGATGTGCGGGACGCCTTTGTCACGCTCGACGGCAAGCCGTTCGAGGCGCTGGCCCAGGGCGCGGTCGTCGGCACATCGTCGTTGCGCCGCCGTGCGCAGTTGCTGTTCCGGCGGCCTGACCTTCAGGTGGTGGAATTCCGGGGCAACGTGCAGACCCGGATGCGCAAGCTGTCCGAGGGCGTGGCCGAGGCGACGTTCCTGGCCTGCGCCGGGTTGAACCGGCTGGCCATGGACGAGGTGAAGCGCACCCCCATCGGCACCGAGGCGATGTTGCCGGCGGTGGCCCAGGGGGCGATCGGTATCGAGCGGCGCAGCGACGACATGGATGCCGCCACGATGCTGGAGGCAATCCACGACACACCGACCGGCCAGCGTCTGGCGGCGGAACGCGCCTATCTGACGGCGCTTGACGGGTCCTGCGAAACGCCTATCGCGGGGCTAGCGATGCTGGAGGCTGGGTCCGTGCGGTTGAAGGGCGAAGTCCTGCGCCCCGATGGCAGTGAGTGCCTGGAGGATGCTGGCAGCGCACCCATCGAGGACGCGGCAGCGCTTGGCCAGGATCTCGCCCGGCGTCTGCTGGCGCGGGCCGGGGCCGGGTTCTTCGACTGGAGAGCCTGACCCGTCACCTCGGATGACTGGAGGCGTGCGCCCGGAAGGGGCGGTCCAGCAGGGTCAGCAGCACCGCGGCAGCCAGCACGGCGCAGCCGGCCATGAGCGCCGTGCCCGAGTATCCCAACAGCGGTGTCGCAAAGCCGATGGCCAGCGCCGCGACAAGCCCGCCAGAGAAGTTGGCGACCGCGATCAACGACGCACCACTGCCCGGCCGGTCGGGCAGGAGCCCCTGCAGATAGCCCAGTGACATCGACAGGATGATGCCCGCGCCGACGCCGGCTGACGGCAGCGTCCACCAGATCTGGCGGACCTCGGTGGCGGTGCCGAGGCCAAAGAAGAAGGTCGCGTAGATCAGGCTGCCGCCAATGATCAACTGGGTCGTGGAGCAGTGCCGCGATGCCGGGATCATCAGCAGCATCGTCGGGATTTCCAGCAACGCCACCAGACCGACGAACAGCCCGGCATGGGCTTCGGTGCCGCCCAGATCGGTGATCACCAGCAGTGACAGGATCATCAGGTACAGGATCGACATCCCGTTCAGGGTGGCCATCAGGCAGGTTCGAACCAGCACGCGCGGGGCCATCATGGCTGCCAGGGCCTGACGTGTTCCCGTGCCCGAGGCGGCAGGGGACGTCGCGTCGGTGACGGGCCAGCTGCGGTAGACCAGCAACAGGATCGCGGCCATGGCGAGGGTCCCGGTGCCGTAGACCGCAAACAGGTCGATGTCCCATTGCAGCGCAACGCCCCACAACGGGGGCGCCAGTGCGAAGGGCAGTGAAAAGGTCGCCCGTACAGCCGACATGACGCCGGCCGATTGACCCGGTGCGCGCGCCTCGACGATCTGCCGGGCCAACCCGAACAGAAGCACGAAGACGACTCCGCCCATCGGCAGCAGCACGGCATGGGCCAGCACAAAGGCTCCGATGCTGCGCAGGAAGAACACGGCAGCGAACCCGGCCAGCGCCGCAAGCGTCGTCACCAGCGCAATGCGACGACCCGAGCCCAGCCTGTCGGCGAGCATGCCGCCCGCGACCGAGCACAGCACATAGACCAGCCCGCCGACGGCAAAGACGGCGCCATAGCCGGCGGCAGACAGGCCGAGCCGCTGGATGCCGATAAGCGATTGGTAGGGCATGACCGAGCTGGTGGAGATCGAATGCAGCAGGCACAGCACCACGACAACCCGCAGCCGTGGATCTGTCCAGAGCCAGTCGAGCCGGGGTGTTTCGGTCGTGTGGGGCTCGCTCATCCGGCGATGTTCCTTTGGCGGGGCAGGTTCGTCCCGCTCCATACGGTGTCGAACGGCGCTCCGGTCAGCCCGGCAGGACCTTGCCGGGGTTCATCAGCTCCCGCGGGTCAAGCGCCACCTTGATCTGTGCCATGATGTCCAGCGCAACGGGATCCTTGCGCCGCTGCATCGACGGCAATTTGGATTTTCCAATCCCGTGTTCGGCCGAGAACGATCCGCCAAGGTCCAGCGCTACCTGTTCTATGGCCTCCAGGATCTGGTCCATCAGGACCGGGTCGTCCCGCGTCGGGTAGGCGATGTAGTGCACGTTGCCATCGCCCAGGTGCGCAACTGCCAGTTCGTCGGCGGTCGGGTCGATCTGTTGCAGTCGCTCGCCGATCCGGGTCAAAAAGGCCTCGACCGCGTCCAGCGGCACGGAGATGTCCGTGTTCACGAAGGGATGCCGCTTGAGCGTCACCTCGGCCACGGATTCGCGCCGACGCCACATCTCGGCCCGCTGGCCCTCGTTCTGCGCGACCACGGCGTCCAGGACCGTGCCGTCTTCCAGCATCTCGCCCAGCACCGTTTCCAGATGGGCGACGACGGGCAGGCTTCCGTCTGGCCCCGGCGTGGCATCGCGCGGTGCGGTGGCGCCGATCTCGACCATCAGGTTCACGTCGTGGCGGTCCGCAAAGGGCGCGCGCATGTCTGGAAATTGCGCCAACAGCCCGTCGATCATCGGGGCCGACATGTATTCGAAGGCCTCGACCGCGCCACCGGTCTGGCGTTGCAGCCGGTTCAACAGCGTCAGCGCATCCGACAGGGCAGGCACCGCAACCATCGCGGTGGCATAGGCGGCCGGCCTTGGAAACAGCTTGACCGTGGCGGCGGTGATCAGCCCCAGCGTGCCCTCGGCGCCGATGAACAGGTCCTTCAGGTCATAGCCGGAATTGTCCTTGTGCAGCGCGCTCATCAGGTCGAGCACCTCGCCCGACGGCAGCACGACCTCCAGCCCCAGGCACAGCCCGCGCGTGGAGCCGTAGCGCACCACGTTCGAGCCGCCGGCGTTGGTCGACAGGGCACCGCCGAGCATGGCAGAGCCGCGCGCGCCAAAGGTGAGCGGAAAGATCAGGTCGTGGGCCTCGACCGCCGCATGGATGGCGTCCAGCACGACACCCGCCTCGATCACGGCAACGCGGGCCCCGGGGCGGATTTCGCGGATCGCGTTCATCCGCTCGACCGAGATCATAAGCGAGTCGGGGGCGTAGGTGCCGCCGCACAGGCCGGTGTTGCCGGCAACCGGCACGATGGGGATGCCCGCCGTGCTGGCCAGTTTGACCGCTGCGCTGACCTCGGCCGTGTTGCCCGGACGGACCACGGCAAGCGGTTGGGCCGAATACACACCAGTCCAGTCCGACGCGTAGCGGACACAATCGCTGCCGGTCAGCACATGGGCGTCGCCCAGGGCCGCACGCAATTTGTCGATCAGGTCCATCCGCGGTCTCCTTGAGAATCTATTGGTCGCCGGCTTCGACCCTGTCGAGGAGATCCTCGACTGCCGGTCCCAGCGTGTCGACGATCAGAAGGACACCATCGGCGTTCGGGTGCAAGCCATCGTCCTGCATGTACTTTGCCCTGGCGTCGTCGGTGTCGGGCAGGTCCGTCAGCCCTGACAGGAAACTGCGTGCGTACAGGGTGCCGAATTCCGCCGTCAGATCGGGATAGATCGTGTCGAATGCCTGCTTGTAGTCCGGCCCGTAATTGCCCGGTGCCTCGATCCCGATCAACAGGACCTGGACGCCCTTGGCCTGTGCAACCTCGAGGATACCGCGCAGGTTGGCCCGGCTGTTGGCCGGATCGGTGCCCCGCAGCACGTCGTTGCCGCCAAGCGCGACGATCAGGCCCTGCACATCCGGGGTCAGGGTCCAGTCGACGCGCGACAGGCCACCGGCGGTGGTATCGCCCGACACCCCGGCGTTGAGGATCTGCACCGCGTGGCCGCGTGCGCGCAGCCAGCCTTCGAGCTGGGGAACGAACCCGTCGGCCTGTGGCAGACCGTAACCCTGGGTGAGGCTGTCGCCCAATGCAGCAAGGCGAATTTCAGCCGCGCTGGCCGGTCCGATCAGCATCACGAGCGCTGTTCCTCCCAGCAATGCCTTGCGCAGCCGGGTCAACGCCCCATATCCAGAACGGTGCACCATTGCGGAGACCCATTGCATGCCTGATTCGATCCTGTCCCTGAGGGACGTGACCCTGGCGCTGGACGGCAATGCCGGTCGCGTGGAGATCCTGCACGGGATCTCGCTCGATGTGACAGAAGGCGAAACACTGGGGCTGATCGGGCCAAGCGGGTCGGGCAAATCCTCACTCCTCATGCTGATGGGCGGGCTGGAGCGCGCCACTTCGGGGTCGATCACGG
This sequence comes from uncultured Tropicimonas sp., assembly GCA_947495685.1. Lineage (GTDB taxonomy): Bacteria > Pseudomonadota > Alphaproteobacteria > Rhodobacterales > Rhodobacteraceae > Tropicimonas. The sequence continues at coordinate 129,031 of CANLZY010000017.1, forward strand.
CAGCCGGGCACGATCTGTCTGCGATGGGCGAAGACGCGCTGGCCCGCTTCCGTCGCAATCATATGGGCGTTGTGTTTCAGAGCTTCCATCTTATTCCGACGATGACGGCGCTTGAAAACGTCGCAACCCCGCTGGAACTGGCCGGACGCCCCGAGGCGTTTGACCGCGCCGAGGAGGAGTTGCGAGCCGTTGGGCTGGGGGATCGGCTGGATCACTACCCCGCGCAATTGTCGGGCGGCGAGCAGCAACGTGTGGCGCTGGCGCGGGCGGCCGCACCGCGGCCCCGGATCCTGCTGGCGGACGAGCCCACAGGCAATCTCGACGGGTCGACGGGCGAGGCGATCATGGACCTGCTGTTCGGCCTGCGCGACCGCCACGGCGCGACGCTGATCCTTGTCACCCACGCCGCCGACCTGGCGCAGCGCTGTGACCGGATCGTTCGGCTTGTCGACGGTCGGATCGACTCCAGACTGCAGGCGGCACAATGAGCCTGAGGGTTGCGGCGCGTATCGCCCGGCGCGAGCTGCGCGGTGGGCTGGCGGGATTCTGGGTGTTCCTGGCCTGTCTTGCGCTTGGCGTTGCGGCCATTGCCGCCGTTGGCTCGGTGCGTGCCGGAATTGATGCCGGGCTGGCGCGCGAAGGGGCATCGATGCTTGGCGGGGACGCGGAGATGTCCTTCACCTTTCGCTACGCAAACGACGTGGAGCGCGCCTGGATGCAACAGGCATCCGATACCGTGTCCGAGGTCGTCGATTTCCGATCCATGGCGGTGGTGGGCGAGGGCGATGCGGCCGAGCGCGCCCTGACGCAGGTAAAGGGCATCGACGACATCTATCCGATTTATGGCTTCGTCGGCCTGGCGCCCGAGATGACGATTTCCGAGGCGCTTGCCGATGTCGACGGCCTGCCGGGGGCTGTCATGGAGCGGGTTCTGGCCGACCGGCTGGGGTTGGAGCCGGGCGCGACGTTCCAGCTGGGCACCCAGACATTCCGCCTGTCGGCACTGCTGGAGCATGAGCCGGACGATGCCGCGGACAGCTTTCGGCTGGGCCCGCGGACGCTGGTACGGACCACGGCGCTGGCCAATTCGTCGTTGCTGGAACCGGGCACCCTGTTCGAAACCCAGTATCGCTTGGCGTTCCCGGTGGGGGCCGACCTGTCGGCGTTGAAGTCCGAGGCGCAGGAGTTGTTCCGCGACAGCGGCATGCGCTGGCGCGACAGCCGCAACGGTGCGCCGGGCGTGGCCACGTTTGTCGACCGGTTGGGCGCTTTCCTCGTTCTGGTCGGGCTTGCCGGTCTGGCGGTCGGGGGTGTCGGGGTGTCGGCGGCTGTGCGTGCCTATCTGGATGGCAAACGCGAAGTGATCGCGACGCTCAAGACGCTGGGCGCAGAGGCCAGGACGATCTTTGCGGCCTACCTGATGCAGGTCGGGGCACTGGCGTTGCTGGGCATCGCGATCGGTCTGGTGCTGGGGGGGCTGGTGCCGGTCCTGTTGGCGCCGATGATCGAGGCGCGCCTGCCGGTTCCGGCGCAATTCACGTTCTATCCGAAGCCACTGATCGAGGCCGGTCTGTACGGGCTGTTGACGGCGCTGCTGTTCACGCTCTGGCCATTGGCGCGCACCGAAGAGATCCGGGCCGCAGCCCTGTTCCGCGACGCGGTCGGTGGCCGGCACGGCATGCCGCGCCCGATGTACCTGCTGATCACGGCGGCTCTGATTGCAGCGCTCGTCGGGTTGTCGGCGTGGTTCTCGGGCCTGCCCCGGTTGGCGCTCTATTCGGCCGCCGGTGTGGCGGGGTCGTTGGTGCTGTTGCTGGTGGCGGCCTGGGCCATCCGGGGGCTGTGCCGACGTCTGGCACGGGCCCGGTTTGTGCGGGGGCGCACCGCGCTTCGGCTGGCGCTCGGGGCCGTTGGTGGCCCGGGGAGCGAGACAACGTCGGTCGTGTTGTCGTTGGGACTGGGGCTGACGGTGCTGGCCTCGGTCGGGCAGATCGATGCCAACCTGCGCAACGCCATCGCCCGCGACCTGCCCGAGGTTGCGCCGTCGTATTTTGTCGTCGACATCCAGCCGGACCAGTTGTCGGGCTTTCTGGAGCGGGTCGAGGGTGATCCGGGCGTCAGCCGGGTCGAGACCGCGCCGATGCTGCGGGGGGTCCTGACCCGGATCAACGGCACACCCGCGCGTGAGGTCGTGGGCGAGCACTGGGTGCTGAGCGGCGATCGTGGCGTCACCTATTCGGCGAAACTGCCCCAGCAGACCCGTATCACTGCGGGGGAATTCTGGCCCGAGGACTATACCGGTCCGCCGCAGCTGAGTTTTGCCGCCGAAGAGGCCGAGGAGATGGGGCTGGAGCTTGGCGACAGGCTGACCGTCAACATCCTGGGGCGGGACATCGAAGCGGAGATCACCAGTTTTCGCGAGGTGGATTTTTCCACCGCTGGTATCGGTTTCATCATGTCGATGAATCCGGCCGCGCTTGCCGGAGCCCCGCACAGCCATATCGCCACGATCTATGCCGAGACCGACAGCGAAGCGGCCATCCTGCGGGACCTGGCGCGGGCCTATCCCAACATCACCGCCATCCGGGTGCGCGACGCCATCAACCACATCAGCACGCTTCTGGCCGGGATCGCGGCGGCGATCACCTATGGGGCGGCTGCAACACTGGTCACCGGTGTGATCGTGCTGATCGGCGCGGCGGCGGCGGGTGAACGCACACGGGTGTTCGAGGCGGCGGTCCTGAAAACTGTCGGCGGGGTTCGGGGGCAGATCCTTGGGTATTTCGCCATCCGTTCGGCCTTGCTGGGGGCGGCTGCCGGGCTGGTTGCGGTTCTGTGCGGTGGGTTGGCAGGCTGGGCGGTGACCACCCGTGTGATGGAGACTACCTTTGCCTTCGAGCCGGTATCGGCCCTGTTGATCGTGGCCGGTGGCGTGATGGCAACCCTGCTGGCCGGGCTGGCCTTTGCGTGGCGGCCGTTGTCGCGGCGCCCGGCGCAGGTCCTGCGCGGTCGCGAATAGGCCTAGCGCACGCGTGGCAGGTGGCTGTCGCGCAGCCGGCCTGTCAGGTAGTCGCCATAGACCACGGGCTGATACCGGGGCGTGCCAGCCGCCGGAAGCGGTGCGATGATCGCCTCCGGGTCGGGGTCCATGTACAGAACCAGCGATTGACGGCGCTGTGGCGGTGGCAGGACCCGGTGCAGCGTGGACCTGTACCGGCCGTTCGACCACCGCATCAGGCAATCGCCGATCGTGATGACCAGCGTATCGGGCACCGACGGCACGTCGTGCCAGTGACCTTCGGACGACAGGAATTGCAGGCCCGGTTGCCCGTCTGTCGCACCGATGGACAACGATCCGTAATCCGTATGCGCCCCGGCGCCGATCTCGGGGTCACTGCCGAGCGCCGCCGGATAGGCCAGCAACCGGAGAGTGGCCGCCGGGTCCTTGAAGGCGCGCTTGAAGATGCCGTGGGACACGCCAAGATCCTGGGCGATGGCTTCGTGCAACGCCAGACCCAGCGACATGACGCTGTCCAGGTAGTCCAGCATAACCTCCCGAAACCCCGGCAGGTTCGGCCAGGGCGTGATTCCGCGAAACGGCTCGCCCGCGGCAACACGGGGGTCTGTCGATGGCAGGTCGACCCCGATGTTGAAGCTTTCCTTGCGGTCCGGTGTCGGGGTGCTGTGATCGAGCTTTTCGTCGCCGAAACCGGCCCAGCCGCGGTTGTGGCCGTTGACCGCGCGCGACAACGTCCGCTTTTCGGCCTCGGTCAGGTGAAACACGCCGTCGGCTGTCTTGAACACCGTCGCGATCTGCGCGGCCGGAATGCCATGGTTTTTCAACAGGAATATGCCTGGCGTCTGCATTGCCGACCCAAGGTCATGAACGAACCCCTGGATATCGGTACGGGATGCAAAACGTTGCCAATCAAGGGTCGGGATCATGCAGGACTCCTCCAGCCGCGAGATCAATCATCAGCCGCATGGTTTCGGGCCGTTGTCGTTCAGGCAAGTCCAAGACTGCAGCGGACGTGTGGCAGGCGAACGACAGGTTAAACTGCCCGCCAATTGTGCGTTCGGAAAAACGAGCGACGAAAAAATGAGCAAACCTTGTGTGGGGCTCCTCCGGTGTCGCGCGCTTTCGCTTGGTCGGAAGCTGGGGTAAGAGGAGCATCGATGGCATATATCCTTCCAGATCTGAGCGCTCCGCTGGAGTTGCCCTTCGACACGGTGATCGACGTGCGGTCCCCTGATGAATTTGCCGAGGACCATGTGCCCGGCGCCATCAGCCTGCCAGTTCTCGACAACGAAGAACGTGCGGTGGTCGGCACCATCTACAAGCAGGAATCCCCGTTCAAGGCGCGCAAGGTCGGCGCGGCGCTGGTATCGAAAAACGCCGCGCGCCATCTGCAGGGGCCACTGGCCGACAAGGACGGCAGCTGGCAGCCGCTGGTCTATTGCTGGCGCGGTGGGCAGCGTTCCAATTCCTTTGCCTCGATCCTGCAACAGATCGGTTGGCGCAGCGACGTGCTGACGGGGGGCTACCAGACCTATCGGCGGGCCGTCGTGGCGGCACTGTACGAAACCCCCTTGCGGCATCGGTTCGTCCTGCTGGACGGGAACACGGGCACTGCCAAGACCGAGATCCTGCATCGGGTTGCGGCACGTGGCGGGCAGATCCTGGACCTGGAGGGGCTGGCAAACCACCGCGGTTCGGTTCTGGGCCCGCGTCCGGACGGACAGCCCAGCCAGAAGATGCTGGAGACCCGGCTTGTCGCGGAACTGGCGCAGCTTGATCCGGCGCGCCCGGTTCTGGTCGAGGCCGAAAGCAGCAAGGTGGGCAACCTGCTGGTGCCGCCGACGGTCTGGCAAGTGATGCGGGCCTCCCGGCGAATCCGGTTGCAGGCAACGGTTCAGGATCGCGCGACCTACCTTGCCCGGGCCTATTCCGACATCTCGGACGACCGCCAGCAATTGAAGGATATCCTGTCGTTGCTGGTACGGTTGCGCGGACGCGAGCGGGTGGCGGCCTGGCATGGGCTGGTCGATCAGGGGGCGTTCGAGACCCTGGCCGAAGAACTGATCACGCTGCACTACGACAGCCGCTACGCCAACTCTCGCAGCGACGCCGGAGAACCGGCGGTACAACTGGACATCACCCTGGACGACGCCGGGCTGGAGCGCGCCGCAGACCGGATTCTGGAGCAGCTCGACCAGGTTGACCAGTTGGCTCGGATCGAGGCCTAGGGGTCAGGTCACTGCGATGAAGGGCGGCCCCTCGACAATGGAGCCGATCCGGTGGGCATCGACCCCGGCCGCACGCAGATCCGCCAATGCCGCCTCCGCACGGGCTGGGGCCACCGCCGCGAGCAGCCCGCCCGCCGTCTGCGGGTCGAACAAAAGCGCGGCGCGCGGGGTGTCGGGTACAACCATCCGCGCTGCGATCTCTCGGTTGGCGGGATAGATCGTCGACCGGATACCCGCTTGGGCCAGGGCCTCCGCGCCGGGATAGATCGGAATATCGTCCAGCGACACCTCTGCCGCGACATTAGAGGCCTCGCAGATCCCCATCAGGTGCCCGGCAAGGCCAAACCCGGTGACATCGGTCATTGCATGTGCCGAAGACAGGATTCGGGCGGCGGTGCCTTGCGTTCGGCCCATGGAGGCCAGCGTCGCCAACACATCGCCGCCGCGAGCCTTGCGTTGCATCTCGCCTGCAAGGATGGTTCCGGAGCCGATCGGCTTGGTCAGCAGCAGCACGTCACCCGGTTGCGCACCGGCAAGGGTGATCGGTGTCCCGCTGGACAGCCCGGTCAGGGTGAAGCCGATGGTCAACTCCGCCCCGACGCTGGTATGCCCGCCAACCAGTTCAGCCCCTTCGGCGCGAAAGACCTCGGTCGCCGTGTCGAGGATCTCGCGCAGGGTATGGGCCTGCATCTCGTCGCGCATCCGGGGCAGGGTGATGCTGGCCAGGGCCGCCTGTGGCTGGGCCCCCATCGCCCAGATATCGCCAAGGGCATGCACCGCCGTGATGCGGGCCAGCGTCACCGGGTCTTCGGTGAAGGCGCGCAGATGATCGGTCGTCAGAACCTGGCGCGTGCCGCCGATGGACAGAATTGCGGCGTCGTCACCGGGAACGGTCAACACGTCCTCCCGTGCCGGGGCTGGCAACCGTCGCAGGGCCGATTTCAGCCGTGCGCCTGAAACCTTGGCGCCACAGCCCCCGCACAGGGGCTTGTCGCCCAGCACGTCGTTCACGCCGATTGCCCTTTGTGCCGGCAGTGGTGTCGCGGGCATGGCGGGCAAGGCGTGGAACTTGTCCATGAAGGTTTGATCGATGCGGTTCTTCCACCGCCAGAGCCAACGTCCACTGACCGTGAGACCACGTTTGTCGGCCACGGCTTCCTGATCGCCCAGCGAGATCAGTTTCAGGTAGTCCTTTTGCGGGCGGAACCGCCGCATCCGCCCCCCGGACAGGGCTGCTCGCAGGTTGTGGAACAAGACCGGCGCGGCCCGCACGGCAAACACTCCGGCCTTGGGGCGCGGCGCGAAGCCAAGGTGCGCACAGTCCCCGCAGGCAAAGATCGCCGGGTCCGACACGCTGAGTAGGTCGGGCGAAACGGTAACGTAGCCCTCGTGTGTTTCCAGACCCAGTTGGTCAACCCAACCATGTGGTCGCGCCCCGGCGACCCCGAGGGTGAAGGTAGACGCAAGGTGCCGCCCGTCCTGCAACAGGACAGACTCCTTGCGAACCTCCGAGACCTGGCTGTTTTCGTACAGCGGGATGTCTTCGCGGCGCAGCCGTTCGAACAGAACCGAGCGCGTGTCGCCCGCGATACCCGCCAGGGCCGTACTCCTGTCAAGGACCCGAACCTCGGCTTCCAAGTCCAGAGAGCGAGTCCGGTGCCGCATGGCCAGCGCCAGTTCAACGCCTGCAAGCCCGGCCCCGAGGATACAGATCCGTGACGCCACGTCGCCGCGGACCGCGGCCTGGCACCAGCGCTCCCAGGCGGCGGCAAAGCTGTCGAGCGGCTTTGCTGCAACGCCGTATCGGGCAAAACCCGGTGTTTCCGGCATCCGGGTGGTTATTCCGACATCAAGGGAGGCAATGTCGTAGTGGACATCCGGATGTCCGTCGATCTGGATCAGGCGGTCTGCCCGGTTGATCGCCACCGCCGCGCCCACGATCATCCGGGCCCCGGCAAAACGGCAGAGCTGAACCAGGTCTATCTCCAGCTGTTCCTTGCGATAATGTCCGGCAACATGCCCGGGCAGCATGCCGGAATAGGGCGCCATCGGCGCTGGATTGATGACGGTCAGCCGCACGCCCGGAAGTGGGTCCATCCCCCACATCCGCAGGATCAGTGCGTGTGTATGACCGCCGCCGATCAGCACAAGGTCACGGCTCAGGGGCAGGGAAGTGTGCATGTTCGGTCTCCGTTTCTGCCGGACACAGAACCAAACCCGAAGCCCAAGGTAAAGGGCGTACCCGGCGACTGATTGCGCCGTAACGGACTGTATTTTGCCGGGTTGGCCGCTGAAATCGACCGTTTGGCTGGTGACTGCCCGGCAGAGCCGAAGATCGTGGCTTCCGACCGTCGAGATTGGTGCGCGAAATCGACAGAAATCCTGCCCGCCCCCCCTTGACGCCCGAAGTCACCTCAATTAATCCCCCTCCACGTCTCGGGGCGGAGTAGCTCAGTTGGTTAGAGCAGCGGAATCATAATCCGCGTGTCGGGGGTTCAAGTCCCTCCTCCGCTACCACTTATTTCCAAATGAATATAGATGGTTACCGATTCCTCTGCGATCCTGTCGTTGGGGTGATGAGTGTTGGGGTGGCGTCGGGGTGGCGAATCTTCAGCGCTCCTTTCATTGAAGCCCCCTCGCCGGAGGGCACACTACTATAGAATGCACTGGTAAGCAGGTTTCTTTGTCAAAACAGTTCCGATGTTGTTGCGATGATCAAATGTCCTTGTCATCGACCTCAACCAACAAGGTAGCCCTGACATGGACCCCGTTCAAACAAGCAGCATTCTCATGACCCTCGAAGATGTATCGATCGCCCTTCAACGATCCCGAGCAAGCATCTACCGGGACATCAAGTCTGGAAATTTTCCTCGCCCGGTAAAAATTGGAGGCTCCTCGCGCTGGCGACGGACAGAGATCCTCAGATTCGTCGATAGCCTCTGACGCCTTTCAGGTTGCCGGGAGTTCCCACGCGACGCCGCATCAACTCTTGCCCGAGGGCTGGCTCCCAGAAAGGAGCCAGCCCGCGTGCATTGCTTTATTTCATGCCGGCATCTGAAAAGCTTTGGAGCGCCTGCCGTAGCAAAGCGTCTACAGTTTCAAGCACGGCACCGCGTTTCGTCGTGATCCACTCAGAGCCGTAGGGGTCGACTGGAGGGTCAATTGCACGGTTCGCCAGGGCCATATTTCGTTCTACGACAACGAGCGGATCGAGAGCCGTTCGCAACCGGATACAAGCCGCCACCCTTCGCAGGTCTGACGCTGACGGATCGAGCATGTCCGCGTATGTCGTCATGCCAGGTCCGAAAAATGGCGCAGCTGGATGGATCTGGAACCGGATCAATCGCAACCACTGTCCGGCCTTCAAAGTGAGGTCTCGCGCATTCACTAAGCAATTTCTTTCATCTTGAAACATCATGCCACCTCCCCAAGCGTTTGTGCGTGGACATCCTGTAGTGCGGACAAGGCCTCGACAGCTTGCCCAATTGCTTCTGCACAGATCCGCGCTTGATCAGCTTGAGGATCGTCGGGATGGACATCGAGAAAGCACGCTTCCTCTATACTTCCCGGAACCTCAGACAGCTCGAGATAGAGCAGTCTGCGTAACGCGACGAGGTCCCCGCGCACGCTGGAAGCACTTGCTCCACGCCTGATCGCAACAACGACACTTCGGGCGCGCGCTGACCACTTGCCTCCACCCAGAAGATAGGCAACTTCAACAAGTTCATGACCAGATGTCTCCAGCCATTCCGAAAATCTCGATAAGGTTTTCGCGTGCTGGAGCAGAGCGCGCGCTTCGATAGTGTTTTTCATTGTTTTTCCCTTCCGTGGGTGTGCGCTGTTCACAACGAACAGACGTCATCGGGTCCCTGTCCGGACCCGGCTGCATTGCGAGCAGCTGTGGTTGCCCTGTTTTCTCCTTTTCTCGTTGGGCATCGGGATCGCTATTGTGTTCCAGTCGACAGCTAAAGAACTCACAGGTTCTTGATCCCGAGGTTTCTTCGCGTTCGTTTTTCCGAGTCGCGGTCTCACAACTGTGACTGCGATCGAGAAAACGATGTCGCGAAGATGGAAGTTACTTAAAAAACCTTGTTATCAAGCCCTTATAGCGCGCCAGCCTCCCGCTTCTTGATCGTTGGTGGACGGAGAACGAGTTTCTTTCGACGAAGAAGGAAAGCTCATTAGGATTTGAGGCCGCCGAGAGAGAGACCGAACTGGCCGTCCGCAAGTCGAGAATTGGGGTTACTCCCAGACAGATCTTGGGAGACGCCGTGAATAGCGGTTCATGTCATTCACGCGTTGCAAGAGGGCCGAGCGGACACGCGTGCAATAGACTACCCAGGTTCCAGATCGGACCCGTGGCTGGATAGCGCTATAGCGAAGACGCCCGTTCTCCATGAGATCAAGGATACTCTCGATGTTGTCACACGGCGCGATATCGTTTTCGACGATGCCATTCCACACTGCCCAAATGGGCGCTCTGAAACACTTTGGTTCGGCATCGACGATCCGGGTGAGCCAGTTCGGCAAATCCAATGCGGCCTGGCGTTGCATTCTGGTTGGCGGCATCTCAAGATCAGAGCGCAGGAGATGAAAATTTCTAACGGCATCATTGGATGCCAGGTTTGAGCGGCCCCACTTGAGTGGTCCAATCTGAAAGTTAGTGCATGGTTGGTCGTTGGTCCATCGGGACGATGGT